>NZ_CAMPHI010000007.1 GCF_946885955.1 uncultured Pseudomonas sp.
TGCGCCATGCCATATAGCTGTTCGGGACGACTCAACACATAACTGGTACATAGCCCAAGTTTTCGCTCTGCAGCGACGCTAGAATAAGTCGCCGCGCCCAGGCAGCATCCAGCCAAACCGCCCGCCCCATTACCACGGAAGCGCCCCATGCCCACCGCCAACCCCGAATACCACCTGGCCATTCTGGCTCACCCCGAGGCTCAGGACTGCAATGTCTACCGGCCGGACGCCAAGGATCCGGATGCCGAGGAAGCAGACCTGGGCGACGCTAAAATCGTCTTTATCGGCCCCTTCGAAGCGCCCGTTGAATGGGATGCGCTGGAGCGCGAGGAGTTCTTTGCCGACAGCGATCCGGCGCTGTTTTTTAGCGCACGCATCGCCTGCGACGCCAAGCCGGGATCGGCGCAGTACTTCAGTGTCGAACCCGGCGACTATGTGGCGAGCATGCCGGGGCTGGGCGAAGTGGTGATGTATTTCGTCTGCGACTTCCACGAGGATGCCGAGGGTGGGCGCTATATCCTGATCCGCGACGACGAACCGCTGGATTGAGCGGCAAGCGTCAGATGGCGCGTTTTTATTAATTGATCGAACAATAAAAAACGCCCTATGCTACCGGCACCCTGTACCGCCGGAGACACCGATGCCCAAGGTTGGAATGCAACCGATTCGCCGCTCGCAATTGATCGCGGCGACTCTCGCTGCGGTCGATCAGGTCGGCATGGGCGATGCCAGCATCGCTTATATCGCCAGGCTGGCCGGGGTCTCCAACGGCATCATCAGCCATTACTTCAAAGACAAGAACGGCCTGCTCGAGGCCACCATGCGCCACCTGATGCTGGCGCTGGCCAATGCCGTGCGCGAGCGCCGTGCGGCCCTTGGCGATGACAGCCCGCGCACCCACCTGCGCGCGATCATCGACGGCAACTTCGACGCCAGCCAGGTCAATGGTCCGGCGATGAAAACCTGGCTGGCGTTCTGGGCCAGCAGCATGCACCAACCCTCGTTACGCCGCCTGCAGCGGGTCAACGACCTGCGCCTGTATTCCAACCTATGCGGGCAATTCCATCGCCTGCTGCCCCTGGAGCAGGCACGCACCGCGGCGCGCGGGCTGGCGGCGCTGATCGACGGCCTATGGCTGCGCGGCGCGCTGTCCGGCGAGGCTTTCGACACCCAGCAGGCCATGCAGATCGCCTACGACTATCTGGATGTGCAATTGGCCGGCTGCCAGCGCGAGAGTGCCGTTTCCTAGATCCCAACTCCGATATTCATGCTCGCCCGGCAGCCGCTCTAGCGCGGTCGCATGTCGCGTTTGGCTTGGGCCTGGTCGTTTTTATTGATTGAACGTTCAATAAAAATATTCTAGCCTGTCCGTCACTCTCGCCCCTGCTCCACAGGGCCCGGCAGCACCATCACGACTGCCGCGCACCGAACCAGAGGACTGCGCAATGCCTCGTTTCGCCGAACAAAAACTCTATATCGACGGCCGCTACGTAGACGCCAGCAGCGGCGCCACCTTCGAATCGATCAACCCGGCCACCGGCGAAGTGCTCGCCCAGGTGCAGCGCGCCAGCCAGGCCGATGTCGAGCGCGCGGTGGCCAGCGCCACTGCCGGGCAGAAGGTCTGGGCGGCGATGACCGCGATGCAGCGTTCGCGCGTTCTGCGCAAAGCCGTGGATATCCTGCGTGAGCGCAACGACGAACTGGCCGAGCTGGAAACCCTCGACACCGGCAAGCCGCTGTCGGAGACGCGCTATGTCGATATCGTCACCGGCGCCGACGTGCTGGAGTATTACGCTGGCCTGGTTCCGGCCATAGAGGGTGAGCAGATCCCCCTGCGCGACAGCAGCTTCGTCTACACCCGCCGCGAGCCGCTCGGCGTGGTCGCCGGCATCGGCGCCTGGAACTACCCGATCCAGATCGCCCTGTGGAAATCCGCCCCGGCCCTGGCTGCCGGCAACGCGATGATTTTCAAGCCGAGCGAAGTCACCTCGCTGACTACCTTGAAACTCGCCGAAATCTACACCGAGGCAGGCCTGCCGGATGGTGTGTTCAACGTACTCACCGGCAGCGGCCGCGAAGTCGGCCAGTGGCTGACCGAGCACCCCGGCATCGAGAAGATTTCCTTCACTGGCGGCACCGTCACCGGCAAGAAAGTCATGGCCAGCGCCTCCAGTTCGTCGCTCAAGGAAGTGACCATGGAGCTGGGCGGCAAGTCGCCGTTGATCATCTTCGAAGACGCCGACCTCGACCGCGCCGCCGATATCGCGGTCATGGCCAACTTCTACAGCTCCGGCCAGGTCTGCACCAACGGTACCCGGGTGTTCGTGCCGCGCATGTTGCAGGCGCGCTTCGAAAACAAGGTGCTGGAACGGGTCAAGCGCATCCGCCTTGGCGACCCGCTGCTCGAGGCCACCAATTTCGGCCCACTGGTAAGCGCGGCCCATATGAAAAGCGTGCTCGGCTATATCGACAAAGGCCGCAGCGAAGGCGCGCGGCTACTGGTCGGCGGTGCGCGGGTTACCGACGGCGAGTACGCCAAGGGCGCCTATGTTGCGCCGACCGTGTTCACCGATTGCACGGACAAGATGACCATCGTCCGCGAGGAGATCTTCGGCCCGGTGATGAGCATCCTGGTCTACGACAGTGAAGAGGAAGTGATCCGCCGCGCCAACGACAGCGACTACGGCCTGGCCGCCGGTCTGGTGACCCGCGACCTGGCCCGTGCGCACCGGGTCATCCACCTGCTCGAAGCCGGCATCTGCTGGATCAATACCTGGGGCGAGTCGCCGGCGCAGATGCCGGTCGGCGGCTACAAGCAATCCGGGGTCGGCCGCGAGAACGGCCTGACCACTCTGGAGCACTACACCCGGATCAAATCCGTGCAGGTCGAACTCGGCGCCTTCGCCTCGGTGTTCTGACCCTTGCACCCGACGAGGGAGGGGCCGGGCGGCGTTCCGCTTCAGCCGCGACACATTTCGCGGCTAAAGCCCCTCCCACAGATCAATTGCCGTCCGTAGCCCGGATGTAATCCGGGAACAGTCACCGCGTTTTCCCGGATTGCATCCGGGCTACAGGAACTTCTATGTCCCAGGAATTCGACTACATCATCATCGGCGCCGGCTCTGCGGGTAACGTGCTGGCCGCGCGTCTGAGCGAGGACCAGGATATCAGCGTGCTGCTGCTGGAAGCCGGCGGCCCGGACTATCGCCTGGATTTTCGCACCCAGATGCCCGCCGCCCTGGCCTTCCCCCTGCAGGGCCGCCGCTACAACTGGGCCTACCTGACCGAACCCGAACCGCACATGAACAACCGCCGCATGGAATGCGGGCGCGGCAAGGGTTTGGGCGGTTCCTCCCTGATCAACGGCATGTGCTATATCCGCGGCAACGCCATGGACTACGACGGCTGGGCCCAGGAGAAAGGCCTGGAGGACTGGAGCTACCTGGACTGCCTGCCGTACTTTCGCAAGGCCGAGAGCCGCGATATCGGCGCCAACGCCTACCACGGCGGCGAAGGCCCGGTCAGCGTAACCACGCCGAAAAACGGTAATAACCCGCTGTTCCAGGCCATGGTCGAGGCCGGCGTGCAGGCCGGTTACCCGCGCACCGACGATTTGAACGGTTACCAGCAGGAAGGCTTCGGCCCGATGGACCGCACCGTCACCCCGCGAGGGCGGCGTTCCAGCACGGCACGCGGCTATCTCGATCAAGCCAAGGGCCGCCCGAACCTGAGCATCGTCACCCACGCCCTCACCGACCGCATCCTGTTCAGCGGCAAACGCGCGACTGGCGTCAGTTATCTGCACGGCGACAGCAATACCCCCACCACCGTGCAGGCCCGCCGCGAAGTCCTGCTGTGCTCCGGCGCCATCGCCTCCCCGCAGATTCTGCAGCGCTCCGGGGTTGGACCGGCGGCGTTGTTGCGCGATCTGGATATTCCCGTGGTGCATGACCTGCCCGGTGTCGGCGAGAACCTGCAGGACCATCTGGAGGTGTACATCCAATACGCCTGCAAGCAGCCGGTGTCGCTGTACCCGGCGCTGAAATGGTGGAACCAGCCGCAGATCGGCGCCAACTGGCTGTTTCTCGGCAAGGGCATCGGCGCCAGCAACCAGTTCGAAGCCGGCGGTTTTATCCGTTCCAGCGCCGAGTTCGAATGGCCGAATATCCAGTATCACTTCCTGCCGGTGGCGATCAATTACAACGGCAGCAATGCGGTCAACGAGCACGGCTTCCAGGCCCACGTCGGCTCCATGCGCTCACCGAGCCGCGGGCGCGTGCAGGTCAAATCGAAAGACCCGCGCCAGCACCCGAGCATCCTGTTCAACTACATGGCCCACGAGCAGGACTGGCGCGAGTTCCGCGACGGCATCCGGATCACCCGCGAGATCATGGCGCAGTCGGCGCTGGAACCCTTCCGCGGCCGCGAAATCAGCCCTGGCGCCGAACTGCAAAGCGATGCCGAGCTGGACGCGTTTATCCGCGAACACGGCGAAACTGCCTATCACCCGTCCTGTTCCTGCAAGATGGGCTTCGACGAGATGGCGGTGGTCGACGACCAGGGCCGGGTGCACGGCATGCAAGGTTTGCGCGTGATCGACGCCTCGATCATGCCGCTGATCACCACCGGTAACCTGAATGCGCCGACCATCATGATGGCGGAGAAAATCGCCGACCAGATCCGCGGTCGCACGCCACTGCCGCGCAGCACCGCGCCCTACTACAAGGCCAATGGCGCGCCGGTACGCGGCACGCCGCAGCGCTGACATCGCTTAAGCGCGGCCTGGTCACAGACACTCGCCGCGCTGGCTTCTAGACTGATGGCCAGCTACTGGCCGTCAATCTAGAAGGAACCCGCCGTTGCTCTGCCCCAAATGCCATCAACCCTGCGATACGCAGCGGCTCGACTGCCCGCACTGCGGCATCGTGTTCAGCAAATACGCGCAGTATGTCGAGCGCCAAGCGGCGCTTAGCGACGCCGCCGCCGAGACGCAAGCAGTTCCCTCGCTGACAGTCAGGCTGCGCCAGCGCTTGCTGACCCCGCCAGATACCGGCGCGTTCTGGTACGGCCGCGCGCTGCTCTGGGCGCTATTCGTGCTCTGGGGCCTCAGCTTTATCCTCCGCGACATCGCCAGCCTCGGCGATTCCCCGAGCTTCCTGCATAACGTCAACCTGCCGTTTCACGAAGCCGGGCATGTGGTTTTCGGCATCTTCGGCCAGTTCATCGGCTCGCTCGGCGGCACCCTCGGCCAACTGCTGATGCCGCTGATCGCCCTGCTCGCGCTGCTGCGCCAGCGCGACACCTTCGGCGCCAGCCTGTGCCTGTGGTGGTTCGGGCAGAACTTCCTCGATATCGCCCCCTACATGGCCGATGCCCGCGCCGGACAGCTGCCGCTGATCGGCGGCAACTTCGGCCACTCCGCGCCCTATGGCTTCCACGACTGGCAATACCTGCTGAACGAAACCGGTCTGTTGCAGTACGACCAGGGCCTGGCGCTGCTGTGCCTGAATCTCGGCCGCATCCTGATGCTGCTGAGCCTGGCCTGGGGCGGCTATCTGTTATGGAAAAGCCGGCCCCAGGGCCTTGGCGGTTGATCGGGTAGATAAAAAGGCGGACATACCGAAGCCCCCGTAGCCCGGATGCAATCCGGGGCAGCGGTAGTGGCCATAACATCGATCCCCGGATTTCATCCGGGCTACGGTTCTCAACACCACCCTACGAGCGCCGGTCGCATCATCGTATGTATGCGTCGAGCGCCTGCTACACTGCGCGCCATTTCGCTTATCAGGCCTGTACCGTGACCAACACCGCTTTCGCTTCGCTGCCGCTTTCCGCCGCCATGCTGGCCAACCTCGAGTCCCTCGGTTACACCGAGATGACGCCGATCCAGGCGCAGAGCCTGCCGGTGATGCTCAAGGGCATGGACCTGATCGCCCAGGCCAAGACCGGCAGCGGCAAGACCGCGGCCTTCGGTGTCGGCCTGCTCAACCCGCTGAACCCGCGTTATTTCGGCTGCCAGGCGCTGGTGCTGTGTCCGACCCGCGAGTTGGCCGACCAGGTGGCCAAGGAAATCCGCCGCCTGGCCCGCGGTGCCGACAATATCAAGGTGCTGACGCTGTGCGGCGGCGTGCCTTTCGGTCCGCAGATCGGCTCCCTGGAGCATGGCGCGCAGATTATCGTCGGCACACCGGGGCGCATCCAGCAACACCTGGCCAAGGGCACGCTGAAGCTCGACGGGCTCAATACCCTGGTGCTCGACGAAGCCGATCGCATGCTCGACATGGGCTTCTACGACAGCATCGCCGAGATCATTGGCCAGACCCCGAGCAAGCGCCAGACCCTGCTGTTCTCAGCCACCTACCCGGCGAGCATCAAGCAGCTTTCCGCGGCCTTTATGCGCGACCCGCAGCAGGTCAAGGCCGAGGCGCTGCACGACGATACGCAGATCGAACAGCGTTTCTACGAAATCGCCCCCGAAGAGCGCATGGACGCGGTGGTCAAGCTGCTCGCCAGCTTCCGCCCGCAATCCTGCGTGGCGTTCTGCTTTACCAAGCAGCAGTGCCAGGAGCTGGTCGATCACCTCGCCGCCAACGGCATCTCCGCCGCATCGCTGAATGGCGACTTGGAACAGCGCGACCGCGACCAGGTCCTGGCAATGTTCGCCAACCGCAGCCTGTCGGTACTGGTGGCCACCGATGTCGCCGCCCGCGGCCTGGATATCGATGGCCTGGACATGGTGATCAACGTCGAGCTGGCGCGCGATTCGGAAATCCATATCCACCGCGTCGGCCGCACCGGCCGCGCCGGCGAAAAAGGTCTGGCGATGAGCCTGGTCGCGCCGGCCGAAGGGCACCGCGCCCAGGCCATCGAGGCGCTGCAAAAAAGCCCGCTGAACTGGCACCCGCTGAATAGCCTCAAGGCCAAGGCCGGCGAGCCGCTACAGCCGCCGATGATCACCCTGTGCATCGGCGCCGGGCGCAAAGACAAGCTGCGTCCCGGCGATATCCTTGGCGCCCTGACCGGCGATGCCGGGATTCCCGGCGACAAGGTCGGCAAGATCGCCATTTTCGATTTCCAGGCGTTCGTCGCGGTGGAGCGCAGCCTGGCCAAGGTCGCGCTCAAGCGTTTGACCGAAGGCAAGATCAAGGGCCGCTCGCTACGCGTACGTGCCCTATAGTTGTTGTAGTGTTTTAACAGGTCGAGGATGGCAATAAGCAGACTGGCAGCCAGGAGGCCGCCCGAGGCAGAGGAACCTCAAGTGCGCAATATTCTGGTTATCGAAGACAGTCCCATGGTGCTGAAAATTCTCGAGCACCTGTTCCGCCAGGAAACCACCCTGCAGCCGGTGTTCTGCGCGTCCCTGGCGGAAGCCGAGGTGATGCTGGAAACCTCGGCCGAGCTGTTCTTCGCCGCCATTGTCGACCTACACCTGCCCGATGCACCGAACGGCGAGAGCGTCGATCTGGTGATGCAATACCAATTGCCGTGCATCGTCCTCAGCGGCTCCTACAACGAGCAGCGCCGCGACGAGTTGCTGCTCAAGGGCGTGGTCGACTATGTGCTGAAGGACAACCAGCACTCCTACGAATACGCCTTCCGCCTGATCCATCGCCTGGAGAGCAACAGCCAGGTGAAGATCCTGGTGGCCGAAGACTCCGAAGCCACCCGCCATTACATCCGCCATATCCTCACCCCGCACCGCTACCAGATCATCGAAGCCAGCGACGGCGATGAAGCCCTGCGCCTGCTCAAGGAGCAGCCGGACATCGACCTGTTCGTGGTCGACCACAGCATGCCGGGCCTCAGCGGCTTCGATCTGGTCAAGCTGCTGCGCCAGCAGATGAAGCGCAACGAGCTGATCATCATCGGCCTGTCCGCCGATGCCAAAGGCTCGCTCAGCGCCAAATTCATCAAGCACGGCGCCGACGATTTCCTGCGCAAGCCCTTCTGCCCGGAAGAACTCAACTGCCGGGTGATGTCGACTCTGGAGCGCCGCGATCTGATGCGCGCGCTGAAGCAGGCCGCGCAGTTCGACGCCCTCACCGGCCTGCGCAATCGCCGTGCGTTCCACGAGCACGGCCAGCAGTTGTTCGAACAGGCGCAACGCAGCGGCGGGGACCTCAGCGTGGCGATGCTCGATCTGGATTTCTTCAAGCGAATCAACGACGAGCACAGTCACGCCGCCGGCGATGCCGCGCTGATCGCCTTCGCCAAGGCTTTTTCGGCAAGCTTCCCCAAGGCGCTGATTGGCCGCCTGGGCGGCGAGGAATTTGCCATGGTCAGCCGCCAGGACGCCGCAACACTGGGCCAGGCGCTGGATCAGTTACGCCTGGAATGCGCGACCTTGAAATATGCCGAGAATGCGCCGCCGTTGTCCTTCAGCGCCGGCATCTACCATGGTCCCCCTGAAGACCTGGAAAGCCTGCTGCACCAGGCCGACCTGCGCCTGTATCAGGCCAAGACCCAGGGGCGTGGCCGCACCGTCTGGCAGTAGCCCGGGGCCAGCGCCGGGCACCCCCCGATTCGCCACCAGCTGGTTAGCCGAAAGGCCCGAGCCAGACGCAACGGCGCGCCCTTCCCCGACAAATTATTGTCGAAACTTCAGCGTACCTGCCGCCTTCAAAAACCATTGAGCGCGGTGTCTCGACACCATTGCTTGCAAATAGCAGTCAACCTGACAGGAGGACGTTATGGCACGCACAATGACTTCGGAACGATTTTCACAATCGTACCAACAGGACAAAACCGACTGGAGCGCCAGCGTTTGGGCCGGCATCATTGCCGGTGTGGTTTTCATGATCGCGCAAATGCTGCTGGTGATGCTGTTTCTGCAGCAAAGCCCCTGGGGCCCGCTACGCATGATCGCCGCCATCTTGCTTGGCAGGGATGTACTGACGCCAGCGGCCGGCTTCGATGCGGTCGTGATGCTGGCGGCAATGGCGGTCCACTTCGTGCTATCGGCTGCTATCGGCCTGATCGTCGGCTGGATCGTCCATCGATTGAGCGGTACCTCGGCCATCCTGATTGGACTCGCGGCTGGCCTGGTGATCTATTTCATCAACTTCTATCTGATCGCCCCAATCGTCTTCCCCTGGTTCACCCAGGCGCAAAACTGGGTGACGCTGCTGGCCCATGCGCTGTTCGGCCTGGTGTTGGGAGGCTCCTATGCGGCGTTACGCAAACACAAGCCCGTACAGTCACCAGCGGCGAGGCCATAACGCTGCAACTGGCGAGGAGCGATTGCGCCCCGAATATCCGCGGGGCGCGGTTTCACGGCATGATGCGCACTACCGGGCTGAATGAATTCAGGCGGCTTTGGCGGCCAAGCAGTACAAGCACGCGATCCCGCAAATCCAGGAAATGCCATGGGGCACGCGGGGCATGAGCGTTATCGATCCATTCGGCAACAGGCTCGTCTTTACTACGGCAATCAGCACCTGAGTCGTTACCCGGGCTATAACCGCATATTCAAACCGCCGCCGAAGATTCCCACCAGACCGATAACAATCAGGTAGATGGCGACGATATAGTTCAACAGCCGCGGCATGGCCAATATCAGGATGCCGGCGATAAGGGATATCAGCGGAGTCAATGCAAGGTTCATAGGTGTCACTCCCGGTCGACTGACCACAGGAAAAGCTGTTCGCTATGGCGATGCGCTCAACACCTTCATAGACAGCCAAAGCCCTGGGCGGTTCTGCCGCTTTTTCGCCGGACCTCAAAGAACACCGTGCGTGCCGCGAAACGCCAAGGCGTTTTGCCCGGCGGCGCCCCCTCTAATTAGTTGCCTCAATGGAGCTCTCTATGCAACTGATCGGCATGCTTGATTCGCCCTATGTCCGCCGCGTGGCGGTGTCCCTGCAATTGCTCGGTTTGCCGTTCGAACACCGCGCGCTTTCGGTCTTCCGCGACTTCGCGCAATTTCAACAGATCAATCCGTTGGTCAAGGCGCCCACGCTGGTCTGCGACGACGGCACTGTGCTGATGGATTCCACGCTGATTCTCGAACTCGCCGAATACCTCGCCGCCCCGGAGCAAAGCCTGATGCCGACTGGCAGCGCCGAGCGCCAGCAGGCCCTGCGGGTGATCGGCCTGGGCCTGGCGGCGTGCGAGAAGAGCGTACAGATCATCTACGAACGCGAGTTGCGCCCTGTGGAAAAGCAGCATGAGCCCTGGCTGACGCGGGTCAGCGGGCAGTTGCTGGCCGCGTTTGACGCACTCGAAGCCGAGCTGCTACGCAGACCGCGGGCCGTCGACAGCATCGATCAGGCCGGCATCACCGCTGCCGTGGCCTGGCGTTTCAGCCAAACGATGCTGCCCGAACTACTGGATGGCGCGCGCTTTCCGACGCTGCGGCGGTTTTCCGAGGCGGCCGAACGGCTGCCCGCGTTCGCCGCCGCGCCCCATGGCCTCGACACTTATCCTGTGACCCATTAGCAGGCCGAGCGCAGACCACCCCGGGCGGCCTCACTGCTGCACGGGGTAGCCATGCTCCTGGAAGATCCGCGCATAACTGCCATCGCTGCGCATCGCCGCGATCGCCTGGTCGAAGGCTTCGACGATCTGCCGATGCTCGGGGTGCTGGTGGCTGACCAGAATATGCAGGCCGCTCTCGCTTATCGGCTGGGGCAGAAACTCCAGATCGCCGCTGATGCTCGCCAGTTCGCCCTTGAACAGGTAGCGTGCCACCAGTTCGTCCTCCACGGCCAAGTCCAGCCGCTGGATCTGAACCATCCGCGCTCCCGCCGCAAAGTCCAGCACCACGACCTTGCTCAAGCGGCTATCGTTGTCGAACTCCGGCGAATAGGCATAGCCGCGCGCTACGGCAATCCGATACGGGTAGAGATCGGCCAACTGCTCGAAGCGAATGCTCCGCCCGCGCCGCTGCACCAGGCGCACATGGTTGATCAGATAGGGTTGAGAAAAGTCAGCGAATTCGCTGCGTTCTTCGCTGTACCAGGCGCTGACCGCCACGTCATAGCGCCCGGTGCGCAAGCCCCTTAGCACACGAGCCCAAGGCAACTCGCTCTGCACCGTGTTATAGCCCGCGCGCTCAAAGGCGCTGCGCACCAAGTCGCTGGCCAGGCCGCCATTGGGTAACTGCTGGTCGGTATATGGTGGCCAGGCGTTAGCCGCCAGACGCAGCGGCTCAGCGACAGCAGCGATGCCGCCTGCGGCCCATAACAGCAGCACACCACCAACACGCCACATACTTCGACCCCAAAACAGTTGGCAACTAGCCTTCAGCTTAGGTGCTGTTTCGCGCGCCCACAACGCCAATCCCGGGCGCTCTTTCGGGTAAGATGCGCGCCAATCCGGAGCAGATCCGGGTGTTTCCATTCAGTGTGAGGAGCCCGCGGTGTCCGCGACAGACGTCATCATCATTGGGGCCGGCGCGGCAGGCCTGATGTGCGCCCTGACCGCCGCCGCACGCGGACGCCGGGTATTGCTGCTGGACCATGCCAACAAGGCCGGCAAGAAGATCCTGATGTCCGGCGGCGGGCGTTGCAACTTCACCAATATGTATTGCGAGCCGGGCAATTTTCTTTCCGAGAACCCGCACTTCTGTAAATCCGCCCTGGCGCGCTACACCCAGTGGGACTTTATTGGTCTGGTCGGCAAGCACGGCGTGCCCTACCACGAGAAAAAACTCGGCCAGCTGTTCTGCGATAACAAGGCCAGCGACATCCTCGAGATGCTGCTAAGCGAGTGCGCGGACGCTGGCGTCGAGCTGCGCCTGGATACTTCGGTAACGCAGATCGACAAGCGCGAAGGCGGCTATGGCCTGCAGACCAGCGCCGGCGCATTGAGCTGCCAGTCGCTGGTGATCGCCACCGGCGGCCTGTCGATCCCGACCCTGGGCGCCACCGGCTTCGGCTATCAGGTGGCCCAGCAGTTCGGCCATAACCTGCTGCCGACCCGCGCCGGGCTGGTGCCGTTCAGCATCACCGATCCGCAGTTGAAGGCGCTATGCAGCGAGCTGTCCGGCACCTCGGTGGAAGACTGCCTGGTGAGCTGCAACGGCCAGAGCTTTCGCGAGAACATCCTGTTCACCCACCGCGGCCTGAGCGGGCCGGCGATTCTGCAGATTTCTTCGTTCTGGCGACCGGGCGATACCGTGCATATCGATCTGCTGCCGCATATCGACTTACCCGAGTGGCTTGCCCAGCAGCAAAGCGAGCGCCCCAATAGTGAGCTGAAAACCCTGCTCGCCGAGCTGTTCACCAAGAAGATGGCCGGACTGCTGGCCGACAACTGGTTCGCCTCCAAACCGATGAAGCAGTACACCCCCGGCGAACTCAAGGCGATTGCCGACAAGCTCGCCGACTGGCAATTGGTGCCGGCCGGCACCGAAGGCTACCGCACCGCCGAAGTCACCCTGGGCGGCGTGGATACCCGCGAGGTGTCGTCGAAAACCCTGGAATCGCTGAAAAGCCCCGGCTTGTACTTTGTCGGCGAGGTGCTGGACGTCACCGGCCACCTCGGTGGCTTTAACTTCCAGTGGGCCTGGGCATCGGGCTATGCGGCGGCGCAATACATTTAAGCGGGCCGCAAACAAAAGAATCGAAGCCAGCCGCGATAGCGCAAATTGCGTAGGAGCGGCCTTGGCCGCGATCTCCATCGCTTATCGCGGCCAAGGCCGCTCCTACTTAGCCAATAGCTCGATAAAGCCCTGGGCGAAGCTGTGCACATCGCCCGGCCAGCGCGCGGAGATGTAGTTGCCGTCGCGCACCACCCAGGCCGGGCGGCTGTCGCTCGGGCTGTCGCGGTGCAGGCCGCTGGTCTTGCGCAGGTGATCGGGCGCATCTGGCGGCACGTCGAGAAAATCTTCCGGGCTGGCCAGGGCGCGGCTGACCTCCGCCTGCACGCTCATATGGCCGGCCGGCTCGCCCGGCGCTTCCAGGTAGGTACGGTAGTAGTCCGGCGCCCAGAAGCGGGCGAAGTAGCGGGTCAGGTTCCAGGCGCTTTTCTCCATCGCCCAGGTCAACGCCGTGGTCTGGCGCCCATAGAGCGCCGAGCGCCCTTGCGCGCCCGGGCTGCGCGCCGCCAGCAATACGCCGTGGCAGATCGCCGCGACCGGTTGGCCGCTGGCGAAAAAGGCGCCGACGAACGCCTGCAGCGGCTGGCTCTCCAGATAGCCGCGCATCCCCCGCGCCCAGTGCCCACCGGGCAGCAGCAGGCCATCGAACTCGGCCACAGCGAGTTGCTCGTAGCACAATGGCTGACGGAACTCGCTATCCGCCAGCATAAGCTCATAGGCCTCGCGGGCGTTGCGTGTTGCCCGCAACAGCAGGCCGAACACCTTGAGCCGACGCAACCCCGGCAGCCAGCCCCAGGGGTCGAGCCCTTCTCCAGTGAGCATCAGCGGATCGCCCTCGGCCACCCGCCCGTCCGGTGTGGCGAAGCGCACTCGATGCCCGGCGGCGCGCAATAGCTGCCAGCTGACAGCCACCTCGCTCGGGTCAAAATCGCGATTCGGTAGCGGAATCAGAACGGTTTTGCTGGGCATGGCGCAGACACTCGAAGGGCGAAGCCCAAGCTTAGCCGGCCGACCTAAACCCAGGCGAGTGGCCCAGCAGGCCAAGGCAGCGACCGCCGAACCCAAGCTAGTTCTCAAGCGCACAAGGGATCGAACGGATAATGTCGCGGCCTCATGGCAGGCCGATACGATTTGCAATTGCCCCAAGCGGGCCCCAGGCTTCTGCTACCGCGCAGTTCAGGCGAGAGCCATCTGCGTTTCTGCGGCCCAGTGCGCAAGGAACCTCTGTTCGTATGAGCCAAGACCAAGGCCTGATCTTCGCCATCCTGGCGGCAACGATAGCGCTGTTCATCTGGGGCCGCTGGCGCCATGACGTGGTCGCCCTCGGCGCCTTGCTCGCCTGCGTGCTGGCCGGGCTGGTGCCGGACGAGCGGGCTTTCGCCGGCTTCGGCCACCCCGCGGTGATTACCGTCGCCTGTGTGCTGGTGCTGAGCCATGGCCTGCGCATCACCGGCGCGGTGAATGCATTGGCGCGCCGCCTGCTGCCGGAAAAGCCCGGCCCGGTGCTCGCCATCGCCACCTTGACCGGCCTCGGCGCGCTGCTTTCAGCCTTTATGAACAACGTCGGCGCCCTTGCCCTGCTGATGCCGGTAGCGCTGCAAATCGCCGACAAGCAGGCTATGCCGCCCGGACGGGTGCTGATGCCGCTGGCCTTCGGCACCATCCTCGGCGGCATGACCACCCTGATCGGCACGCCGCCCAACCTGATCGTCTCGAGCTTTCGCGCGCAGAACGGCGACGGCCCCTTCGCCATGTTCGATTTCAGCCCGGTCGGCGTCGCGGTGGCGCTGCTCGGCGTGGTGTTTATCGCCCTGATCGGCTGGCGCCTGGTGCCCAAACGTACGGTGAGCAATGCCGCCAGCTTCGACACCGGCACCTACCTCACCGAAGCGCGGGTCAGAAAGGACGCCAAGGTGGTCGGCATGACCCTGCGCGAAGTCGAGGCCTTGCTCGATGAGGCCGACGCCCAGGTGATCGGCATGGTGCGCAACAAGTTTCGTATCTCCGCACCCAATCCACGCCGCGTGCTGCAGCCCCATGACATTCTGCTGATCGAAGCGGAGCCGGAATCGCTCGGCGAGGTCTTGGCCAACCTGGGCCTGAAACTGGCCGCCGACCTGCCGCCGCTGAGCGAAGCGCAACGCGAACAGCGCGATAGCGAGCCGCAGGCCATGGCGCCCGCGGTCGCGGACGACGCAGCGGACAGCGACAGCAAACCCAGCACCAGAAAGGATGCCGAAGCCGAACCCAGCGTGCTTCAGGAACTGCTGGCGCTACCGGAGTCGCAGCTGATCGGCCGCAGCGTCAGCGAGGCGCGGGTGCGCAGCCGCTATGCGATCAACCTGCTGGCGATCTCACGTCAGGGTCATCGCTCGCTCAAGCGCTTGCGCTCGACCAGCATTCAGCCCGGCGACGTGTTGCTGCTGCAGGGTGCGGCGGACGATATCGCCGAGTTCGCCACGGACCTGGCCTGCGTGCCCCTGGCCGACCGCGCGATTACGATTCCCAACCCGCGCAATGCCGGCGTCGCCCTCGGCGTTATGGTGCTGGCGGTTCTGGCGGCAGCGTTCGGCCTGTTGTCGGCCGCCGTGGCATTTGCGCTCGGCGTGCTGGTCTACATGCTGCTGCGCGTGGTGCCGCTACGCTCGGTCTACGACGCTATCGACTGGCCGGTGATCGTCCTGCTCGGCGCGCTGATTCCAGTAGCGGACGCCATGTCCAGCACAGGCGCGGCGGACCTGCTCGCGCAGGCGCTGCTGGAGCATGTCGCCCAGGGCAACCCGGTGATCGTGTTGACCCTGCTGCTGGTGGTGACCATGAGCCTGTCCGACTTCATGAACAATGCCGCCACCGCGGCGGTGATGTGCCAGATCGCCCTGAGCGCGGCGAGCCAGCTGGGGGTCAATCAGGACACCCTGCTGATGGCCGTGGCAATCGGCGCCTCCTGCTCGTTCCTGACGCCCATCGGTCACCAGAACAACACCCTGATCCTCACCCCCGGCGGCTTTCGCTTCGGCGATTATTGGCGCCTGGGCCTGCCCCTGGAAATTCTCGTGACGCTGGTCAGCGTGCCGCTGTTACTGCTGGTCTGGCCGCTTTGAAGAGCGCTGCATGAGGCTCCCGGGTGGCGGATAAGCCTTCGGCATCTCTGCCCTACGGCATCATTCCGGCAGCGGCGAACCGGGCAGCCACTTGTGATAGATGGCCTCGAAGCGCCCATCCGCTTTCATCTGATCGAGGGTGGTTTGCCATTGCCCGACGAGCTCATCGTCGGTGTTTAACGAGAAGGCGATGTAGGCGCGGGTGCTCATGAAGGTGTAGAGCGGCTCGACATCCGCCGGTTTCAGGCCGGCGAGGGCGAGCAGGCTGGCCAACGTAATGTTGTCGGCCACCACCAGCGGCACGCGTCTATGGCGCAGCATGGTCATCATCTGCCTAGGGCCCAACACCCCATAGACATTGTCCATACCCTGGGCCTTGAGGGTTTGAAAGCTGTACCACTGGCGCGGCACGGCGATGGTGCCGAGGGCCTTCGCATCCTCCAGGCTGGCGATGCTCAGCCCGGAGCCTTCGAGCGCATAGAAGCTGGTCAGCGCAACGATAATCGGGCCGACCCACTTGAACAGCTTCTCGCGCTCCTGAGTGCGCATGGTGACGAACAAACCGGTATCGGCCTCTGTCTGCGCCGCGCGATAACCCCGCGACCAGGGTACCACCTGGATATCCGCACGCTGGCCAGTGCGCTGCAGAATCTCCTGTACCACCTCGACGCCGAGCCCGGTCGGCTTGCCATCGCGGGTGAA
The DNA here is from genome assembly GCF_946885955.1 of uncultured Pseudomonas sp. The sequence goes on from NZ_CAMPHI010000007.1 coordinate 16,345, forward strand.
ATTCAGCGGTGGATATTCCTCGGTGTACAGCGTCAGGGCGTATGCCGGTGACGCGCCGAATAGACAGATGCACAGCGCCAGGCAGAAAGACCTGCGGTACAGGATGGTTTTCATGGCCAGCGACCCCCGGAATGACAGAGCGTCGGGGATGAGAGTAGTCCAGCGGCGCGACAATGGACATAGCCGCGCCGCAGTCGCCGACTGCGGCGCGGCCGGTGCCGGCCTATAGCTGCGCGATTATGCTGGCCGCCGGCTGATGCGCCAGGCCATGGGCCTCGGCCACGCTGGCACAGGTGATCACGCCTTTGCCCACGTTGAGGCCGTTGCGCAGGTGCGCGTCTTCCTCCAGCGCGCGGCGTACGCCTTTTTCCGCCAGCGCGACGACGAACGGCAGGGTCGCGTTGTTCAACGCCAGGGTCGAGGTACGTGCCACCGCGCCGGGCATATTGGCGACGCAGTAGTGCACCACGTCGTCGACCACATAGGTGGGCTCGGCGTGGGTGGTGGCTTTCGAGGTTTCCGCGCAGCCGCCCTGGTCGATTGCCACATCCACCAGCACCGCACCGGGCAACATCTGCCGGACCATCTCGGCGCTGATCAATTTGGGCGCTGCGGCGCCGGGAATCAGCACGCCGCCGATCACCAGGTCGGCCGCCAGCACCTGCTCGCGCACCGCTGCGCGGGTCGAGTAGAGCGTGGTGATGCGGTTGCCATAGTGCGCATCCAGACGGCGCAGGGCATCCACGCTCTTGTCCAGCACGGTGACATCGGCACCGAGACCGACCGCCATGGCCAACGCCTGGCTGCCGACCACGCCGCCGCCGAGGATCACCACCTTACCCGGCGCCACTCCCGGTACGCCGCCGAGCAGCACACCGCGGCCGCCATGGGCTTTTTCCAGGCAACTGGCGCCGGCCTGGATCGACATGCGCCCGGCCACTTCGGACATCGGTGCCAGCAACGGCAGGCGGCCGTGGGCGTCGGTAACGGTTTCATAGGCGATACAGGTGGCGCCGCTGGCCATCAGCTCCTCGGTCTGCGGCCGATCCGGCGCCAGGTGCAGGTAGGTGAACAGGGTATGTTCGGGGCGCAAGCGGGCGCGCTCGACGGCCAGCGGTTCCTTGACCTTGACGATCATCTGCACCGCCGCGAACAACGCTTCGCCATTGGCGGCGATCTGCGCGCCGGCCGCCTGGTAATCGGCATCACTGAAGCCAATGGCGGCACCGGCCTGGGTCTCGACCCAGAGTTCATGGCCGAGGGCGCTCAGCTCGGCCACCGACTGCGGGGTCAGGCCAACGCGGTATTCGTGATTCTTGATTTCCTTGGGTACGCCGATACGCATAACGGTCTCCAGACAGACAGGCTGTGTGCACACTGGAAAGTCTAGGAGACGCTCAACCCGCGCGCGCCCGGGGTCGCCCTGTATTGCTGGCCACTTTCAGGAGATTCCCCCTGAAACCCAGAGCTTTTCAGGGGCGAGCTGGGTAATCCGCTCGAGGCTTCGAGGTCATGCCCTGCAATAACTCGATCGGTATGGGGAAAACCACTGTCGCGGTGCGCTAGCTGCCCCTGGCGATACTGCTCAAGGTCTGCATAGCGCAGCTGCATGGCGCCGGACTGGCGACCGAGCATTGCCGCGGTGGCTGACGCGGACCTCAAGGCCAGCAAGAAGAACAGACGGCACAGCGGCGAAACCCTCAACCGGATTGAAGCGCCTGAGTGGACTGCGTGAAGCTGGAGCGCGGCGACACACGGCGCGGCAAGTTCAAGGTAACTGATCAGGACCGCGGATACGGCGCAATCCCTGCATGGTAAATGCCGGCAAGCACAATGCCCGAACGATCGTCCACGGCGCTAGCGAGTCGTGCCCAACAGATCGTTGAAACATCTGGGCCAGGCTCGGCAATCCAGGCAGCTTTTCAACGGCCTGCTAGAGCCTGTCCAGGCTTGCGTGCCGTCTGGGTGAAACCCGTAGCAGCGTGTCCGCAGGCAGCTGCTGAACGTCCCAGTATTCCGTTAGTCTGCTCACTGTCACCGCAAAAGGTCGTACGGATGCCCACCTCTTCGCTCAGCCACTCCCTGCGCCGCCTCTGGGCCATGGATAAGTTCAGCTACAGCCTGCGGGTGTTCATCGCCCTCAGCGGGAGCCTGGCGCTGTGCTGGTCGCAGGGCTGGATGCTGGCGCTGATTCCGCTGTTTCTCGGGGTGATCGCCAGCGCCCTGGCGGAAACCGACGACAGCTGGCAGGGCCGTCTCGGCGCGTTGCTGGTGACCCTGCTGTGCTTCAGCGCCGCGGCCTATACGGTCGAAATGCTGTTCCCCTACCCCTGGTTGTTCGTCAGCGCCCTGGCACTGTCGAGTTTCGCCCTGACCATGCTCGGCGCCCTCGGCGAGCGCTATGCCACGCTCGGTTGGGCCACCTTGATTCTGGCGATCTACAGCATGATCGGCGTGGAACAGCGCGGCGGCAGCGCCGGGTTCAGCCTGCAACCGCTGCTATTGGTCGCCGGCGCCGCCTGGTATGGCCTGTTGTCGGTGATCTGGCAGGCGCTGTTCGCCAACCAGCCGTTGCAACATAGCCTGGCCAGGGTATTCCGCGAACTGGGCCACTATCTCAAGCTCAAGGCCGCGCTGTTCGAGCCGCTGCGCGATCTCGATGTGGCGAAACGGCGGCTGGCCCTGGCCCAGCAGAACGGCCGGGTGGTGGCGGCACTGAACGCGACCAAGGAAATCATCATGCACCGCGTCGATAACGGCCGACCGGGGCCACACGTCAGCCGTTACCTGAAGCTGTACTTCCTCGCCCAGGACATCCACGAACGCGCCAGCTCCTCGCACTATCCCTACAACGATCTGGCCCAGGCGTTCTTTCACAGCGACGTACTGTTCCGCTGCCAACGCCTGTTGCGCCTGCAAGGCGACGGCTGCCAGCGCCTGGCCCGGGCGATCGAGTTGCGGCAGCCGTTCACCCATGGCGAGCTCTGCCAGCAGGCGCTGGACGACCTGCACAAGTCGCTGGATCACCTGCGCGTGCAAAGCAATCCGGCCTGGCGCTACCTGCTGCGCTCGCTCAACGCCCTGGCCGGCAACCTCGACGCCCTCGACCGGCTGCTGGGCCAGGCGAGCAACCCCGATGCGCTGGTCGAGCAACTGGACAGCAGCCTGCTGGATCGCGCCCCGCATTCGCTGAAGGACGCCTGGGAACGGCTACGCCTGCAACTGACGCCGACCTCGCTGCTGTTCCGCCACGCCCTGCGCCTGTCCATCGCCCTGGCGGCGGGTTACGGCCTGCTGCACTGGGTGCATCCAGCCCAGGGCTACTGGATTCTGCTGACCACGATCTTCGTCTGCCAGCCAAATTACGGCGCCACGCGACACAAGATGGTGCAACGCGTCGTCGGCACCGTTCTCGGCCTGGCACTCGCCTGGGCGCTGTTCGATCTATTCCCCGCCCCCCTGGTGCAAGCCTTCTTCGCCGTGACCGCGGGGGTGATCTTCTTCATTACCCGCAGCAGCCGCTACACCCTGGCCACGGCGGCGATGACCTTGCTGGTGCTGTTCTGCTTCAACCAGATCGGCGACGGCTACGGGCTGTTCCTGCCGCGCCTGGTCGATACCCTGCTGGGCAGCCTGATCGCCGGCCTGGCGGTGTTCCTGATCCTGCCGGACTGGCAAGGCCGACGCCTCAATCACATGTTGGCCACTACCCTGAGCTGCAACAGCAGCTACCTGCGGCAGATCATCCAGCAATACGCCAGCGGCAAACGCGACGACCTGGCCTACCGCCTGGCGCGGCGCAATGCGCATAACGCCGACGCCAGCCTGTCCACCACCTTGAGCAACATGCTGATGGAGCCGGGACATTTTCGTAAGCAGGCGGACCTCGGTCTGCGCTTTCTGGTGCTCTCGCACACCTTGCTCAGCTACCTGTCCGGACTTGGCGCGCACCGCGGCGAGGTGCTCCTGGGCGAGAGCCAGCCTCCTTTGCTGGATGCCGCCGAACGCCTTGCCCAAAGCCTCGATGAGATCGCCGCCGACCTGCTCGCCGAGCGCCCCGTAGCGGTGCAGAGCGATGCCGAAGAACAACTGGCCCAGCGACTCGAACAACTGCCCGACGACCTCGACGATGCCCAGCGCCTGGTACAAACCCAGTTGGCGCTGATCTGCCGTCAACTCGGTTCGTTGCGCACCCTCGCCGCGCATCTGATGAAAGCGCCCGCAGGCAACGCAGAGTAGAGCGTCTGGATAAAAAACTCCGCGCCGTCATGCCCGGCGCGACTTTCGCCGCCCCCATCTGTAGGAGCCAGCTTGCTGGCGATCCGAACACAGCATCGCCAGCAAGCTGGCTCCCACCTACCTAGCCGCATGCATCAGATGACCGGCATAGCCTGAAAGTCCGCGGCCAGGGAATCTTTTCCGCGCGACACGGACAGATAGGAGCCAAGGTGATTTCGCCGCCAACGCCGGCCGGCCGTGACGCCGCTGCTCGCTTGGCCTTAAAATGCCTGCCTTTTCGCCACCCTGTCTTTTCGCCCCATACAGAGCGAGTCAGCTTTATGAGCGCCACGCCAAAACCCCTGGTTCTGATCATCCTCGACGGCTTCGGCCACAGCGAAAACCCGGAATCCAACGCCATCATGGCGGCCAACACGCCGGTCTACGACCGTTTGCGCGCCACCCTACCGCACGGCCTGATTTCCGGCAGCGGCATGGACGTCGGCCTGCCGGACGGGCAGATGGGCAACTCCGAGGTCGGCCATATGAACCTCGGTGCCGGCCGCGTGGTGTATCAGGACTTCACCCGGGTGACCAAGGCGATCCGCGACGGCGAGTTCTTCGAAAACCCGGTGATCACCGGCGCGGTGGACCAGGCGGTGGGTGCCGGCAAGGCCGTGCACATCCTCGGCCTGCTGTCCGACGGCGGCGTGCACAGCCATCAGGATCACCTGGCGGCCATGGCCGAACTGGCGGCGCAGCGCGGCGCCGAGAAAATCTACCTGCATGCCTTTCTCGATGGCCGCGACACCCCGCCGCGAAGCGCGCAAAGCTTTATCGAAACCCTCGATGCGACCTTCGCCAAGCTCGGCAAAGGGCGGATCGCCAGCCTGATCGGCCGCTACTTCGCGATGGACCGCGACAACCGCTGGGACCGGGTCGAGCAGGCCTACCAGCTGATCGTCGACGGCCAGGGCGAATTCAACGCCGCCGATGCCAGCGCCGGTCTGGCCGCGGCCTATGCGCGCGGCGAGAACGACGAATTCGTCAAGGCCACCACCCTCGGCGAGCCGGTGAAAGTCGAAGACGGCGACGCCGTGGTGTTCATGAACTTCCGCGCCGACCGCGCCCGCGAACTGAGCCGCTGCTTCGTCGAGGCCGACTTCAAGGAATTCCCCCGCGCCCGGGTACCGCAACTGGCCGGCTTCGTTACCCTGACCCAGTACGCCGCGAGCATTCCGGCGCCCTGCGCCTTCGCCCCCGCCAGCCTGACCAATGTGCTTGGCGAATATTTGGCGAACAACGGCAAGACCCAACTGCGCATCGCCGAAACCGAGAAGTACGCCCACGTCACCTTCTTCTTCTCCGGTGGCCGCGAAGAACCCTTCCCCGGCGAAGAACGCATCCTGATCCCCTCGCCGAACGTCGCCACCTACGACCTGCAGCCGGAAATGAGCGCGCCGCAAGTCACCGACAAGATTGTCGAAGCCATCGAGCAACAGCGTTACGACGTGATCGTGGTCAACTACGCCAACGGCGACATGGTCGGTCATACCGGCGTGTTCAGCGCTGCGGTGAAGGCCGTGGAGTGCCTGGACAGCTGCGTCGGCCGTATCGTCGAAGCCCTCGACAAGGTCGGCGGCGAAGCCCTGATCACCGCCGACCACGGCAACGTCGAACAAATGGCCGACGAAAGCACTGGCCAGGCGCACACCGCGCATACCTGCGAGCCGGTGCCGTTCATCTACGTCGGCAAGCGCCCGGCGCACATCCGCGAAGGCGGCGTGCTGGCCGATGTGGCGCCGACCCTGCTGACCCTGATGGGCCTGCCGGTGCCGGCGGAAATGACCGGCACCAGCATCGTCGAACTGGACTGAAGGCGACAATATTGTTGCCACTCCCCAGCGAATAGCCGGGATGCACTCCTGGGGCGATTGGAGCGGAGTTTCCCCGGATTGCATCCGGGCTACGGATGCTGGGTAGGGTGGAAGACGCTTTTATCTTCCACCATCACAGCTGGTGGATGGGTGAAGCGTCATCCACTCTACGAAGTCGCGGCGTTGATCGTTCCCACGCTCCAGCGTGCGCGGCGATCCCGCTACTTCGGCCTGTGGCACAGCGCACTTTCCGGCGCTTACGACTTGCAGCTTGCTGCTGGTTTTTTAGGCATACTAGAGCCGTCCTTGTCCCAGGTGTCGCCCGCCCCATGTTTCGCGCCCTCGTCCTTATCTGCCTGACCTGCCTGCTCGCGCCGGCCTTTGCCGACGAAAAGGCCGATGCCCAACAACAGCTGGAAGCCGCGCGTGCCGACGTCGCCGAGCTGAAGAAGCTGCTGGATAAACTGCAGCTGGAGAAATCCGGCGTACAGAAAGAGCTGAAAACCACCGAAAGCGAGCTGGGCCAGCTGGAAAACCAGGTCAAGGACCTGCAGCAGGAGCTCAAGCAGAGCGAAGAGGAAATCCAGCGCCTCAATCAGGAGAAAAAAAAACTCCAGGGCGCGCGCCTTGAGCAGCAGCGGCTGATCGGCATCCAGGCCCGCGCCGCCTATCAGAGCGGCCGCCAGGAATACCTGAAACTGCTGCTGAACCAACAAAACCCGGAAAAATTCTCGCGCACCCTAACCTACTACGACTACCTCAGCGAAGCCCGCATGGCGCAACTCGACGCCTTCAACGAAACGCTGCGCCAACTGAGCAATGTCGAAGAGGAAATCACCGCCCAGCAAGATCAGCTGCAACAGCAGAAAGGTCAGCTCGACGAACGCCATGCGCAATTGGCCCAGGTGCGCAAAGAGCGGCAACTGGCCCTGGCCAAGCTCAACAACGAATATTCCGCCCGCGATAAAAAGCTCAAAGCCCGCCAACAGGATCAAGTGCAGCTGAGCCGGGTGCTGAAAACCATCGAGGAAACCCTCGCGCGTCAGGCCCGCGAAGCCGAACAGGCACGTCAGCGCGCGTTGCTCGCGGCCCGCGAACAAGCCAAACCCAAAGCCTCTGGCAGCCCGGCCAACAATGGCCCACTGGTCAGCGCCGGAGCCAGTGTCGGCGGCCCGTTCGCCAAAGCCCGCGGCAAGCTGCCCTGGCCGGTCGATGGCCGTTTGCTGGCAGCTTACGGAACCCCGCGTGGCGGCGACGCTCGTACCAAGTGGGACGGCGTACTGATCGGCGCCTCTGCCGGTAGCCAGGTGCACGCCGTGCATGCCGGCCGCGTGGTGTTTGCCGACTGGTTGCGTGGTGCCGGGCTGCTGGTCATTCTCGACCATGGCAACGGCTACCTGAGCCTTTACGGGCACAATCAGAGCCTGCTGAAAAATGCCGGCGAACTGGTCACCGCAGGCGAGGCGATTGCCACAGTCGGTACCAGCGGCGGGCAGGAAATGCCGGCGTTATATTTTGCGATTCGTCAGCAGGGCCGCCCCAGCGACCCGGCGCAATGGTGCCGCACGCAAGGATAGGCGGCACACATACCTTTTCGGTTAGGAGCTCGTTCGTATGCCGTATTTGTCTCGCCTCACCTCTCTGGCCCTGACTATCGCCCTGCTCGGCGGCAGCGCGCTGACGCAGGCAGAAACCGCCGCCAGTGCAACACCACAGGCGCCCTTGCCGCTCGACGAGCTGCGCACCTTCGCCGAGGTGATGGACCGTATCAAGGCCGCCTATGTCGAGCCGATCAGCGACAAGACCCTGCTGGAAAACGCGATCAAGGGCATGCTCAGCAACCTCGACCCGCATTCCGCCTATCTCGAGCCCGAAGACTTCCGCGACCTGCAGGAAAGCACCAGCGGTGAATTCGGCGGCCTGGGCATCGAGGTCGGCACCGAGGACGGCTTCATCAAGGTCATCACCCCGATCGACGACACCCCGGCATCGGCCGCGGGCATCCAGCCCGGCGACCTGATCGTCAAGATCGACGGCCAGCCGACCAAGGGCCTGTCGATGATCGAGGCCGTGGACAAGATGCGCGGCAAGGCCGGCAGCAAAATCGAATTGAGCCTGGTGCGCGAAGGCGGCAAGCCTTTCGACGTGGTCCTGACCCGCGCGGTGATCAAGGTCAGAAGCGTCAAGAGCCAACTGCTGGAAAACAACTACGGCTACCTGCGGATCACCCAGTTCCAGGTCAACACCGGCGAGGAAGTCGGCAAGGCGCTGGCCAAGTTGCGCAGCAAGAACGGCGGCAAGCTGCACGGCCTGGTTCTCGACCTGCGCAACAACCCCGGCGGCGTGCTGCAGGCCGCGGTCGAGGTTACCGATCACTTCCTGACCAAGGGCCTGATCGTCTATACCGAAGGGCGTATCGCCAACTCCCAACTGCGCTTCTCCGCCGACCCGGCCGATGCCAGCGAAGGCGTGCCCCTGGTCGTGCTGATCAACGGCGGCAGCGCCTCGGCGTCGGAAATCGTCGCCGGCGCCCTGCAGGACCACAAGCGCGGGGTGCTGATGGGCACCGACAGCTTCGGCAAGGGTTCGGTGCAGACAGTGCTGCCGCTGAACAACGATCGCGCACTGAAACTCACCACCGCGCTCTACTTCACCCCCAACGGGCGCTCGATCCAGGCCCAGGGCATAGTCCCGGATATCGAAGTGGCGCGCGCCAAGCTGACCCGTGAGCAGGACGACGGCACGATCAAGGAAGCCGACCTGCTCGGCCATTTGAACAACGGCAACGGCGGCGCGGATAAACCCAGCGCGAGCAAGACCGCACGCCCCGAGCGCCCGCAGGACGACGATTACCAGTTGAGCCAGGCGCTGAATCTGCTCAAGGGCCTGAACGTCACCCGCGGCGATTGAGAATAGCGGCAGCGTCCTCTCGGACCCTGCTGCTGTCTGCGGCGGCCGCGTCACCCTACGGAGTCGGCGCCTCTGCACTTGTAACCCAGCAGGTAACTTAGGCATAGCCACAAAAAAGCCCGCCCCCAGTCACAAAAGGGGGCGGGCTTGTTTCCATCCGTTACAGAGCTATCTGTTACAGGTAGTTGTTGGTCATCTCGTCGACGAAGCCCTCGGCGCGCAGTTCGTCCAGGGCCTTTTGCAGGCGCTGGATCACTTCGTCCGGGGTATCCTTGTTCATTGCCAGGTACAACTCGGCATCGTTGAAGCGCAATACCGTATTGAGCCCGGTCACGCCCTCCTGCTTAGCCAGGTACCGGCCGACCGGATCGGTGGTCGCCCACAGGTCGATCTTGCCGCTGAGCAGCTTCTTGATATTTTCCTGATCGCGCAGGGCATTGGTCGGTTTCAACCCCACGCTTTCCAGATGCTGGCTGACCGCATCGTTCTTGTAGGCGCCGATCTGGTATTTACCCGCTTCCTCCAGGCTGGCCACGCTGATGTTATTGCCAGGCGCCGAGAGCAGCACCCAACCGGTCTTGGCCAACGGCCCGACCCATTTGAACAGAGGCTCGCGCTCCGGGGTTCTGGTGGTGGAGAACAGGCCGTAGCTGGGCTTGTCCAGGGTCAGCTTGTACAGGCGATCCCAGGGAAAACGCAGGCTCAGGGTGTAGCCGATGCCGGCACGCTTGAACATCTCGCGCACGATCTCGGTGCTGATGCCGTCGATACCGTCGTCGCGGGCGAAGTTCTTGTCGTCCACCGCCATGTTGAATGGTGGAAAATTCTCCGTCAGCAACACCACCTTGTAGTAAGACGGTAATTCGGCCTGGGCCGCAAAGGTGCTGAACAACAGGCCGAACATCAGTCCGGATTTCAGAAATTTCAACATAGGTCATCCCGCTTGTTGTTGTGGTTATGGCTAGTGGCACTCAGCCCGAAGAGTACCAGTCGAATCGCCTTCCAGAACAGCGGCCGGCCCGTGGGCGGTTCGCTGCATTCGGTTCTACAGATAGCGCTTGGTCATGGAGTCCACCACACCCTCGGCGCGCATCTTGTCCAATTCACCCTGCAGCTTCCGTACCACCTCATCCGGCACCTGCTTGTTGAGCGCCAGATACAGTTGCGCGCTGTCGAAGCGCAGAATGGTTTTCAACCCGGAAATACCTTCCTGCTTGGCCAGATAACGGCCCGCCGGATCGCCGGTGGCCCAAAGATCGATCTGCCCGGCCATCAGCTTGGTGGCATTGAGCTGATCGCGCAACGCGGTGATCGGCTGCAAACCCTGTTCGACCAGGTGCTCGGCAATCGCGTCGCCCTTGTAAGCGCCGACCTTATACCGTTTGGCTTCTTCCAGACTGTTCAGGGTGATGCCGCTGTCGGCTTTGCCGAGCAGCACCCAGTCGTCCGGACCGATTGGGCCGACCCACTTGAACAGCTCTTCGCGCTCAGGCAGGCGCGCCGTGACGAATACGCCATAGCCGGGTTTTTCCAGCGCCAGTTTATAGATGCGATCCCAGGGAAAACGCAGCGTCAGGTTGTACTGAATGCCGGCGCGCTTGAACATTTCCCGGATGATATCCACGGCAATCCCGTCGATCTTGTCGTCGCGGGCGAAATTCTTGCCGTTGACCGCCATGTTGTACGGCGGAAAGTTCTCGGTCAGCAGCACCATCCGGTAGTTGCCGGCGGCTACATCGGCGCGAGCGCTACCGGCCAACACCATAAGGGTGCCAGCCAACGCAATCAGCAAGCGTTTGCACATGTTGGATTCTCTTTTTTTGTGGTGGCAGGTCGCCGCAGCATACTCAGCCCGACCAATAGCGCCAGCCTCGGCCAAGGCTAGGCGCCCCGCCGAGTCCGTTGTAATAACGGGAATGGCGCATTCCTGTATTTAAAATGATGGACGGTTGAGCCACGCGGCGCGGGCGCAACGGTAACCCAGGGCGCGAGCGAATGCTGCCGACTCGCTCCCAGCTTCGGCCGGCACACCGCCGGCCGCCGTGGTTCAGCGCACGACGATACCGCGGCTGGCCAGATACGCCTTGGCTTCCGGTACGGTGTATTCGCCGAAGTGGAAGATGCTCGCCGCCAATACCGCAGCGGCCTTGCCTTCGATAATCCCGGCAGCCAGGTGTTCGAGGTTGCCGACGCCGCCGGAGGCGATCACCGGAATGCCCACCGCTTCGCTGATGGCGCGAGTGACACCAAGATCGTAACCGCTCTTCACGCCGTCCTGATCCATGCTGGTCAGGAGGATTTCGCCAGCGCCAAAGTCTTCCATTTTTTTCGCCCAGAGCACGGCATCCAGACCGGTGGGTTTGCGCCCGCCATGGGTGAAAATCTCCCAACGGGGCGTTTCGCCGGGACCGGACACGCGCTTGGCGTCGATCGCCACGACTATGCATTGCGCGCCGAAACGCGAAGCGGCTTCGCCGACGAACTCGGGGGTGAACACCGCGGCGGTGTTGATCGAGACCTTGTCGGCACCGGCGTTGAGCAGGTTGCGGATATCCTGCACGGTGCGCACGCCGCCGCCCACGGTCAGCGGAATGAACACCTGGCTGGCCATGCGTTCCACGGTATGCAGCGTGGTGTCGCGACCGTCGACGCTGGCGGTGATATCGAGGAAGGTGATCTCGTCGGCACCCTGCTCGTCGTAGCGGCGGGCGATTTCCACCGGATCGCCGGCATCGCGGATGTTCTCGAACTGGACGCCCTTGACCACGCGGCCATTGTCCACGTCGAGGCAGGGGATGATGCGTTTGGCCAGTGCCATAGCGACTTCTCTCGTAGGGTGCGCCCTGCGCACCGGTAAGCCTTCAGCGGTGCGCGCAGCGCACCCTACTCAACTTTATATTTCAGGTCGCAAAGCGCCTGGGCTTCGGCCACATCCAGGGTGCCTTCGTAGATGGCCCGGCCGGTGATGGCGCCGATGATGCCCGGCGTGTTGGTGTCCAGCAGCGCCTGGATATCGCCGATATTGTGGATGCCGCCGGAGGCGATCACCGGAATCCGCGTGGCGTTGGCCAGGGCCACGGTGAAGGGCACGTTGCAGCCCTGCATCATGCCGTCTTTGGCGATATCGGTATAAACGATGGCGGACACGCCATCGGCCTCGAAGCGCTTGGCCAGGTCGATGACCTGCACCGAGCTGACTTCGGCCCAGCCGTCGGTGGCGACGAAACCGTCCTTGGCATCCAGCCCGACGATCACCTTGCCGGGAAAGGCCTTGCAGGCGTCGGTAACGAACTGCGGATCTTTCACCGCCTTGGTGCCGATGATCACGTAGCTGACCCCGGCCTTGACGTAGTGCTCGATGGTTTCCAGCGAGCGGATACCGCCGCCGATCTGGATCGGCAGGTTCGGGTAGCGCTTGGCGATAGCGGTGACCACTTCGCCGTTGACCGGCTGGCCTTCGAAGGCGCCGTTGAGGTCGACCAGGTGCAGGCGGCGGCAGCCACCCTCGACCCATTTGGCGGCCATGCTCACCGGGTCGTCGGAAAATACCGTGGAGTCGTCCATGCGACCCTGACGCAAGCGCACGCAGGCGCCGTCTTTAAGATCGATAGCGGGGATAATCAGCATCGGTTGAACCTGCTCAAGTCGTGTGAATTCGGTGGGTCAGCTCTTTTCCAGCGCCCAGAGGTCGCTTTCGATGCTCTCGAACCGTTCTTTCAGGTGAGTCTGCACATCGAAAATCGCCCGGTTGTAATAGTGCGGTGCAATCTCGCGGGCAAACAGTTCGAGGATTTCCACCGCCTCGAACGAACCCAACTGCAATTCGAAGCGCTCTTCCATAAAGCGCTTCAGAACCCCGGCGGCCTCACGCTCCTGCTCGGCAGTGAGGGTGAGGATCGGCGGCTTTTGCTTGGCCTTGCTCATTTACCAGCGACCATCCCAGGCGGCGAAGTTCTGCAGCAGTTGCAGGCCATGGGTATGACTTTTCTCCGGGTGGAACTGCACGGCGAAACGCGAGCCATCGGCCAGCGCAGCGGCGAAATCCTTGCCGTAGTGGCCGCGACCGACCACCTGCTTGGGGTTGCCGGCCTCGACGTAATAGCTGTGCACGAAGTAGAAGCGCGCCAGGTCGGGAATGTTGTGCCAGAGCGGATGCTTGACGGCCTGGCTGACTTCGTTCCAGCCCATGTGCGGCACCTTCAGCGGCTCGCCGTCTTCGACCATGCCCTTGCCGAAGAAGCGCACTTGGCCGGGAAACAGGCCGATGCAGTCGACGCCATCGTTCTCTTCGCTGCGTTCCAGTAGCGCCTGCATGCCCACGCAGATGCCGAGAAACGGCCGATCCTGACTGACTTCGCGCACCAACTCATCGAAGCCCAGACGCTTGATCTCGGCCATGCAATCGCGAATCGCGCCAACCCCGGGGAATACCACGCGATCCGCTTCACGGATCACCTGGGCATCGCTGGTCACCAGCACCTTGCCGGCGCCGACGTGTTCGAGGGCCTTGGCCACCGAGTGCAGGTTGCCCATGCCGTAGTCGATTACCGCGACCGTTTGCATCAAAGCACGCCTTTAGTGGAGGGCATCTGCCCGGCCATGCGCGGGTCCAGCTCGACGGCCATGCGCAGCGCGCGGCCGAAGGCCTTGAACACCGTTTCGATCTGGTGGTGGGTGTTGGTGCCACGCAGGTTGTCGATATGCAGGCTGACCAGGGCATGGTTGACGAAGCCCTGGAAGAACTCCTGGAACAGATCGACATCGAAGCCGCCAACCACCGCGCGGGTGAAGGGCACATGCATCTGCAGACCGGGACGCCCGGAGAAATCGATGACCACGCGCGACAGCGCTTCGTCCAACGGCACGTAGGAATGGCCGTAGCGGGTCATGCCTTTCTTGTCGCCGATAGCCTTGGTGAACGCCTGGCCGAGGGTAATGCCGACGTCTTCCACGGTGTGGTGGTCGTCGATATGCAGGTCGCCCTTGCACTCGATATCCAGGTCGATCAGGCCATGGCGGGCGATCTGGTCGAGCATGTGCTCGAGAAAGGGCACGCCGATATCGAACTTGGCCTTGCCGGTGCCATCCAGATTGATCGAGACCTTGATCTGGGTCTCCAGGGTGTTGCGCTCGACGAATGCCGTACGTTCGGCCATCACCAGCTCCAGAAATTACTCGCGAAAAAGGCTGCCATTATAGGCGGGCCTGCCCCCGGGCGGCTACCGGCGCCGTGCGCATGGATGGATTATCCGCTAAGCCGTTGCCGCGGGCCGGCACAAATCCACAGACCGCCGCCGCCCGGCATCCTGGCTTGTTATGCTCCCGGGCCAATACCCGCCTATCTAGCGGGCCCGAAACGGAAGCACCATGGACAGCATCGATACCCTGATCATCGGCGCCGGCGCCCTCGGCCTGGCCTGCGCCGCGCGCCTGGCGAGCCCTGGGCGCAACACCCTGATAGTCGAGGCGGAAAGCCTGATCGGCAGCCATACCTCCAGCCGCAATTCCGAGGTGATTCACGCCGGCATCTACTACACGCCCGGCTCGCTGAAGGCCGAACTGTGCCTGGAAGGTCGCGAGCGCCTGTACGCCTGGTGCCGCCAGCATCAGGTCGCGCACCGGCGAATCGGCAAATTGCTGGTGGCGGTAAATGATGCCGAACGCGGCAAACTCGACGCCCTCCTGAACAACGCCGAGGCTTGCGGCGTGCATGATTTGCAGCCCATCGAGCAGGCCTCGCTCGCCAAACTCGAACCTGCGGTACGCGGCGTCGCCGCCCTGCTCTCGCCCAGCACCGGGATCATCGACAGCCACGCCTACCTGCAATCGCTGCTGGCCGCCGCGGAAAACCAGGGCGCGCAGCTGGTTCTGAAAACCCGCGTCGAACGTCTGGAGCCGAGCGCCGACGGCTGGATCGCCAGCGGCACCAGCGGCGGCGAACCCTTCCAGCTCAGGACCGAGCGGGTGATCAACGCCGGCGGCCTGTTCGCCCAACAACTGGCGCAACGCACCGATGGCCTGGCCAGCGCATATATCCCACAGCTGCACCTGTGCCGCGGCCATTACTTCAGCTATAGCGGCCGCGCACCTTTCCAGCACCTGATTTACCCGATGCCCGAAGCCCATACCGCTGGCCTCGGCATTCATGCCACCCTGGATCTCGGCGGCCAGTTGCGCTTCGGCCCGGACACCGAGTACCTCGATCATGTCGATTACCACCTCGACGAAGGCTTGCGCGAGCCATTCGCCAAGGCCATCCGCCGCTACTTCCCGACGCTCGACAGCGCGCGCCTGCTGCCGGGTTACAGCGGCATCCGGCCGAAACTCTCGGGGCCTGGGGAACCGGCTGCCGACTTCCATATCCAAACGGCCGGGGATCACGGCTTGCCCGGCCTGACCAATCTGTTCGGCATCGAATCGCCCGGGCTCACTGCCAGCCTGGCGATTGCCGAACGCGTGGCCCTTTTACATGATCTGTAAAGACGGTCGGCGCTATACTCGGCGACTTATTTAAGTTATCCAAAACAAGGACTCGCACATGAAAGCGCTCGGCAAAATCCTGGGTCTGGTGTTCCTCGGGCTGTTGCTGATCATCGTGGCGCTGGGCTTTGCCCTGACCCACCTGTTCGATCCCAACGACTATAAAGACGAGATTCGCCAGTTGGCCCGCGACAAGGCCAACCTGGAATTGACCCTCAAAGGCGATATCGGCTGGAGCCTGTTTCCCTGGCTCGGCCTGGAGCTGACCGACGCCACCCTGGCCAGCGCCAACACGCCCGACAAGCCCTTCGCCGACCTGCGCCTACTCGGCCTGTCGGTGCGCGTGCTGCCGCTGCTGCGCAAGGAAGTGCAGATGAGCGACATCCGCATCGACGGTCTCAACCTCAACCTGCAGCGTGACGAAAAAGGCCACAGCAACTGGGAAGATATCGGCCACCCGGCGCAGCCCGCCGGCGAGCAGGCCAGCGCCAGCGTCGACACCTCCGCAGCCAGTCCCGAGAGCGCCCCCGCCAGCCCCGCCGCCAAACCGCAGCCACTGAAGCTGGATATCGACAGCCTAATCGTCAACAGCGCGCGCATCGATTACCGCGACGAGCAGAAAGGCCAGCAGTTCAGCGCCGAAAGCATCCAGCTGACCACCGGGGCGATCCGCGAAGGCAGCAATATCCCGCTGAAACTCAGCGCGTTTTTCGGCACCAACCAGCCGGTACTGCGCGCGCGTAGCGAGCTGCAGGGCGAGTTGCGCTTCGACCGCGTACTCAAGCGCTATCAACTGGAAGACGCCAAACTGTCCGGGGAAATCTCCGGCGAGCCCTTCGACGGCCAGACCCTGACCTATTCCGCGCAAGGCCAGTTGCTCGTCGACCTGGCCGCCCAGGTTGCCGAATGGAATAGCCTGAAGTTGTCCGGCAACCAGTTGCGTGCGATCGGCGAACTGAAGGTGCGCGATCTGGACAAGGAGCCAAAACTCAGCGGCGGCCTCTCCGTCGCCCCGCTCAACCTGCGCGAGTTCCTCGCTACCATCGGCCAGAAGCTGCCGCCGATGAGCGACGAGAAAGCCCTCGGCGAGTTCGAGCTGGTCACCCGCCTCAGCGGCAGCCCGAGCAGCCTGAGCTTCGACGAACTCAAATTGAAACTCGACGACAGCAACTTCAGCGGACAAATCACCGTCGCCGATTTTGCCAAGCAGGCCCTGCGCGTGCAGTTGCAGGGCGACCAGCTGAATCTCGACCGCTACCTGCCCGCGCCCAGCCAGGCCAGCAAGGACGCCAGCAGCGCACGCGCCGCGGAGGTCAAGGAAAGCGTCGCCAATGCCGGCCAGAGTGGCACCACGCCACTACCGGACGCACCGACCCAGCAAGCCTGGAGCAGCGAGCAGGTATTGCCGATCGACCAACTGCGCGACCTTGACCTGCAGGCAGCGCTGAGCCTCGGCCAACTGATCGTCGACAAACAAACCATCGACAGCTTCAAACTCAAGGCGAAAAGCCGCGCTGGCCTGCTGACTCTCGAGGAGGCGCGCGGCAATATCGGCGGCGGCAACTTCGAGGCCACCGCAAGCATCGACGTACGCCCGGCCATCCCCCTGCTCAAGGTGCAGAAGACCCTCAACCGGGTCGCCATCGAACCCTTCCTGAAAAAACCCGACCAGCCCTCGCCACTCAAGGGCAAGCTGGACCTCAAGGCCAACCTCAGTACCAGCGGCAATAGCCAGAAAGCCTGGATTGACGGCCTCAACGGGACGATCGGCTTTACCCTGAAAGACGGCGTACTGGTCGACGCCAACCTCGAACAGCAGCTTTGCCGCGGCATCGCCACACTCAACCGCAAAGCCCTGACCAGCGACCCGCGCGGCAAGGACACGCCCTTCGAGACCCTGCAAGGCAACCTCAGCGTGACCAATGGCGTGGCCCACAACCCCGACCTCAAGGCGAACATTCCCGGCCTCGCGGTCAGCGGTAACGGCGATGTCGACCTGCGCGTACTGAGCCTCGACTACCGCGTCGGCATCACTCTGCTCGGCGACCAGAGCGAAATGCCCGATCCGGCCTGCCAGATCAACGAACACTACGTCGGCATCGAATGGCCGCTGCGCTGTCGCGGCCCGCTGGAAATGGGCGGCAAGGCCTGCCGCCTGGATCAGGACGGCATGGGCAAGGTCGCCGCCAAACTGGCCGGCACCAAGCTCACCGAGAAGCTCGAGGAAAAATACGGCGACAAGGTCAGCCCGGAACTCAAGGACGCACTCAAGGGCCTGTTCAACCGATGAGCCCCGAGCAATTTTCCAGCGCAGTGCTCGACTGGTATGACCGCCACGGGCGCAAGGACCTGCCCTGGCAACAGGGCATCAGCCCGTACCGCGTCTGGGTTTCGGAGATCATGCTGCAGCAGACCCAGGTCAGCACCGTGCTCGGCTACTTCGACCGCTTTATGGCGGCCCTACCGACCGTGCGCGACCTGGCCGAAGCACCCGAAGATGAAGTGCTGCACCTGTGGACCGGCCTCGGTTACTACACCCGTGCGCGCAATCTGCAGAAGACCGCGCAAATCGTCATGGCCGAACACGGCGGCGAATTCCCCCGCGACGTTGATGCACTGACCGCCCTGCCCGGCATCGGCCGCTCCACCGCCGGCGCCATCGCCAGCCTGAGCATGGACCTGCGCGCGCCTATCCTCGACGGCAACGTCAAACGCGTGCTGGCGCGCTACGTGGCCCAGGAAGGCTACCCGGGCGAACCCAAGGTCGCCAAACAGCTCTGGGACGTTGCCGAACGCTTCACCCCCCACGCACGGGTCAACAATTACACCCAGGCGATGATGGACCTCGGCGCCACGCTCTGCACCCGCAGCAAGCCCAGTTGCCTGCTCTGCCCGCTCAAACAAGGCTGCCAGGCGCACCTGCTCGGCCTGGAGATCCGCTACCCGATCGCCAAACCGCGCAAAGCACTACCGCAAAAGCGCACGCTGATGCCGATCTTCGCCAGCCGCGCCGGCGAAGTACTGCTCTATCGACGCCCCTCCAGCGGCCTCTGGGGCGGGCTCTGGAGCCTGCCCGAACTGGACGATCTGCAGGGCCTGGAACCACTCGCCAGCCGCCACACCCTGGAACTGGGCGCACGCCATGAACTGGCCGGACTGACCCACACCTTCAGCCACTTCCAGTTGGCCATCGAACCCTGGTTGATCCAGGTCAAGGCCGCGCCCAGCAGCGTGGCCGAGGCCGACTGGCTCTGGTATAACCTCGCCACCCCGCCGCGCCTGGGCCTTGCCGCCCCGGTGAAGAAACTGCTGAAGCGCGCGGCCGATGCCTTGAATGCTCGACCGAGCGCAGGAGAACCCACATGACCCGCACCGTACTCTGCCGCAAGCACAAGCAAGAACTGCCCGGCCTCGATCGCCCGCCCTACCCCGGCGCCAAAGGCGAAGACATCTACAACAACGTCTCCAAGCAAGCCTGGGACGAATGGCAGAAGCACCAGACCCTGCTGATCAACGAACGCCGCCTGAACATGATGAACGCAGAGGACCGCAAATTCCTCCAGGCCGAAATGGACAAGTTTCTTTCCGGCGAGGAATACGCCCAAGCCGAAGGCTATGTACCGCCGAGCGAGTGAGCCAATGCAGCGAGGGGCCGGGCGGCGCTCCGCTTCAGCCGCGGCAAGTTCACCGCTAAAGCGCCTCCCACGTTCGTAGCCCGAATAAGCCTGGGCGCAATCCGGGAGCGGTATCCGGCCCGAGATCGCTCCCGGATTTTATCCGTGCTACAGGTCAGTACCGTCCCAATTTCCCCTGTCCGAACCTAAACACCCGTAATTTCTAAATATTTTTCCAACTCACGCTTGACACCTACCCTTCAAATCCGTCTAATAGCGCCCCGTTGCCCAGGTAGCTCAGTCGGTAGAGCAGGGGATTGAAAATCCCCGTGTCGGCGGTTCGATTCCGTCCCTGGGCACCACTAATACCGAGAAACCCCAAGCGAATTTAACCTCCTTGGGGTTTTTTATTGCCTGCACTTCCGCCTCACTTGCCCGCACCTGAACCACACCTCCCTGGGCACTTCGCCCGCCCGGTAGCAGCCCCCTCCCCGGCTATGGGCCAAAAGCAAAGGTAGGCCTCTAGACACTTGCCCGGCATAATCCTGCCATCTGTTCCCGGTACTGCCCCCGCACACCCAGGAAGTTGTCACTCAAGGATTTGCCGCCTCATGAACCAACAAGCCCTGTCCGCCTTTATCTGGTCGGTTGCCGACCTGCTGCGTGGTGATTACCGCCAGTCCGAATACGGCAAGGTGATCCTGCCGTTCACTGTGCTGCGTCGGCTGGACTGCGTGCTGGAGAAGACCAAACCAGCCGTGCTGGCCGAGCAGGAAGAAAAGCTCAAGCTGGTGACCAACCCCGAGCCCTTTCTACTGCGCAAGGCCGGGCAGAGCTTCTACAACATCTCGCCGCTGGATATGGCCAGGCTGATGGGCGACCCCGACCATATCCGCGAGAACCTCTACAGCTATATCCAGGGTTTCTCCCTGCCGGTGCGCGATATCTTCGAGCGCTTCGACTTCCTCACCCAGATCGACCGCCTGCACAAATGCGGGCTGCTCTATCAGGTGGCCGAACGCTTCGCCCAGATCGACCTGCACCCCGAAGCAGTGGACAACATGCAGATGGGCCTGGTGTTCGAGGAGCTGATCCGCAAGTTCGCGGAAATCTCCAACGAAACCGCCGGGGAGCACTTCACCCCCCGTGAAGTGATCCGCCTGATGGTCAACCTGATCTTTATTGAAGACGACGAGGTGCTGACCAACCCCGGCGTGGTGCGCAACCTGTATGACCCAACGGCAGGTACGGGCGGCATGCTCTCGATTGCCGAGGAATACCTGGTCGAGCACAACCCCCAGGCGCGCCTGAACCTGCATGGCCAGGAGCTCAACGACGAGTCCTACGCCATCTGCAAGGCGGATATGCTGATCAAGGGCCAGGAAGTGGCCAATATCAAGGCCGGCAACACCCTTAGCGACGACGGCCATGCCGGCAAGCGCTTCGACTACATGCTGTCCAACCCACCGTTCGGCGTGGAATGGAAGAAGGTCGAGAAGGCCATCCGCCAGGAACACGAGCAGCAGGGCTTTAACGGCCGCTTCGGCCCCGGCCTGCCGCGCGTCTCCGATGGCTCGCTGCTTTTTCTGATGCACCTGATCGCCAAGATGCGCCCGGCCAACGAGGGCGGTAGCCGCTTTGCCATCGTGCTTAACGGCTCGCCGCTGTTTACCGGCGGTGCCGGTTCCGGCGAGAGCGAAATCCGCCGCTATGTGCTGGAGAACGATCTGGTCGAGGCGATCATCGGCCTGCCCACCGATATGTTCTACAACACCGGCATCAGCACCTACGTGTGGGTGCTGACCAACCGCAAACCGGCCCAGCGCAAGGGCCTGGTGCAACTGATCGATGCCTCAAGCTTCTGGCAGAAGATGCGCAAAAGCCTCGGTTCCAAGCGCAAGGAAATGCCCGACAGCGCCATCGAAGAGATCACCCAGCTATTCGGCCAATGCCTCGAAGCGCGCCTGGCTACCGTGCTGGACGCCAACGGCAAGGAAGTCGCCCGGCAGATCCTGCGTGACGGCGAGGCCGAACCCAGCGCGCCGGCTGGCGGCAAGGTCAAGCTCGCGCCACTGTCGCGCCTGCTGCCCAACCAGGCCTTCGGCTACCAGAGCATCACCATCGAGCGCCCGCAGCGCGACGAACACGGTGCCATCGTGATCGGCCAGAAGGGCAAGCAAAAGGGCAAGCCACAGCCCGATAGCAGCCTGCGCGACAGCGAGAACGTACCGCTCGGCGAAGATGTGCAGGCCTACTTCAAACGCGAAGTGCTGCCCCACGCCCCGGATGCCTGGATCGACCATGACAGAACCAAGGTCGGCTACGAGATCCCGTTTAACCGGCACTTCTATGTATTCGAGCCACCACGCCCGCTGGCCGAGATCGACGCCGAACTGAAAGGCGTGACCGATCGCATTCTGGCGATGATCGGGGGGCTGTCGGCATGAGTTTTCCGCGTTATCCCGAGTACAAGGATTCTGGGGTGGAGTGGCTGGGGAAGGTGCCGGGGCATTGGGGCATAAAACGCCTCAAGCATTTGGCAGACATTCAAAACGGCCGAGATTACAAAGAGGTTGAAAGCGACGAGGGCTACCCTGTAATTGGATCTGGCGGCCCATTTTCATTTGCCAGTCGATTTATTTATCAAGGCGAGTCTGTACTGCTCGGCAGGAAGGGAACAATTGATCGGCCTTTGTACGTTAATGGCGCATTTTGGGCTGTCGATACAATGTTCTACACCGTCATTAAGCCAAGAGTTAACGCCAAGTTTCTCTACTACTGCACGCTAACCATCAGATTTGATCGTTATTCAACAAGCACTGCACTTCCCAGCATGACGCAGAGCGACCTTAACAATATTGAGTTTGCGGTTCCGTGCTACGAAGAACAGTGCTCTATCACCGCGTTCCTTGAACGCGAAACCACCAAGATCGACGACCTGATGGCCGAGCAGGAAAAGCTGATCGCGCTGCTGAAGGAAAAGCGCCAGGCGGTGATTGCCCATGCTGTGACCAAAGGGCTCGATCCGACGGTGCCGATGAAGGACTCTGAGGTGGAGTGGTTGGGCAGCGTCCCTGAAAGCTGGGGTGTGAAACGGCTTTCTTCCATCAGCACCAAAATCACCAACGGTTATGTTGGTCCTACGCGCGATATCCTTCTCGACGATGGGGTGCGCTACTTGCAGTCACTGCATATCAAGAAAAACGAAATTCGTTTTAACGAGCCCTACTTCGTGAGCCTTCAGTGGAGCCTTGATCACCAGAAGTCCATTCTACAAACCGGGGACGTTCTGATTGTGCAGACCGGAGATATTGGTCAGGTCGCTGTTGTCACGGAAGAATTTGAGGGCTGCAACTGCCATGCATTGATCATTGTCAGCCCGCTCCGCACCGTGATTCTCGGTGAATGGCTTTCTTGGGTGCTCAATAGCGAATATGGCTTCCATAGCCTGCTCTCCATTCAAACAGGAGCCTTACACCCTCACTTGAATTGCGGGAACGTCAAAGAGCTTTTCATTCCAGTTCCGCCATTGGAAGCCCAGGCTGAGGCTGTTAAGTACCTAGCGACAGAAACGAGTAAGTTCGACGAGCTGATATCAACGGCTCAAAGTGCAATCGACCTACTCAAAGAACGCCGCACCGCCCTAATCTCCGCAGCCGTTACCGGCCAGATCGACGTACGCGGGCTAATCAAGGATGAACAGGAGCAAGCCGCATGAGCGATATCCAGCTATTTCGCCTGGGTGCCAATGGTTGCGCCAACGAGCTACCCGGCCGTGCGGTGGCGGTGGAAAAGCAGCTGCAAAGCCTGATCGAGGCGCAGATGGAGTGCTTTCTCGGCGTGCGCTTCCTGGCCAGCGAATACGCCACCGGCAAGACCCATAAGGGCCGTATCGACTCCCTGGGCCTGGACGAAAACGGCTGCCCGGTGATCATCGAGTACAAGCGCCACAGCAACGAAAACGTGATCAACCAGGGCCTGTTCTACCTGGACTGGCTGCTCGACCACCAGGCCGAGTTCCGCTGGCTGGTGATGGAGAAGCTCGGCAAGCAGGCCGCCGAGCAGATCGAATGGGGCGGCACCCGCCTGCTGTGCATCGCCGCCGACTTCACCCGCTACGACCAGCACGCGGTGCAACTGATCCAACGCAATATCGAGCTGATCCGCTACAAGCTGTTTGGTGATGACTTGTTGCTGCTGGAGCTGGTCAATTCGGTCAGCGTGGCCAGCACCGTGGTTGCTGCGCCAACGGCCGAGGCCGAAGTGGGCAAACCGGCAAGCGTGAGCAAAGACAAGACCTGGCAGGAACAACTGGCCCTGGCTCCAACGGAGATTGCCGCGCTGTTCGAGCAAACCAGCAGCTACCTGCATTCGCTCGGCGACGATGTGCAGGAAAAACCCCTCAAGCTCTACCTGGCCTTCCGCCGGCTAAAGAACTTCGCCAGCCTGGTGATCCAACCCAAGCGCCTGCTGCTGTTCCTCAAACTCAACCCGGACTCGGTCGAACTGATCGAAGGCTTCAGCCGCGACGTACGCAGCATCGGCCACTGGGGCACCGGCGACCTGGAACTGAGCCTGCGCACCCCAGCCGATCTGGAACGCGCCAAGCACCTGATCGAACGTAGTTATCAGGAGAACTAGATGCTGACGGCGATCCTGCACGGAAAAGCGGGGCGGACTGAGCTGGACGGGCAAGTCGTCAGCTGGCGCGATGTCTTTCGAAAGCGCGAAGATCTGCTCACGTCCGTATTTTTTAGTCGCCTTCCCTACCTATCAGACGAAGCACAGCAGTCAGTGCTTGCTCTTTTGATCGGCGAAGCACTGGCGAACGAATTCGGCGCACTGATCGATCTTGAGTTCTGGCCCAAGCTTGATGGTTTACCCGACCGCAGGTACGTGGAGCCCGATGTCATTCTGAGCTTTGAACATCACCTGTTGGTGATTGAGGTAAAGCCTCCATTTGGCGGCGAACAATCCCGCAAACAGTGGCAGTCCCAGATTCAGGCGCTGCAGGTACACAACGGCGAGTCCAAAGCGATTGTGCTGTTGGCTCTGGGACGCAATATGCCCGCCTGGCGTGCCGAAGCTGAAGCACTCGAATCGGATTTTGAAGAAATCGGCCTTCGTGTTTTCTGCCGCGAGTGGCATGACCTCAAGCGCGGACTTGAAGCGCTGGAGGATATGTTTGATGCCAGAGACGCGCGAATTCTCAAAGACTGGCTGGAGGCCTTCTTACTGTTCGGGATGCCTGAGCCGGTTCAACCTTTTAGCGACTTGCTCGCGCTGCTCCCCGCACTTTCTTCGCCGAGTGAAAGCATTGCGGCCTTGCACGTATGGTCTCCCGTGGCCCCACGTAGAAAACCTAAGCAGAAAATAATCGATTGGCTGCCGTTGCTCGAACTGGCGCAGGCACTAGAACAGGAAAAAATCGTATGGGTATAAGTCGCGAGCAAGCAGGAACCTTGGTCGATCAGGTTCAGCAGTCGCATCGCCTACTGGCGGGCTTCTACAAGCGCATCCTGCCAACTCTGGACAATATAGCGAGCAAGTACGGAGCTGGCTTCTGGTATTGGGGACCCACCAGTTTCGATAGGCCTTGCGGCTCATCAACCAAACCATCGAGCAAGTGGGCCTGGGACTTCCTGCCCCTCGTGGCCGCTACGCTTGTGTATGTCAGGAACGATGAGGGCAATATGCGTACGTCTGATCTGGTAGTGGAGTTTCAACTGCGCAATGACCCTGCCGTCCTGCGTGAACTGAGAGTTCAAAAGGGGCAACCCGACCCCACATCGATGCCAGTGATAGAGCCCAGCCTTCGGTTATATCTCTATCGGCCGATTGATGACTCGGATGCAGATCTGAAGCGCGAGTGGGAACAGGTTTCTCACCCTTCGGGTGAAGCCGGCGTTGTCACCGATCTGACAAACAACATTCAGGCGATGTGGCTGGAAACGCCTCTCGCGGATTTCATTCACTCCCCGCACGAATTGGAGGCGCAGATCGCATCCTTCGCCGAAACAGTGAAGATTGTGGCCTAGCGGAGATTACTCATGAGCCTGCATAAGGAAGTGTCCTTCGAGAATGAAATCTGCGAGCAGTTAGCCGCCAGCGGCTGGCTACATACGGAAGGTGACGCGCAGGCCTATGACCGCCCTCGGGCGCTGTTCCCTGCTGACCTGATCGACTGGGTCAAGAGCACCCAGCCCAAGGCCTGGGAGGCGCTGAGCAAGAACCATGGCGCAGCGACCGAGGCGGTGCTGCTGGATCGCTTGCGCAAATCCCTCGACGAGCGCGGCACCCTGGATGTGCTGCGCCACGGCATCGAGTTGCTGGGCCTACGTCAGCCGCTGCAACTGGCGCAGTTCAAGCCGGCGCTAACCATGAACCCGGAGCTGACGGCCAAGTACGCGGCCAACCGCCTGCGCGTGGTACGCCAGGTGCGCTACTCGCTGGCCTGCGAGAACTCCATCGACCTGGTGCTGTTCCTCAACGGCATTCCCGTTGCAACCTGCGAGCTGAAAACCGATTTCACCCAGTCGGTGCAGGATGCGGTGGATCAATACCGCTTCGACCGCGAGCCAAAGCCCAAGGGCCGGACAGAGCCGCTACTGAGCTTCCCTGCGGGTGCGCTGGTGCACTTTGCCGTGAGCAACCGTGAAGTGCAGATGACCACTCGCCTGGAGGGCGCGGCGACGCGCTTTCTGCCGTTCAACCTGGGTAACGACGGCGGTGCAGGTAACCCACTCAACCCCGATGGCCATGCCACAGCCTATCTCTGGCAACAGGTGTGGCAGCGCGATAGCTGGCTGGAAATCATCGCCCGCTACCTGGTCGCGCAGAAGGACAAGAAGAAGCAGCTCAAGTCGATCATCTTCCCCCGCTACCACCAGCTTGATGCCACGCGCAAATTGGTGGCCAAGGTGCTGGAGGAAGGGCCTGGCGGCAAGTTCCTGATCCAGCATTCGGCCGGTTCCGGCAAGACCAATTCAATTGCCTGGGCCGCGCATTTTCTCGCTGACCTGCATGACGCCGAGCAGCAGAAGCTGTTCCAGTCGGTGCTGGTGGTGTCCGACCGCACCGTGCTGGATGCACAGCTGCAGGAAGCGATTTTCAGCTTCGAGCGCACCACCGGCGTGGTGGCGACCATCACCGGTGAATCGGCGAGCAAGAGCGGCGAACTGGCCAAGGCCTTGGCTGGCGGCAAGAAGATCGTGGTGTGCACTATCCAGACCTTCCCCTTCGCCCTGAAGGCAGTGCAGGAGCTCGCAGCCACCGAGGGCAAGCGATTTGCGGTGATTGCAGACGAGGCGCACTCGTCGCAGACCGGTGAGGCGGCCTCCAAACTCAAGCAGGTGCTGTCTATCGAGGAGCTGAAAGAACTGGCCGATGGTGGCGAAGCCAGCACCGAGGACATCCTGGCGGCGCAGATGAGTGCGCGCTCGGCCGAAAGCGGCATCACCTACGTGGCCTTCACCGCCACGCCCAAGGCCAAGACCTTGGAGCTGTTCGGCCGGAGGCCAAATCCTGAGCTGCCCGCATCGAGCAGCAACCTGCCCGCGCCGTTTCATGTGTACTCCATGCGTCAGGCTATCGAGGAGGGCTTTATCCTCGATGTACTGCACAACTACACGGCGTACAAAACCGCCTTCAAGCTGGCGCACAACGGTGAGGAACTGAGCGAAGCCGAGGTGGAACGCAGCCAGGCGCTGAAAGGCATCATGCGCTGGGTGAAACTGCACCCCTATAACATCGCGCAGAAAGTGCAGGTGGTGATCGAGCACTTCCGCGAGAACGTGCAGCCGCTACTGGAGGGCAAAGCCAAAGCCATGGTGGTGGTTTCCAGCCGTCAGGAGGCGGTGCGCTGGCAGTTGGCAATCGACCAGTATGTGAAGCGCCAGGGTTATCCGATCGGCACCCTGGTGGCGTTCTCCGGTGAAGTTCATGACCCCGAGTCTGGCCCCGACCCGTTCACTGAAACCAGCCAGACGCTAAACCCGAACTTGCGTGGCCGCGATATCCGCGAAGCGTTCAGCGGCGACGAATACCAGATACTGCTGGTGGCTAACAAATTCCAGACCGGCTTCGACCAGCCGCTGCTCTGCGGCATGTACGTGGACAAGACGCTGGGTGGCATTCAAGCGGTGCAAACGCTATCGCGGCTAAACCGTGCCCATCCGAAGAAAGACACCACCTACGTGCTGGACTTCGTCAACGAGCCGGACGAAATCCTCACGGCGTTCAAGGTTTACTACAGCACCGCCGAACTGGAAGACGTGACCGACCCGCACCTGGTCTACGACCTGCGCACCAAACTGGACAGCGCCGGGCACTACGACCAGTTTGAGGTCGAGCGGGTGGTGGCGGTATTGCTCAATCCAGCGGCGCGTCAGAGCGAGCTGAGCGCGGCCCTGGAACCGGTAGCCAACCGTCTGCTGGTGCGTTACCGCATCGCTCAGGATGAGTTGCGCGCTGCCGAAGCGAACGGCGATGGCCAGACAATGAAAGAGGCCAAAGATGAAATGGATGCGCTGGTGTTGTTCAAGCGCGACATGGGTAGCTTCCAGCGCCTGTATGCCTTCCTCTCGCAGATCTTCGACTATGGCAATACCGATATCGAGAAGCGCCAACTGTTCTTCAAACACCTGCTGCCGCTGATCGAATTCGGCCGCGAGCGCGAAGGCGTGGATCTCTCCAAGCTGGAACTGGTGCGCTACAAGCTGAAAGACAAAGGCACCCGCGACCTGCCACTGGTAAACGGCGAATACCCGAAATTGCCGCCGATGAGCGCCACCGGCAGCGGCCAGGTACAAGAGAAGGAAAAGCTCTACCTCAGCCAGATCGTCGAGAAGATCAACGAGCTGTTCGGCGCAGATACCACCGACGGCGACAAGCTGTCCTGGCTCAACAGCCAGCGCGAGAAGCTGCTTGAGTCCGAGGTGCTGGCACAGCAGGCTGCGAACAACAGCAAGGAGCAGT
Organism: uncultured Pseudomonas sp.; assembly: GCF_946885955.1. Next base: position 44,420 of record NZ_CAMPHI010000007.1, read on the forward strand.
TCGCCAGTTCGCCTGATCTGACGCGGGTGTTTATCGATGCGCTGATCGACAGCCATTCGGCGCAGAGCAATTTGAGTTTGCAGGCGCTGAACTCGGAGCAGATCCAGCGCGAGGTGATCAATCTGCTGCTGGGGCCGGCGCGGCTTTATGAGGCACTGCGTGGGCGGGCGGACTTGTAATTTGCCGTGCCCCAAGGCGCCCCCTTGCCCAAACATAACGTGCCGGTTCCGGACAGACTCCAAGCCCCCCCGTTACCTACGCCCGAGTGCCACTACGATGATCGGCAGCGCATGCACAGAGCGGTCGGCGCTCAGGGCATAGACGAAGTCTTTTTCAATCAACTCGACGGGAAGCCGTAACTGCCCCATCTTTCATAGACGGGATTGGCACGTACTGAGGCGGTGATGGTGTGCAGTACCAATGCAGAAGCGCCTTGACATCAACCGCTAACGACTGGACAAGATTCGATCAATGACGCCCACTGAGCAGCGAGTTCAGGACGAAGCTATCGTCTTCGCAAGAGCCAACAAAAAGGCAATCGCAAAACGGCTGACCGATAAAGCGATCCACCCACCGGAGGAGGAGCCCGTATCAGTTTTCATGGCGGGCTCACCCGGTGCCGGTAAAACCGAAGCCTCTCTGGAGCTTCTGAATTTTTTCAGCGACGCGCCCCCTCTAAGGATCGACCCAGACGAGCTACGAGGCGAATTCCCTGGATACACAGGTGGAAACGCCTGGCTCTTTCAAGCAGCTGTATCGATTCTTGTCGAGAAGATCATCGATCTCGCATTCGACAACAGACAGTCATTCCTGCTGGATGGCACCCTAGCTAATCTGGACAAGGCCAGGGACAACATCCGCAGGTCTTTGAGGAAGGGCAGATTCGTCCAAATCCTGTACGTCTATCAGGACCCGTTGCTGGCATGGCAATTCGTCCAGGCTCGCGAAGCAGCAGAGGGTAGGCGCATTCTTCCGGAGCACTTCGTCGACCAATACTTTGCCGCACGTGACGTGGTTAATACTCTTAAGCTAGAGTTCGGCAAAAAAGTGCATGTCGACCTTTTGCTTAAGTACATTGATAATTCCAGCCGCCTCTACAAAGCTGGGGTAGACAAGATCGACTACCATATCCCAGAGAACTACAGCAGGCCTGAACTCAGGGCTAAATTGGGACTAACCGATGGAGCGACCTCATGAGTATTCTTAAGTCAGCGTCCAGTAAGGGGACGAAGAGCCCCTTTGCCGACTTCATCCGCAACGCTAAGTCCGATGAGAAAAAGCGCGTTTACAGCACTGTGCTCACTGAAGCGACAAAGCGACAGAACGAAGTGCTGATGGCCGCTCAAGCAACCAGAGCATAACTGCCTCAAAGTCCCGCCGAAGCGGGGCTTTCGATTTATAGCCCCACCGCCACAGTGACGCAGCTACCGGAAATACTCATCCAGCGCCCTGCCCACCCTAGAGCGCTCACCCGCCCATCGATAGTATCCAGCACACCTCTTGCGAAGCTGACATAGAGGCTCCCTCCTCCTTGTAAGCCCAAGCTTTTAGTGCCTGCAATTCCTCCAGCCACCCATCCGGTCCACGGGAGAGGAATTGTGCTCGCGCGACAGCCAACTGCAGCCAGGCGACAGCATGACCGGATGAGCGCTTCCAGGCTGGTAAACGGCTTGGCGGTCACTGAAACGCTATGCTAGCTTGGCGCCACGCCAGGGAGGCCAAGCAACGCCTGAGCGCATTCGAATAAGAGGAAAACATCCCATGGCCGAGGCCACGCCCGCGCTGGAAATTCGCGATTTGCATAAACGCTACGGCGACCTCGAGGTGCTCAAGGGCATATCCCTGACCGCACGCGACGGCGATGTCATTTCCATCCTCGGCTCTTCCGGCTCCGGCAAGTCGACCTTTCTACGCTGCATCAATCTGCTGGAAAACCCGCACAAGGGGCAGATCATCGTCGCTGGCGAAGAACTCAAGCTGAAGCCGGCGAAAAACGGCGAGCTGGTGGCCGCCGACGGCAAGCAGATCAACCGCCTGCGCAGCGAGCTGGGTTTCGTTTTTCAGAATTTCAATCTGTGGCCGCATATGAGCGTGCTCGATAACATCATCGAGGCGCCACGCCGCGTGCTCGGCCTGAGCAAGGCCGAAGCCATCGAACGCGCCGAGGCGCTGCTGGCCAAGGTCGGCATCGGCGACAAGCGCCACGTTTATCCCAACCAGTTGTCCGGCGGCCAGCAACAGCGCGCGGCGATCGCCCGCACCCTGTGCATGGAGCCCAAGGTGATCCTGTTCGATGAGCCAACTTCGGCTCTCGACCCGGAGATGGTACAAGAAGTGCTTAATGTCATCCGCGCGCTCGCCGATGAAGGTCGCACCATGTTGCTGGTAACCCACGAGATGGGTTTTGCCCGCCAGGTTTCCAGCGAAGTGGTGTTCCTCCACCAAGGCTTGATCGAGGAGCAAGGCACGCCCGAGCAGGTGTTCGACAAGCCGAGCTCGGCGCGCTGTAAACAATTCATGTCCAGCAATCACTAAACACGGAGCAACAAAGCATGCAGAGCTATAAGAAGATCCTGCTGGCCGCTGCCGCTACCCTGGCATTCGGCACCAGCGCCGTCGCTGCTGACAAACTCAAAATGGGCACCGAAGGCGCCTACCCGCCATTCAACCTGATCGACGCCAACGGCCAGGTCGGTGGTTTCGACGTGGAAATCGGCCAGGCCCTGTGCGCCAAGATGCAGGCCGAGTGCGAAGTGGTCACCTCCGACTGGGACGGCATCATCCCGGCCCTGAACGCGAAGAAGTTCGACTTCCTGATCGCCTCGATGTCGATCACCGAAGAACGCCAGGCGGCGGTCGACTTCACCATGCCCTACTACACCAACAAGCTGCAGTTCATTGCCCCCAAAGGTTCGGACTTCAAGACCGATAAAGCCAGCCTCAAGGGCAAGGTAATCGGCGCCCAGCGCGCCACCATCGCCGGCACCTGGCTGGAAGACAACCTCAACGGCGTGGTCGACATCAAGCTCTACGACACCCAGGAAAACGCCTACCTCGACCTCGCCTCCGGCCGCCTCGATGGCGTACTGGCCGACAGCTTCGTCAACTGGGAATGGCTCAAGAGCGACGCTGGCAAAGGCTTCGAGTTCAAGGGCGAGCCGGTATTCGACAACGACAAGATTGGCATCGCCGTGCGCAAGGGCGATCCACTGCGCGAGAAGCTGAACGCCGCCCTGAAAGAAATCGTCGCCGACGGCACCTACAAGAAAATCAACGACAAGTACTTCCCCTTCAGCATCTACTAAGCAGCCGGCACTGCGTCGCCCCTCGGGCGGCGCAGGCTTGTGAGCGCTCTCAATGACTTTCGATCTCTACGGATTCGGCCCGGCCCTGGCTGCCGGCACCCTGATGACCATCAAGCTGGCGCTCAGCGCGCTGTCGCTGGGTCTAGTGCTCGGCCTGCTCGGGGCTTTGGCGAAAACTTCGCCGTACAAACCGCTGCAGTGGCTGGGCGGCACCTACTCGACCATCGTGCGCGGCGTGCCCGAGCTGCTCTGGGTGTTGCTGATCTACTTCGGCACCGTGCAACTGATGCGCAACCTGGCCGACTTGCTGGGTCTCGAAAGCCTGGAACTCAGCGCCTTTGCCGCCGGCACCATCGCTCTGGGCCTGTGCTTCGGCGCTTATGCGACCGAGGTGTTCCGTGGCGCGATTCTCGCTATTCCCAAGGGCCACCGCGAAGCCGGCCAGGCCCTCGGCCTGTCCAAACCCAGAATTTTCTGGCGCCTGATACTGCCGCAGATGTGGCGCATCGCCCTGCCCGGCCTGGGCAACCTGTTCATGATTCTGATGAAGGACACCGCCCTGGTATCGGTGATCGGCCTGGAAGAAATCATGCGTCGCTCGCAAATCGCCGTGACATCGAGCAAGCAGGCCTTCACCTTCTATATGGTCGCCGCCTTTATCTACCTAGGCCTGACCGTGCTCGCCATGATTGGCATGCATTTCCTCGAGAAGCGCGCCTCACGCGGCTTTATCCGGAGCGCCTCATGAACTGGGAAATCATCATCAAGTGGCTGCCGCGCCTGGCCGAAGGTGCGCAGCTGACCCTGGAGCTGGTGGCCATTGCGGTAATCGCCGGGTTGGTTCTGGCGATCCCCATGGGCATCGCTCGCGCCTCCAGGCACTGGTACGTGCGCTCGCTACCCTACGGCTACATCTTCTTCTTCCGCGGCACGCCGCTGCTGGTGCAGCTGTTTCTGGTTTATTACGGCCTGGCGCAGTTCGAGGCCGTGCGCGAAGGGCCGCTGTGGCAGTACCTGCGCTCGCCCTACTGGTGCGCCGTACTGACCATGACCCTGCACACCGCGGCCTATATCGCCGAGATTCTCCGCGGTGCGATTCAGTCGGTCCCCCCGGGTGAAATCGAAGCCGCGCGGGCGCTGGGTATGTCGCGGGTGCAGACCATGTTCTACATCATCCTGCCGCGCGCCGCGCGCATTGGCCTGCCGGCCTACAGCAACGAAGTGATCCTGATGCTCAAGGCCAGCTCCCTGGCCAGCACCGTCACCTTGCTGGAGCTGACCGGCATGGCGCGCACCATCATCGCGCGCACCTACCTGCCGGTAGAAATCTTCTTCGCCGCCGGGCTGTTCTACCTGTTGATCGCATTCATTCTGGTACGTGGCTTCAAGCTGCTGGAAAGCTGGCTCAGGGTCGACGCCTGCCAGGGTCGTTAACAACCGCGACGCTCGTCGGCGCCCCCCCCGGCAGCCGGCGAGCCCATGGCTCCGCCTGCCCGCCGCAGACCAGCGACGATATACTCGGGCATCGCCCTTACGCGCCCATCAACCATGTCCATGCCCGATACCCTTGGCGGCCCGCAATTGCTCGCACGCTTCAAGGCGCTGGACGCCTTGCTTCTGGAACATCAGCAGCTCTGGCGGCCACGGCCTTTTACTCAGCGAAAACTACCGTGGGAAGCCGAGTGCCCGCAGCTGGCGACCTGGCTGCGCGGGCGCTCCCTGGCCGACGCCGAAGCCGTACACAATCAGCCCGAACTGCTACAGGCGCCTTGGCCCTATTCTGAGCTGGCTGCGCGAACCGCCGAGTTGAGCGCAGTCGGCGACTTGCCGCAAAGCGCGCTGGCGAAGCGGCCCTCGCGCCTCAACGTCGCGGTGCCGGGGCGTAAATGGCAGCAGATCGAAGCCTTCGCCAGTTGCCTGCAATTCGCCAAGCAACCGCAGCATTGGCTCGACTGGTGTGCCGGCAAGGGCCACCTGGGACGCCTGCTGGCGCATGGCGGCGGCGCACTGACCTGCCTGGAATACGACGGCGATCTGATCGAGGCCGGCCAGCGCTTGAGCGAACGCACGGACCTCAACGCCGCGCACCTCCAGCAGGATGTAATGGCCGACAGCGCCGCGACGCAGTTGCTTGGCGAACACACCCCGGTCGCCCTGCACGCCTGCGGCGATCTGCATGTGCGCCTGCTGCACCTGGCGAGCCAGGCCGGCTGCCAACAACTGGCCGTGGCGCCCTGCTGCTACAACCGCATCGGCACGCCGAGCTACCAGGGGCTCTCTGAAACCGCAAAAGCCTCGGCATTGCATTTATCGCTCGACGATCTCGGCCTGCCACTTAGCGAAACCGTCACCGCCGGTGCCCGTGTGCGCCGCCAGCGCGACCAGTCGATGGCCTGGCGCCTGGCATTCGACCTGCTACAACGGCAACTGCGCGGCATCGACGATTACCTGCCCACCCCCTCGCTATCCCCCACCTGGCTCAACACCAACCTCGCCGACTACTGCCGCCATCTGGCCGCCCTCAAACACCTGCCCAGCCCCGGCGAGCAGGACTGGCATGCCCTCGAAATCCAAGGCTGGCAACGCCTGGCCGAAGTGCGCAATCTGGAACTGGTGCGCGGCCTGTTTCGCCGCCCACTGGAACTCTGGCTGCTGCTCGACCGCGCGCTCTACCTGCAAGAACAGGGCTACAGCGTGCGACTGGGCCGCTTCTGCCCCAGCCAACTCACCCCACGCAATCTGCTATTGCTCGCCGAACGCCCGTAAACAACCCGAAACCTGTGGATAACTTTGTTGATAGATTTCTGAAAAGCCCAGGCAAAGCGACCGCTGCGCACCTGCATAACCGCTGGCAGCTTTTTAAACAGCCAATAAATGCCAAGCAGAACAGAGACTTATAAAAATACGTGACACGATTCACGCTTCCGAAACGAGCACCGGCTGGCAACCATCAAGTTGTGCATAAGGATTTTGCTGCTGATAGCCCGGCCAACGCAGAACTACGTTCAGACAGCTTTACTCGGGCACCCGAATAGATATAATGGCCGCCCTCAAATGCCGGTATAGCTCAGCTGGTAGAGCAACTGACTTGTAATCAGTAGGTCCCGGGTTCGACTCCTGGTGCCGGCACCATTTGAAGCTCCAGAGAAAGCCAACAAGCTCTCTGAAGCCCCCGAAAAACCTGCCTTATGGCAGGTTTTTTCGTTTTGGCATTCCATCGATTTCCCGATGGGCCCTATTGTTTTAAGGGTACAAAGCCAGTTCGATAAAAGGGCGCACACACAGGGCTGGTGAAGGCATATTCGAGATTGAAAGCTTTGCAGAGTAGTGTTCGGCCAGGGTGTCGCGAGCAAAACTTGCGGCATAACACGGCAAGCGACAAGCTACATCCAACAAACGATAGCCAGGCCTCTTACATGCGTATCCTTATCACCGGCGGTGCCGGCTTTATCGGCTCGGCGTTGATCCGTCATCTGCTGAACGACACCGAGCACAGCGTACTCAACCTGGACAAACTGACCTATGCCGGCAACCTCGAATCGCTGCAGGGCGTAGCGAGCAATCCACGTTACCGGTTCGTCCAGGCCGATATTGCCGATAGCGAGAACGTAAGCAGGGCTTTGGCCGAGTTCCAGCCGGAGGCGATCATGCATCTGGCTGCCGAGTCCCATGTCGATCGCTCGATCGACGGACCGGCGGCCTTTATCCAGACCAATATCGTCGGTACCTACGCCCTGCTGGAAGCTACCCGCGCCTATTGGCTGCAACTGGACGAGACGCGCAAGCAGGCATTTCGCTTTCACCATATTTCCACCGACGAGGTGTACGGCGACCTGCACGGAGTCGACGAGCTGTTCCGCGAAACCACACCTTATGCGCCCAGTTCCCCCTACTCGGCGAGCAAGGCGGCTTCCGATCATCTGGTCCGCGCCTGGCAGCGCACCTATGGTTTGCCGGTGTTGCTGACCAATTGCTCGAACAACTACGGCCCCTACCATTTTCCGGAAAAGCTGATCCCGCTGGTGATCCTCAATGCGCTGGATGGCAAACCACTGCCGGTGTATGGCAACGGCCAGCAGGTGCGCGATTGGTTGTATGTCGAGGATCATGCCCGCGCGCTGTTGAAGGTGGTGACGGAGGGCCGGGTCGGCGAAACCTACAATATTGGCGGGCACAACGAGCAGACCAACCTGCATGTGGTGCAGAGCATCTGCGCCCTGCTCGATGAGCTGGCGCCGCGCCGGGACGGTGGCATCTATGCCGAGCTGATTAGCTTCGTCACCGACCGCCCCGGCCATGACCTGCGTTACGCCATCGATGCCGGCAAGATTCAACGCGAGCTGGGCTGGACGCCGCGGGAAACCTTCACCAGCGGCCTGCGCAAGACAGTGCTCTGGTATCTGGAAAATCTCGACTGGTGCCGCCGCGTGCAGGATGGCAGCTATCAACGCGAACGCCTCGGCGCCCTATAAAGGAAAGCAACGCATGAAAGGAATAGTTCTCGCCGGCGGCTCAGGCTCGCGCCTGCACCCGATTACCCTGGGTGTGTCCAAGCAGCTGCTGCCGATCTACGACAAACCGATGATCTACTACCCGATTTCGGTACTGATGCTCGCCGGCATCCGCGAAATTCTGATCATTTCAACGCCGGTGGATTTACCCAACTTCCAGAAGATGCTCGGCAACGGCAGCCAGTTTGGCCTGCAATTGAGCTATGCCGAACAACCCTCGCCGGATGGACTGGCCCAGGCCTTCCTGATCGGCGAGTCATTTATTGGCAGCGATTCGGTGTGCCTGATCCTTGGCGACAATATCTTCCATGGCCAGCATTTCACCGAGAAGCTGCTGCACGCAGCCGCTGAACCCTGCGGCGCCACAGTATTCGGCTACTGGGTCAAGGACCCGCAGCGCTTCGGCGTGGTGGAGTTCGATGAAGACGGCCGCGCCATCTCCATCGAGGAAAAGCCGGCCAAGCCCAAATCCAGCTTTGCAGTCACCGGCCTGTATTTCTACGACAACCAGGTAATCGAGATCGCCAAGGCGGTGAAGCCCTCGGCACGCGGCGAGCTGGAAATCACCGACGTCAACAACGCCTACCTGCAGCGCGGAGATTTGCGCGTGGAGCGCTTCGGCCGCGGCTTCGCCTGGCTCGATACCGGCACCCACGACAGCCTGCTGGAGGCCTCCCAGTACGTGCAAACCATCGAGCACCGCCAGGGCCTGAAGGTAGCCTGCCTGGAAGAAATCGCCTACCAGCACGGCTGGATCGACAAACATCAATTGCTCGAACAAGCACAGCTGTTCGGCAAGACCGGCTACGGCCAGTACCTGTTCGGCCTGGCCGAGGAGTGACTATGCAGGTTATCCCCAGTGAATTACCGGGCGTACTGATACTCGAACCCAAGGTTTTCGGCGACGAACGCGGCTTTTTCTACGAGAGCTTCAACGCCCGCGCGTTCGCGCAGGCCACCGGCCTTGCTTGCCAGTTCGTCCAGGACAATCATTCGCGCTCGCAACGCGGCGTGTTGCGTGGCCTGCACTACCAGGTGCAGCAGGCCCAGGGCAAGCTGGTCCGGGTCACAGCTGGCGAGGTGTATGACGTGGCGGTGGATCTACGCCGCAGTTCGCCGAACTTCGGCCGCTGGGTTGGTGTGCACCTGTCGGCTGAAAACAAGCGCCAGCTATGGGTGCCGGAAGGCTTCGGCCATGGCTTTGTGGTACTCAGCGAAGTCGCCGAATTTCTCTACAAAACCACCGACTATTACGCCCCCGAGCATGAGCGCTGCATCCGCTGGAACGATCCGACGCTAGCCATCGACTGGCCACTCGAGGCGCCGCCGCAACTCTCGGCCAAGGATCAGGCTGGCCTCGCCTTCACTGAAGCTGACGTATTCCCATGAACATTCTTTTGCTCGGCCAGCACGGCCAGCTCAGCCGCGAGCTGCAATTGAGCCTCGGACAACAAGCCGAGCTGAACGTCGTTGGTCGGGCGCAACTGGACTTGGGCCAGCCTGAACAGCTGCGCCGAACGCTGCAAACCCTGCGCCCGGACCTGATCGTCAATGCCGCCGCGCATACCGCCGTCGACCGCGCCGAGAGCGAGCCGGAGCTGGCCTTTGCGATCAACGCCGTGGCGCCCGGTATCCTCGCCGAGCGCGCTGCCGAGCTGGGTGTACCGCTGATCCACTACTCCACCGATTACGTATTCGACGGCAGCAAGCCTGCGCCCTATACCGAGGAAGATGCGCCCAACCCGCTGAACGTTTACGGGCGCAGCAAACTGGCCGGCGAGCAGGCGATTCAGGCGGTCGGCGGCGCGCATCTGATCCTGCGCACCAGCTGGGTCTACTCGCGGCACGGCAGCAACTTCCTGCTGAGCATGCAGCGCCTGCTGCAGGAACGCGACAGCCTCAACGTGGTGGCCGACCAGGTCGGCGCGCCGACCTGGGCCGGCAGCATTGCCCGTACCACCGGCCAATTGATCGAGCACTGGCGCGCAGGCCGCCCCGGGCCCTGGGGCGTCTATCACCTGACAAGCCTGGGTGAAACCAGCTGGCAAGGCTTTGCCAGCGCCATCGCCGAACAGCTGCGCGCCCAAGGCAAAAGCGCCTGCGAGCCGACGCCGATTCCCAGCAGCGCCTACCCGACCCCGGCCCAACGCCCGCTCAATTCGCGCCTGGACTGCTCGCGCCTGCAACGCGATTGGGCGATTCAGTTGCCGGACTGGCGAGCGGCCCTGGCCGAGTGCCTCGCCGAGCGGTAACGCCCCTCAAGCCCTGAACCGCTGCACCTGCAGCTGCAGCTCGCTCGCCAGCTTGGCCAAGTCGCGGCTGGCGACCGAGCTTTGTTCGGCGCCGTTGACCACATCGCTGATGCTGTCGTTGAGGCTGCTGATGTTATGGCTGATTTCGCCAGTCACCGAGGTTTGCTGCTCGGTGGCCGTGGATATCTGCGCATTGCCGTCGGCGATGCCTTCGACCGCATGGGCGATATGGGTCAGCACCTCGCCGGCCTCGCGGGCATGGCTGACGCTGTTCTGCGCCTGTTCGCGGGAAGCCTGCATGGCGCTCACCGCGCTGCGTGCGCCGCCCTGCAGGGCATCGATCATGCTGCGAATCGACTCGGTGGCCTTCTGCGTATTGCTCGCCAGGCTGCGTACCTCGTCGGCCACAACGGCGAACCCACGCCCGGCGTCGCCGGCTCGCGCCGCCTCGATCGCGGCATTCAACGCGAGCAAGTTGGTTTGTTCGGCGATGCTTTGAATCACCCCCAACACCTTGCTGATCTCATCGCTCTGGCTATGCAGGGTATCGATCACCTCGCTGGCCTTTTCCACCGAAGCCGACAGCCCCTGAATCGCCCTGAGGTTGGATTGCACCAGCTCGTTCCCCTGGCGTGCCTCCTGATTGGCGTCGGTGGCGGTTTGCGCGGTGCTCAGCGCATTACGCGCAACCTCCTGAACCGCCACGCTCATCTGCTGGATCGCGGTGGCGACCATATTGGTCTGATCGCCCTGGGCGGTCGCAGCATGGCTGACCTGGGTACTGATGGCGCTCATTTCCTCGGACGCGGTGGCCAACTGCGCGGCGGCACCGGCCAGATGCCGGATCAACTCCTGCAGATGGCCGAGCAGCGCATTGAATGCACGGGCTGTATCGGCGACCTCGTCGCGCCCGACGACATCGGCACGCAGAGTGAGGTCGGCGGACTGCTGAACATCGCTGATCACCCCGCACAACGCCGATAACGGACGAATGATCGATAGGCTGATCACTAGCGCCGCGGCCAGCACCAGCAGCAAGGCGATCGCGCCGATGACGATAAAGGTGCTTCTGATCGACTGATACTGGCTCGCCGTCTGCACCCCGAGCTTCTCGCCCTCGCTGAGCTGCAGGCTGATCAAATCGCCCAGCTCGCCGCCCAAAGGGTCGAAAGTATCGTAAAGGGTGCGGTTGAAGGTTTTCGCCTCCTGGGCCAGCAACTGACCGTTATCGATCTGCCCGAGGTATTGATCCGCCAGTTGCTGCACCCGCAGCAGATTGGTTTTGGTGCGCTCGACCCGGACCTTTTCGTCATCGGTCAGGTTGGTCGCCGTGAAGGCCGACCAAGCCTGATCGCCGCGCTGGCGGGCATCGGCGAACTCTTTACGCAAGCGGGCCGCGTCAAATACTCCGGCTCGGTATTTATGCAGCGCATCGACCATCGTCACAGCATAGGTATCGGACACCAGCTTGAGCTGGCTGATCGGCTGCATATGGTCGACGAACAGCTCATCGAAGCTGCGGTTCAGGCGACTGGCATTGATCAGAGCCATAGTGATCACGACGATCAATACCACCAATGGCAACACCGCCAATAACAACAACTTCGCACGCACGGTTAATTGGGACAGCATGGCAACCTCCGAAACCAACAAGCGCAGGCTGTCCATGCATCGCGCGACCGCTAGCTAAAGTGGCGAGAATCGGGCATCGCTGGCGTCAGCGTAGCGGTAATGCCAGCCCTGGGCAGGCCAAGGCACAGACACCGGGCACATCTCGCATACAAGCGCCCCGCCATTCGGAACGTTCAGTAAGTATTGTTCATAGCGGATGATTTGCCCGGTTATTGCATAGAATCTCTGCAGCGCTTCATCACGACGAGATCATCATGTCCCCGCTCCCCCATCCACGCCGCCCACGCTGGCGCAGCCTGATTCTGCTGGCGCTGCTGCTCACCCCCCTGCTCTGGCCCCTGCACCAGCTCGCCGAGCGCTACTATCACAACGAACTGATCGAGCAGAATCGTCAGACCCTCGACCTCTATGTCGCCAACCTGATTGGCACCCTCGGGCGCCATGAGGTACTGCCGCAGATACTGGGTGATCTACCGACACTGCGTAGTGCACTGCAGATGCCGGACAACAGCCGCGTCGTGGATAACGCCAACCGCCTGCTCGACCGGGTGCGCGCGCAGACCGGTGCCGATGTGATCTACCTGATGGCGCCCGACGGCACCACCCTGGCAGCCTCCAACTGGAATCAGGAAGGCTCCTTCATCGGCCGCAATTTCTCCTTTCGTCCCTATTTTCGCGAAGCTATCGCCGGACGACCGGGGCGTTTCTTCGGTCTCGGCACCACCTCGGGCAAGCGCGGGTACTACTTCGCCGCAGCGGTACGCGAAGGCGCGCGCAACCTCGGCGTGCTGGTGGTCAAGGTCGACCTGGATCACACCGAAACCCTCTGGGGCTCCACCCCGGAACAACTGTTGGTGACCGATGCCAACGGCGTCGTCATCCTCACCTCCAATAGCGCCTGGCGCTTTACCGCCAGCCGCGCGCTGGATGCCGCCGAGCGCGCTGCGATCGCCGCCAACCGGCCCTACCAGACGCTCTCGCCGCCGCCGCTGCAGCTCGATGAACAGAACTGGATCCGCCAGCAACGCGAACTGCCTGAAATCGGCTGGTCGGTCAGCATCCTCGCGCCGCGCAGCCTGATCGACCGCCCGGTGCGCACCGTCATGGCGGTTGGCGTGGGCGCCCTGTTGTTGCTGATCCTGCTGCTTGGCCTGCTGATGCAACGGCGCCGTCACTACCTCGAGCGTATCGCCCTGGATGCCCGTGCGCGCCAGATGCTCGAACGCCGCGTGCAGGAGCGCACCCAGGATCTGGAACTGCTCAACCGCTGCCTGAAGAAAGAGGTACTGGAACGCGAACAGGCCCAGCAGGAACTGGTGCGAGCCCAGGACGAACTGGTGCAGGCGAGCAAGCTCTCGGCCCTGGGCACCATGAGCGCGAGCATCAGCCACGAGCTCAACCAGCCGCTTGCGGCCATCCGCAGCTATGCCGAAAACGCCGGAGTTCTGCTCGACCATCAGCGCAACGAGGATGCCCGCGGCAACCTCAAGCTAATCAGCGAGCTGACCGAACGCATGGCTTCGATCATTTCCCACCTGCGCGCCTTCGCCCGTCGTGATCGCCACGCGCCGGAAAGCGTGGCGCTGCAACCGGCCATCGACGACGCCCTGGCGCTGCTGGCCAAGCGCCGGCGCAGCATGGAAGTAGAGCTGATCCGCGACCTGCCGGAGGCGACCCTGTGGGTCCAGGCCGGGGAAACCCGCCTGCGCCAGGTGCTTGGCAACCTGCTGGCCAACGCCCTCGATGCCCTGAGCGAGGTGCCGCAACCGCGGCGTATCTGGCTCAGCGCCCAGCGCCACGCCGAGGGTATCGACCTGCTGCTGCGCGACAGCGGTCCCGGCTTCTCCGCCGAGGCACTGCAACGCGCCCGCGAGCCGTTCTTCACCACCAAGACCAGCGCCCAGGGCCTCGGCCTCGGCCTGGCGATTTGCGATACCCTGATGCGTGCCCTCGGCGGCGAGTTGCTGTTCGCCAACCACCCCGAAGGCGGCGCCCTGCTGACTGTGCGCCTGCGCGCCGCCGAACATGGCGTGAATACCCAGGCGACGGAGGATTACCCGACATGACCAGCCTCGATACCCGCGCCCAGGTCCTGCTGATCGACGACGATCCACACCTGCGCCAAGCCCTGAGCCAGACCCTCGACCTCGCCGGTTTGCAGGTCACCAGCCTGGCCGACGCCCGTGGCCTGGCCGAGCGCATCAGCCACGACTGGCCCGGCGTGGTGGTCAGCGATATCCGCATGCCGGGTATCGACGGCCTGCAACTGCTCGAACAGCTGCACGCACAGGACCCGGATTTGCCGGTTCTGCTGATCACCGGCCACGGCGACGTACCGCTGGCCGTACAAGCCATGCGCGCCGGCGCCTATGACTTCCTGGAAAAACCCTTCGCCAGCGAAGACCTGCTCGACAGCGTGCGCCGGGCGCTGAACCTGCGCCGCCTGGTGCTGGACAATCGCAGCCTGCGCCTGGCCCTGGCCGACCGCCAGCAACTGAGTGCGCGGGTGATCGGCCAGTCGCCGTCGATGTTGCGCCTGCGCGAGCAGATCGGCGCCCTGGCGAGCATTGGCGCAGATGTGCTGCTGCTCGGCGAAACCGGTGCCGGCAAGGAGGTGGTCGCCCGCGCCCTGCATGACCTGTCGAGCCGCCGCAACGGGCCGTTCGTCGCGATCAACGCCGGCGCCCTGGCCGAGTCGGTGGTGGAAAGCGAGCTGTTCGGCCACGAAGCTGGAGCCTTTACCGGGGCGCAAAAGCGCCGGATCGGCAAATTCGAATTCGCCAACGGCGGCACCCTGTTTCTCGATGAAATCGAAAGCATGAGCCTTGAGGTCCAGGTCAAGCTGTTGCGCATGTTGCAGGAGCGGGTGGTCGAGCGGCTCGGCGGCAACCAATTGATTCCCCTGGATATCCGGGTAATCGCCGCGACCAAGGAAGACCTGCGCCAGGCCGCCGACCAGGGCCGCTTCCGCGCCGACCTGTATTACCGCCTGAATGTCGCGCCGCTGCGCATTCCCCCGTTACGCGAACGCGGCGAAGACGCCCTGCTGCTGTTCCAGCATTTCGCCGAAGCCGCGCGCGGCCGTCATGGCCTGCCCGAGCGGGCCTTGCAGGCGCAGCAGCGGGCTGCCTTGCTGCGCCATGCCTGGCCGGGCAATGTGCGCGAATTGCAGAATGCCGCCGAGCGCTTTGCCCTGGGTCTGGAGCTGGACCTCGACACCTCCCCGGCAGCCGAAACGCAGCCCGAGGTGGCGCCCTCGGCGACTGGCCTGAACGCCCGGGTCGAAGCCTATGAACGCAGCCTGATCAGCGCCGAGTTGAGCAACCCGCACAGCTCGCTGCGCAGCCTGGCCGAGGCCCTTGGCGTGCCGCGCAAGACCCTGCACGACAAGCTGCGCAAACACGGGCTCAACTTCGCAGAACCTGGCGGGTTTCCGCCAGAAGAATCCGGCTGACTGGCGGTTTCCCGCCACACCCTCTTCCATCCGCCACCTCTGGCCCGCATCGCGGGCCGTGATATCAACCGGCCAACCCCAGGCGCCAGCGCCTATCGCAAGCGCCGAGCGGGCTCTTTCGACGAACTGGCATGCCGGTTGCTCTAGTACCCGTGGCGACTCGACGAGTTCCGGTCCAGGCCATTGCGGCGCAAACCTGTCGTTTTCCGGCAGGCCACCTAGACTTGAGCTTGTTCACCTGTCCTGCGGCGCTACGGCGCATCACACGATAATCAAAATAAGAGGAAGCACTCCATGTTCAAAATGACTGCCAAGGCGCTCGCATGCGCCCTGTCACTGAGCATCGTCGGTATGGCCCAGGCCGCCGAGCCGATCGTGATCAAATTCTCCCACGTGGTTGCCGAGCACACCCCCAAGGGTCAAGGCGCGCTGCTGTTCAAGAAACTCGCCGAAGAGCGTCTGGGCGACAAGGTTCGCGTCGAGGTCTATCCGAACTCCTCGCTGTTCGGCGACGGCAAGGAAATGGAAGCGCTGCTGCTCGGTGACGTACAGCTGATCGCTCCGTCGCTGGCCAAGTTCGAGCAATACACCAAGCAGATCCAGGTATTCGACCTGCCGTTCCTGTTCAAGGACATGGCCGCGGTCGACCGCTTCCAGCAAAGCCCGGAAGGTCAGGGTCTGTTGAAGTCCATGGAATCCAAGAACATCACCGGCCTCGGCTACTGGCATAACGGCCTCAAGCAGCTGTCGGCGAACAAGCCCCTGCTCGAACCCAAGGACGCCCGCGGCCTGAAGTTCCGCGTCCAGGCTTCTGCGGTACTCGAAGAGCAGTTCAAGGCAGTCAAGGCCAACCCGCGCAAGATGAGCTTCGCCGAGGTTTATCAAGGCCTGCAGACCGGTGTGGTCAACGGTGCCGAGAACCCCTACTCGAATATCTACAGCCAGAAGATGCATGAAGTGCAGAAGTACATCACCGAATCCAACCACGGTGTTCTGGACTACATGCTGATCACCAACACCAAGTTCTGGAATGGTCTGCCGGAGGACGTGCGCAGCGAGCTGGACAAAATCATCGTCGAAGTCACCGCCGAAGTTAACAAGCAGGCCGGCGAGCTGAACGACGACGCCAAGCAGCAGATCCTCGATGCCAAAACCACCGAAATCCTTACCCTGACTCCAGAGCAGCGCGGCATGTGGCGCGACGCAATGAAGCCGGTATGGACCAAGTTCGAAGGCGAAATCGGCGCCGATCTGATCAAAGCAGCCGACGCGTCCAACCAGTAGGACTGCAATCACGGAGTCGACGGAGCCCTGAAAACCGCCGCCCAAGCAGCGGCGGTTCAGCGGCTCCGAGGCTACCGGCAAGAGCATTGCCAGTGTCATGCCCGGCGGGCATGACACTGATATCCCTTGATACTGGAGATTCTATCGATGAACGCCTTGCGGCGCGTCTGGAACCATTTCGAGGAAGGCTTCATTGCCTTTCTGTTGGCCGCCATGACGCTGGTGACCTTCGTCTACGTGATCCTCAACAACTTCTATACGCTGTTCTACGCCCTGGCGGACCGCTGGGAGGCTGGCAGCGAGTTTTTCTTCGCCATTGGCGACAGCATTCTGGCGATGGCCCAGTCGATGACCTGGAGCATCGCCCTGACCAAGGCGCTCTTTGCCTGGTTGATCTTTTTCGGCCTGGCCTACGGTGTGCGTACAGCCGGGCATATCGGCGTCGACGCCCTGGTCAAACTGGCCAGCAAACCGGTACAGCGCGGCATCGGCCTGATCGCCTGCCTGTGCTGCCTGGGCTATGCGGGCCTGATCACGGTCGCCAGCTTCGACTGGGTGAGCACGCTGTTCGACGCCGGAATCGGCGCCGAGGACCTCGGCCATTTCGGCATCATGCAATGGCACATCACCCTCATCGTGCCGTTCGGTTACACCATGGTGTTTATCCGCTTCCTGGAAATCTTCGTGCGCATTCTGCGCAATCAACAGACCGGCCTGGGCCTGGCCGATGAAGCCGCCGAAGCGATGAAGTTGACCGAGCATGAGGAACACAAGCAATGACCATCCTGTTCCTGTTTTTCCTGCTTTTCCTGCTGATGTTTATCGGCGTGCCGATCGCCGTGTCCCTCGGTCTGGCCGGATCGGTGACGATCATGCTGTTCAGCCCGGACTCGGTGCGCTCGCTGGCGATCAAGCTGTTCGAGACCAGCGAACACTACACCCTGCTGGCGATCCCGTTCTTCCTGCTGTCCGGCGCCTTCATGACCACCGGCGGCGTGGCGCAGCGCCTGATCGACTTCGCCAATGCCTGCGTCGGGCATATTCGCGGCGGCCTGGCAATTTCCGCGGTGATGGCCTGCATGCTGTTCGCCGCACTGTCCGGTTCCAGCCCGGCAACTGTCGCGGCGGTAGGTTCGATCGCCATCGCTGGTATGGTGCGTTCCGGTTACCCGCAGGCATTCGGCGCCGGCATCGTCTGTAACGCCGGCACCCTGGGCATCCTGATTCCACCGTCGATCGTCATGGTGGTGTACGCCGCGGCGACCGAGCAATCGGTCGGCAAGCTGTTCATGGCCGGGGTGGTCCCCGGTCTGCTGCTGGGCGTGGCGCTGATGCTGGCGATCTACATAGTGGCGCGCAAGATGAACCTGCCGGCCATGCCGCGGGCGAGCTTGCGCGAACTGCTGAGCACCGCACGCAAGGCCATCTGGGGCCTGCTGCTGATGGTGATCATCCTCGGCGGCATCTATTCGGGCATGTTCACCCCCACCGAAGCGGCTGCAGTGGCAGCGGTATACGCCGGTTTCGTGGCGCTGTTCGTGTACAAGGACATGTCTGTCCGCGAGTGCCCCAAGGTGCTGCTGGAGTCCGGCAAGCTGACCATCATGCTGATGTTCATCATTGCCAACGCCATGCTCTTCGCCCACGTGCTGACCACCGAGCAGATCCCCCAGACCATCACCGCCCTGGTGATCGAGATGGGCCTGCAGCCATGGCAGTTCCTCCTGGTGGTGAATATCGTACTGCTGGTTGCCGGCGCCTTTATGGAGCCCTCGGCGATCATCCTGATCCTCGCGCCCATCCTGTTCCCGATTGCGGTAGAACTGGGCATCGATCCGATTCACCTGGGCATCATCATGGTGGTGAACATGGAGATCGGCCTGATCACCCCGCCGGTGGGGCTGAACCTGTTCGTCACCTCGGCGGTGACCGGCATGCCGCTGACCGCGGTGATCCGCGCCGCCTGGCCGTGGCTGATGCTGCTGCTCGGTTTCCTGATGGTGATCACCTACATCCCGGCCGTGTCAATGGCCCTGCCGAACTGGCTGGGGATGAGCTGAGTCTCGACCATTTCCGTGTGCACTTCCCTGCACTATTCAGCCCGGCCTTGGCGCCGGGCTTTTTTTTGCATGAGGACTTTGTAGCCCGGATGCAATCCGGGAGCGGTGTCGGTCGTTAGACTTTCCCCGGCTTGCACCCGGGCTACCAGCCAAAACGCTTGGTCTTGATTCAAATCAGTCTTGCCCCGGGGATTGTGTGTGCTCAATAAGCACTCGCATTCCCCAGGAGATCTGCGCCATGTCCCAGGCTTCGACAAAACTGCGGCTGGCCGCGCTTATCGCGCTGGTCGTAGGTTCGATGATCGGCGGCGGGATCTTCTCCCTGCCGCAAAACATGGCGGCCAGCGCCAGCGCCGGCGCCATTCTGATTGGCTGGGCGATCACCGCCGTGGGCATGCTGGCCCTGGCCTTCGTCTTCCAGAACCTGGCCAATCGCAAGCCGGAACTGGACGCTGGGGTTTACGCCTATGCCAAGGCCGGCTTCGGCGATTACATGGGTTTCTCCTCTGCCTGGGGTTACTGGATCAGCGCCTGGATCGGCAACGTCAGCTACTTCGTGCTGCTGTTCAGCACCCTCGGCTACTTCCTCCCGGTATTCGGCGAGGGCAACACCCCGGCCGCCATCATTGCTGCCTCGTTGCTGCTCTGGGCCGTACATTTGCTAATTCTGCGCGGCATTCGCGAAGCGGCCTTTATCAACCTGATCACCACAGTGGCCAAGGTCGTGCCGTTGCTGCTGTTCGTGGTGATCACCGCGATCGCCTTCAAGCTCGATGTCTTCACCGCCGACTTCTGGGGCCGCGGCAACCTGGAACTGGGCAGCGTGATGGATCAGGTGCGCAACATGATGCTGGTCACCGTCTGGGTGTTTATCGGCATCGAGGGCGCCAGTGTCTATTCGGCCCGCGCGGCGAACCGCAGCGATGTCGGCAAGGCCACGGTGATCGGCTTTATCGGCGTGTTGCTGCTGTTGGTAATGGTCAACGTGCTGTCGATGGGCATCATGAGCCAGGCCGAACTGGCCGGGCTGAAGAACCCCTCGATGGCTGGGGTACTGCAGCAGGTGGTCGGCCCCTGGGGCGCGGCGCTGATCGGCATCGGCCTGATCGTCTCGCTACTCGGGGCGCTGCTGTCCTGGACCCTGCTCTGCGCGGAAATCCTCTTCGTCGGCGCGCGCGATAGCAGCATGCCGAGCTTTCTTGCGCGGGAGAACGCCAAGCATGCGCCGGTCAACGCGCTCTGGCTGTCCAACGGGCTGATCCAGCTGTTCCTGATCATCACCCTGTTCAACGACGCCACCTACCTCAAGCTGATTTACCTGGCTACCTCGATGATTCTGCTGCCGTATTTCTGGTCAGCCGCCTATGCGGTGCTGCTGGCGGTGCGCGGCGAAACCTACGCAGGCGAACCCGGCGCGCGGCGCAAGGATCTGCTGGTCGGTTTGATAGCGCTCGTCTATGCGGTGTGGCTGGTGTATGCCGGCGGCCTGCAATACGTGCTGCTGTCGGCGCTGTTGTATGCGCCGGGGGCGATCTTCTTCGCCATGGCCAAGCGCGAACAGGGCCAGGCGATCTTCACCAGGGTGGAACAACTGATCTTTATCGCCGTGCTGATCGGCGCGGGCGTCGCCGCCTACGGCCTGTACGCCGGTTCCCTAAGCCTCTGACTGGAGTATGCCCATGAGCACGGAAAAACTCGGCGTGCATTCCGAAGCCGGCAAACTGCGCAAGGTGCTGGTGTGCTCGCCGGGCCTGGCGCACCTGCGCCTGACACCGAACAACTGCGACGAGCTGCTGTTCGACGACGTGATCTGGGTCAGCCAGGCCAAGCGCGACCACTTCGACTTCGTCAGCAAGATGCGCGAGCGCGGCGTCGAGGTGCTGGAGATGCACAACCTGCTCAGCGAAACCGTGCAGAACAGCGCGGCGCTGAAGTGGATTCTCGACCGCAAGGTCACCGCCAACCTGGTCGGTATCGGCCTGCAGAACGAAGTGCGCGCCTGGCTGGAGAGCCTGAACCCGCGCACCCAGGCCGAGCACCTGATCGGCGGCGTATCGGTGGCAGAGCTGCTCAAGGGCCTGGGTGAAAGCCCCGCGCTGAAAATGCTCGGCGACTACAGCGGGCCGGCCAGCTTTGTCCTGCCGCCGCTGCCCAACGCGCTGTTCACCCGCGATACCAGCTGCTGGATCTACGACGGCGTCAGCCTCAACCCCATGCATTGGCCGGCGCGCCGCCAGGAAACCCTGCTGACCAGCGCCATCTACAAATTCCATCCCAGCTTCACCAATGCCGAATTCGACACCTGGTACGGCGACCCGGATATCGACCACGGCCAGGCCAGCCTGGAAGGCGGCGATGTGATGCCGATCGGCAACGGCGTACTGCTGATCGGCATGGGCGAACGCAGCACCCGCCAGGCCATCGGCCAACTGGCGAAAAACCTCTTCGCCAAGGGCGCGGTCGAGCGGGTGATAGTCGCCGGCCTGCCACCATCGCGAGCGGCCATGCACCTGGACACCGTATTCAGCTTCTGCGACCGCGATCTGGTCACCGTCTTCCCCGACGTGGTCGCGCAGATAGTGCCGTTCAGCCTGCGTCCGGACCCGAGCAAGCCCGGCGGCATCGATATCCGCCGCGAGACAAAGCCCTTCATCGAGGTGGTGGCCGAGGCACTCAAGCTGAAGCAGCTGCGCACCGTGCAAACCGGCGGCGATAGCTACGAAGCCGAGCGCGAGCAGTGGGATGACGGCAACAACGTGCTGGCCCTGGAGCCCGGTGTGGTGATCGGCTACGACCGCAATACCTACACCAACACCCAACTGCGCAAGGCCGGGGTGGAGGTCATCACCATCGACGCCAGCGAACTGGGTCGTGGCCGCGGTGGCGGGCATTGCATGAGCTGTCCGATCAGCCGTGAGCCCATCGACTACTAAAAAACCAGAGCACCGGCAATCCGGACCTGACGAGGAATTACCCATGGCCTTCAACCTGCACAACCGCAGCCTGCTCAGCCTGATCCATCACAGCCCCCAGGAGCTGCACTACCTGCTGGAGCTGGCCCGCGAGCTCAAGCGCGCCAAATACACCGGCACCGAGCAGCAGCACCTCAAGGGCAAGAACATTGCGCTGATCTTCGAGAAAAGCTCGACCCGCACCCGCTGTGCCTTCGAGGTGGCGGCCTATGACCAGGGCGCCAACGTCACCTATATCGACCCCAGTTCCTCGCAGATCGGCCACAAGGAAACCATGAAGGACACTGCCCGAGTGCTCGGCCGCATGTACGACGCCATCGAGTATCGCGGCTATCACCAGGAAGTCGTCGAGGAACTGGCCAAATTCGCCGGCGTGCCGGTATTCAACGGCCTGACCGACGAATACCACCCCACTCAGATGCTCGCCGATGTGCTGACCATGCGCGAACACAGCGACAAGCCCTTGCACGAGATCAGCTACGCCTACCTCGGCGATGCGCGTAACAATATGGGCAATTCACTATTGCTGATCGGTGCCAAACTCGGCATGGACGTGCGCATCGCCGCGCCCCCGGCACTCTGGCCCGATCCCGATCTGGTCGAGCAATGCCAGGTCTTCGCCGACGCCAGCGGCGCGCGCCTGACCCTGACCCTGACCCTGACCCTGACCCTGACCCTGACCCTGACCGAGGATGCTCGGGCGGCGGTGCAGGGCGTCGACTTTATTCATACCGATGTCTGGGTTTCCATGGGCGAACCGGTGGAGGCCTGGGCCGAGCGCATCAAATTGCTGCTGCCCTACCAGGTCAACCAAGCGATGCTGCAGGCCAGCGGCAACCCACGAACCAAGTTCATGCACTGCCTGCCGGCGCTGCACAATGCCGAAACCAAGCTCGGCAAGCAGATAGCCGAGCAGTACCCGCACCTGGCCGGCGGCATCGAGGTGACCGACGAGGTCTTCGAATCCCCGGCCTGCATCGCCTTCGAACAGGCGGAAAACCGCATGCACACGATCAAGGCTGTGCTGGTCGCCACGCTCGGCGGTATCTGATAGCGGTCATGCGTACCCCGCTCCCGTAGCCCGGACGCAATCCGGGGAAGATCCAGGCAGTTAAAGGAGAATGGCTATGCGACTCGTAATAGCCCTGGGCGGCAATGCCCTGCTGCGCCGCGGCGAAGCGCTGAGCGCACAGAACCAGCGCGACAACGTGCGCAGCGCCTGCGCGCAGATCGCCCGTATCGCCCCCGGCAATCAGCTGGTTATCGCCCATGGCAACGGCCCGCAAGTCGGCCTGCTGGCGCTGCAGAACGCCGCCTACGGCGCCACCGACGCCTATCCTCTGGACGTGTTGGGCGCCGAAACCGAGGGCATGATCGGCTATATGATCGAGCAGGAACTGGGCAATCTGCTGCCGTTCGAGGTGCCGTTCGCCACCCTGCTGACCCAGGTTGAAGTCGACCCGACCGACCCGGCCTTTGCCCACCCGAGCAAGCCCATCGGCCCGGTCTACAGCAAGGCCGAGGCACAACGCCTGGCCCGTGAGAAAGGCTGGAGCATCGCCGCCGATGGCGACAACTTTCGCCGCGTGGTGGCCAGTCCCAGGCCCATGCGGATCTTCGAGATCCGCCCGATCCAATGGCTGCTGGAAAAAGGCACAGTGGTGATCTGCGCAGGTGGTGGCGGCATTCCCACGGTCTACGACCAGCATCGTCAGCTGCAAGGCGTCGAAGCGGTGATCGACAAGGACCTCTGTTCAGCGCTGCTGGCCGAGCAACTGGAAGCGGATCTGCTGCTGATCGCCACGGACGTCAACGCAGCCTTCGTCGATTGGGGCCTGCCGACACAGCAAGCCATCGCCCGGGCGCATCCGGATGCCGTCGAGCGACTGCCCTTTGCCGCCGGTTCCATGGGCCCCAAGGTACAAGCCGCCTGCGAATTCGCCCGGCATACCGGCAAGCCCGCGGTGATCGGCGCCCTCGCCGATATTGAGGCAATCGTCCAGGGCAGGGCCGGTACGCGGATCAGCACCCAGACCGAGGGCATCGAATACCGCTGACTCACCAGGCAGCGCACGAGCGCCATCAAGACGACCGGTTAGCGCGAACTCAGCGACTCGTAGCCGGCAATTACCTCGAACAGCTCGGCGTCGATGCTGCTCTGACGCAGGCTGTTGAAGCGGCTGTGCAATTGCGCCAGCAACTCCTCGATATTCTTGTCCGCCCGCTGCATCGCCGCCAGGCGGCTGGCATTCTCGCTGGCCAGGGACTCGGCGCAGGCGCGAAACAGCGAAATAAACAGGTACTCGCGAATCAGCGCGCGCAGGGTCTGCCCGGCATCGTGGAGAATTTCCGGCAACGCGCCGCTGGGCCAGGGAATGCTTGCCAGCGTCTGCTGCCACTGCCGGTCCAGGGGTAACAGCCGTTGCCTGAAGGGCGCGTAGCTCATGCCGATCTGCGGACGGTTGTGGAACAGATGGAAACGCGCCTGCTCGCTGCCAGCCAGATGCGCTTCGCTGTCCAGCTGAATCTGCCCCACCAACGGAGCGATGCCCATGACCGAACTGGGCACCCGGAACAATCCCTTGGGCCGCACACCGGCCTGCTCCAGGCAGCCATGCATGCGTTCGCCCACCGCCCAGACCTGCAAGTCGCCGGGCATATCGCCGAGGGCCCGGATGGTGAATGCAGCCAACTGTTCATTGAACTGGCCCACCAGGCCCTGATCGGAACCAAACACGACCACGCCGACAGGCGTCCTGGGGCCGGGCGTAGGCTCGAGTGCACTGACCAGGGCCGGAGATTGACGCAGACACAGGCTCAAGCCCAACTCGACGCTACGGTAGTACTCGGCCAAGGCCAGCACCGATTGCTCATATTGGCTGATGCTGGCGCCGGCCAGGGCTTTCATCGAACGCACCACCGCCTGCAGGTCACCGGCGCTGGCAATACTACGTCGCAGACTGGCCGGGGTATCGCTCATGGCCAGCTCTCGGCATGGTTATCCGGCTTGGTGACGGCTGCCACTTCGGCCTGAAACGTGCGCAACGCCTGACGGGCCGCCTCGATAATTACCTCGCGGTCTTCATCGCGCAGTTTGCCCGGTGCCTGCAGACGCTCACGCAGGTCCATGGGCAAGCGAGCCGCAGCTTCGGCCACCACTGCGCCAGCGCCGCGCATTTGCGCCAGGGCGATGCCATCGAACAGCTCGCTGCTCAGGGCCAGCAGCGTGGCGATCTGCGCCGGTACCGACACCGGGGCGGACTCCGCCTGTTTCAGGCAGGCGCGTATCCGCCGACCGTGATCGATCACCCGCAACGAGTCGTCGCCCAGGCGCGCACCGAAGCGGGCGAAGGTTTCCAGCTCCTCGAACTGCGCATACGCCAGTTTCAGATCGCCAGCCACCGCACGATACGCCGCCCGCTGCGCCTTGCCGCCGACCCTCGACACCGACTTGCTGACGTCCACCGCAGGCAATACGCCCAGTTCGAACAGGGCCGGCGACAGGTAGATTTGCCCGTCGGTAATCGAAATCAGATTGGTCGGAATATAGGCGGAAATGTCCTGGGCTTCGGTCTCGATGATTGGCAGCGCGGTCAGAGAGCCCGCCCCGCACGCCTCACTCAGATGAGTGGCGCGCTCCAGCAAACGGGAATGGATATAGAAGATGTCGCCGGGAAACGCCTCGCGCCCGGGCGGCCGGCGCAACAGCAGGGACAGCTCGCGATAGGCGCGGGCATGCTGGGTCAGGTCGTCGTAGACGATCAGCACATCGCGCCCGGCCTCCATGAAATGCTCGGCGATGCTGGTCGCCATATAGGGTGCGATATAGGCCAGGCCCGGCGCCGCATCGCCCTGGGCGACCACCACCACGGTATAGGCCAACGCGCCCTTCTCCCGCAGGATCGCCACGGCCTTGGCCACCGCCGACGCGCGCTGGCCGATGGCGCAATAGACACAGAGCACATTCTGGTCGTGCTGGTTGAGGATGGTATCCAGAGCGATGGCGGTCTTGCCGGTCTGCCGGTCGCCGAGAATCAATTCACGCTGGCCACGGCCAATCGGAATCAGCGCATCGATGACCTTGAGGCCGGTCTGCAGCGGCAGGCTGACCGGTGCCCGGTCCATGATCGGCGCCGCCGGCCGCTCGATCGGCAGGCGCGCGCCTTCGGGCAACGGGCCCAGACCATCCAGGGGCTGCCCCAGGGGATCGATGACCCGCCCGAGCAATGCCTCGCCGACCGCGACGTCCATCACCCGGCCGGTGCGCCGGACCTGATCGCCGGCCTGCAGCCCGGCGTGATCGCCGAGCAGCACCACGCCGATTTCCGCTTCGTCGAGATTGAAGACGATGCCGAAGATATCGCCGGGAAAACTCAGCAACTCCTCATAGCCGGCACCTGGCAGCCCGCTGACCGTGGCGATGCCGGTGGACACCTCGGTAATGGTGCCGATCTCGCACAGCTGCAGCGGCGGCTGAAAGTCCTTACGCGCCTGACCGATGCGCTCCAGCGTACGCTCGAACACCTGCTGCAGCCCTTCCAGCGGCGCGCTCATGGCTGGACCGCGATGCTGGTCTGGGTCTGCAACAGCTCGCCAACGCTCTGTTCCAGAGCCTGCAGATAGTCGTCGATGCTCCAGGCCAGGCGCTGGCCATGGCAGCTCAGCTCGATCCCGGCCAGCCGTTCGGCCTGGCACTCGAAGCGCAGGGCAACCTCACCGGTAAAACACTGATTCAACGCTTCTTGCAGCAGCTGCCGTTGCCCGGCCGGTAATTCGAAGGCGCTGCGCAGCAGCACTGGCTCGCTACCGCGACCAATGGCCTTGGCAAGACGCTGTTGCGCCGCGGCATCCAGGTGCTGCAACTGTTCGATAAATACCGCGACCAGGCGTTCCTCGAGGCGGCTGTCCGCCAGGTCGGCCAGGACCTTGCGGGCGATGGCGAACACCTCATGCTGGACGCGCTGGGCAAGCGCACGATTGAGGTTGTGGGCGTCATTACGCAATGCCTCCTGACGCCTGATGCTGATCGCCTCGGCCGCCTGCCGCGCAGTTTCCAGCAGGCGCTGGCGCTCGATCTGCACCTGCGCCACGGCCTCGCTCAGCAGGGAGGCGCGTTGCGCCTCGAATGCCTGGTTTTTCTCTTCGAATTCGGCGCGCTCGCGTTGCGCCTCGGCCTTTTGTCCGACGGCATCGGCCAACTGCGTGGCGATCAGCTGCTCGCGGGCGGCGATGGCACGCAGAATGGGCTGGTAGAGAAAGCGCTTCATCAGCCAGACCAGCACGATGAAGTTGAGCGCCTGGGCGGCGACGGTGAACCAGTCGATCAGCATGGCGCTACTGACCTGTCGCCCGGGCGATGGCGGTATTCCAGAACGGGTTGGCAAACAGCAGGATCATCGACACCACGAAGCAGTAGATGGCGGTGGACTCGATCATCGCCAGGCCGACAAACAAAGTGCGCGTGATGGTCGCCGAGGCATCCGGCTGCTGGGCCAGGGAGGTCATCGCCGTGGCCACCGCGCGACCTTCGGCCAGGGCCGGGCCCATGGTGCCGAAGCCGGTGGTGAGTCCCGCCATGACAATTGAAACCAGGGCAATGAGGGTCGCGCTGTCCATGATGAGTCCTTGCTGAAGTGGTGAAAGTTCACGCCGGCGACAGCGGTCGCGGCTTGCGGGTTCGGGTGGCGGCGGCGATATAGACCGCGGCGAGGATGCTGAAGATATAGGCCTGAACCATGCCGGTGAGCAGGCCGAGCAGGGTCATGACAATGGGAAACAGAAACGGCGTAATCGCCAGCAGAATGCCGAGAATCATCGCCCCGCTCATCATGTTGCCAAACAGCCGCACGGCCAGGGCCAGGGTGCGCGACACTTCGCTGATCAGGTTGAACGGCAGCATGATCCAGGTCGGTTCCAGGTAGGTTTCCAGATACCCGCGCAGGCCCTGGTCGCGGATTCCATACATGGGCACCGCCACCAGCACGCAGGCCGCCAGGGCAACGGTGGTGGAGAGCGAGCCAGTGGGCGGTTCGAAACCCGGAATCATGGTGCACAGAGCGGCCGCGGCGATGAACAGAAACAGCGTGCCGAGAAAGCCCAGGTAGCGCCGCGGCTGTGCCAGGCCGATCTCGGCAATCTGTGTTTCCATGCCGGTGACGATGATCTCCAACAGGTTCTGCCATGCCGAGCGCCGGTGATCGTTGGAGAGCCTGGCGGTGATCAGCCGCGAGCCCAGCACCAGGGCCAGCATCAGCGCCCAGGTGTAGACGATGGTGGCATTGAGCTTGAACAGGCCGAACTGCCAGAAGATGAGCTCATCCGGGCTAAGGTGCATGGCTGACTCCCTGCGCGGCTAGGGCCGCCGGCATTGGCGCCTGGCGGGTCAGCCGGGTCACCAGCAGGCGGGCCAGAAGGAAACCCAGCAGACACGCCAGCAAACGCCGCCAGTCTTCGCCGGCCACCCAGTAGAAGCCGGCCAGGGTCAGGCTCAGGCGCAGCACCAGGCTGACCAGGAACCACAGCGCCGGGCGGCGGGAGACCAGCCCCCGGCGTAGCGTCCACCACAGGCCGGCGAAAAACAGCACACCGAGCACGGCACCGGCCCCACCGGCCAGGGCTATGAAGAGGGCTTCATTCAGGTTCATCGTGCTTGTCCTCCTGTTCTTCGCGCATGGCGCGGTCTTCCTTGGCGACCCAATGCCAGGCATTGAAGCAGCCGAGCAGCAGGCCGGCGACCAGCAGCGCCAGGGTCCAGGAGCGCGTTCCCGGATAGCTGCGATCCAGCCACAGCCCCAGCGCCGCGCCCAGTAACGTCGGTACCGCCACAGACCAGCCGATCAGGCCCATCATGCCCAAACCGAACCAGATACCCGGTGTGGCATCGCGCCGCGCCTTGAGTTTGCGCGCGGCCTTGATCCCGACCTGCTCGGCGAGCTCAGCCGGCGGCTTGCGGGGCGGTGTTGTCGGTTTACGAGCTTCGGCCATGTTTTGCCGCCTGCATGTTTTGCCGCCTGGTTGTTCTGGGCTATTTATCCTGAAAGGTCGCAAAGCGGCGTAAAAAACCGCTTTCCAGCCTGGCCATCAAGGCCCGCGCCTCTTGCTCCTGTTCGTCCAGGGTCAGAAATTCCTGCTCCACTGCTTCGCGCAACTGCCCAAGATCACTGCCACGCAAGGCCCGGCGTACGGAAACCATAACCTGGCTGCCGGTCTTGACCAGTACCCCTTCGTCCACCGCGACGAAGACCTCGCCGTCAGCGGCGGTTTCGTAGATCAGAATGCCGGGGTCCAGCGCCGCCACACAGTCGAGACGCTGCGGCAGCAGGCCGAACGAGCCGCCGCGGGTTTCCACCACCAGGCGCAACACACCGCTGACGTCGGCAAAGATCCCGGACGGTAGCAGCAGCTTAAGCTTCATGCCCGTCAGTGCCATGGCCCACCTCCCCTGACGGCTGCGCCTGCGCTGCGCTTCTGGCGCCGCGTCGCTTGGCATAGGCTTCGTCGACCGCGCCGATCATATAGAGCGCACTTTCGGGAAAATCCTTGAATTCGTCGGCAAGAATTCGTTCGCAACCGTCCAGCGCCGCCTCCAGGCTGACCAGCTTGCCGGTAAGGCCGGTGAACTGCTCGGTGGTGAAAAACGGCTGAGTGAGAAACCGTTCCAGGCGCCGGGCTCTGGCGACCACGTTGCGGTCATCCTGGGATAGCTGCTCGATGCCGAGCATCGCAATGATGTCCTTCAGTTGCGCATATTGCGCCAGGGTGCGGCGGATCGCCTGGGCCAGCAGGTAATGACGCTCGCCAACGATACCCGGGGTGGCCATTTTCGAGCTGGATTGCAGCGGGTCGATGGCCGGATACAGGCCTTCGCTGGCACGCTTGCGCGACAGTACGATGGACGCCGAGAGGTGGCCGAAGGTGTGCACGGCGGCCGGATCGGTGAAGTCATCGGCCGGTACGTAGACCGCCTGAATCGAGGTAATGGCACCGTTGTCGGTGTTGGCGATGCGCTCTTCCAGGCCCGCCAGCTCGCTGCCCATGGTCGGCTGATAGCCGAGCCGCGAGGGCATCTGCCCCATCAGCCCGGAGACCTCGGCGCCGGCCTGGATAAAACGGAAGATATTGTCGACCAGCAGCAGCACGTCACGGTGCTGGTCGTCGCGAAAATACTCGGCCATGGTCAAGGCCGCGTGGCCGATGCGAAAGCGTGCGCCGGGTGGTTCGTTCATCTGCCCGAACAGCATCACCATATTGGGCAATACGCCGGCGGCTTTCATCTCGCGGTACAGCTCCTCGCCTTCGCGGGAGCGCTCGCCGATGCCACAGAAGATGCTGACACCCTCCTGATGGCCGACCATGTTGTGGATCATCTCCGTCAGCAGCACCGTCTTGCCTACCCCGGCGCCGCCAAACAGACCTGCCTTGCCGCCGCGCTCCAGGGGCGACAGCACATCGATGACCTTGATGCCGGTAACGAAGATTTCCGCACGGGTGGAACGCCGCACCAGGGCCGGCGGCGCCTGGTGCACCGAACGCCACTGCATGTCGCGCAGGGGCGCCTCACGGTCGATGGTGTCACCAAACACATTGAACATGCGCGACAGAATGGCTTTACCCACCGGGGCCTTGAGCGGCCCACCGGTGTTTTCCACCCGCATGCCGCGGGCCAGGCCCTCGGTCGGCGTCAGGGCGATCCCGCGTACATGCCGGGCATCGCGCTGCACCAGCACTTCAATAACGACCTGCCCCGTCGGCCCGCTACGCAGCAGTGAATAGATCGGCGGCAAACCGTCGGCAAAAAGCATGTCCACCACGCTGCCGCGCACAGCCACCACCACGCCGGATTGAGGATCGGGGGCGTTGGCACCAGGCGCTGAAAGCGGGCTGCTCATGGGTTCTACTCGACGGAACTGGAGGAACACTGACTAGCCGACGATAGCACAAGCAATCACGGCCTCCCGCGCCTGCGCATCGCCTTGATACGCAGGCACAGGCGGCGCTCGGCTAACGCGCCGCCAAAGCCCTGGCCTGCTCGCGCAGGACGAACTTCTGTACCTTGCCGGTGGAGGTTTTCGGCAGGCTGGTGAAGACCACGCAGCCCGGCACCTTGAAGCGCGCCATGCGCTGTTGGCAGAAGGCGATCACCTCGGCGGCACTCAGCTCGACGCCAGGTTTTGGAGTGACGAAGGCGCACGGGGTTTCGCCCCATTTGTCGTGGGCCATGGCCACCACCGCCGCTTCCAGAATAAGCGGATGGCGATACAGCACATCCTCCACCTCTATAGAGGAAATGTTTTCGCCGCCGGAGATGATGATGTCCTTGGACCTGTCCTTGATCTCGACATAGCCATCGGCGTGCCACACCGCCAGGTCGCCGGAGTGGAACCAGCCACCGGCGAAGGCTTCGGCGGTGGCCGTCGGGTTCTTCAGGTAGCCCTTCATCACCACGTTGCCGCGCATCATGATCTCGCCGATGGTCTCGCCATCCTTGGGCACTGGCTGCAGGGTATCCGGGTCGGCCACCATCAGGCCGTCGAGCAGCGGTGCACGCACGCCCTGGCGGGATTTCAGGCGGGCGCGCTGCTCCGCGGTTTCGCTGTCCCACTCGGCCTTCCATTCGCAGGCGACGCTGGGGCCGTAGGTTTCGGTCAGGCCATAGACATGAGTGACGCGGAATTCCAGTGCCTCCATCGCCTCGATCACCGCGGCGGGCGGCGCGGCACCGGCGGTCAGCACTTTGACCGGGCGGGTCTTCAACGCTTTCAGGGCGTCGTCGGCGTTAGCCAGCATGTTCAGCACGATAGGCGCGCCGCAGAAGTGGTCGACGCCGTGCTCGGCGATTGCCGGGTATATCGCTTCGGCGCGCACATGGCGCAGGCACACGTTGACCCCGACGTAAGCCGCCAGCGCCCAGGGGAAACACCAGCCGTTGCAATGGAACATCGGCAGCGTCCACAGGTACACCGGGAAGCGGCCCATGTCCCAGCACATGGCATTGGACAGCGCATTGAGGTGCGCGCCGCGGTGGTGATAGACCACGCCCTTGGGGTTGCCGGTGGTGCCCGAGGTGTAATTCAGGGCGATCGCCTGCCACTCGTCGGCGGGCATCTGCCAGGCATAGTCGGCGTCGCCATCGGCCAGCAGGGTTTCGTAGTCGTATTGGCCGATCAACTGACCGTCGGCATATTCCGGGTCGTCGATGCCGATCACCAGCGGCGGGCTGGGCAGATGGCCAACCGCGCGTTGAACCATTTCGCCGAACTCCTTGTCGACCAGCAGCACTTTGGCCTCGCCGTGCTGCAGGATAAAGGCGATCGTCTCGGCATCCAGGCGGGTGTTGATGGCGTTGAGCACCGCGCCGCACATGGGCACGCCGAAATGCGCCTCGAACATCGCCGGGCCGTTCGGGGCGATCACCGCCACCGTATCGCCCAGACCGACGCCACGCTTGGACAATGCCGAAGCCAGGCGAATACAGCGGTTATAGGTTTCGCCCCAGCTTTGCCGATGGCTGCCGTTGACCAGCGCCAGACGCTGTGGGTAGACGCTGGCGGCGCGCTCGAGAAAGCTCAGCGGGCTCAACGCCTGAAAATTCGCCGCATCGCGCGGCATGCCGTACTCATAAGGATTAATGCTGTGCATCGGTGTGCTCTCCAGCTGCATCTTGGGCTGCATAAACCCTAGCAGCTGTATGGTCTTGGCGAAGCGCGACCTTGGTCGAAGCAGTGACTCACAAGTCATTAATCACGTCAGCATAAGCATCCAAACATTCAAGCCGATGCCTGCGTAGCCGTTCTTATCCACGCCCGCAGTGTCGGTGACAGGTATGTGCCGCGTCGTAAGAGCCTGCCTTGCCCCCTTTTTGAAGG
This sequence comes from uncultured Pseudomonas sp., assembly GCF_946885955.1. Next base: position 76,755 of record NZ_CAMPHI010000007.1, read on the forward strand.
AGTTTCCGCGTGAAATCTCGCTTACCCGTGATCGTTGGTTTTGGTGGTTATAACGCAGCAGGCCGCAGTTCCTTTCACCATGGTTTCCGCCGTACCGTGATCGAGTCGATGGATACCCGCGCCCGCCAGGAGACCCTGGCCGGTCTGGCGGTGATGATGAAACTGCTGCATGTGGTCGATGGCGTTTACCAAAGTACCGACGGCACGGCTCTGAGCCTGGCGCAGATCGACCAGCAGTTCGCCGAGCAGATACTGGCGTCGACCCTGGTACGGCGTATCGAAGCACAGCACCTGGATGTCGACGCCGCCCACTGGCAGAAAAACCTCGGCATCAGCGGCGCGGACGGTGCGCCGCTGCGCTTTATCAGCCTGCGCAAACAACTGCCCGAACCGCTGCCGGCCAACTGGTCGGTCGAAGAGCTCAACGCCAGCGAAGTGCGGGTCACCCTGCACGACAACTGCGACTTCAAGGTAGACAGCTACCGTGCCCTGCCGGTGAAGTCCGCTGGGCAGTTGCCGAGCGGCTTCGAGCCGAGCGAACACTACAACTCGCGCTTCCACCCGCGCGGCCTGAGCATGGCGATTGTCGGGGTGACCGACGCCCTGCGCTCGATCGGCCTGCCGTGGCAGCGCATCGTCGATCAGGTCGCCCCGGACGAAATCGCGGTATTCGCCAGTTGCATCATGAGCCAGCTCGACGAAAACGGCTTCGGCGGCATGATGCAGTCGCGCCTCAAGGGCGGCCGGGTCACCGCCAAGCAGCTGGCCCTGGGCCTCAACAGCATGCCGGCGGACTTCATCAACGCCTATGTACTTGGCAGTGTCGGCACCACCGGCAGCATCACCGGCGCCTGCGCAACCTTCCTCTACAACCTGCAGAAAGGCATCGAACAGATCGCCGCCGGCAAAGCCCGGGTGGTGATCGTCGGCAGCAGCGAAGCACCGATCAACCAGGAATGCATTGAGGGCTACGGCGCCATGGGCGCCCTGGCCACCGAAGACGGCCTGCGCCAGATCGAAGGCAAGACCGAGATGGCCCAGGACCAGGTGGACTTCCGCCGCGCCAGCCGGCCATTCGGCGACAACTGCGGTTTCACCCTGGCCGAGGCCTGTCAGTTCGTGGTGTTGATGGACGACGAGCTGGCCTTGCAACTCGGCGCCGACATCCACGGCGCGGTGCCGGATGTGTTTATCAGCGCCGACGGCTTCAAGAAATCCATTTCCGCGCCCGGCCCGGGCAACTACCTGACCGTGGCCAAGGCCGTGGCCAGCGCCGTGCAGTTGCTCGGTGCCGAGGCCGTGCGCCAGCGTAGCTTCGTCCACGCCCACGGCTCCAGCACCCCGGCCAACCGGGTCACCGAGTCCGAACTGCTCGACCGCATCGCCGCCAGCTTCGCCATCGAACAATGGCCGGTGACCGCGGCCAAGGCCTTCGTAGGCCACTCCCTGGCGACCGCCAGCGGCGACCAGGTAATCTCCGCCCTGGGCAGCTTCAAGTACGGAGTGATCCCGGGAATCAAAACCATCGACGCGGTAGCCGAGGACGTGCACCAGCAGCACCTGAGCATCGCCACCAAGGACCGTCAGGTCGGCGAGCAGGCGCTGGACGTGTGCTTTATCAACTCCAAGGGCTTCGGCGGCAACAATGCCAGCGCCGTGGTACTGGCGCCCCACGTGGTCGAGCGGATGCTGCGCAAACGCCATGGCGAAGAGGCGTTCGCCGCCTATTGCGCACGCCGCGAACAGACCCGCGCCGCCGCCCGCCAGTACGACGAACAGGCGACCCAAGGCCAGTTGCAGATCATCTACAACTTCGGCAACGACCTGATCGACGATCAGCAGATCGAAATCAGCCAGGAGCGCATCAAGGTGCCGGGCTTCGCCCAACCGCTGGTGTACAAGACCGACGATCGCTACGCGGACATGCGCGACTAGCGATCAATCCTGAGCGCCGCGAAACTGATGGATCTGCCGCCGCTGCTTCTTGCTCGGCCGGCCGTCGGTCTGCACCCCAAGCGCGCCGGCCTTGCGCTGCGCCGCGGCCTTCTCCCGGCGCTCGATACTCTCGGCGGTTTCCGCATACAGCGCCTGCGCCTCGGGCGCGCCGCGGCGCACCGCCGATAGCGCCTGAATCACCACCGTGCGCTCATCGAATCCATTGCGGATCAGCAATTCATCGCCCACCCGCGGCTCCTTGCCCGGCTTGCAGCGCTCGCCACGGCAGTGCACCTTGCCGCCTTCGATCGCCGCTTTGGCCAGGGCGCGGGTCTTGTAAAAACGCGCGGCCCAGAGCCATTTGTCCAGGCGCACCTTGTCGTCGTCTTTGTCCTTCATCCATCCCCCCAAAAGCGCCACCAGGCTAGCGCACATTTTGCCTGATGCAGTTGTCATAAGGGCCAACTAGAATGCCCGCAAATACTGCGGACAGGTGTCTGTGAAAACTTTCGATCAACTCAACGTCACTGGCCTACGCGAATGGATCAATTTGCCGGAGCTAGGCATCGTCGGCCTGCGCGCGAAGATCGATACCGGCGCCCGAACCTCCTGCCTGCACGCCAGCGATATTCAGCCGTTCGAGCGCGATGGCGAGCAGTGGGTACGCTTCGATGCGCACCTGGGCACCCTGGTGCAACGGCGGCATCGCTGCGAAGCGCCGGTGGTATCGGTCAAGGTGATCAAGAGTTCCAACGGCCATGTGCAAACCCGCTATGTGATCCGCACACGCCTGACCCTGGGCGATCGCGAGTGGCCGGTGGAGTTCACCCTGACCTGCCGCAAGACCATGCGTTACCGCATTCTGCTCGGTTCCAAAGCGTTGATCGACGGGCAATTGCTGGTCAATCCGGCGCTCAATTACGTACAGAAGAAACCCATCCTCGCTGACCTTTCTGGTGCTCAATGAAAATCGCCGTGCTGTCGCGCAACCCGCGCCTGTATTCCACTCGCCGTCTGGTCGAAGCCGGACAGCAGCGCGGCCATGAGGTGGTGGTGATCGACACCCTGCGCGCCTATATGAATATCGCCAGCCACAAACCGCAGATCCACTACCGCGGCCGGCCGCTGGAGGGCTTCGACGCGGTGATCCCGCGGATTGGCGCCTCGGTGACCTTCTACGGCTGCGCGGTGCTGCGTCAGTTCGAGATGATGGGGGTGTTCCCGCTTAACGAGTCAGTGGCCATCGCCCGCTCGCGCGACAAGCTGCGCTCGCTGCAATTGTTATCGCGGCGCGGTGTCGGCCTGCCGGTGACCGGCTTCGCCCACTCGCCGGACGATATCCCCGACCTGATCCAGATGGTCAACGGCGCGCCACTGGTGATCAAGGTGCTGGAAGGCACCCAGGGCATCGGCGTGGTGCTCTGCGAAACGCAGCAGGCAGCCGAGTCGGTGATCGAGGCCTTTATGGGCCTCAAGCAGGACATCATGGTGCAGGAATACATCAAGGAAGCAGGCGGCGCGGACATCCGTTGTTTCGTCGTCGGCGACAAGGTGATCGCCTCGATGAAACGCCAGGCAAAACCCGGCGAGTTCCGCTCCAACCTGCATCGCGGGGGCTCAGCCAGCCTGATCAAGATCACCCCGGAAGAACGCATGACCGCGATCCGCGCCGCCAAGGTCATGGGCCTGTCGGTGGCGGGGGTGGATATCCTGCGCTCCAACCACGGCCCGCTGGTGATGGAGGTCAACTCCTCGCCGGGCCTGGAAGGCATCGAAACCACCACTGGCAAGGATGTCGCCAGCCTGGTCATCCAGTACCTGGAGAAAAACGGCGGCCCGCACCTGACTCGCACCAAGGGCAAGGGCTAGTCGGTAAGCCAAGCGCCCCGTAGCCCGAATGCAATCCGGGAGCGGTGTGTCAGACGCCAAAGCCCCCGGATTGCATCCGGGCTACGAGGTCGCTAAACCGCGTCGCGCGGCAGCAGCAACCCCAATGGCAGACATACCCGCGCCTCCAGGCCGCCACCTGAGCGGTTGCGCAACTCGATACTGCCACCATGCAGCGCGGCGATGCGTTTGACGATCGCCAGGCCCAGCCCCGCACCCTGGCCGCCGCGGGCGCGATCGCCGCGGATAAACGGATTGACGATGCTGCCCAGTTCGTTCGGGTCGATACCGGCACCGCGGTCGAGCACGCTGAGCACCACATAGGGTGCACTGCAATTGCCGGACACCGAAACCGCCACTTCCACCCCGTTGCCACCGTAGCGCAGGGCATTTTCGATCAGGTTGACCAGCAGACGCTTGATCGACACCCGGCGTAGCGGAAACGCCGGCACCGGTTCCAGGCACAGACGCACCAGAGTCTGCTGCTGGTTATAGGGCGCCACCACCTCGCGGATCACATCGAGCAGGTCGAGGGTTTCCAGCGGCTCGTCGCGACCGTCGCGGATAAAGGCGAGGAACTGGTCGAGAATCGCATCCATGTCCTCGATGTCGCGAACCATGTCCTCGGTCAGTTCCGAGTCGCTGTCGAGCAATTCCAGCGACAAACGCAGGCGGGTCAGCGGCGTGCGCAGGTCATGGGACACCCCGGCGAGCATCAATTCGCGCTCGCGTCCGGCCTGCTCGACGTCGTCGGCCATCTGGTTGAAGGCGCGGTAGACCTCGGTCATTTCGCTCGGCGTATCACTGACCGGCAGATGCACGCTGCGCCCCTGGCCGATCTGCCGCGCGGCGAACACCAGGCGCTTGAGCGGCGCGCTGAGTTGCCGGACGAAAATCCAGGCGGCCGCGGTGGACAGCAGTCCGATCCCCAGGAACCAGCCCAGCACGCTCCAGATCCGTTGACCACGCAACGGGTGCGGGTATAGCGGCACCCGTATCCACTCCTCGCCCAGTGCCGGTGCATACACCCAAAGCGCTGGCGGCGCCTGGGCGCGCACCCGCACTTCGGTATCGGGACCGAGTTCGGAGCGCATCTGTCGCTGGAATATTTCGCTATACGGCCAGTGCTGCTCGCTGGACGGCACCGCGTCACCCGGGGTGCGCTCCAGGCCCGCAGCGGTGGCAATGGTGGCGCGGTCTTCGGGATCGCTGGCCCAATAGGCACGCAGGGTCAAGGCCGCACCGTGGCTGTATTGGCGGTCAACCAGCACATCCTCGTTCATCATCAGATAAACCAGGGTCAGAGCCTTGGAGAACAGCACCACAACCAGCACCAGCCACAGCGTGCGGGCGAAGAAGCTTTGCGGGAACCAGATCGGTGTTTTCATGATTCAGGCCATAGCGGCATGGGAGAGGTGGCGATGCCGCCAGCGCAAGAACAGATGCTGGCCGGCCAGCGAGAGACAAACCCCGGCAGCGGTGCAGCACAGCAGGTAGAGATAACGGTAGGGGTGGCTCCAGTCACCGAGCGGGTCGCAGAGCAGCGTGAAGGGCACCGCAAACAGCGACCAGGCGGCGACGGCTATGTACCAACGCTTGTCCGGCCAGCGCAACGCCGCACAATTCTGCACCAAGGTCAGCAGAGCAAATACAGCTAGCGCCAAGCGCATCAAACCACCCCAGCCCACCCCACCACGCGGTGTGTGGCCAAGTTCGGCAGCCAGCGCATAGCCAAGATCGTGCAGCAACACAACCAACAGCCAGGCGACCGCACTCAACATCAGTACCTGCAACGACACTACCAGGCGTGAAATCACCCTCGCATCATCACTTATTGCCATCGGGCACAAATACATAACCCACGCCCCAGACCGTCTGGATATAGCGCGGCTTGGACGGGTCCGGCTCGATCAGCCGGCGCAGGCGCGATATCTGCACGTCGATGGAGCGCTCCAGGGCGTCCCATTCGCGGCCGCGGGCCAGGTTCATCAGCTTGTCGCGGGTCAGCGGTTCCCGGGCATGCTGCACCAGGGCCTTGAGCACGGCGAATTCGCCGGTGGTGAGCATATGCACTTCGTCACCCTTCTTCAGCTCGCGGGTGGCCAGCGACAGTTCGTACTCGCCGAAGCTCACGCTTTCGTCCTCGCTGCCCGGCGCGCCGGGCACCTGCGGGGTCTGGCGGCGCAGCACGGCCTTGATCCGCGCCAACAGTTCGCGCGGGTTGAAGGGCTTGGCCAGGTAGTCGTCGGCACCCAACTCCAGCCCCTGAATCCGGCTGGCCTCGTCGCCCTTGGCGGTGAGCATGATGATCGGCACCTGATTGTTCGCCGCGCGCAGCCGTCGACAGGCGGAAAGGCCGTCTTCGCCGGGCAGCATCAGGTCCAGCACCACCAGATGGAACAGCTCGCGGGACAGCAGGCGGTCCATTTGCTCGACATTCTCGACCGCGCGTACGCGGTAGCCTTGCTCGTCGAAGAAACGCTCGAGCAGGCGCCGCAAACGGGCATCGTCGTCGACCACCAGGATTTTTTCGCCTTCAGGCGCGGGTGCAGTGCTGTTCATAGGGGCTCCTTGACCGAGAATCCGCGGCGTTCAGCGCGCACCTACGGATTCCAACGCCGGCATTATGGCTCAGCCATCAGCGCTGGCGTGCGGTCCATTGTTAGCAGATTTGTCGTCGCGCGCCTCAAGCGGACGACGCCCAACTCAGGCAATGCAAGTGTTCTCGCGCGAACCAGCTACCGCTTGCCGCTTGCAACTCATGGTTATAATGCGCGCCTCTATCGTCTGGCCGCGGTCTGCGTGGCCGGTTTTTCGTTCCAGTGTGGATAGCGTCTTATGCTCAGCATCAACAACCGCATCGCCGAAGAACTGGGCGTGCGCCCGCAACAGGTCGCCGCTGCCGTAGCGCTGCTCGATGAAGGCTCCACCGTGCCGTTCATCGCCCGTTACCGTAAAGAAGTCACCGGCAGTCTGGATGACACCCAGTTGCGTAACCTGGAAGAGCGCCTGCGCTACCTGCGCGAACTGGACGATCGCCGCGCCAGCATCCTCGCCAGCATCGAGGAGCAGGGCAAGCTGACGCCCGAACTGACCCGCGAAATCAATCTGGCCGAGACCAAGACGCGCCTCGAAGACCTCTATCTGCCCTATAAGCAGAAGCGCCGTACCAAGGGCCAGATCGCCCTGGAAGCCGGCCTCGGTGAATTGGCCGACGCCCTGTTCGGTGACCCGAACCTGAACCCGGAAGCCGAGGCCGAGCGTTTTATCGATGCGGAAAAAGGCTTCGCCGATATCAAGGCCGTGCTCGAAGGCGCCAAATACATCCTGATGGAGCGCTTCGCCGAAGACGCCAGCCTGCTCAGCAACCTGCGCAGCTTTCTCAAGGACAACGCCACCCTCAGCGCCCGCCTGGTACCGGGCAAGGAGCAGGAAGGGGCGAAGTTCCGCGACTACTTCGAACACGACGAAATCTTCAAGAATGCCCCCTCGCACCGCGCCCTGGCGATTTTCCGCGGGCGCAACGAAGGCTTTCTCAGCGCCAGCCTGAAGGTCGGGGAAGAACTGCCGGGTACCATGCACCCCTGCGAGGGCATGATCGCCGAGCGCTTCGGCATCGCCAACCAGAACCGCGCCGCCGATAAATGGCTCGGCGAAGTGGTGCGCTGGACCTGGAAGGTCAAGCTCTACACCCACCTGGAAACCGACCTGCTCGGCGAGCTGCGCGAAGGCGCCGAAGACGAGGCCATCTCGGTATTCGCACGCAATATGCACGACCTGCTGCTCGCCGCCCCGGCCGGCCCGCGCGCCACCCTCGGCCTCGACCCCGGCCTGCGCACCGGTTGCAAGGTCGCGGTGGTGGATGCCACCGGCAAGCTGCTCGACACCGCAACCGTCTACCCGCACGTGCCGAAGAATCAGTGGGATCAGACCATCGCCGTGCTCGCCGCGCTGTGCGCCAAGCACTCGGTCGACCTGATCGCCATCGGCAACGGCACCGCCAGCCGCGAAACCGACAAGCTGGCCGCCGAGCTGATCAAGAAATACCCGGCGCTGAAGCTGACCAAGGTGATGGTCAGCGAAGCCGGTGCCTCGGTGTATTCGGCCTCGGAACTGGCGGCCAAGGAATTCCCCGATCTCGACGTATCCATCCGTGGTGCGGTGTCCATCGCCCGCCGCCTGCAGGATCCACTGGCCGAACTGGTAAAGATCGACCCGAAATCCATCGGCGTCGGTCAGTACCAGCATGACGTGTCCCAGCTCAAACTGGCGCGCTCGCTGGATGCCGTGGTCGAGGATTGCGTGAACGCCGTCGGTGTCGACGTCAACACCGCATCCGCCGCGCTGCTCGCGCGCATTTCCGGGCTCAACGCGACCCTGGCGCAAAATATCGTCGCCCACCGCGATGCCCATGGCGCGTTCAAGACCCGCGATGCCCTGAAGAAAGTACCGCGCCTGGGCGACAAGACCTTCGAACAGGCCGCCGGCTTCTTGCGCGTAATGAACGGCGACAATCCGCTGGACGCCTCCGCCGTGCACCCGGAAACCTACCCGCTGGTGCAGCGCATCGCCTTGGACACCGGCCGCGACATCCGCTCGCTGATCGGCGATGCGAGCTTCCTCAAGCGTCTCGATCCGAAGAAGTTCACTGACGAAACCTTCGGCCTGGTGACCATCGGCGACATCCTCGCCGAGTTGGAAAAACCCGGCCGCGACCCGCGTCCGGAGTTCAAGACCGCCGAATTCCAAGATGGCGTCGAAACGCTCAACGACCTCAAGCCGGGAATGATGCTCGAAGGCGTGGTCACCAACGTCACCAACTTCGGCGCCTTCGTCGATATCGGCGTACATCAGGATGGCCTGGTGCATATCTCGGCGTTGTCGGAGAAGTTCATCAAAGACCCACACGAGGCGGTCAAGGCCGGCGATGTGGTCAAGGTCAAGGTGATGGAAGTGGATATCCCGCGCAGCCGTATCGCACTGTCGATGCGCATGAGCGACACGCCCGGCGAGAAGATCGAAGGGGCGCGTGGCGGGCAATCCCGTGGTGGCCAAGCTCGCGGCGGCGCCAGGCCGCAGCAAAGCGCACCGCGCAACGAGCCGAAACCGGCCGCCGCCAATGGCGCCATGGCCGCGCTGTTCGCCAACGCCAAGCAATTGAAGAAATAATCGGTAATAGAAATCCCCCGCTCCCCGTCGCCTCAGCGGCGGGGGGCCGGGCCGCCCTGCGCGCTATTTGTCATGTCGCTCTGGCGCAAGCCCACTGCGCCCAGCTATAACAAACTTCCTCTGCCTCGGGTTATAAGGTTCGACCGACCGAGTGACCGTGCGTCCACGCCCGCCATCTCGCCCCCCCTTGTAGAGCAGGCTATCCACCCCCATATTGGGGCGACCGATGCGTGAAGGAATGCAACCTTGAGCGACCAGTTCTCCGCCCGCTTGGCCCTGATGGGCGAGCGCGCCAACCTTTCCCTGCTTGCTCAATGCCTGCACGGTATCGAGCGTGAATGCCTGCGGGTCGATGCCGACGGCCAGCTTGCGCTAACGCCGCACCCGGCAGCCCTGGGCGCCGCGCTGACCCATCCGCAGATCACCACGGATTATTCCGAGTCACTGCTGGAGTTCATCACGCCCGCCGAAGCCGACCCCGCGACCACCCTGGCCGACCTCGATGCGATCCATCGTTTCGCCTATAGCAAGCTAGACGGCGAATACCTGTGGAGCCCGTCGATGCCCGGCCGGCTGCCCGAGGAAGAGCGGATCCCCATCGCCCGCTACGGCAGCTCGCATATCGGCCAGCTCAAGTACGTCTACCGCAAGGGCCTGGCGCTGCGTTACGGCAAGACCATGCAATGCATCGCCGGCATCCATTACAACTTTTCCCTGCCCGAGCGGCTCTGGCAGCTGCAGCAACAGGCCGAGGGCGACGTCAGCAGCGCGCGCGATTATCAGTCGGCGCGCTATATTGCGACGATCCGTAATTTCCGCCGCTACAGCTGGCTGTTGATGTACCTGTTCGGCGCCTCGCCGGCGATCGATGCGGGTTTTCTGCGCGGTCGTGCGCACCAGTTGCAGCAATTGGACGCCGACACCCTGTACCTGCCCTACGCCACCAGCCTGCGCATGAGCGATCTGGGCTACCAGAGCGAAGCCCAGGCCGGCCTGACGCCTTGCTACAACGACCTCACCAGCTACACCGATAGCCTGCGCCAGGCCGTCGGCACGCCCTACCCGCCCTACGTCGATATCGGCAGCAAGCAGGACGGCGAGTGGCTGCAACTCAATACCCATATCCTGCAGATCGAGAACGAGTACTACTCGAATATCCGTCCCAAGCGCGTGACCTATAGCGGCGAACGGCCGATCCAGGCGCTGATGGCCCGCGGCGTGCAATACATCGAAGTGCGCTGTCTTGATATCAACCCGTTCCTGCCGCTGGGAATCGACCTGACGGAGGCGCGCTTCCTCGATGCCTTCCTGCTGTTCTGCGCGATGCAGGACAGCCCGCTGCTGGAAAGCGGCGAATGCCATGCCTGTACCGACAACTTCCTCAGTGTGGTCAAACAGGGCCGCCAGCCCGGCCTGCAGTTGCAGCGCAACGGCCAAGCCATCGCACTGCAAGCTTGGGCCGAGGAATTGCTCGAGCGCATCGAACCGCTGGCCGAGTTGCTCGACCAGAGCCAGGACAGCGAAGCCCATCGCCAAGCGTTGCGCGCACAACGCGACAAAGTCGCGGATGCCAGCCTGACCCCTTCAGCGCAGGTGCTGGCACAGCTACAGCAAGGCGAGAGCTTCAGCCAGTTCGCCTTGCGCCAGAGCAAAGCCCACGCCGAATATTTCCGCAGCCAGCCGCTAAGCGCGGAACAGCAGGCGGCTTTCGAGGAGGCAGCGGCTAAATCCCTGGCCGACCAGCTCGACCTTGAATCGCTCGACGAAGGAGACTTCGATAGTTTCGCCGCTGCCTATCAGGCCAGTATCCTGGCCATCGGCAATTCGTGAGGCACCTCACAAAAGCACTAGAAGGCCATATCGAAGCATCGGACATCGGGGCGAAGCGCAACTAGCATAGAAGCAAGGATCATCACGAGCGCGCGCCATGGACTCAGACGGCAGACCCGAAACCGATCAGCAATGGAGCCTGGAAAGCCTTAACAAGGCCTACCAGCAAGGCTACATGGCCGGCCTCACCGGGCAATCTAATAGCTCCCACAGTTACAGCGCGGATGTGCTGTCAGCCGCCTGGGAGGCGGGCTGGGACGATGGTCGCGAACAGCACCTGCTGCACAAACGAAAGACCGCTTAGCCCCCGACGAATAACGACTGGCCGTCATCCTCACGACGCCACCGCCGGCAGAGCACCTGGCAAGGAGCCAGCGGTTTCCGTGCCGGGCGGTAACGTCGCAAGCTTTCCGGCTCCGCCCTTGCTCCGGACCTGATGCCCGCGCAGGGCACCAATGCCGCCTCCGACCGAGCCCACTTCAGCATGCCAGTTGTGGCCCCGATGGCACAGCAACTGGAGCTTGGTGCGAGAGTTGCGGTAACTCTGCGACAGGTATCACAGATGCACTACAGGTTTCGATAAGCCGGGAAATTTGCCATCCAATAGTTGCCCTTGTGCGAGAGCGGAACTAACTGAACTTATTAGATGCCTATATTTAAGTATGTGCCATTCGGCTCTGCCGCTGATGATTCTGCGCACTTTAAACGCACGGCAAGCGCATCAGGCAATGCCACTGCTGCTGCTCGAACAGCGCGAAACAACCAGTGCCCAGATAGTCGCGATCAAACAGCGAAAAGTCGGTGATGGGCTCTTCCAGAACTTGGCGTTTTTGCCTTGGAGTGCAATCAATGACTTTGATCCTGCTGATTCATGCGAATACTAGCCGTCAATATCAATGGCTTTTGAGCGGATCCAGCCTGTGACAGTTTTCTTCCCGAGAAAGGTCACGTTGTAATAAAGACCGTCTCTAGTTTGCACATAATCACTTAGGTAAGCCTTGTCACCTTTTATCAAATATCCTTTTCGTTGCGAGAATTCTTCCTCGCCTACTCGGTCGTAGAAGAAAGTCTTTTTTTCGGTTATTATTCCAATAGCGTGATCTTGCGATCCGGCTTTGACTATATATGGGGTTGAACATAAGCGATCATCACATATTTCTAATTTTTCTAGACTGTTGTGAAATTGCTCTCTTCTTTCACAAACAAAGTAATCACCCAGACGTTCTGAGAAGCACAAGGTATCGTTGTGCACTAGTGAGGCATCTCGATAGTTGCTAAGTATCCGCCCTCCTGAAAAGTCAGGATTTGTAATAGTACTAATTTGAGAAGGTATAAATCTTCTACTCTCCTGCGAATACACAAAGAGGGAGTAACTTTCGTTAACGTCATTTTTTGCGTATGCTACAGCTAAAGTACAGCTCGACGATATAGAGCTATGACCCATAATCAATTCAGTATTTTCGGGGAGCCAATCGAGTAGCAACCTATAAGCTGATCCGACGTCTGAAGCAATAGTAATCCCTCCCTCGCTCAGCTTAAGTATTCCTGTATTGCCGGGACATTGCTTACTGATTGGAACACTAACTTTTTCATTGATTTCTATGTATGCGAATTCTGCATGAGAAATGGGGGAAAATAGAATAAAAAAAATAGCGTACAAATTAATAGCCCTCACCTCAATGCCTCCTTTATTTTCTTGAATAGTGCCTGCCTTTCGTGCAAGTGATTATCCCCACCATTTACAACTTTTGTAATTCTTCGGACTACTTCTTTATCTTTGTCTTCCGACGACATACTTCCCTCATCTAGCTCAGCATAATATCGGTCGATTTTTGAATTTAGATTTTCGCCTTTAAATTTAGTCCAGAACCAGAAAGAAACATCAACAGCATGACTTATGCTCTCACAAAGCATTTGTGGATTGGTAACGCAGTCTATGCCGCTATATACTTTATATTTCTCATACGCACTTTTCCAGGTTATTTGTATCAACCCTTTGCCTTTATATTTTGGCCCATCACCAATAGTAGTATTCCCTTCTGCCATTATCTGCCTATGCCTTTTGCATGTACGGCTAGTTTCAGTTAGTGGTGTACAGACAGTTGCAGGATGAGCTGATAGATCGTAATCATTCCCACTAGCGTACTCCATGGTTGTTTTGAAGTGGTCACTTTCATGGTAGCACTGAGCCAAGAAGTGAATTTTATAGATGCACTTTTTGAATTCGTACTTTTCGAATGATTTATTTAATAGTTCAATGAACTTTTTGCGATCAACATCATATGAGTCACATGTCACGGGCATGTTGTCAGCTGTAAACAGCCTACCTAATCCAAAAATGCTATCGAATTTTTCAATATCTAATTCGCAGCACGCCTTTTTATGGGAAAAAGCACTTAATATACCCACCGGCTGAAAATGCCAAGCCACCCCATCCGCCGCTATCCCTGGCTGGCCGGCCAATTCCTTCCACCAGGATAGAGTCTCAATTCTTTTCTTCTCCGCAACCCAAGCCGGATTGGGATCGGCTGGTGTGTGTTCCATCAGTTTGTCCAGCTGATTCCATTTGCCTTCGTTCCAGAACCACTCGCTTTCGTGCTGGCTAATCAGCAGGGAAAGTTGCTGCGCCAGCCAGGGTTTGCCGAGGGCGGTTTTCAGTTCGGCGGGGGTGAGTTTGTTGTCACGGATTCCCTGTTCGTTCGGCAGGTCGATGACCTTGTAGAGTGCGCCAAGAATCTCTCCGCGTTCCGCCTCTTCGATAAGCGCCGCGTAGCTTTGGGTTTCCTCTACCGTGGCGCGGCCGGTGGCATCCAGGGTTCTGGCCAGGGGGGCATCCAGGGGAAGTTTGTCTTGGATGGTACTGAAACCTGGCCACTCCCAGGGCGAGTGGCGAGTGACGATCAGGGGTTGTTCGGGGGCCCAGCCGGAGATGTCGTTACCGTTTTCGTCGCCGACGGTTACATACCACCATTGAATCTTGTCAGGGTCGATGGCTTTGCGTTCGTCGGGCAGGCCATTCCATGAACCTGCTGGCAGAATGCGCTCATAACTACAGGCTTGGCCATCGATGCCGGAATGCAAGGGGAACTCGCTCCAGGCGGCGAGTGCACCGGCGGTGCTGGTGCGCCGACCTTGGGCATCGAGTTTGCCGCGCTCGACCCAGAGCGGCTCGCCAACGACAGCGCCGACCTTACGCCATAGATGGGTAGATGGAACGCCGCTGCCCTGTACATAGGGCAATGGATCGCCGCCTTCTACGGAGCTGAAGGAAACTTTAAGAAAGTCCACTTTGTCTGGCATATCGGCAGCTTCGATGCCCATGCGGGTAGCCAAGGTGGTTTTCTGCGCAGCGTTTAGCGGGTAGGTGAAGTCAGTTGCGAAGCTGCCTAGCTCGGTGGTCTTTTGTGCGTTGCAGGTGACGTACTTCTGCACCTTGGCCCAGCGACCCGATTTAGGTGAATCACTGCAGATGCGCACGTCCGCGCCCGCTACGATCTGTGCATTGGCAGCGGCGGGCTGGATGATCTTTGAGCCTTTGTCCACCTTGATCAGGGTTTTCTGTTCGGCCGGTAGTTTCTCTGCGACTGCGCGGCTTTGCGCGAGAAACGCGGGGACGTCCTCGCTGGTGAATATTTCCAGATGCAACATCGTGCGGGGGCGGGCGTCATCGAAGTTCTGATACTTGCCGATATGCCCAACCAGCTCCCCGGCCTTGATGGGGTAGGGCTTGGGGAGAATATGCACGGAGTCCAGGGTGGGAACGGCTTTGCTTGCTTCGAGTGATGCGAAATGAACGAAGCCTCGAATGTTGTGCACGCTATTGGCCGATAGCGGGGCGATGTCTTGCCCTTCGACGATTTGCTGTAATTCGCGGTATGCAGCTGTACCCGCTTTGAGCGAGCACTTCGCCCCTACAGGCAATAGGCCGGTTATCGTGCTGCCGCTGTTGGCGGCTTTTCTGACATTCAGGCCCAGCTGTGGGACTAATGTCGGTTCCGCGTCCCTGGCATCGTCCGCAACCAAAAAGGTATCCGCTTCACCAGTCACTGCCTGCATTTCGCTGGTGTAGACCCAGCCCAACTCTGCGCCCGTCAACGCGGGGATAGCGCTGCCTTCGAGAATGCTAAGCAATCTGTGCCATGCGGGTGATTCGGTGTCCGCATCACCAACTTTGACCTTGGTGCCTTTCGGCAGCAATGCTGTAACCGCGCCATCCTTGGGCGCAGCACGCACCCGTAAACCAAGCACGCCGTCGCTAGCCTTATCGGCCTTTACGCCGTACAGCGTTTCGCCGAAGAAAGACGGCGGAGCCGGAGCATCCGCGTTGCTGTAGCTCGCCCAGTCCGACAGATGCATATAAAGGCTGTAAAACGTCAATGCCGTAGTCGTGGGGGCTGTGCTGGGCATAGTTGCAGCCGGTGCGGTGTCTGCGGTTTCGCCAGCATCCGCAGCAGCGCTAGGCGCAGGCACTGACGGCAGCTCCAACCTGTGTTTGACCAATACGAAACCCGTTGAGAACGGCAGGTGCATGACCGTTGGGCCTTCACCGTATTGAGTGGTGGGGTAGCGTTGATCGATGCGGTAGGCAATAACCTCGCCGTCCGCGATGCAGTGGATCGCGGACTGATCGAGGCTGCCGGCTGTGCCTTCGTCAAAATGCACACCGCCATGCCAGAGGCCATTGGCGCCCATGGGATAGAAGCCGTCTTTTGCGTTGGCCAGGGCCTCGTAGTACAGCTCGGGGGTTGCATTTCCGGGGGCGCTCTCGCCTTCAGCCGCGGCCTTGGCTTTGAATGGATAAGCCCAGTTGATCGGTTTGCTGTCTGCCATGGTGTAAATCCCTAATCCCTGTTTGCGGGTGTGATGACTGCCCGCACGTAATCCCTATTAACCGGAGAAATTGAGCATGCGTTTGCGTTTGGTTGGCGCGCTGGTCAGTTCGTTCCCTTGCGCCTGCTCCAACACATCCCCGGCCTTGTCGCTATCCGCCGCACCTGGCAATACCGGCGGTTTGATCTTGATTCCCGAGCCTTTGCCCGCGGCCCCGCCGGCATTGATCTTGGCCATTGGGCCGCTGAGGGTGATGCCGCCGGGGTCGAGTTTGATAAAGCTGCCGCCGGCTTTGAGGGTCAGTTCGACGCCGGCTTCGATGACCATCTTTTGCCCGGCTTTGAGGTGGATCTCGCGGCCGGCCTTGGTCAGTTGCGCGGTACCGAGCTTGATGTGCTGGTTCTGCCCGACGGTGAGGTGGTCGTCGGGTTTGACTTCGACCTTGCGCTCGGCTTTGACGGTCAGGTGCTCTTCGGCGTGCAGTTCGGTGTAGCTGTTCTTTTCGACGGTGTCGTGGCGCTCGTGGCCGATGCGGATTTTCTGGTCGTGCTCGATGTTTTCGTCCCAGTCGCGCTCGGCGTGCAGGTAGATCTGTTCTTCGCCCTTTTTGTCTTCGATGCGCAGTTCGTTGTAGCCGCCACCGCCCGGGCTGCTGAGGGTTTTGAACAGGCTGCGGGTTTTGTTCGCCGGCAGGTCGTAGGGGACGACGTGTTCCTTGTGGTACAGGCAGCCGGTGACCAGGGGCTGGTCGGGATCGCCTTCGAGGAAGGTGACCAGTACTTCCATGCCGATGCGCGGGATGGCGATACCGCCGTAGTGGTCGCCGGCCCAGCTGTTGGCCACGCGCAGCCAGCAGCTGGTGGTGTCGTCGGCCTGGCCCTCGCGGTCCCAGAAGAACTGCACCTTGATCCGGCCATATTGGTCGCAGTGGATTTCTTCGCCGGCCGGTCCCGTGACTACCGCGCTTTGGCTACCGAGGACGCGCGGTTTGGGGTAGTCCAGCGGTGGGCGGTAGGGGATGTCCCAGGGCGTGGCGGTGAAGCGGTTGCGGTAGCCCTGCTGGAAGCCATCATTGGCTTCGGTATGGCTAGTCACCGACTCTTCCAGCACTTGCGGTTGTTTGCCCTGGTGGATGACTTCGCGCAGCAGCCAGAGGTCGTTGCAGTCCGGGTGCGGGTGGTCGGAGAGTTCGAGGAAGTGGCCGCTGAGCAGTTTCGGTTGGTCGCCGCGGCCTTCGGCCAGGCGGTAGTCGGCGCGGTGGCGTTCGAGATTGCGCTGGCTCAGGTGTTTGCCGCGGCTACGCTCGGTGTAGCGGCCGGGGTAGTCGTAGTCTTCCAGGTCCGGTAGCGGTTTGGCTTCGGAGTCGCGCTCCGCTTTGAATGCGGTCTCCAGCAGCAGGCGCGGTTTTTCGAAATCGTAATCGCGGCGGGTGGTGCGGCTGGTGCGGGTTTCCAGGCGCACGGCGAAACGCTTGATCACCGGCTCATCGGCAGTCATGCCGTTGTCTTGCAGGTAGGCGGTGGGCTGGCCGAGTTTGCCGAAGGCACTCTGGTCATCACCGAAGATCAGCACATGGCCTTGCCGGCTATGACTGAAGTGGTAATGGATGCCCTCCTCGCTGCAGAGGCGCTGGATAAAGTGCAGATCCGATTCGTCGTATTGCACGCAGTAATCGCGCTCGGGATAGACCGTGGGGCCGAGCAGAAATTGGTAGGCGTTGGCCTGAATGCCGTGTTCCTCCAGCACCTGGGCGACTATCTGCGGAACCGTAAGATGCTGGAAAATGCGCTGGTTGGTACGACAGCCGAGGTAACTGAGCTGCGGCACGATGGACAGGCTGTAGCGGGTCAGGCGCTTGCCGGACTCGCCCTGGGCGACGCGATAGATGATGCCGTGAATCCCCAGGCCGTCCGGGGTAAAGGCGAGAAAGGCCGGCCGGTGCAGCAGGCCTAGATAGTCCAGATCCGGGCGCTCGCTGATCAGCTCGACTTCGAAGCGATATGGCTGGCTGATGGTTTCGCGCCCGCTGAATTCGAGCACTTGCAGGTCGTGGTCGAGGCCTTCGATGGAAAGGCTGAAATGGGTTTGGTTGGCGGGGTTGAACATCCGATGTTCTCCGGTTGCGCTATAGGCGGCGGACAAACGCGAACCTTGCAATAAAGCCCTCTGCCGGTGCAACTGAAACGCACGGTTTTAGCGTTTGGGTTCGCAATAAAAACAGGACTGCGCAACAACTTGCGCAATTATTCGGTTCTTAGTTGGGAGTTTCGGCGTACCGCGGCCTGTTCTGCACACAAGGGCGCATGACCGGGTCTTCGTGAGAGTCAGAGCTGTGCCGTTCATGCCCCATGAAATCCTGCAATTAAACTCACATCCCGGCGACGACCAAGCCGCAGGCAAAAATGATATGAGCCAACTCGCGACGCGCCGGCAAGGGATTGTTCACCCCCGCCGGAATCGCCTGCCACTTAATCTTTACAGCGCCTTCTCGAACACCTTGGAGTTGCGCTGGAAGTTGTACAACGAGGCGCGCGCCGCCGGCAGGCGGTCGACGCTGCTCGGCACGAAACCGCGCTCGCGAAACCAGTGGGCGGTACGGGTGGTGAGCACGAACAGGGTCTTCAGGCCCTGGGCGCGTGCGCGATCTTCGATGCGCTCGAGCAATTCGTCGCCGCGCCCACCGTGGCGGTAGGCCGGGTTGACCGCCAGACAGGCCAGTTCGCCGAAGTCCGAATCGGCGATCTGATAGAGCGCCGCGCAGGCGATGATCATGCCGTCGCGCTCGACGATACTGAATTGACCAATCTCGCGCTCCAGCACTTCGCGCGAGCGGCGTACCAGAATGCCCTGCTCCTCCAGCGGACTGATCAGTTCGATCAGACCGCCGACATCGCCGATATTCGCCTCGCGCAGGGATTCGAACTGCTCCTGGTCGACCAGGGTGCCGCCGCCGTCGCGGGTGAACAGCTCGGTCAACAGAGACCCGTCATCGGTATAACTGACGATATGCGCGCGCTTGACCCCGCCGCGGCAGGCCTGTGCGGCGGCATCGAGCAGTTCCGCCTGGTAGCTGCTGCCGAGCCGCGCCAGATATGCCGGCACCTGCTGCGGACGCAGCTCGCGCACCAGTTTGCCATCCTCGTCGAGCAGACCGCGCTCCGCGCTGAACAGCAACAGCTTGTCGGCGCCCAGGTCGATCGCGGCGCGGGTGGCAACATCTTCGCAGGCCAGGTTGAAGATCTCCCCGGTTGGCGAGTAACCCAACGACGACAACAGGACGATGCTGCGCTCGTCGAGCAGACGGCCGATGCCCTTGCGGTCGACCCGCCGCACCTCGCCGGTATGGTGATAGTCGACGCCGTCGACCACGCCAATCGGCCGTGCGGTGACCAGATTGCCGCTGGCCACGCGCAAGCGCGAGCCCTGCATCGGCGAGGCGGCCATGTCCATCGACAGGCGCGCTTCGATGGCGATACGCAACTGGCCGACAGCGTCGATCACGCACTCCAGGGTCGGCCCGTCGGTCACTCGCAGGTCGCGATAGAAATGCGGCGTCAGCCCGCGCGCAGCCAGGCGTGCTTCGATCTGTGGGCGCGAGCCGTGCACCAGCACCAGACGCACGCCGAGGCTATGCAGCAGCACCAGATCGTGAACGATATTGCCGAAATTCGGATGGGCGACGCCCTCGCCCGGCAACATCACCACGAAGGTGCAGTCACGGTGGGCATTGATATAGGGGGACGCGTGGCGAAGCCAATTGACGTAGTCGTGCATGTAAAAACAACCTGTGAGTCGTGTGCAGCGCATGAATTGGGCGCCCAAGAGCGCCAGACGAACAGCCGATAGCAGCGGTGTTATCGTCGCAGTTGAAACAGCTTCACGCGCGCGTTCCTCCGAGGTTCACAGGCCGACAGTCACCGAAGGGGTGTCGACCGGGTTCAGGCAATAGTGCCCAATCAATTCACGTAGCAGACGCAGGGTCGGCTCGATACGTGACATTTCCAGATATTCGCCGGGCTGGTGGGCGCAATCTATATCGCCGGGGCCGAGCACCAGGGTATCGCAGCCAAGCTGCTGAAGATAAGGCGCTTCGGTGGCAAATGCCACTGAAGCCGCGGCATGCCCGGTCAAACGTTCGGCGATGCGCACCAGTTCGCTGTCCGCACCCTGCTCGAATGGCGGCACGCTGGGAAACAACGGGGCGAAGTCGATCTGCACCTGATGGCGCTCGGCCAACGGCTGCAGCTTTTGCCGGATCGCCGCCCTGAGCGCCTCCGGCTGCATACCCGGCAGCGGCCGCAAATCGAACTCCAGGGAACATTGCCCGCAGATGCGGTTGGGGTTGTCACCGCCATGAATACAGCCGAAGTTCAGCGTGGGTAACGGCATGGTGAATTGCGGATTATTGAACTCGGCTTGCCATTGGCTGCGCAAACCCCGCAATTCGAGCATCACATCCTGCATCGCTTCCAGCGCGCTGTGACCCAATGCCGGGTCGGAGGAATGCCCGCTCTGGCCGAGGATATCGATGCGTTCCATCATGATCCCCTTGTGCAGGCGGATCGGTTTCAGGCCGGTCGGTTCGCCGATCACCGCGGCGCGCCCCAGGGGCTTGCCGGCAGCAGCCAGGGCGCGGGCGCCGGACATCGAGCTCTCCTCGTCGCAGGTCGCGAGGATCAGCAGTGGTTGCTGAAAGCGCCGACTCAGCAAGGGCTGCACGGCCTCGATCACCAGGGCGAAGAAGCCCTTCATGTCGCAACTGCCCAAGCCGACCCAACGGCCATCGACCTCGGTGAGCTTGAGCGGATCGCTCTGCCATAACGCCTCATCGAAAGGCACGGTGTCGCTGTGCCCGGCCAGCACCAGGCCGCCGGGGCCGGAGCCATAGCTGGCGAGCAGATTGAATTTGCCGGGGCTGACCTGCTGTATCTCGCAGGTGAAACCGAGGTCGCCGAGCCAGCTCGACAACAGATCGATCACGGCACGGTTGGACTGATCCAAAGACGCCTGGGTACAGCTCACCGAAGGCGCGGCGATCAGCGCGGCAAACTGTTCTTGGAAGGAGGGCAAAGGCATCTGTGGTCTCCGCTGGCGAGGCCCATGATAGGGCCAACGCCGTGGCGGAGGGAACCGCAGTGCGGGGCTAACTCAGAGGAAAATGCCGCGCAGGATAAAGAAGAACACGATCGCCAGCAGCGCGCCCACCGGCAGGGTGATCAGCCAGGACATGAAGATCTTGCCGATCACGCCCAGGTTCAACGCACCTATACCGCGAGCCAGGCCGATGCCCAATACCGCGCCCACCAGGGTGTGGGTAGTAGATACCGGCAGGCCGATGGCCGAGGCACCGACCACCGTGGTGGCGGTGGCCAGCTCGGCGGCGAAACCACGGCTTGGGGTCAGCTCGGTGATCTGCTTGCCGATGGTCGCGATCACCTTGTACCCGTAGGTGGCCAGACCGATGACGATGCCCACCGCGCCGAGCAGCAGCACCCAGCTCGGCAGTGCGGCCTTGGCGCCGACGGCCTCGCCACCGGACTGGATCACCCCGACGATGGCCGCCAACGGGCCGACGGCATTGGCTACGTCGTTGGAGCCATGGGCGAAGGCCATCGAGCAGGCGGTGAAAATCATCAGCACAGCGAAGACTTTCTCCACGCTGGCGTAGTGGAAAGCCTTATCCGCTTCGATATCGACCTTGATCCGGCTGAGCAGAGCGATGCCCAACAGCATAATCAGCGCGCCGACGCCCAACGCGAGAAAGAAACCTTCGGTGCCGGAGAGATTCAGGCCGATATGCTTGAGGCCCTTGGTTACGGTCAGGACGCTGACCATGAAACCGGTGGCGAACATATACAGCGGCACGAAGCGCTTGGCGTTGAGGAACGGCTGATCGGTATCGATGATCAACTTCTGCACACTGATAAACAGGCCGAAAGCAACGAACCCGGAGAGCAGCGGCGAGATCACCCAGCTGGCGACGATAGGGCCGACGCCGGCCCAATGCACCGAATCAACGGACACACCGACCGCGGCGAAACCGATGATCGCACCGACGATCGAGTGGGTGGTGGAGACAGGCCAGCCCTTGATCGAGGCGATCGCCAGCCAGGTGCCTGCCGCCAGCAGCGCCGACATCATGCCCAACACCATCAGATCGGGGCTGATCGCTGAGGCGTCGACGATGCCGCTTTTGATCGTCTCGGTTACCTGGCCACCAGCCAGGTAGGCACCGGCGAACTCGAACACCATGGCGACCATGATCGCCTGTTTGATGGTCAATGCATGGGAACCCACCGAGGTGCCCATGGCATTCGCCACATCATTGGCACCCACGCCCCAGGCCATGAAAAAACCGAAGAGGCAGGCGAGCAGCAGAAGTACGAAGCCGTAGTCCGCAATCAAAGACATAAGTTATTAATCCGTAGATTCCAGAAAGAACACTGGCGCTTAGCGCGCCAGCAGTTGCTCCAGTCGGTTACCGACGCGCTCGGCGCGATCGGCTACATCACCAATCCACTCGATGATCTTGTAGAGGAACATCACGTCGACCGCCGGAAGGTCCTTTTCCAGTTTGAACAGCGCCCGACGCACGTCGATCTGCATGACGTCGGTATCGCGTTCGATTTGCTCCAATTCTTCGACCATGGACTCGACCAGCGCCGCTTCGCGCCCGCCGAAGCCGGTTTCCAGCAATTCGTCCAGTTCGTTCATCGCCTTCAGCGCCTGCGCGCTGGCCTCCACGGTGCGCTGCACGAAGGCGCGCATCAACGGTTGCAACGCCAGCGGAATGGCCATCTCGCGGCCGAGCATCAAGCCGGAGATGTCCTTGGCGCGGTTGGCCACTTTGTCCTGTACACTCAGCAGCTCAAGCAGGTCCGAACGCGGTACCGGCAGAAACAGGCTCTTGGGCAGGTGCAAGCGCACGCTCTTCTTGAGCTTGTCGGCCTCATCCTCCAGCCGCGCCATGTCCTGTTGCACCTGTTCCGCTTTAGCCCAATCCTCGGCCATCACGGCTTCGAAGAATGGCAGCAGATTTGCTGCACATTCGTGGGCTTTGGCGAAGTGCTTCTGCATCGGCCCGATGGGTGAGCGACCGAACAGGCTGGCGAATGGATTGATTGGCATTAGGGTGAACCCCAGTTTTGAGAAGGCGCCAAGTATACGGTTCGCTCCCGCGACTCGCCACCTCAGGTAATCGGACTGTCACAACTTCATAGTAGGCGCTCGACTCATCATCATGAACAAAGAAACCGAAATCAAATTGCGCGCCAGCCGCGAAACCCTGGCTGCCCTGCGCGATCATCCGCTACTGAAAAAACGCAACAAGAGCGGCTGGGAACAGCGCGACCTGTTCAACCAATATTTCGATACCCCCGCACGCGACCTGGCCAATGCCAAGGTCGCCCTGCGCTTGCGCCGCGACGGCGATGCCATTATCCAGACCCTGAAAACCCGCGGACAAAGCGTCGCCGGCCTGTCCGAACGCAACGAGTGGGACTGGTACCTGGAAAGCGCCGAACTGGACCTGAGCAAGCTCGACGACAGCTGCTGGCCGGCGGCTTTGGCTGACCTCGACAAAAGCCTGTTGCAACCGATCTTCACTACCGACTTCGTGCGCCAGCGCGCCGATATTGCCTGGGGCCGCGGCAAGGCCAAGGTGCAGATCGAAGCGGCCTTGGACCTGGGAAAAGTCACTGCCGGCGAGGGCGAAGAAGAAATCTGCGAGCTGGAGCTGGAACTGCGCCAGGGCGAACCCGACGCCTTGCTGGAACTGGCCGCCGAGCTCGCCGCCGACCTGCCGCTTATGCCCTGCGACATCAGCAAGGCCGAGCGCGGTTATCGCCTGTTTGATTCAGGCAGCTACAGCCTCAGCCTGCCCGCGCCGCAGCTCAGCGCCGAATTGAGCCTGGACGACAGCGTCGCCGCCCTGGCCTGGCACCTGCTCGGCAGCAGTCAGCGCCTGGCCGAACAGTACCGTTTCAACGGCCATTGGCGCTTGCTCGGCGATTGGCTGGAACAGCTTATCGGCCTGCGCGCATTGCTCGCCAGCCTCGGCCAGGCAGCACCGCGCAGCAGCAGTAGCGAACTGCGTCAGAACCTCGATGCGCTGCTGAGCGACTGGCGCCCGCGACTGCAAGCCGGCCAGCTCGACGACGCCGTACGCAAGGCCGCACCGGCGCGATTCGCCGCCGAACTGCAGGGCACTCGCTGGGGTCGGTTCTCCCTGAACAGTTCGCGCTGGCTGCTCGCTCGTGGCTGGACCGCCGCGCGCAACAACCGCGGCAATCGCCAGGGCGCAGCGCCTTTGGGCAACTGGTTGCCGACCCTGATTGCCGAAGAAGGCAAGGAGCTGCAACTCAAGCGCTACCATCAACAACCGGAAGACCTCGCCGAGCAGTTGCCGCGTATCGAACGCCTGCTGGTCTGGCTGCGTCTGGCGCGCAGCACCCTGGAGGTGCCGGAGGTCGACCGCCTGTATGGCGAGCTGAGCAAGTTGAGCGAGTTGGCGCAGCAGGCCATCGATCCCGAGATATTGGCCGCGCGGCAAGCCCAGGCCCATACTGTGGCATCGCTAAAAGCCTGGCGCGCACTGGTGAAGTAAGCTGCAAGCTAGGAGCCTGTCGGACTTAACACTGCTCTACTGCGGAAAAGCCGGACTTGGCCATTTTTGCTGCTCTTTCTCGTTAAATAGCCAGCTATTCGCCTCGAAAGACCAACAAAACTGACTCAAGCCGAACTTTCCCTCGCTACGAACGGTCAAGTCCGACAGGCTCCTAGTGTGGCGTTTATGCGTTGGCGCGCAATAGTCTTTGCGCCAGCGCTTTAAACTTGGCGTCTACTGCCCTGCCTGCTGAGGAGCCCCATGTCTGCATTAGCTGCGAACGCCCCCGATCGCCTGCTGGATCTCAACGACCTGCTGCGCGAGCTGATCGCCCAGGGCAAGGTCGCGCAGGACAGCGCCGAGCAATGCCTGACCATCCGCCGCAGCGCGGTAAACAATCAGCAGCACCCCCTGGAATTTCTCGCCGCGCAGCACCTGGACGACCTCAGCCGCCCTGGTAAAACCCTGGATCTGGAGTACCTGACCACCTGGCTGGCCGAGTTCGCCGGCCAGCCTTACCTGCGTATCGACCCGCTGAAGATCGATGTCGCGGCGGTGACCCCGCTGATGTCCTATGCCTTCGCCCAACGCCACAAGATTCTCGCCGTGGCGGTGGACAGCGAGAGCGTCACCATCGCCAGCGCGCAGCCGCTGATGCGCAGCTGGGAAGCCAACCTGACCCATGTGCTCAAGCGCCCGATCAAGCGCGTTGTGGCCAACCCGCTGGATATCCAGCGCTTTACCGTGGAGTTCTATCGCCTGGCCAAATCGGTCAGCGGCGCCAGCGCCGGTGGCGACAAGATCAGCGGGGTCGGCA
Organism: uncultured Pseudomonas sp.; assembly: GCF_946885955.1. The sequence continues at coordinate 101,828 of NZ_CAMPHI010000007.1, forward strand.
ACTTCGAGCAGCTGCTCAACCTTGGCGCCCAGGACCAGGAGCCCGACGCCAACGACGCCCACATCGTCAACATCGTCGACTGGCTGTTCCAGTACGCCTTCCAGCAGCGCGCCAGCGATATCCATATCGAGCCGCGCCGCGAACAGGGTAGCGTGCGCTTTCGCATCGACGGCGTGCTGCACACCGTCTACCAATTCCCGCCGCAGGTGACCATGGCCGTGGTCAGCCGCCTGAAGAGCCTGGGCCGGATGAACGTCGCGGAAAAACGCAAACCCCAGGACGGCCGGGTCAAGACCAAGACCCCGGATGGCGGCGAAGTCGAACTGCGTCTGTCGACCCTGCCGACGGCCTTCGGCGAAAAGATGGTGATGCGGATTTTCGACCCGGAAGTGCTGTTGAAAAGCTTCGACCAGCTGGGCTTCTCGCCGGACGACCTGAAACGCTGGCAGAGCATGACCAGCCAGCCCAACGGCATCATTCTGGTCACCGGACCGACCGGTTCGGGCAAGACCACCACGCTCTATACCACGCTCAAGCAGCTGGCCACCGACGAGGTCAACGTCTGCACCATCGAAGACCCGATCGAGATGATCGAAGGCGCCTTCAACCAGATGCAGGTGCAGAGCAATATCGAGCTGACCTTCGCCAGCGGCGTACGGGCGCTGATGCGCCAAGACCCGGATATCATCATGGTCGGCGAAATCCGCGACCTGGAGACCGCCGAGATGGCGATCCAGGCCGCACTCACCGGTCACCTGGTGCTCTCCACCCTGCACACCAACGACTCGCCGAGCGCCATCACCCGCCTGCTGGAACTCGGCGTGCCGCATTACCTGCTCAAGGCCACATTGCTCGGCGTCATGGCCCAGCGCCTGGTGCGCACCCTGTGCCCACACTGCAAGGTGCCGCACGAACTCAACGAGGATGACTGGCAGAGCCTGACCAAGCCCTGGAATGCGCCGCTGCCGTCCGGCGCGCAGAAGGCCGTGGGCTGCCTGGAGTGCCGCGACACCGGCTACCGCGGCCGCGCCGGGGTCTACGAAATCATGCTGATCAACGACGCGATGAAGCCGCTGATCAGCGCCGATACCGACCTCTCCAGCCTGCGCCGCCATGCGTTCAAGGAGGGCATGCGCAGCCTGCGCCTGTCAGGCGCGCAAAAGGTTGCCGCCGGCCTGACCACCATCGAGGAAGTGCTGCGCGTCACCCCGCAGAGCGAACAGAAATAACCAGCGGGCACTTGCGCGACCTTGGCTCGTCCTGATCGCAGAGACTTGCAGCAGCTAGCTTGCAGGCGATCCCCAGACCGCTGCCGTGGATACCCTGATCGCCCGTCGGCAGACGCCTATAAACTGCAGATGCGCTTCGCGCACTAGCCCCGGGAAGCCAGCGTCGCGATATGCTGCGGCTTGCAATTCAGATAAGCCGAACCCTGCAGCCAACGCGGGTCGGAATGCCAGGCGAAGAGAAACTGCCCGCCCTTGAGCTCGTCGACCACCATCCGCGCAACCTCGGGGCGCACCGCCGGGCACCCCAGGCTCCGCCCGATCCGCCCCTGACTGCGCGCCAATAGCGGGTTCACGTAGTCAGCGCCATGGATGACGATGGCGCGTTCACGTGCCAGATCGTTCAGGCCGGGCTCGAGGCCGTCCATACGCAGCGAATAGCCATGCTTGCCACTGTAACTCTCGGCGGTGCGAAACAAGCCGAGGCTGCTCTGATGGCTGCCGAGGAGGTTGGAGAAGCTGTCAGCGAAGTTCTCCCCCGACGCACGGCCATGGGCGACGAAATCGCGCAGCAACAAACGCTTCTGACGCAGGTCGAAAATCCACAGGCGGCGCTCGACGGACGGCCGGGAAAAGTCGATTACCGCCAGACGGCGGGCCGGTTCGGCGCCATGATTGACCGCGCACTGCATCGCCGCCAGGGCATGCTGCAGTGCCTGGCGGTCGAGCCCGGGGGCAATTCGCGCCAGGTCATCGAACAGTGCATCCTGCTGCGGCGTGGCCGCCAGCAGCGATGCACAAAAAAACCACAACCCCGCCAGGCAGAGCCGGCCAGAACGTCGAAACATGCGCGCAAAATCCCCTAGGAAAGCTGCTCCAGGACATCCTGTCACAAGATCCAACCGCGACTCGCTTATACTCTTTACGGCACATTGCCATGCCATTGTGAGCCAAGGAACGGAGCAGTACATTGATCAATAAATGCGCATCCTACCTGAGCGCCGCCCTGCTCAGCCTGCCACTGGTCGCCCAGGCTACGGAGCAGCTGGTCGGCAGCAACGCCGATCTACGCCCGCAACTGCAGGCGCAGGCGGCGTATTGCGCAGCGCAGTCGGCCAACCTGGATGGCGATGCGCAGCGATTGCTGGTGGATTTCTACCTGCAACGCGAAGGCCGCCGCGCCTGGCAGACCGAGGCGCAACAGCAGCAGTTGCGCGAACAGATCGAACAGCTGGCGGACGACGGCCTGCAGCCCGATGAATACCCGCTGCCCACGCCGAGCATGGCCGAGCCCAGCGAGCAACGCGATTGCGCGGACCTGCTCACCAGCCACAGCTACCTGCAAGCACTGCTGCATCTGCGCCGCGGCCGGCTGCTGCAACAGCGTCTGGAACCCCTCTGGCGAGATGCGCAACTGGGCCATGCGGACCCGAGACTGGCGACGCTGTCACTTGCCCTGTACCACCTCGACGATCCCGCCCGCGCATTCGCCCAGGCCCGTCCCGCCAACGAACGCTATCGCCGCCTGCGCGCCGCCTATGCGGCGCAACGGCGCCAACCCCTGGCCGAGTGGTCGGCATTGCCGAACGGTCCGCTGTTAAGGCCGGCGCAAGAAGACGCAAGGCTCGCGGCCTTGCGCACACGGCTCGCGGCCGAAGGCTACCTGCACGTAGCCAGCAATGAACTACCCGAGGCTTACGACTCGGCCACCGCCGCCGCGCTGCAACGCTTCCAGGCTGAGCACGGGCTCAAGGACGACGGCATCCTCGGCCCCGCCAGCCTGGTCGAGCTGAACCTGAGCGCCCAACATCGCCGCGATCAGCTACGCGCCAACCTGGAGCGCCTGCGCTGGCTTGCCGACGATCTGGACGCCGCCCAGGTTGCGATCAACGTCGCTGCCGCCGAGCTGTTGGTCGTGCGCGAGGGACGCACGCTCTGGCGCACCCGCACCCAGGTCGGTCGCCCAGCACGGAGAACCCCGCTGCTCGCATCGCGGATCACCCGGCTGACGTTGAACCCGACCTGGACGGTGCCGCCGACCATTCTGCGTGAAGACAAACTGCCGGCGATCCGCGAGGACATCGCCTACCTTGAGCAAAACCAGCTGAGCGTTTTCGACCGCGACGGCAACCGTCTCGACCCGCAAACCCTGGACTGGAGCAACCCCGGGAGCATCCTGTTGCGTCAGGCGGCCGGCATCCGCAACCCTCTGGGGCGCGCGGCCGTGCGTTTCACCAACCCGTTTTCCGTGTACCTGCACGATACGCCCAGCCAGCAGCTGTTCGACAAAGCGCCGCGTCCGTTCAGTTCCGGTTGCGTCCGGGTGGAAACCATCGACACCCTGCTCGCCTGGCTGCTGGCCCCCGATGAGGTGGAGGGCGTACAAAGCCGCATCGCCAGCGGCAAAACCCAGGAATACCGCCTGCAACACCCGGCGCCGCTGCTGATCGCTTACTGGACCGCCGAAGCCAGCGCCGACGGCAGCCTGCACTATGCCCCCGACATCTACGATCTGGATGCCCGGCTGATAGCCGCGCTGGCCGCCGCCAGCACGCGCGATTAAATGATTACCACCGTACAGCGCAGCGCCGGATAACCGCAGTCACACTGATCGGCACCGGATTCGCCCGGGTTGTGCTTAGATGTCATAACGCCCACTAATCAGAGAAGCAGTTTATGGAAATCGGCAGTGTGATAGTGCTCTTCGTCGGCCTCGCCGTCGCCGTGGTCTTCATGGGATTCAAGGTCGTCCCGCAAGGTTCGCAATGGACGGTGGAGCGCTTCGGCCGCTATACCAATACACTGACCCCGGGCTTGAACATCATCGTGCCGGTGATGGACCGCATCGGTCACAAGCTCAGCGTCATGGAAACGGTGCTGGATATCCCCCCACAGGAGGTGATCACCTCCGACAACGCCACGGTGCAGATCGATGCGGTGTGCTTCTTCCAGGTGATCAACGCCGCCCAGGCCGCCTATGAGGTGAACAACCTCACCCATGCGATCCGCAATCTGCTGCAAACCAATATCCGCACCGTGCTCGGTTCGATGGAGCTCGATGCCATGCTCAGCCAGCGCGACGCGATCAACGAAAAACTGCTGCGCACTGTGGACGAAGCGACCGCGCCCTGGGGTATCAAGATCACCCGGATCGAGATCAAGGACATCAGCCCGCCCGCCGACCTGATGGCGGCCATGTCCGGGCAGATGAAAGCCGAGCGGATCAAGCGTGCGCAGATTCTCGAAGCCGAAGGCCTGCGCGCCGCCGCGATCCTCACCGCCGAAGGCAAGAAACAGGCGCAAATCCTCGAAGCCGAAGGCGAACGCCAGGCCGCCTTCCTTGAAGCCGAGGCCCGCGAACGTGCCGCCGGCGCCGAGGCCGAGGCAACCCGCATGGTCTCGGCCGCCATCGCCGCCGGTAATGTGCAGGCAATCAACTACTTCGTCGCGCAGAAATATATCGACGCCCTCGGCCAACTGGCCAGCGCCAACAACAGCAAGGTGGTGCTGATGCCGCTGGAAGCCAGCCAGATGATCGGTGCGGTGGGCGGCATCGGCGAAATCGTCAAAGCCACGTTCGGCAGCGAAAAGAAGGCGTGACGCATGTGGGATAGTCTGCAACATCTGTCCTACTGGAACTGGCTGGCGCTCGGCACCGTGTTGCTGATCCTGGAAATATTCGGCGCCGGCGGCTATCTGCTGTGGATCGGCATGGCGGCAGCCAGCGTCGGGGCCATCCTGTTCGTATTCCCGGCCCTGCCCTGGGCCCTGCAATTCGTCCTGTTCGGCGTGCTGTCGGTGCTCACCGCGGTGTTCTGGTGGCAACGCCAGCGCACTTCGGCCAAGCCCTCGGATCAACCTGGGCTGAACCGTCGCGGGAGCGAATTGCAGGGCCGCCTGTTCGTTCTGCACGAAGCCATTCGCGACGGCCGCGGCAAGATCAAGGCCGGTGATTCGCTGTGGCTGGTCAGCGGCCCGGAACTGCCTGCCGGCCAGACCGTCAGAGTGGTCGGCCAGGACGGTGTGGTGCTCAAGGTCGAAGCCCTGCAATGAGCCTGTCGCGACTTGCGCCCCTGACGGCGGCGCAAGATGGCGATGCGCTCGAGCTACTCGATCGGGCGTTTGCCGATGACCCGAGCCTGGCCTGGTACCTGCACGCAGACCGTCCCGACTATGCCGCGCGGCGCCGCGTCTATCTCGCCAGCTACCAGCGATTTCACCGCGCCAATCGGCTGATGACGCAGGCCGTTGAAAAATGTAGGCGAGGCAGGCAAGACAAGGCAAAAACGGCCGAAAAAGCGGAGTTTACGTGTTGTAAATGAGCATTTTGAGGCCGTTTTTAACGCAGTATTGCCAACGCAGGTAGCTTTTCAACGGCCTGCTAGCCGCCTGGCAGGCCCGGCGACTGGTCGGAGCCTGCTATTTCAGCGGGCCCGGGCAAACGCCGAGCGACGCCAGCCTGCTGCAGATCGGCCAGGCAATTCGTGAGCAATGCGGCGAGGCCTGCCTGGCGCGTCTCGATCACCTGATCGAGGCCTTCGAGCGCCATCTCGGCGCAGCGGGCGATCACGCCCGTATCGAATTCATTGGTGTAGTGCCGGAGCTGCACGGACAAGGCATCGGTAGCGCCCTGCTCCGGCAGTGCCTGGTGCAGCTGAAGGCAGACGGTTGCAACAGGGTCGCCCTGGAAACCGCGGAGCCTCGCAATCTTGCGCTATATCGTCGTCATGGCTTCGAACAGACCGGTAGCTTGTCCCTGGATGGCCTGCATCAGCGCTACCTGCAACGAACATGCTGACAATGGGTTGAACCCAAACGTGTGCATCAAGCTCTCAGCTAAAGGGACCTCGCACAGGAGTCTGCTCATGCGCTTCTTTAAACCGATTGTGGCTATGGCATGTATCCTCGCCGCCGCGCCGGCATTCGCCGATAGTTTCGTCCGCGATATTCTTTCGTCCGGGGCGACCACTGCCTCTACCTACCTGACATCCAAGGACAAGAAGCTGATCGTCCCCGCCCGCGAGGATGCCAGCAGCTTTATCGCCAGCGACGGCGCGATTCGCGGCCCCTATCTGGAGGCGGCGTTACGCCAGGTACGCGCGGATCACCCGGACCTGCAAGCCAGCGACTTCGAATTGGCCAGTGCGATACTGGCAGCCGAATAGCGGCGCATTTTCAGGCCAAGTCAGCCTGCGCCATTGCCTTCTGGCAGTGGCGTTTTAGTGGGTTGGAGCAAGGGGCGCCGGTGAAAAGCGGCTCGCCTAGGGAACCTAGGCGATTTGCGGCGAAGATCCGGATCGGCCAATCGGCCAGCCAAGCTGGCCTTTTCAGCAGCCTGCTAGCCGATGCTGCCGCATCCCTCAGGCGTCGGAGTCGGCGGCCGCCTTGTAGCCTTCGGCATCGAGCAGCTTGTCCAGCTCGCCGGCATCGCTGGGCTTGAGTTTGAAGAACCAGCTGCCATAGGGGTCGCTGTTCACGCTTTCCGGACTATCGGCCAGGCTCTCGTTGATGGCGATGACTTCGCCAGCAATCGGCGCGTAGATGTCCGAAGCGGCCTTCACCGATTCCACCACACCGGCTTCCTGGCCGGCGTTCAAGGTCTTGCCGACTTCCGGTAACTCGATGAAAACCACATCGCCCAGGGCTTCCTGAGCATGATCGGAAATGCCGACGGTCACGCTGCCATCGGCTTCCAGACGCGCCCACTCGTGGCTGACGGCGTAACGCAGATCGGCGGGAATAGTGCTCATATTTCGTTCCTCATCTGGCATGGCGGCAACGATGCCGTCATGGAAATTTAGCAGGCGTTAGCCGTACCGAAAGAAAGTCTTTGTCCGTTTGCAAACCCGGCAATACCGGGGCTATCAAATCAGGGCCTTGCCATTGCGTACGAAGGTCGGCTTGACCACCCGCACCGGGTACCACTTACCGCGAATCTCCACTTCGGCGCGCTCGCTGGTCGCCGCCGGAACCCGCGCCAGTGCAATGGATTTGCCCAGGGTCGGGGAGAAGCTGCCACTGGTGATCTCGCCCTCGCCCACGCCCTCGACCCGCACCACCTGATGAGCGCGCAGCACGCCACGCTCCTCCAGCACCAGCCCGACCAGCTTGGCAGGCACGCCTTCGGCCTTTTGCCGTTGCAGCGCGTTGCGCCCAACGAAACCGCGAGCTGCCGGTTCCCAGGCGATGGTCCAGGCCATGTTGGCGGCCAACGGCGTTACGTTTTCGTCCATGTCCTGGCCGTAGAGGTTCATCCCGGCTTCCAGGCGCAAGGTATCCCGCGCGCCCAAACCGATAGGCGGAATGCCGGCACCGACCAACTCATTGAGAAAGGCCACCGCTTCGGTGGTCGGCAGCATGATTTCCAGACCGTCCTCACCGGTGTAGCCGGTACGTGCGATAAACCAATCGCCATCGGGCCGCCCTTCGAAGGGCTTGAGGCTCTGAATCAGGCTGGCACGTGACTGGCTCACCAGTTCGGCGGTTTTGCTGCGTGCGTGCGGCCCCTGAATCGCCAGCATGGCCAGCTCGCTACGCTCCTGCAGCTCGACCGCGAAGCCGGCGCTTTGCAGGCGCATCCAGGCCAGGTCTTTGTCGCGGGTCGAAGCGTTGACCACTACGCGATAGCCGTCCTGCTCGAGCAGATAGACGATCAGGTCGTCGATCACCCCACCCTGTTCATTGAGCATCGCGCTGTACAACGCCTTGCCGGGTACCTGCAGGCGCTCGATATCGTTTGCCAGCAGGTGTTGCAGATAAGCCTTGGCCTGGCTGCCGCCGACATCCACCACAGTCATGTGCGACACATCGAAGACGCCGCAGTCGCGACGTACCTGATGATGCTCCTCGACTTGCGAGCCATAGTGCAACGGCATATCCCAACCGCCGAAGTCGACCATCTTGGCACCCAAAGCGAGGTGCAAGTCATACAGAGGTGTGCGCTGTCCCATGGGTGTCTCCTTGCGGGCTGGGCAGTGCAGCGGCAACCCGGCTGAGCCCTGAAGAAGGGCACTGACACGGGCTATCGAGATGACGGGCCACTGCGAATGGCGCGCATTGTAGCCGCAACATCGGGACGGGTCATCTTGGCGATGGCGTTGGCAGACCTCCCGCAATTACCCAAGCCACAAGCCGACCCGGAAGCCGAGCGCGCCTGCCCTTTTGCATTTGCACATTCAGCGGCCCAGCGCCCGCCGCGAAGAAAGCGGATCAGCGAGCGCCCGGATCCGCACCATTCAGGCCCTGCAGCACCGGTCGGCCTGCGGGTTCACGCCATCTTCCATCGGGGGTCGCCCAGGGCGAGCCTGGCAAGCGTCAGCCGTTTACTGCGCAGACGCCTCAAGCGCCTGTGACAGCGCGGCTGCGTCACTGAAGTGGCGCTGCCGCTGCAGCTTGCCGTCGCGCAAGTCGAGCCAAAGCACGCTGGCGGCGTCTACCGGGTAACGGGGGGTGATACGGGCGTTGCGGTCGAGGAGGATGCGGTAGTTGTAGTCGCGCATTTTGGGCAGGGCGATCAGGCTCGCAATCACCTTGGGCATGCGGCTGATATCGGCGAGAAAGACCGCATGATGCTGTTCCAGGTAACCTTTGGGCTTACCTTGCAGCGCGGCGTCGACCAGCTTGGCGGCCTCCATGCTGCGGGCCACCAGTAGCACCTGCAGTTGGTTGTCCAGGGTGTAAGCCTGGTCATACTGGTCCAGCAGGGTCCAGGGCGCCAGACGCTCGCCGGTTTCCAAGGCCATGGCGCTAGCGGAGATCAGGCACAGCAGCAGGACAAGCGTAACTTTCATGGATAAAACTCCAGCCTTACAGGTCGTTATCACGATTAACGGGGTCAGCGGCTCAATGGGATCAGTTTCGTTGCTTCCTGAAAAGTCCCCTGCCTATTTTCAATCCGCACCTGACTGTTCCGGGGCGTCGCTGTCTTTGATGCCTTATACCGAACTCAGCGTTGAGCGCGCCATCACTCAAATCGATCATGTCCAAAGCCTCCGCATGCGCAGGGGCTCGGCTGATCGATAGCCTTCCCTATCCAAGCCGCCGCGCTGAACGGCGGATCAGCAAGATCACTGGCAACAATCCGACCAGCACCAATGTCAAGGCCGGCAACGCGGCGCGCGCCCATTCGCCCTCGCTGGTCAGCTCGAATACCCGTACCGACAGGGTGCCCCAGCCAAAAGGACGCATCAGCAGGGTCGCCGGCATTTCCTTGAGCACATCGACGAATACCAGCAATGCCGCCGACAGTGCGCCCGGCACCAGCAGTGGCAGGTAGACCCTGAAGAACAGGCCGATACCGCCCACACCGAGACTCCGCGAGGCCTCCGGCAAAGAGGGTCGGATTCGCGCCAGGCTGTTCTCCAGCGGCCCGTAGGCGACCGCCATAAAGCGGATCAGGTAGGCCAGCAGCAAAGCCGACAGGCTGCCGAGCAGCAGCGGTTTGCCGGCGCCACCGAGCCAGGCGGACAACGGAATGACCAGCTCGCGATCCAGATAGCTGAAGGCCAACATGATCGCCACCGCCAGCATTGAGCCCGGCAGCGCATAGCCGAGATTCGCCACGCCGACCGTCCCGCGCATCAGCCGGGTCGGCGCCAGCCGCCGCGCGAAGGCCAGCAACAAGGCCACGCTGACGGTGATCAACGCGGCCAGGCCACCGAGGTAGAGGGTATGCAGAATCAACGCGGTGTAGCGCTCGTCCAGGTCGAAACGCCCGCGCTGCCAGAACCACGCCAACAGTTGCAACAACGGGATCACGAAACCGCAGGCGAACACCAAACCGCACCAGGCACTGGCGGCCAACGCCCGGCCGCCACGCAGGTGGTACAGCGCATTGCCGCGCGGCCGCTCGTTGGCCGGGCGCACCGCACCGCGGGCACGACGCTCGCCGTAGAGCACCAGCATCACCGCGAGCAACAGCAGGCTGGCCAGCTGGGTTGCACTGGTCAGGCTGTAGAAGCTGTACCAGGTCTTGTAGATCGCCGTGGTGAAGGTGTCGAAGTTGAACACCGAGACGGCGCCGAAATCGGCCAGGGTCTCCATGATCGCCAGCGCCAGGCCAGCACCGATGGCCGGCCTGGCCATCGGCAGCGCCACGCGCCAGAAAGCTTGCCAGGGGGTCTGACCAAGCACGCGCGCCGCCTCCATCAGGCCCTTGCCCTGGGCCAGAAAGGCGTTGCGCGCGAGCAGGTAGACGTAGGGATAGAACACCAGCACCAGGACGGTGATCACCCCGCCGGTGGAGCGTACCCGCGGCAGGCGAAAGCCACTGCCGAACCAGTCGCGCAGCAGGGTTTGCAGCGGCCCGGCGAAGTCCAGCAAACCGACGAATACGAAGGCCAGGACATAGGCGGGGATGGCGAACGGCAGCATCAGCGCCCAATCCAGCCAGCGCCTTCCAGGGAATTCGCAGAGGCTGGTCAGCCACGCCAGGCTTACTCCGAGCACGGTGACGCCGACGCCCACCCCGAGTACCAACACCAGGGTATTGCCGATCAGGCGAAGCAGTTGGGTATCCCACAGATGCGCCCAGATCTGCCGGTCCACCGTGTGCCAGCTGAACAGCAATACGCTGAGCGGCAGCAACACCAACAACGCGACCGCAAAGGCAATGGGATACCAGCGACGCTGGGCGGGAAGGGCCACGCAAACTCCTCAGGCTTGAAACACGACGCCCCGGGCCAGGCCGGGGCATCGAGTATAACGGCAGCAAGCAGAATGGGTTTAGGCGCGTAGCGGCGATCAACATCGGCAAGGGATATCGCTCGCCTCGCCGGTCATGCCGGTCCGACGGCCGTCTTAGTTCCAGCCGGCGCGGTCCATCAGCATGGTCGCTTCGGCCTGACGCTTGCCGGCCACTTCCAACGGAATGCTATCGGCCTTGAAATCACCCCAGGCAGCCACTTCCTCGGACGGCGCAACAGCCGGGTTGGCCGGAAATTCCTGATTGAGGCCGGCGAACAGGCCTTGCGCTTCGTCGGAGGTCATCCATTCCAGGAGCTTCTGCGCCGCCTCGGCATGCGGGGCGTATCGGGTGACGCCCGCTCCGGAAAGGTTGACGTGGACACCGCGGTCGGCCTGGTTCGGCCAGAACAGCCTGGCTTTCAGGTCCGGCTGCTGTTTATGCAAACGGCCGAAGTAGTACGTGTTGACGATACCCACGTCACACAAGCCGGCATCCACGGCCTGGATCAGAGCGGTATCGTCGGCGAACACGTCGGTCGCCAGGTTGTTCACCCAGCCCTGGATGATGGCTTCGGTCTTTTCCGCACCATGGGTCTCGATCAGGGTCGCGGTCAGCGACTGGTTGTAGACCTTCTTGCTGGTGCGCAGGCACAGGCGACCTTCCCAGGCGTCGTCGGCAAGCGCTTCATAGGTGCTCAACTCTTCCGGTTTGACCCGCTCGGTGGAATAGACAATGGTCCGCGCACGCAGCGACAGGCCGGTCCAGCTGCCAGTGCTGGAGCGGTATTGCGGCGGGATATTGTTGGCAATGACGGGCGAATCCAGCGCCTTCAATACACCCTGCTGCTCAGCCTGCCAGAGATTCCCGGCATCTACCGTGATCAGCATGTCGGCCGGGGTATTCGCCCCTTCGGCCTTCAGGCGCGCCAACAGCGGCGCTTCCTTGTCGCTGATAAATTTCACCGGCACGCCGGTCTTCGCGGTGTAGGCATCGAATACCGGCTTGATCAGCTCATCGATGCGCGAGGAGTAAACCACTACCTCATCGGCGGCCTGCACGGCGCCAGCCATCGTGGAGAGGGTGAGAGCTGCGAGTAGCCGCTTGCCGACCTGCATAGGTACTGCCTCTGGAGTGACGTTAGGTGAGAGGTCAAAATGATAGTGAATGTCATTTAGTTTCTCAACCGAGCCCAGCTCCGAGCCTGTAACCGGCTATTACGCAGGCCTCCGCCAAGGACGGAGAAAGGCGGATAGGCCGTGCTCAGGGCTGCGCCAAGGTCGGCAGATCGCCGGACAGCCCGAGCGCCTGGCGCACGAACAGCGCCTTGGCTTCAGGTAATTCATCGACCCAATTGAGCCCGGCATTGCGCAACCAGCGCACCGGCAAGGGATCGGCCTGGAACAGCCGCTCGAAGCCTTCCATCGCCGCCATCATTGCCAGGTTGTGCGGCATGCGCTTGCGCTCGTAGCGGCTCAGCACCCGCTCATCGGCCAGACGCTCGCCACGCGCCAGGGCGTGGCTCAGCACATCGGCCAATACCGCGGCATCGAGAAAGCCCATGTTTACCCCCTGCCCGGCCAGCGGATGGATGCTGTGCGCGGCATCGCCGATCAACGCCAGGCCGTCTTCGACATAACGCTTTGCATGCCGTTGACGTAACGGGATACACAGGCGACGGTCGGCGTGCAGCACCTCGCCCAGACGCCATTCGAACGCCTTGCTCAGCTCAGCACAAAATGCCGCATCGTCCAGCGCCATTACCCGCTCGGCTTCGCTCGGGGTAATCGACCAGACGATCGAACACCAGTGTTCGCCGGCCGGCCCGTCCAGGGGCAGGAAGGCCAGCGGGCCGTCATCGGTGAAGCGCTGCCAGGCGGTCGACTGGTGCGGTTTGGCGCAACGCACGCTGGTGACGATGGCGTGGTGCAGGTAATCCCACTCGCGGGTCGCGCAGCCAGCCAAGCGGCGCACCGCGGAGTTGGCGCCGTCCGCCGCGACCAACAGCGGCGCACGCAACTCGCGGCCATCGAGCAACGTCAGCAACCAGCCATCACCGGAGCGACGCATCTGCTCCAGACGACCGTTGGCCAACAAGCCGATATCGCTGTCGTGCAGACGTTCGAGCAAGGCATCCTGCACCACCCGGTTCTCGACGATATGGCCAAGCACCTCGGCATGCACACTGGCCGCGCTGAAATGGATCTGCCCGGTGCCGGAGCCATCCCACACCTGCATTTCGCGGTAGGGGCTGCTGCGCCGCGCGATTACGCCGCCCCACACGCCCAAACGTTCGAGCACACGCTGACTGGCAACCGACAGGGCGCTGACCCGCGGTTCGAAGGCGGCGTTCTTGTCGAAGGGCGTGACACTCAGCGGCCCGCCGTCGATCAGCAGGATGTCCAAACCCTGTTCCCGCAGAGCCAGGGCCAGGGCGCTGCCGACCATACCGGCACCGACAATGATCAGATCCGCTTGCATCGTGCTTCCTTCAATAAGTGGACGAGGCGCGTCATAGTGGCCGAGTGCCGAGCCCCATGGCCTGGCGGGCGAACCAACGCTTGGCCGGCGGCAATAAATCGAGGCCGAGCAAACCGAGGTTGCGCCCCGCGGCGAGCAACGGCTCGCCGCTGCCGAACAGACGCGTGACCCGATCGGAGAAACCCACGGTGAGCTGCTGGTCGCTTTGCTGGTTCTGCACGTAACGCTGCAACGTGGCGAAGTCGCCCAGCGGCGCGCTGCCGCCCAGCAGCGTTTGCGCCAGCGCCAGAGTATCGCGCAGCGACAGGTTATAGCCCTGCCCGGCGATCGGATGCAGGCTGTGCGCGGCATTGCCCAGCACCACCAGATGCGGCCGGACCTGTTCCTGCGCCTCGATCAGCGCCAGCGGATAAAGGTGGCGCTTGCCGACCTGGCGCAAGGCGCCGAGCCGATAACCAAAGGCCTGCTGCAGCTCATCAAGAAACGCCCGGTCGCTCAGCGCCAGCAAGCGCTCGGCATCGCTCGAGGCGCGGGTCCAGACCAGTGCACAACGGTTGTCCGCCAATGGCAACAGGGCCATCGGCCCCTGCTCGGTAAAACGCTCGAAAGCTTGGCCGTTGTGGCCGTATTCGGGGCTGACGTTGGCGATCAGCGCGCTCTGCCCGTAAGGCGTATGGCTGACGCCGATACCCAGTTGCTCGCGCAGCGCGGAACGCCCGCCGTCGGCAAGAATCGCCAGCTCGCAGTGCAGTCTGGATTGATCGTTGAGGGTCAAGCGATAGCCGGCGTCGCCCGCTTGCATATGAATCACTTCAGCCGGGCTGTGCCAGGTGACCACCTGCGGGTCCAGGGCATGCCACAAGCACTCGCCGAGCCAGGCGTTCTCGACCACGTAGCCGAGCGCCGGCACACCTTCGTCCTGGGCGCTCAGACGCGCAGCGGCGAAGCGCCCGCGATCGGACACATGGATCTGCATGATCGGCTCGGCATGCTGAGCGATCCGCTGCCACAGGCCGAGCTGCTGATAGATCTGTCGGGTGCCGAACGACAGCGCCGTCGAACGCGCGTCGTAGCTCGGTTGATAGCCGGCGCCGGGGGTGAAGGGCTCGATCAGCGCAATCCGCCAGCCGCGCGCGCGCGCGCCTTCCTGCAAGGCCAGAGCCAGGCTGGCACCGACCAGGCCGCCACCAACGATCGCCAGCTCGACCTGCTGCATGAGTTAGGCCGCCTCGGTGCGGGCTGCGGCCATCAGCGCTTCGATCTCGGCGACGGTTTTCGGCACACCCTCGGTGAGAATTTCGCAGCCGGTCTTGGTCACCACCACGTCGTCCTCGATGCGCACGCCGATGCCGCGCCATTTCTTCGCCACATTGAGGTTGTCGACGGCGACATAGATACCCGGCTCGACGGTCATTGCCATGCCGACCTCGAGTACCCGCCATTCGCCGCCGACCTTGTAATCGCCGACATCGTGCACATCCATGCCCAGCCAATGGCCGACCCGGTGCATATAGAACGGTTTGTAGGCCTCGCTGGCAATCAGCTCGTCGACCTCGCCCTGGAGCAGCCCCAACTCGACCAGGCCGGCGGTGATTACTCGCACCGCGGCCTCGTGGGCTTCGTTCCAGTGCTTGCCCGGTGCGATCTGCTTGAACGCCTCTTCCTGGGACGCCAGCACCAGCTCGTAGATGGCCTTCTGTTCGGCGGAAAACTTGCCGCTGACCGGAAAGGTGCGGGTGATGTCGCTGGCGTAGCAGTCGATCTCACAGGCCGCGTCGATCAATACCAGATCGCCGTCCTTGAGCGCTGCGTCGTTCTCGCGGTAATGCAGGATGCAGGCGTTCTTGCCGGCAGCGACGATCGAGCCGTAGGCCGGCATCTTCGCCCCGCCCTTGCGGAACTCGTAATCCAGCTCGGCCTCCAGGTGATACTCGTACAACCCGGCGCGGCTGGTCTGCATCGCCCGCACATGGGCACGCGCGGAAATCTCCGCGGCCTCGCGCATGACCTTGACCTCCGCCGCGCTCTTGTACAGACGCATATCGTGCAGCAGATGATCGAGGGCCACGAACTCGTTGGGCGGCGAGGCACCCTGGCGCGCCTTGGAGCGGATCACGTTGATCCACTCCATCAGGTGGCGATCGAATTCCTGGTTGGTGCCCATGGCGTAATAGACCCGCTCACGGCCTTCGATCAGCCCGGGGAGGATGTCGTCGATATCGCCGATGGGGAAGGCATCGTCGGCGCCGTACTGGCTGATCGCGCCGTCCTGACCGGCACGCAGGCCATCCCACAATTCGCGCTCGGGGTCACGCTCGCGACAGAACAGCACGTACTCGCCATGCTCGCGCCCCGGAATCAGCGCGATCACCGCCTCCGGCTCGGGGAAACCGGACAGGTACTGGAAGTCGCTGTCCTGCCGATAGACGTGCTCGACGTCGCGGTTGCGGATATACACCGGCGCCGCCGGCAGAATCGCGATGCTGTTGGGTTCCATCTGCGCCATCAGCGCCTTGCGCCGACGGGCGTATTCCGACTTGGGGATGCTGATCATGAGCGACTCGGTCAGGTCAAACGAATAAGGGTCAATGCAGCGACGGCTTGGCGGCCGGTGCGACGGGCTTGGCGCATTCGCTGAACAGCAACAGCGGCGCGACGCGCAGGTATTCCATCACCTCCATATAATCGTTCTCGCCGTCCTCGGATTCATCCAGGGCATTCTGCACCTGGGCGATGGCCGAAAGGTCCTGCAACACTTCCATCGCTTCGCTGCTCAGCGCGGTGTCGCGGGCGGTCAGTCCGAAACCGCCTAGGAAGCCCTGGCACCACTGGCCCAAGGCACTGGCGCGCTCCTGAAGCGGCGCGTCGTCACCGGGCAGCAGCAACACGATGGTGACGTCGCTGCCGGACAGCTCGGTCTTGACCATTTCCTGCAGCCCGATCAGCGCCTGGCGCACATTGTCCTGCGGCGCGGCGCCAAGCAATTCGGCGGCGTCGACCAGCCAGGGGTCGATCTCGAAGCCGGCACCGGCGCAGCTGCGGCCCAATAACAGGCCATGTAATTCCGCGGGAGAGACGGGATGACCGCTACTGGCGAGCAGCGCGGCAAAAGCGGCATAGGGTGAACTTGAAGTCGGCATAAGATAACTAGGCGCTTCGCTGCGCAATCACTAGAATGGAGGCCACGTATCCTAGCACCGGCAGGCGCGCCAAGACCATCCGAGCCCGCCGACAGGTTTGACCTATTCCGGGGACAAGCCTATATAGTCCGGTCATTCCTTGCCTTAGCGAGCCCCCATGGAAGACGCCGACCTGCAAGCCCTCACGACCAAACTGGAGCAACTGATCCAGCGTGTCGAGCAGCTTAAAGCGCACAACCGACTGCTTCTGGCGAATGAAAAGACCTGGCGCGAAGAGCGCGCTCATCTGATCGAAAAGAACGAAATGGCCCGGCATAAGGTCGAATCCATGATTTCGCGCCTGAAAGCTCTGGAGCAGGACTAATGACCCAGCCGAACACAGTCACCGTACAGATCCTCGATAAAGAATATTGCATCACTTGCCCGGCCACCGAGCGCGCCAACCTGGAGAGCGCCGCACGCTATCTGGACGGCAAGATGCGCGAGATCCGCTCGAGCGGCAAAGTCATCGGCGCCGACCGCGTCGCCGTGATGGCCGCGCTGAACATCACTCACGACCTGCTGCACAAGCAGCAGCACCTCGACCAGCAAGCCACCTCGACCCGCGACCATGTGCGCGACCTGCTGGTGCGCGTCGACCACGCCCTGGCCAGCGACACGGACAGTGTCTGATCGCAACGGCGAAGGATTCGGGTATACTCGCTCCAGCTCCCTGAAGTGTGCGCCAGTTGGTGATGTCCCTGAGCCGATACGCACAAACCCGGGGGTTGCAAGTTGAGGCCGGTGTGCATGTCCGCCTGACGGAAAGCCTGAACGTCTCCTGCAACCTCCACCTTGAACTCTCGGGTTCAAGGGCTAAGCCGACAGCGGCACGTCGGGGAGTCACTCTTTCCTGCCTATGGCCCCTTCTTGGCGATAGGACGCCTACATGACCATACTCGAAACCCACAACCTGTCCCGCGCACAGCTGCGTCGCATGCTCCGCCAACGGCGCAAGGCGCTCGGCACAGCCGCTCAGCACCTGGCGGCGCGCGCGTTGTATCGGCAATTGGCGCAACACCCGCTGTTTCGCCGGGCGCGACATGTCGCCCTGTACCTGCCCAATGACGGCGAGATCGATCCGCGCCCACTGCTGCGGGCGGCCCAGCGTCGCGGCAAAGCCACGTACCTTCCAGTGCTCAATGCCTGGCCGCGCAGCAAGATGGTGTTTCAGCGTGTGCGCCCAGACGAACGCCTGAGCGCCAACCGTTTCGGCATCCCCGAGCCCCGCTACAACCCCAAGCGACAACGTAAAGTCTGGGCCCTGGACCTGGTCTTGATGCCCCTCGTGGGCTTCGATCGCTTCGGCGGACGCCTGGGGATGGGCGGTGGTTTCTATGACCGCAGCCTGGCCTACCGTAAAATGCGCAAAAAATGGCACAAACCGACGCTATTGGGCCTGGCGCACGAATGCCAGCAGGTCGATCGATTGGTCATGGCTAGCTGGGATATGCCGCTGGCGGCAACAGTGACGGGCAAAGGCTGGTATTGAGAATGGATGGCGCCGCGCTCCCTGCGGCGCCCGACAGACTCACTCAGCAGTACGTGGCTGGCTGGTCGGTAGCTCGTTTTGACGGTCCCACTGGCTCTGGGTGTAACCCGTGGTTACCACGCCCAGGCTGAACAGAATCACCAAAATCCAAAGCAGATCAGGTTTACGTTTCATTTAATGCCTCCCCCTAAAGGCATGAGCGCACGGTTGATCCGCACGGCAATTATTGTTTTCGAGCCTACTGCACACTCGGTCCGCTTCAAGGACCGGCTATCTGGAGCAAAGTTCATGCCCTATTGGCTGATGAAGTCGGAACCCGATGAGTTGTCGATCCACGAGCTGCAGAGGCTGGGTCGAACCCGCTGGGATGGGGTGCGCAATTACCAGGCGCGCAACTTCATGCGCAGCATGCAGCAGGGCGACCTGTTCTTCTTCTATCATTCCAGCTGCCCCGAACCGGGTATCGCCGGTATCGCCAGGATAGACAGCCCGGCGTATGCCGACCCGACCGCGCTCGATCCCGATAGCCATTACTTCGACGCCAAGGCGAGCGCCGAGAAAAACCCCTGGAGCGCAGTCGACGTCGCGTTCGTGGAAGCGTTTACGCGAGTCCTGACCCTGACCGAATTGAAGGCACAGAGCGCCTTGCAGGAATTGCCACTGGTGCAAAAGGGTAGCCGTCTGTCGGTTATGCCCGTCGACGGTGCACAATGGACGGCGATCCTCGCTATCCGCTGAGATAGCGCCGCATTCGTTGTGCTATTAAAACAGGTGAGCCTCTGCGAGATCATTTATGTTGCGGCGTTCCCTGTCCCCATGGCCAGCCCGCTTAGCGCTGGTCGCCATGCTACTCGCCCTGAGCCTCGCCAGCCTGTTGCTGCGCCAGCAGCTGTTGCGCAATCAGGAACAGCGCATCGCCGAACGCGTCGATTTCCAGGCCCACAGTCTGGCCCGGCAACTGGAGAGCAGCCTGATCGAGCAGGTCGATGGCCTCGGTCGACTGGCGTTGCTATGGAACTACCGCGGGCGTATCCCGTTCGACGAGTGGACACTCGACAGTCGCTTCTCCCTGCACAACTTCAAAGGCTACCAGTCGATTCAGTGGCTGGGGCCGGACCTGAGCATGCGCTGGGTCGAACCCTTGAAGGGCAATGAGGCGGCGCAGCAGTTTCGGCTCACCCCCGAACACCCCAATTACCCACTGGCGATGCGCGCCAAAGATACCGGTGAACCGCGCTTCTCCAATAGTTTCTCGCTGGTCCAGGGCGGCCGCGGATTCATTCTCTATACGCCGCTGTATATCGCCGATGACCGCAATGAGCAGGCCTTCGATGGCTTTATCCAGGGGGTCTTTCGCGTCGAAGACCTGATGGACGAACTGCTCCGCAACCTCGATAGCGGCGATTTCCATGCGGCACTGCTCGAGGCCGGACGACCGATCTACCGGCATGAACCAGGCCAGGCAGACAAAACCCTGCAGCAGGATATCCCCCTGCATTTGCTGAACAACACGAGCTTCACCCTACGCCTGACACCGACCGACAGCCTGGTGCAACGACTGACCACTCCGTTACCGGAAATGGTGTTCGCCGCGAGCCTGGTGATCAGCCTGCTGTTGGTTGCTGCCCTGGCACTGGCCCTGCAGAACACCCGTCGGGCCAACGCCCTGCAGAGCAGCAACCGCCGCCTGAACGCCGAAGTCGCGCAGCGCGAGCAGATCGAGCAGATTCTGCGCGACAGCCGCGAGCGCCTGCAGCTGGTGCTCGACCTCAGCGATTCCAGTCGCGATGGCTTGTTCATCATCGACCCGCACACCCGCGATATCCTGCACATGAACAAGGCCATGCACGACAGCCTCGGCTACAGCGCGCAAGCCTTCGGCCAACTGCTCAAGGACGACCCGGAACAACTGCTCACAGGCTTCCATGAGTGGCTGGAAAGCGTACGGCAGGCTCAGCGGAATCAACAATCACCGATTTTTCAACGAGAAATGCGCAGGCTCGACGGCAGCTACCAAGCAGCGGAAATCAGCGCCCACTTGATGATGGTGAACCAGCGCGAATACCTGATCGGGGTTTCCCGCGACAACCGCGAGCGCCTGCAAGTCGAGGCGCAACTGCAGCGCCTGTCGCAGCAGGACGGCTTGACCAGCCTGTACAACCGACGCTTCTTCGACAGCCAGCTGGCCAGCGAATGGCGGCGCTTGCGCCGACACAACGCCACGCTGACGCTGCTGATGCTCGATATCGATTACTTCAAGGCGTACAACGACCAGTTTGGCCACCTGGCCGGCGACGATGCCCTGCAGCAGGTCGCCGAGCTGCTGCAGAAATGCCTGCAACGCGAAGGCGATGTGGCCTGCCGCTACGGCGGCGAGGAATTTGCGATCATCCTGGCCAATACCGACGTACAAGGCGGGGCTTATGTCGCCAGTCAGATTCATCGGCGGCTGGCCGCCTTGAATATTCCCCACTCCGCCAGCCCGATCGGTCGTATTACCCTGAGTATTGGTCAGGCCACCATCGAACCGACCCAGGACAACCAGCCCTATGTGCTGATCGCGCGCAGCGACCAGGCGCTCTATCAGGCCAAGCACCAAGGCCGCAACCGCACCTGCGAATGGAGCCTGGACATGGCCGAGAGCTGAGCGGCTCCCTACTGAATGATCAGGTTGTTGAACAGTAGATCTTCCACCAGCGGCTTGCCCTCCTCCTGGGTCAGCACGTCCTGCACCTGCTTGAGTGCTTCGGCGCGCAGGGTTTCCTTGGCCTCGGGCGCATTCATCGACGCCTCGGTCTGCGCGGAAAACAACATGACCAACTGATTGCGGATCAGCGGTTCATGGTGTTTCACCGCGGCCTCGGCCTCCGCGCCGGTGACCCGTAGGGAAATATCCGCCTTGAAGAATTTCAGCTTCGGCCCCGTACCGAAATTGCCGACCAACGCCGGAAACAGGCTGATATAGGCCACTACAGGGGCGGCAGCCGCTTCGCCTTCTTCGGCTTTTTCATGTTCCTCGGCCTGCGCCAACGACGACAGGCAAAGGGCGAACAGCAATACGATCCAGACTTTCACAGGGGCGTTTCCTCCAGGGCTCGAGCCATAGCATAGCCACAGCGGGGCGCTGGCCCAAGCCCTGTGCTTATGCACATGCATCATGGCCAACCATGCTCGTTGACCACAGGCCCCTCCTACCTAAACTGCTAGGCCACACCCGCAGAGGAATAGCTCGATGAAAGCCATGCTGTGCAAAGCCTTCGGCCCAGCCGAAACCCTGGTACTGGAAGAAGTTGCCAGCCCCGAAGCGAAGAAGACCGAAGTCCTCCTTGAAGTGCATGCGGCCGGGGTCAACTTTCCCGACACCCTGATTATCGAGGGCAAATATCAGTTCAAACCGCCCTTCCCGTTTTCACCTGGCGGCGAGGCCGCAGGCGTGGTCACCGTGGTGGGTGAAAAGGTCAGCCACCTGAAAGTCGGCGACCGGGTGATGGCGCTGACCGGCTGGGGCAGCTTCGCCGAGGAAGTCGCGGTACCCGGCTATAACGTCATGCCGATTCCCGCGAGCATGGATTTTTCCACCGCCGCCGCGTTCGGCATGACTTACGGCACCTCGATGCACGCCCTCAAGCAGCGCGCCAACCTGCAACCGGGGGAAACCCTGCTGGTGCTCGGTGCCTCCGGCGGCGTCGGCCTGGCCGCGGTGGAAATCGGCAAAGCCATGGGCGCCAGAGTGATCGCCGCGGCGAGCAGCGCCGAGAAGCTGGAAGTGGCCAAAGCCGCTGGCGCCGACGAGTTGATCAACTACAGCGAGAGCAGCCTGAAGGACGAGGTCAAGCGCCTGACCAATGGTCAGGGTGCCGACGTGATCTACGACCCGGTGGGCGGCGACCTGTTCGATCAAGCCATCCGTAGCATCGCCTGGAACGGCCGCCTGCTGGTGGTGGGGTTCGCCAGCGGACGCATCCCCGAGTTACCGGTCAATCTGACTCTGCTCAAAGGTGCCGCAGTGGTTGGCGTATTCTGGGGCGCATTCGCCCAGCGTCAGCCGCAGGACAATGCCGCCAACTTCCAGCAGCTGTTCACCTGGCACAGCGAGGGCAAACTCAAACCCCTGGTTTCGCAAACGTTCCCGCTGCAGCAGACTGCCGCCGCGATCGACACCCTGGGTCAACGCAAGGCGGTGGGCAAGGTCGTGGTTCAGGTCCGCTAAGGCCCAGCGGCGGCCGCGGAAGCGACTCGCCAGCTGTCCGTTCGGACACTGGCGAGCCATTGCATGACTTGTTCACACTGGCCCTTTCATTCTCACCAGGAGTCCGCAATGTACTGCGTCACCGTGCTCTATCCGAATGACCGCGACGGTCATTTCGACTTCGCCTACTACCGCGACAAGCACATCCCGATGATGCTCGAACTGCTCGGCGATAACGTCCTGAGCACCGAATTGCGCCGCGGCATTCAGGCCGTGGACGGCGCACCTGCGCCCTATCTGTGCCTGCTCAACACGCACATCCGCTCCCCTGAGCAGTTCGCTCAAGTGATGGCCGAGCACAGCGCCAAAGTCCTCGGCGACATCCCCAACTACACCAATCTGCAGCCCATCATTCAGATCGACGAAATACTTTGAAACCAGAATGATGCACCGGCGCAGGCCGCCTCTTGGCGCCGGTTGACAGGCAATCTTCAACCACACCCGATACCGCAGGTGGTTTCCCACGGCATGCTAGACAGCCGCCTTACGCAGGGCCATAGGCATGGCCCCTGCAACCTGCTTCGCGCGTCAAAAGACTCGGTGCATTCCGGCAAGTACCCGAGCACGTCTGCGTGCTTGACGAGCCATATCCGTGATTTAAATAATGACCGCTATGAAAAAAGCCAATGAAAAGAACAGACGTGGTCGCCCCCTTAGCTTCAACCGCGAAAGCGCCTTGCAAACAGCACTGCAGTTGTTCTGGAAGCAGGGCTACGAGGGCACCTCGATCGCCGACCTGGTCAGCGCCATGGGCATCGCGCCACCCAGCCTGTACACCGCGTTCGGCTCCAAGGAGCAGCTCTATCTCGAGGTCGTCGAGCTCTATCTGCAGGGCCCGGGCAATTTCATCCAGCATGCGCTGGTGCAAACCAGCGACGCCCGCAGCTTCACCCAGCAGGTACTCAGCAATGCGGCCGACGAATTCACCGCACACAACCATCCACCGGGCTGCATCGTCTCCAGCGGCCTGCTGACCAGCGCGACCTTGCACCACAAGATGGCGCAGAACATGAGCGACTTGCGCACGGCCACCCTCGGGCTGATCAACCAGCGCTTCGAACAGGCCAAGGATTGTGGCGAGCTGCCCGCCAGCACCGACTGCAACAGCCTGGCGCGCTTCTTCGGCGCGGTGATTCAGGGCATGTCGATCCAGGCCCGCGACGGCGCCAATGCCAGCGACCTGCATGCCATGGCCAACCAGGCGATGGCCAGTTGGCCACAGGCCTGAAAGGCTGCGCCAACAGCCCGCCCGAACCGACCGCCTGCTCGCCATCCGCCCGAGTTTCTCGGGCTTCCCGCCTGCTGTTATGCGTTGAAATGCCCTGAAATATACAGCGACCGACCCGCGCCCTACTTTAGCGATCGCTAGCTAATACCGCTTCGGTTGTAGCTGGCACCGTACGTCATCGGAATAACCCGCTCGCAGAAGTGGGTTGATGCGAACGGCTCATTTGACTGCCGCTTCAACTCATCCGGCATCAATGCTTTTCAAGGCCACTAGCTAAGGGAACCGCCATGTCTGTGGAAAGAATCTTTATCGTTGGCGACAAGTTCGAACTGTTCGCCCAAAACGCGAATGTCCTGGCTGTCAGCGAACTCGAGGCCATTCTCGACAGCGATCTGATACGGCCGAATCTGCGTTTTCAATTAGGCCAGGGGGTTTCCGAAGAACGGATCGCCCGGCTGCTGGAAAAAACCGCGAGCCTGAAGAAGCCCTGGCTTGCCGACTTCGTCAAGCCGCTCAAGGCCGGCCGCGAGCTGGCGCACAAGCACCAGCAAGCGAACTCGATGATCAGCGTGCCGCGCCGTTTAAGCCACGACAGCTTCGAGGTCGACGTGCTGCTCGACGAGCAGTGCGCGGAGATGAGCGACCACGTCACCGGCCAGCACATCCAGGGCATGGTACTCACCGAGGCCGCCCGGCAGACCTTCCTCGCGGTCAGCGAGAAGTTCTACCTGCAGGACGAACCGCACAGCAGCTACTTCGTGATCAACACCATGGACACCGAATACCTGCGCTTCGTCTTTCCCTTGCCCATGACGATTCTCTACGAGGTGCTCGAACACCGGGTCAGCGAGCGCAGCCAATCGCAGCGTTTCGAAGTACGCATGTCGGTGATCCAGGCCCAGCAGACCTGCTGCGTGATCAAGACCAAGTTCTCCACCTATCCCGATGCGCTCATTGCGGAAAAAGAGGCGGGCTTGGCGCAGCAGGCGATTCTCAGCGAGCTGAACCCGGAGGTCGCCCATGAGAAACGCGCCTGAGCACACCGAGCGCTGGTCGGCGTTCTTCGATGTGGACGGTACCCTGATCAGCATCAAGAGCATGTTCAGCTTCCTCGATTACCTGATCGACCAGCTGTCGCTGGGCGAGTCGGCGGTGGTCGAGGCGTACCGCACGACATTGCAGCGGATGATCGCCGAAGAGCAACCGCGCGAGGCGATCAACCGTTTCTACTACAGCATCTACGCAGGCCTGGACGTCGCGATGGTGGCCGACCTGGGTCGTGCCTGGTACGCCCAGGTCAGGCGCGACGACGGCCTGTTTTTCCCTCGCATGCGCGATGAGATCCGCTGGCACCAGCGTCAGGGGGCGAGCATTGTCCTGGTTTCCGGATCCTTTGCGGCGATTCTTGCGCCGCTGGCCGAGGAACTGGGCGCCGAGTTCATCATCGCCGCACCGCTGGAGGTGCGCGACGGATGCTACACCGGGCAACTCACCGGCCACCCGACCATCGGCCAGGGCAAGGCCGATGGCGTGCTCGCCTTCACCCGCGAGCACGGCCTGCACGCGCAACGCTGTTATGCCTATGGCGACGACATCTCCGATATCCCGATGCTCGAGCAGGTCGGCTATCCCGTGATGGTCAATCCGGATCCCGGTAGCCGCAACCTCTGCCAGCAGCGCAACTGGGACATCATCGAAGCCGCCTGACGCCACTACGCCTTTCCCCCCTCTTTTAAGGGAGCCGCGGCTCCCTTACTTTTTCCTCTCGTTCTTCCTCTCGATTCTCCACGGGCCCCGGCTGCGAGGCGCTCGTGCCATGTCGCACGCTTGCGCAACGGTCGACCCAGCACCCTGCGGCGGACCTGTCCGTTCGAACAGTGATGCACCTGCAATGGGCTGGGTAACGTGCAACTTCAGTCCTCGGCCGTGGTCATCGCGGCCCGCATTCACCTGATTTTGGAGCACCAAATGAACAGAACCCTGGCGAACAAGAGCGTCCCGGCCGTGGGCCTCGGCTGCATGGGCATGAGCGAGTTCTACGGCGAGACCGACGACGCGCAGTCCCTGGAAACCCTGCATGCCGCGCTCGATCTCGGTTACCGCCACTTCGATACGTCCGACATGTACGGCCGTGGCCACAACGAGGAATTGCTCGGCAAGTTCATCAAGCAACTGGGCAGCCGCCGCGACGAAATACTGCTGGCCACTAAATTCGGCATCTACCGTGACCCCGCCGACAAGTACAACCTGCTGATCGACGGTTCGCGCGAGTACGTCAAGAAAGCCTGCGAGGCCTCGCTCAAGCGCCTCAACACCGACTGCATCGACCTCTACTACGTGCACCGCCGCGACCCCAACACGCCGATCGAGGAAACCGTCGGCGCTCTCGCCGAGCTGGTGCAGGAAGGCAAGATCAAGGCAATCGGTCTCTCCGAAGTGTCGGTCGAAACCCTGCGCAAGGCCCACGCCGTGCACCCGATTGCAGCGTTGCAGAGCGAATACTCGCTATGGAGCCGCGACCTGGAAGAGCACACGCTGCCGGTCCTCGAGGAGTTGAACATCGCACTGGTCGCCTACAGCCCGCTGGGCCGTGGCTTCCTCACCGGCGCGATCACCAAGGAGCACATCGAACAGGCCAGCGCCGACAGCGATTTCCGCGCCAAGCTGCCGCGCTTCCAGGGCGAGAACCTGGACGCCAACCTGCAATTGGTCAAGGCCCTCGAGGAGCTTAGCAGCGAACTCGGCTGCACCTCCGCGCAACTGGCCCTGGCCTGGCTGTTGGACCAGTACGAAAACCTCCATGTGATTCCCGGTACCAAGCGAATCAAGTACCTGGAAGGGAATTTCACCGCCCAGCAGATCCAGCTGGATGCCGCTGCCTCGGCCATGCTCGGCAAGATCTTCGCGCCCCAGGCGATTGCCGGCAAACGCTACCCGGACGCCATCCTCAAAGGCACCAACATCTGAGTCACATGGGCGCAGCGGCCCCAAGGCGGACCGCTGCGCGCAAGAAGGTAACGAGGTATCGCGTAGATGAAACCGCACGTATTAATCGTCGGCGGCGGCCCCACCGGCATGACCCTGGCACTGCAGCTGCAACGCTTCGGCATCGATTTCCGCTTGATCGAGAAGCGCCAGAAGGAACCCTCCGGTTCCAAGGCCCTGAGCATCAACCCCGCCTCGCTGAACCTGCTCGACGACCTGGGTGTCGCCGAGACCCTGGTCGGCCTGGGCCATAAAACCGAAGTGATCAACCTGGTGTATGACAACCGGCCGCTGATGCGTGCCCGCTTTGCCCGCCTGCCGAGTAAATTTCCGTTCTTCCTGATGCTGCCGCAACCGGAAACCGAACAGGTGCTGGAGCAGCGCCTGAACCAGCTTGGCCATTTCATCGAGCGCGACTGTGAATTGCTCAACCTGCGTCAGCATGACGCCAGCGTGGAGGTCGAACTGCGCTGCGGCAATGCTCGCCAACGCCAACACTTCGACTATGTGGTGGGCTGCGACGGCGGCCTGAGCAAGGTGCGCAACGAGCTGGGGCTGGACTTCAGCGGCTACGACTACAACATGCACTTTATCCTCGCCGACCTGCGCATCGAATGGCAGGGGGCCAAGGAACAGGGTTTCTATTTCATTCGCGATGACGGCTTCCTGATCCTGTTGCCGCTCAAGGATGGCTATCACCGCATCGTGATCAAGGTCGACGAGCAGTGCGCTCCCGGCTACAAGCCGAGCCTGGAGGAGATCCGCAGCTACATCGCCCGTTACGAGATCACCGGCCTGCAGGTCAGCGACCCGATCTGGCTTTCCAGCGCGCCCTTCTACAACCGCTCGGCGACCACCATCCGGCGTGGCCGGGTATTTCTCGGTGGCGACGCCGCGCACCTGTTCAGTCCGATCGGTGGCTTCGGCATGAACTCGGGCATCGCCGACGCCTTCAACCTCGGCTGGAAACTCGGCTACACCCTCAACGGCCTGGGCAACGACCACCTGCTGCAGTCCTATGTCGAGGAGCGCGAGCAGAACACCCGCACGCTGCTGGCCAAGACCGACAAGTCGACCTCATTGATCGCCCGCCTCAATCGCCATCTACCGGCCGATGAACAGGCTTATCTGCCGCGTCTGGTCAATCGCGACTTCATCCGCCGCTTTCCACTGGAAACCGCCGGCCTGACGCTGCGCTACGGCACCCCGCGCAGCGAGGTCCATGCCGGCTGCCTGCTACCCTATGTCGACGGCGCGGACCGGTTCGGTCAAGGCCGGCACAGCCTGCTGATCCTTCCGCCCGGCCCCTCAGACCGAGCCGCATTCGATCGTTTGCTGGCAGTGCTCGAGCCATTGAATAGCCGCCTGAACATCTACTGGCTGGGCGAGCAACCCAAAGACCTGCCCCAGGGACGCTCGCTCCCTGATCCACGCCTACGCGATGCCTGGAAACTGAGCGACGGCGAATTCCTTCTGGTACGTCCGGACCTGTTTATCGATTGCCGCGGTCACCTCGACGACTACGCAGGCGTCAGCGCGCTGATCGCGCGGCTCTACCGGACCCATGTCCCGGCAAACACCCGGCAACTGGCTGGAGTGCAGCCATGCTGAAAGATTCGACGCTAAAAAGTCCTGGCCGCCCACTCGGCCAAATCGAAACCAGCATGGCCTTGATGCATGAGCTCAACGGCGGCACGCAAACCGCCAGCCTGCTCAGTTTCACCGGCCCACTCTCGACCAACACCCTGCTGCGCGCAGCGGAGAAGTTGCACTGGCGCCACCCGCTGTTGCAAAGCCGCATCGTCGAGGACGCGCAGGCGCTGCACTTCAAGACCGATGTGCCGTTCACCCAGATCACCATTACCAATCACACGCTGCTGGCCGGGCAAACGCCCGCCCAGCTGCTGCAGCGCCAACTCGACAGCGTGCTCGATGCGCAACGCCACCTCTGGCGCCTGCTGCTGCTTTCTGCTCCGGACCGTGGCAGCCATCATCTGCTGCTGACCTGCCATCACTCGATTGCCGATGCAGTGAGCCTCGCGCAACTACTCGGCGAACTGCTGAGCCTGTGCGAAAGCCAGCAGATCGGAGGGCAGATGCACATCCCGCAAGAGCCCCTGGCCGATGCTCTGGAAAGCCACATGGAACCGGCCCAGGAACCGCTCCCCCCCTGCGAAACGCCGACCCCGGTGCGTTTTATGCAGAGCGTACCGCTGGCCCGGCGGCGCACGGGCGTGCGCCGGCTGGAGCTCGATGGCCACACCAGCGATGAGCTTCGCCGCCTGGCCAAGGCCCAAGGGCTGAGCCTCAACTCCTTGCTCGCCGGCGCTTTACTCAAGGCCACCAATGAAGTCGAGCTGGGCAAACAGATCCGCATCAACACTGCGGTATCCCTGCGCCAGCGCGCGGCACGCCCGATCGGCGACGGCGCCATCGGCTGTTTTATCGGCGTCGCCAGCCATCGCCTGGCCGTAGCTGCCCGCTCACTGACCAGCCTCGCCGTCGATTATCAGCGCCAACTGCACGCCAGCCTGCCGCAGATGGCCAGGCGCCAACCCGAGCAGGAACTCGAGGCCATGCGCACGCGCATTCACTCGTTGCGCTCGTGCCAGAGCTTCGCCCATGGCATCGCCCTGACCAACCACGGCGCCATCAACTTTCCGCACTACCGCCACTTCAAGGTGCTCGACTACGCCAACGCGGCATCGCGGGTGGTGGGCAATTTCGCCGTGGCCCTGCATGTCACCAGCTACGCCTCGGCCCTGTCCTTGTGCTTCACCTTCCCCGTGCCGCTGATGGACGAAGCACTGGTGCGACTGCTGAAAAGCAAGATGCGACAGAACCTGCTCGACTTCATTTCCAACTCGAGGGCGACCCCATGAAATCCGCACGCATCCAGTTATCCACCGGCCCGCTGCATTATTTCGACAGTCAGGGGCCCGCGGACTCGGGAACCGATGGCGCCGCGCCGCGCCGCGCCATAGTGCTGTTGCATGGCAACTCGTCCGCGGCCTCAGCCTTCGCCGCGCAGTTCGCCGCCTTCGGCACGCGCTATCGCTTGCTCGCCCTGGACCTGCCCGGCCATGGACAGTCCGCGGCCGCAGCGGCCGAGCACTACAGTTTCGCCGGCTATGCCGATGCCCTGGTGGAGTTCGTCGAACGCCTACAGCTGCACGATTATCTGATCTTCGGCCATAGCCTGGGCGGCCATGCGGCGCTCGAAGCGCTGCCGCGCCTGCCCGGCATCCGCGGCCTCGGCCTGATCGGCGCGGCGCCGTTCAACGCCGACAATGCCGGCCGCCTGTTCCGTGCCGAACCTACCGGTGGCCTGGTCTTCCGCGCAGAGCTGAGCGACGCCGAGGTTGCCCAGCTGGCCCGCGCGTTCGTCAACCCCGACTGCGTCGACCAGACGCAACTCGACACCCTGGCGCATTACATCCGCGCCACCGACCCGCAAGTCCGCGCAGCTCTGGGCACCAGCCTGGCCGCCGGCGCATTCGCCGACGAGGTTGCATTGCTGGCCGCCAGCGCGGTGCCGACGGTGCTGCTGCAGGGCCGCGAAGATGCCTTTATCGATGCCAGCGCTTGCGCCGAACCGGGCATGTTCGCCCCCGCCGATGTCTCGGTCGTGTTGTTCGATGGATGCGGTCACTGCCCGCACCTCGAGGACCCGGCCCGATTCAACGACCTGATGGACACCTTCATCACCCACACCAGTGAGAACTCGCTATGAAAGCATTCGTAATCAATTCATTCGGCCCGGCCGATGTGTTTCAGGAAGTAGAGCTGCCGACCCCACAAGTCGCAGCCGGCCAATTGCTGATCAAGGTCGCGGCGACCGGCATCAACCCGCTGGATTACAAGCTGCGGCGCGGCGACATTCCGGCCTTTACCCATGAGTTCCCAGCGATTCTGCATGGCGACTTCGCCGGTACGGTCAGCGCGGTCGGCGCCGAGGTAACGGGCTTCGCCGAAGGCGACGAGGTGTACGGTTGCGCTGGCGGCGTACGCGGCCGACAAGGCGCGCTGGCCGACTACATGCTGGTGGATGCCGCGCTGGTGGCACCCAAGCCGCGCAACCTGAGCCTGGCCGAAGCGGCGGTGCTGCCGCTGGTGGTGCTCACCGCCTGGGAAGGGCTGATCGATACCGCCGCGATCAAGCCGGGCGATCGTGTGCTGGTGCACGGCGGCACCGGCGGCGTCGGCCATGTCGCCGCGCAACTGGCGAAATGGCAGGGGGCCAAGGTCTACACCACGGTCAGCAGTGCCGAAAAAGCCGCCCTCTCGCGCGAGTTCGGCGCCGACGAAACCATTGATTACCGCGCCGAGGATGTCGCCCAGTACGTCGAGCGTCTGACCGGCGGCGCGGGCTTCGATGTGGTACTCGATACTGTCGGCGGCGAGACTTTCGAGCAGAGCCTGCTGGCCACCCGCGTCGGCGGCACCGTGGTCACCGTGCTGGCCATGGGCAAACTGGACATGACCGTGGCCTGGGCCCGCAAGCAGACCGTGCATTGCGTCAACATGACCTGGCCAATGGCGACCGGCGTGGGCATGGAACATCACGGCTGGATTCTTCGCGAGGCCGCCAAGCTGGCGGAAGCCGGCGCCCTGCGCCCGCTGCTCGACGAGCAGCGCTTCAGCTTCGGCGATATCGCCGCCGCCCATGTCTACGCCGAATCCGGCCAGGCACTGGGCAAGGTCAGCCTGACCCGCGAGTGAAGCCAAGCATGCCCAACGTCCCGATCGCCACACCCCTGTGCCCAAGGCAAGCGCTGTTGCTGAATGTCAGCGCCTTCCTGCTGTGGGCTTCGGCCACCCTGCTATTCAAGCTGCTGGCTCATCTACCGGTATGGGAAGTGTTCGCCTACCGGGTGCTGGGCTCGCTGGCCTGGTGTGTGCTGGGCCTCACGGTCGCCGGCGCCCTGGGGCAGGCCTGGCGGATTCTCGGTTCAGGACGACAGTTGGCGTTGCTCCTGCTGAGTAGCGCCCTGATCGCCTGCAACTGGTTCCTGGTGATATGGGCGGTGGCGCATGAGCGCCTGCTGGATGCCAGCCTCGGCTACTACCTGTCGCCGCTGCTCAGCGTGCTGCTCGCGCACTGGTTGTTCCGCGAGCCCGGTGGGCGCCGCGAATGGCTGGCCGGGTCGCTGTGCCTGGTCGGCGTAATGCTGATCGTCGCCGGCGAACACAGCCTGCAAGTGCCCTGGATCGGCCTGACCATCGCCGCGACCTTCGCGCTGTACAGCGCCGTGAAAAAGCGCTCGACGGTCGCGCCGCTGCTCGGCTTGGCCCTGGAAACCGCCCTGGCGGCGATACCCGCCAGCGGCGTGCTGCTCTACAGCAGCATCGATAACGGCGCAACGGTGCAATACGCCACTCGCGACTGGCTATTGCTCGGTGCGCTCGGACTCATCACCACCCTGCCCATGTGGCTGTATATCGCCTCGGTAAAGGCCTTGTCGCTGACCACCGTGGGCTTTCTTCAGTACCTCAACCCAACGTTGATGTTCCTGCTGGCCGTGCTGTTGTTCGGCGAGCCGGTCGGCGCCTACAAGCTGGCTGGTTTCGGCTTGATCTGGTGCGCCCTGCTCGGCCTGCTCCTGAGCGCAGCCCTGAGCGGCTGGCAGCATAGAACCCAGCGTCTGTCCCACTCCACCCGTGTTATCTGAATCGTCCAAGGAGAGGGTATGAACCGGCAGCCGACCGCCTCCCCGCTTGTTCCATTCAGCGAATGGAACCGTTTCCCGCTGCCCGATACGTTTCGCGGCTGCGTGGACCACACGCCCAGTCTGTTGGCGAGCGAAGACCACAGCTACGCCTGGCAACGCTATATCGAGCAGCTATCGCAAACCCCGTTCGGCGATATCGCGCTGGGTCGGGTACCTGCCGATGTCCGCCAGCTGGATGCGCCCTTGGCGCAGCTGCGGGCCTGCGCGCCGCAGCTACGCCCCTGGCTGGACGTGCCACGGCCAGTCGCGCTCGAATCCCTGGCAGACCTGGTCGAGCGCCACCCGCAGTGCGGTATCCAGCTGCGCGTGCCGCTCGGCGGGCGCAGTTGCGAACAGATCGGCGAGCAACTGTTCAGCCTGATCGAAGTCGTCGAACAGCTCCAGCGGCACGGCGCCGCCATCTGCCTGGTGTTGCAGGATGCGCCGAGTGCGGCGCCCGCGCAGCTGCATGCCTGCATCGAATTCGCCCGCCATTTCGCCATCGAGCGGATCACCCTCTGCGATCAACAGGCACGGCTGACCCCGCTGGGCGTGCGCAACCTGCTGACGCACCTGCTCGAGCAGTTTCCGGATCTGCACGAGAACGGCCCGGCCCTGGCGTTCAAAGGCAACGATCGGCATGGCTTCGCCCTGGCCAACAGCATGTCGGCAATCGCCAATGGCATTCATTTCGTGCACGGCGCGATTCTCGGCGAAACGACCCGGGGAAGCCCGCTGGCGCTGAACCAGCTGCTGAGCAACTACGCAATCCCCCAGGCCCGGCAGGCGAACCACTATGCCGAGCTGATCAGCCGACTTACCGGCTTGCCGGTCGACAGTGGCCCCGGCCAGGCCTTCGCCATGCTCGACGCCGAGGTGCAGCCGCCGATCGCAGCCGTCGAGCCGGAATATTCGGGGAGCGACTGCCCGCGCTTCATATTCAAGGTCAGCGCCGACGACTGGCACGTGCAACTGCTGATCGAAGTGGGTGATCGGCAGCTCGACCTGGGCGAGCGCGTGCATCACTACGTGCTCCTGCTGCTGGCCCGCGAATTCTGCCAACAGTCGCGGGCACGTGGCGGAGCGAGCGACCCGATGAGCCTCGGCTGGGTCGAACGCGAACACCTGCACAAGATGATCGGCGACAGCCAGGCGCAGCTCAACGTGAAGATCTTCCGCGCGATCAAGCAGATCAATTGCGCCCTCGAAGAGGCCGGACTGCAGAGCTACAAGCCCTTGCTCACACGGGTCGGCGGTATTCGTTTCGCCTGCCCGAACTTCACCATATTCAAGGATTCCACACTCGAGCACGACGTACGCGGCTGGATCCCGCTCAAACCGCCAGGCAACGGGACCGCAATGCCGGCAACTGAAAGCAAGGCCCCTGCAACACAACCATAAAACCAAACCCACACAACACAATGGAGAAACACCATGCGTCCGACACTACGCGCCACCCTGATTCTGTTCGCCATCGGCCTCGGCGGCCATTCGCTGGCCCAGGCCCAACCGAGCGCCTACAAGCCGCCGATGCTCGAACAACTGGCCAACCTGACGTTCGTCAGCTCCAGCCTGATCAAGCAGAGCGCCTATTTCGAGGCCAACCAGGTGGTGCGCCGCTTCTTCCTGTGCATCCCGGAAGCGTCCAACCACAAGCTGGAACCGGGCGTGCTGGAAAATGTCGAGAAATGCTTCAACGAAACCGTCGACGACAATATCCATATCAATATCGGCGGCAACCTCTCCGACGGGCGCGCCTCCGCGCTGGCCATCGCCACCCAGGGGCTGGCGAGCATTCGCGATAGCGCCTCGTTCTCGCTCAGTGCGCCCTACATCAGCAAATACGACGGCGGCCGCCTGGCCGGCACCGGCACCATCGAACTGAACTTCAATGTCATGGTGCATCAGAACATCACCGCGGTCTCCGGCGACCCCAAACCGTTCGACCCGACGCCCGGCCCACAACTGTTCGTCAGCAACAACACCCTGGGCCTGAAAGCAGTACGCCCCGGCGTCTGGCGCATCACCCTGCTCAAGGTCGACCCGCTGCTGACCCAGCTGAGTCCGAATATCCAGTTCAACAGCAACTTCCCCAACTACCCCATCGACAAGCCCTGACAATCACGCCTTAGGCCCGATGGCTGGCGATCCGGCAACTGCCCGATAAGACAGCTGCCGGATCGCCAATCGCACTTCTACAGTCCCTCCCAGCACATCCACACGGGAGGGACCACGATGCCAGCACAAGCGCAGCCCACGACCTCGCGGGATTTCCGACTGATCGTCAGCCCTTGGCTCAGCCAGTTGCCGGCCTGCCTGGAACTTCGCGAAGCGGTGTTCGCCCACGAACTGGGCTGGGTGCCGCACAGCGTCGACGGCCGCGAACGCGACCAGTTCGATCCCTTCAGCGTGCACGTCGCGGTCATTCACCGCTGGCGCCCAGCCGGCTATCTGCGCCTGACGCCGCAGGGCAAACCCTGGATGCTCAGCGAATGCTTCGACTTTCTACTTGAGCCCGGAATTTCCCGGAACTTCGAGAGCGATAGCCTGGAAGTCTCGCGTCTGGCCGTCGAACGCCAATACCGCGGGCACAAGCCGCTTGGCACCTTCGGCGTCTTCGACCTGCTGATCAAGGGCATCGTCGAGCACTCGCTGGCCAGCAACGCACGCTATTGGTACGTGGTGGTGGCAGAACCCATCTACCGTCTGCTGCTGAGCAAGGGGCTGCCGTGCGAGCGTCTCGGTCCACAGGTACGCATGCCCGACGGCGTGCAGACACTGGCGGTACGTATCGACCTGGCCGCGTTTCTCGCCATCGCCGCGCCCTTCTTCACCGACGGCTACCAATGCCCGGCGCTTGCCGTCGGCTCCTGACAGCGAACCACGGAAGATTCCCCCTCAGGCCGCAATCACCCCGAAATGAATGGCCTTGGCAATGGCCTGGGAGCGATTGAGCACATCGAGCTTGCGGAAGATATTGCCGAAGTGAAACTTCACCGTGCGCTCGGAGATGCTGAGGATATTGGAAATATCCCAGGTGCTCTTGCCTTCCTTGGCCCAGTGCAGCACTTCCAGCTCGCGCTGGGAGATATCCGGCGCCAGCAGGCTATGGCGATTGAGACTGCCCTGGCGGTTGAATATCTCATGCAGGTGCGGCGCCAGATATTCCAGCGGCTCGAGGTAGTCGTCCGCGCGCTCGTGCGCCGGCAGCGTCATGGAAATCAGCGTGCTGCTGGTGCGCGAGCGCCCGCGAACGCAGCAGGCGACGCCATTGCTGCCGACGAAATCCCGCGATAACTCGAGGAACTCCTTGCTCGGCGGCGCGGCGGCAAAGCCCACACCCCAGGAAAACGCGCCCGATTCACGCTCGGCGGTTTTCAGGATCGGATCTTGCAATTGAAAAGATTTGCGGAAGTACAGGTCGACCCACTCGTCGCTGTAACCGTAATTGAGCAACTTGCGACTGGCCTGGGGATCGGAGGTAGCGATATTGTCGAAACAGATGACCATGGACGAATACGGGATGACACTCCGGGCGAGGTCGACGACTTGATCGACCTCGGCCTTGTCGCTACTGGCCTTGATACAGCACTGCGCGAGCTCGAGAAGTTTTACCAGGTCGTTACGCGAATGAAACATGCTAGCCATAACGGCATTTGCCTCCCTGCTATCCAACCGACATTCGGATTCATCGAAGTTTGAGCCGACATACGGTGCCGTAAGACTCACGCAAATTCGCCGAA
This sequence comes from uncultured Pseudomonas sp., assembly GCF_946885955.1. Next base: position 137,804 of record NZ_CAMPHI010000007.1, read on the forward strand.
CATGCAGATGCTAGCGCAGGCATGGCACCAGGCTCAATAATTTTATATCGATCACTAATAAATATAACCAATACCCGAAGTGCATCACCCTTCGGCTTGCGCGCACGGAAGCGCCGGGCTGCCCGAATAACGGGCGCCCGAGTCCAAATGTCAGTCTGCTGGGGAGTTGTTACCGCTCGGAGGGCGAACGCGGCGCGTAGGCGAACACATCGGCGCGCATCTGCCGCGCATCCATGCCGGCTTCGACCAGGGCGTCGAGCGTGGCATAAACCATCGGCGGCGAACCGCTGGCATAGAGGTGCAGGGTTTTGAGGTCGGTGAAGTCCTCGCGCACCGCTTCATGGAGCAAACCGCAACGGCCTTGCCAATCGCACTGATCGCTGACCACCCGATGCAGGATCAGGTTCGGCAGTTGCCGCCACTCATCCCAGTGCACCAGCTGGTAGAAGTCCTCTGGGCGGCGCGCGCCCCAATAGAGGTGCAGCGGATGCTTGAAGCCGGCCACGCGGCAATGCTCGATCAGGCTGTTCATCTGCGCCATGCCGGTACCCGCGGCGATCAGCACCAGCGGCCCGTCCGGCAACTCGACCAGGTGAGTATCGCCAAACGGCATTTTTACCCGCGCCACGCCTTCGCGGCGCAAGCGCGCGAGCAGGCTGCGGGTGCCGTCGTCGCGCGCCAGGATATGCAACTCCAACTCGCGCCCGGCATGCGGTGCCGAGGCCAGGGAGAACGCCGCATAGTCCTCGCCTTCGCGCTGCAGCAGCAGGTACTGGCCGGCGTGGTAGCGCGGCAACTTGCCGGCCGGCGCGAGCAACCGCACGCGGAATACATCGCCGCCCACGTCGAGGCATTCGACGACCTGGCAGGTGAGCTCGCGAACCGGTAATTCGCCGGGCGCCAGCACGCCGTCCCAGAGCAGCACGCAGTCCTCCTCGGGCTCCGCCAGGCAGGTAAACACCTCGCCATGGTCGCGGCTTTCGCCGGTCTGGCGCACCCGCCCGTTGACCAGCAAGGCCGCGCAAATATGGCAATTGCCGTTGCGACAACTCTGCGGGCAGTCATAGCCGAGGCGGCGCGCGGCATCGAGAATGCGTTCGCCGCTGTCGACATCGAGCACCGCGCCCGAGGGTTGCAAGGTTACTTTCATAACGTTTTCAATCCACAGCCTGTTCGCACGCCTGTTGCGCGCATTGCCATAATCGCCAGCGACACCGGGTCCATCAGTCGATTCCCAGCTGCGACCAGAGCTCATCGACCCGGCGCTTGATCGCCTCATCCTGAACGATAGCCCGTCCCCACTCGCGACTGGTCTCGCCGGGCCATTTATGGGTGGCGTCGAGACCCATCTTGCTGCCGAGGCCGGAGACCGGCGAGGCGAAATCGAGGTAATCGATCGGTGTATTGTCGATCAATACGGTGTCGCGCTTGGGGTCCATGCGCGTGGTAATCGCCCAGATCACGTCGTTCCAGTCGCGTGCATTGATGTCGTCGTCGGTGACGATAACGAACTTGGTATACATGAACTGTCGCAAAAACGACCAGACACCGAGCATCACGCGCTTGGCGTGGCCGGGGTACTGCTTCTTCATGGTCACCACCGCCATGCGGTAGGAACAGCCTTCCGGCGGTAGATAGAAGTCGGTGATCTCGGGGAACTGCTTCTGCAGGATCGGCACGAACACTTCGTTGAGCGCCACGCCGAGAATCGCCGGCTCGTCCGGCGGCCTTCCGGTGTAGGTGCTGTGATAGATCGGCTTTTGTCGGCGGGTGATGCGCTCGACCGTCATCACCGGGAAGCGGTCGACTTCGTTGTAATAGCCGGTGTGGTCGCCGTAAGGGCCCTCGTCGGCCATCTCGCCGGGATGGATCACCCCTTCCAGCACGATCTCGGCACTGGCCGGCACCTGCAAATCGTTGCCGCGACACTTCACCAGCTCGGTCTTGTTGCCCCGCAGCAGGCCGGCGAAAGCGTATTCGGAAAGGCTGTCCGGTACCGGGGTCACCGCGCCGAGAATGGTCGCTGGATCCGCGCCCAGGGCGACGGCCACCGGGTAGGGCTGGCCGGGGAACTTCTCGCACCAGTCGCGGAAATCCAGAGCGCCGCCACGGTGGCTGAGCCAGCGCATGATCACCTTGTTGCGACCGATCACCTGCTGACGATAGATGCCGAGATTTTGCCGTTCCTTGTTCGGCCCCTTGGTCACGGTCAGCCCCCAGGTGATCAGCGGGCCGACGTCGCCGGGCCAGCAGGTCTGCACCGGCAGCTTGCCGAGGTCGACGTCATCGCCTTCTTCGATCACTTCCTGGCAGGGCGCGTCTTTCAGCACCTTGGGCGCCATCGACAGGACCTTCTTGAAAATCGGCAGCTTCGACCAGGCGTCTTTCAGGCCTTTCGGCGGCTCGGGCTCCTTGAGAAAAGCCAGCAGCTTGCCGATTTCACGCAGTTCGCTCACCTCTTCAGCGCCCATACCCAGGGCCACCCGCTTGGGCGTGCCGAACAGATTGCCGAGCACCGGCATGGCGAAGCCCGTGGGGTTTTCGAACAGCAGCGCCGGGCCGCCCTTGCGCAGGGTACGGTCGCAGATTTCGGTCATTTCCAGCACCGGGGATATCGGTGTCTGGATGCGCTTGAGTTCGCCGCGCTGTTCCAGACCGCGAATGAAATCGCGCAGGTCGCGATACTGCATACTTGAGCCTCGTGTCGGGCGGGCCAGATAAGGGCGCAAAGTTTAGCGCCGAACTAGGTCTTTCAGAAGGATTGGCAACCTTCAGACGCACAAAAGCCGGGTTTCCCCGGCCTTGGTGAGACTGCTCGGCTTACTTGCGCTTCATTGACATGAAGAACTCTTCGTTCGTCTTGGTCGCTTTCAGCTTGTCGATAAGGAACTCGATGGCGGCGATTTCGTCCATCGGGTGCAGCAGCTTGCGCAGGATCCACATGCGCTGCAGCTCGTCTTCGGCGGTCAGCAACTCTTCGCGGCGGGTGCCGGAGCGGTTGATGTTGATGGCCGGGAACACGCGCTTCTCGGCGATACGACGGTCCAAAGGCAGCTCCATGTTGCCGGTGCCTTTGAATTCTTCGTAGATCACCTCGTCCATCTTCGAGCCGGTTTCCACCAGCGCGGTGGCGATGATGGTCAGCGAACCGCCCTCCTCGATGTTACGCGCGGCACCGAAGAAGCGCTTCGGCTTCTCCAGGGCGTGGGCGTCGACACCACCGGTGAGGACCTTGCCGGAACTCGGGATCACGGTGTTGTAGGCACGCGCCAGGCGGGTGATGGAGTCGAGCAGGATGACCACGTCCTTCTTGTGCTCGACCAGGCGCTTGGCCTTCTCGATCACCATCTCGGCGACCTGCACGTGGCGGGTCGGCGGCTCATCGAAAGTCGAGGCGACCACTTCGCCGCGCACGGTGCGCTGCATCTCGGTGACTTCTTCCGGGCGCTCGTCGATCAGCAGGACGATCAGGTGCACTTCCGGATTATTACGCGTGATGTTGGCCGCGATGTTCTGCAGCATGATGGTCTTACCGGCTTTCGGCGGCGCGACGATCAGGCCACGCTGGCCTTTGCCGATAGGCGCGCAAAGATCAATGATGCGGCCGGTAATGTCTTCGGTGGAGCCGTTACCGGCCTCCATGACCAGACGCTTGGTGGGGAACAGCGGCGTCAGGTTTTCGAAAAGGATCTTGTTCTTCGCATTCTCCGGACGATCGTAGTTGATCGTATCGACCTTGAGCAGTGCGAAGTAACGCTCGCCTTCTTTCGGCGGGCGGATCTTGCCGACAATGGTATCGCCGGTACGCAGGTTGAAGCGACGGATCTGGCTCGGCGAGACATAGATATCGTCGGGGCCGGCGAGATAGGAAGCGTCCGCGGAGCGGAGGAAGCCGAAACCGTCCTGGAGAATCTCCAGCACGCCATCACCGGAAATTTCCTCACCGCTTTTTGCGTGTTTCTTCAACAGCGAGAAAATTACGTCCTGCTTGCGCGAACGGGCCATGTTTTCCAGGCCCATTTGTTCAGCGAGTTCCAGCAGTTCGGTAATCGGCTTTTGCTTGAGTTCGGTCAGATTCATAGGAATGACGTAATCATGAAGGAGGGAAAATAAGCTGTTCAGCTTGGGAGGCCGCGCCGCTAAGTGACGACTGGATCGCCAGCTTGTGTATCGAGAGTATTCGAAGGGAATGCGTCGACGACGGCATGCAGGGGGCCGCATAGGAAATGCAGCGAGGCCGAATGTAACACCGGTTTTATCGGCGCGTCCAGCACCCGGATAGAAAAAACCCCGCAATTCGCGGGGCTTATCGTTTGCGCAACAGCTTAGATATTGCTGTCGAGGAAGGCCGCCAGTTGCGACTTCGACAGAGCGCCGACCTTGGTCGCCTCAACATTGCCGTTCTTGAACAGCATCAGCGTCGGAATCCCGCGCACGCCGTACTTCGGTGGCGTGTCCTGGTTTTCGTCGATGTTCAGCTTGCACACCTTGAGCTTGCCTTGATAGGTCTGGGCGATCTCGTCCAGCACCGGGGCGATCATCTTGCACGGGCCGCACCACTCGGCCCAGTAATCGACCAATACCGGTCCTTCTGCCTGGATGACATCCTGATCGAAGCTGGCATCGCTGACATTGGTAATGAATTCGCTCATGGAAATTCTCCGTGTTCGGAAGCAAAAGATGGTCGACATCATAGCCCGGCTTCTCTGACACAGGAAGGCTCGGGCCATTGCGCTTATCTATCGGGGTATTCAAATTCCCAAGCGATTAATCGCACGAAAACAATACCGGTACGCGAGGCAGCGGCACGAATGCGCTGCCGCATGGCCTTCTGCGCCGGCCCAGCGCTTTGAGAATTTTGCGGTGCTCCTGTCAGGGTTCCATGGCCAGTTCCGAGTGGATGAACGGCAGTTTCTGGCTCGTCATGAAGACATTTTCGACGACATGCGACATCGGTATGCGTTGGCGTACCCGACCTATCGTGGCACGATGACGCGGTTCCGCATCGAGATGTCTACGCTATGCCGCATACCCCTGCCGAGTCTTTCCCCTTGATTGCAGCCATCGATCTGGGTTCCAACAGCTTCCATATGGTGCTGGCCAAGGCCGATCATGGCGAGTTGCGCATCCTCGAACGCCTCGGCGACAAGGTGCAGTTGGCGGCCGGTGTCGACGAGCAGCGCCAGCTCAGCGAGGAAGCCATGCAGCGTGGGCTCGATTGTTTGCGGCGCTTCGCCCAGTTGACCGCCAGCCTGCCGGAAGGCGCGGTGCGCGTGGTCGGCACTAATGCCCTGCGCGAGGCGCACAACCGCGGCGAATTTATCCGCCGCGCGGAAGAGGTATTGGGCCATCCGGTGGAAGTCATTTCCGGCCGCGAAGAAGCCCGACTGATCTACCTCGGCGTGTCGCACAGCATCGCCGACACCCCAGGTAAACGCCTGGTCGCCGATATTGGCGGCGGCAGCACCGAGTTCATCATTGGTCAACGCTTCGAGCCCCTGCTGCGCGAAAGCCTGCAAATGGGCTGCGTGAGCTACACCCAGCGTTTCTTCAAGGATGGCAAGATCACCCCGGCGCGCTACGCCCAGGCCTATACCGCCGCACGCCTGGAAATCATGGGCATCGAACACGCCCTGCGTCGCCTGGGTTGGGAAGATGCGGTCGGCGCGTCCGGCACGATCAAGGCCATCGGCCTGGCGATCCAATCCGCCGGCCTGGGCAACGGCGACGTCAATCCGCAGGGCCTGGCCTGGCTGAAACGCAAGATTTTCAAGCTCGGCGAAGTAGAAAAGCTCGACCTCGACGGGATCAAGCCCGATCGCCGGGGGATTTTTCCGGCGGGTCTGGCGATCCTCGAGGCGATCTTCGACGCCTGCGATATTCAGCGCATGAGTCATTCCGAGGGTGCGCTACGCGAAGGCGTGCTCTATGACCTGCTCGGCCGCCATCATCACGAGGACGTGCGCGAACGCACCCTCAGCGCATTGATGGAACGCTACCACGTCGATCTGGATCAGGCCGCCCGCGTCGAGGCCAAGGCCCTGGAGGCGCTGGAGCAGGTCGCCGACGCCTGGCAGCTGGATGACGAGTGGCACCGCGACCTGCTGGTCTGGGCCGCGCGGGTGCATGAACTGGGCCTGGACATCGCCCACTACCAATACCACAAGCACGGCGCCTACCTGGTCGAACATTCCGACCTGGCCGGCTTCTCGCGTCAGGATCAGCACATGCTCGCCCTGCTGGTACGCGGCCACCGGCGCAATATTCCCAAGGACAAGTTCGCCGAATTCGGCGAGGAAGGGCTCAAGCTGATCCGCCTATGCGTGCTGCTGCGCTTCGCCATCCTGTTCCACCACATCCGCGGCAGCCAGGAAATGCCCAAGGTTCAGCTACACGCCAGCGCGCAGAGCCTGGAAATCGTGTTTCCCACGGATTGGCTGGACGCCAACCCGCTGACCCAAGCGGATTTCACTCAGGAAGCGGGCTGGCTCAAGCGCATCGGCGTCGAACTCAGCGTGCGCTGACCAGCGGCACCGTGAGTTTGTCCAGCAACCCGGCCTGGGCGCTGCGCGGGTTTTGGTTACCGGTCGGGCTGCTACGCAGATAGCGCCCATCCGGTTGCAGCACCCAGCTCTGGGTGTTGTCGGTCAGGTAGGCTTCCAACTCTTTCTTCACCCGCATGATCAGCTTCTTGCCTTCCACCGGAAAGCAGGTCTCGACGCGCTTATCCAGATTGCGCTCCATCCAGTCGGCGCTGGACAGGTAGATCTTTTCCTCGCCCTCGTTGAGGAAATAGAACACCCGGGTATGTTCGAGGAAGCGACCGATGATCGAGCGCACCTGAATGTTGTGCGAGACCCCGGCGATGCCGGGACGCAGGCAGCACATGCCACGCACCACCAGGTCGATCTTCACTCCGGTCTGGCTGGCCTTGTACAGCGCGCGGATGATCTTCGGGTCAGTCAGCGAGTTGAACTTGGCGATGATGTGCGCCGGTTTGCCCTCGGCGGCCAGGTTGGTCTCGCGGGTGATCATGTCCAGCAGGGTTTTCTTCAAGGTGAAGGGCGCATGCAGGAGCTTCTTCATGCGCAGCGTTTTACCCATGCCGATCAATTGGCTGAACATCTTTGATACGTCCTCGCACAGCGCCACGTCGGCGGTGAGCAGGCTGTAGTCGGTGTATAGCCGGGCATTGCTGGCGTGGTAGTTGCCGGTACCGAGGTGCGCATAGCGGACGATTTCGCCGTTCTCGCGGCGCAAAATCAGCATCATCTTGGCGTGGGTCTTGAAGCCGACCACACCGTAGATCACCACCGCGCCGGCGGCCTGCAGGCGGCTGGCCAGCTGCAGGTTGGACTCCTCGTCGAAACGCGCACGCAGTTCGATCACCGCGGTCACTTCCTTGCCGTTGCGCGCGGCTTCGACCAGCGCGTCGACGATCTCCGAGTTGGCCCCGCTGCGGTACAGCGTCTGCTTGATCGCCAGCACGTGCGGGTCCTTGGCGGCCTGGCGCAACAGGTCGACGACCGGAGTGAACGATTCGAAGGGGTGCAGCAGGAGGATGTCCTGTTTGCTGACCACGCTGAAGATGTTCTCGCTGTTCTGCAACAGCTTGGGGATCACCGGGGTGAAAGGCGCGTACTGCAATTCCGGGTGGCTGGCCAGCCCGGTGATGCTGAACAGGCGGGTCAGGTTGACCGGCCCGTTGACCCGGTAGAGTTCGCTCTCGCTCAGGCTGAACTGCTTGAGCAAGTAGTCGAGCAAGGGACGCGGGCAGGTATCGACCACCTCCAGGCGCACGGCATCGCCATAGCGCCGGGAGAACAGTTCGCCGCGTAGCGCACGGGCCAGGTCTTCGACATCCTCGGTGTCCACCGAGAGGTCGGCGTTTCGGGTCAGGCGGAACTGATAGCAGCCCTTGACCTTCATGCCTTGGAACAGGTCGTCGGCGTGGGCGTGAATCATCGAGGAGAGGAACACGTAGTTGTCGCCGGGGCCGCCGACGTCTTCAGGCACCTTGATGATCCGCGGCAGCAGACGCGGTGCTGGGATGATCGCGAGACCCGAGTCGCGCCCGAAGGCGTCGACGCCTTCCAGCTCGACGATGAAGTTCAGGCTCTTGTTCACCAGCAACGGGAAGGGGTGGGTCGGATCCAAGCCGATCGGCGTGATGATCGGCGCGATTTCATCGCGGAAGTAGCGCCGCACCCAGGCCTTCAGCTTGGTGTTCCAGAAACGCCGACGAATAAAGCGCACCTGGTGCTTTTCCAGCGCCGGTAGCAGGGTGTCGTTGAGGATCGCGTACTGCCGCTCGACCTGCTCATGCGCCAATTCGGCGATGCGCGCCAGTGCCTGGTGCGGCTGCAAGCCATCCGCGCCGGCCTGCTCGCGCGCGAAGTTGATCTGCTTCTTCAGGCCGGCGACGCGGATTTCGAAAAACTCGTCGAGGTTGCTGGAGAAAATCAGCAAAAACTTCAAGCGCTCGAGCAGCGGGTAGGACTCGTCCAGCGCTTGCTCGAGCACGCGAATATTGAATTGCAGCTGCGACAGCTCGCGATGGATATACAGGCTGCTGTCGTCAAGGTTCGGCACCACCAGGGGTGGCGCCACCGGTGCGACCGGGGCCTCGCTGACCGGCGCATCGATGCTTACAAGCTCCTCGGCAGCCGGCTGGGCATCCTGCAACTCGCTACTACTGGGTGCTTCGGTGTTCATGTTTTTTTAGTCCCGGGGGGCTAGTGCCCCTGCTTCAACAGTTCTGCCGCACGTACGGCGAAATAAGTCAGGATGCCATCGGCACCCGCGCGCTTGAACGCGGTCAGCGATTCGAGGATCACCGCCTCGCCCAGCCAACCATTCTGAATGGCCGCCATGTGCATGGCGTACTCGCCGCTGACCTGATAGACAAAGGTCGGCACGCGAAATTCTTGTTTGACCCGATAAAGGATGTCCAGGTACGGCATGCCCGGCTTGACCATCACCATGTCGGCGCCTTCGGCGAGGTCCGCCGCGACTTCGTGCAGCGCTTCATCGCCATTGGCCGGGTCCATCTGATAACTGGCCTTGTTGGCCTTACCCAGGTTAGCAGCCGAACCCACCGCATCGCGGAACGGGCCGTAATAGGCGCTGGCGTACTTGGCCGAGTAGGCCATGATGCGCACGTTGCTGTGGTCGGCCAGTTCCAGGGCCTCGCGAATCGCCTGCACGCGGCCGTCCATCATATCCGAGGGTGCCACGACCTGGGCGCCAGCGGCGGCATGGGACAGCGCCTGCTTGACCAGGGCGTCGACGGTGACATCGTTCTGCACGTAACCGTGCTCGTCGAGGATGCCGTCCTGACCGTGAGTGGTGAACGGGTCGAGGGCCACGTCGCTGATCACCCCCAGCTCCGGGAAACGTGCACGCAGCGCACGGATCGCGCGCTGGGCGATACCGTCCGGGTTCCAGGCTTCGCTGCCATCGAGGGATTTGTTTTCCAGCGGCGTTACCGGAAACAGCGCCAGCGCCGGAATCCCCAAAGCCACCCATTTCTCCGCTTCCTGCAGCAGCAGGTCAATGGACAGGCGCTCGACCCCGGGCATCGACGCAATCGCCTCGCGGCGGTTGTCGCCATCGAGTACGAATACCGGCAGGATCAGGTCATCGACGCTCAACCGATGCTCGCGCACCAGCCGCCGGGAAAAATCGTCACGGCGATTGCGCCGCAGGCGGGTGGCGGGAAACAGGCGATTGGCGGGGGTAAAACTCACGGCAGACTCCATAGCCCGCTTCAACGGGCGAGTGTGACAGTTATAGGCGCACATTATGACCAAAGTATGACGACGCAAGACAGCGCTCGATCACTTGCCAGCGAGGCAAACCGAACAACTCTCGACAGGCATGCAAGGATGCAGTTCATGTCGACGCCATATCGTTGAGCCTCGACCGAAGCTAGACTTGAGGAATCCCAGCCCCGGGTAAGACAATCGCCCATGATCTGCGACTCGAGTGGCTTTGACGACAGCGCCGTGGCGAAATTTTTGCTTCTAAAATAAATCGCAGGCACGAATCAGCAATCAGGAGACGGCGATGCACAAAAAAGTTGCGGTGATTCTTTCCGGCTGCGGGGTATACGACGGCGCGGAAATCCATGAAAGCGTGATCACCCTGCTGCGCCTGGATCAGCGCGGCGCCCAGGTGCAATGCTTCGCACCCGATGTGCCGCAGCTGCACGTGGTCGATCACTACAGCGGCGACGAGATGGACCAGACGCGCAACGTATTGGTGGAGTCGGCGCGCATCGCCCGCGGCGCAATCAAGGACGTCAAGGAATTGCACGTCGGCCAGTTCGATGCACTGATCCTGCCGGGCGGTTTCGGAGTCGCGAAAAACCTCTCGGATTTCGCCATCAGCGGCGCCAACTGCAGCGTCCAGGCCGACGTGCTGGCCGCCATCCAGGCCTTTGCCAGCGCCGGCAAGCCGGTCGGCATGATGTGCATCGCCGGGGCGCTGGCCGCCAAGGTATTCGGCGCCGGCGTGATCTGCACCATCGGCGACGACCAGGAGACCGCCAGCACCCTTACCCAGATGGGCGCGATGCACCATGAGTGTGCGGTCAGCGAGATTGTCGAGGACAGCTCGCGCAAGCTGGTCACCACCCCGGCCTATATGCTGGCACAGTCGATCAGCGAAGCCGCATCGGGCATCAACAAGCTGGTCGACCGCATTCTCGAGCTCGCCCACGGCAGCTGACAGGCCTATCACGCCAATGCGCGCGGTACTCCGGCCGCGCCTCTGGCCAATTCGGCGTCGGTGCGGCAGTTTAGCCGTTCCCGCGTCCAGGCCCGAACTCATGACCAGCGAACCCTTTGACCTCAACGCCGAACTTCAACAGGCGATCAGCCTGTTTTTCGAACGCATCCCTTTCAACCGCATGCTGGGAATCGAGCTTGATGAACTGAGCGCCGAGCGAGTCATGATGCACCTGCCGATGAAGCCCGAACTGATCGGCAACTTCGTTCACGGGATTCTCCACGGCGGAGTGATTGCGTCCCTGCTGGACGTGGCCGGCGGCGCCATGGCGCTGATCGGAGCATTCGACAAGCATCGCCACCTGTCCGCCGAGGAGCGCATGGCGCGACTGTCGAAACTCGGCACCATCGACTTGCGCATCGATTACCTGCGCCCTGGTCGCGGCGAACGCTTCACTGCGACGGCGATGCTGCTGCGGTCGGGCAACAAGGTAGCAGTGGTGCGGAGCGAACTGCATAACGACGAGGGCACGCTGGTAGCGGTCGGTACCGGCACCTACCTTTGCGGCTGAATGAGTGCACAACTGCTGCAGGATACCTACGCGACCTGGCGCAGGGTCATCAGTACAGTCCGCTGACCAACTGGCGCCAATGCGCGTTCAGCCCGCGGTTGTGCCCGCCTGGCGCAGCAAGCGGGTGAGAATCCGGTCCAGGGCGTTGGCGAACGCCTGTCTGTCGCGCTCGCCGTAGACTCCCTGGCCACCGCCGATCTGGCCTTGCTCGCGCAACTCGGTGAACAGATTGCGCACCGCCAGCTTGTCGCCCATATTGCGCTCGTCGAACTCGCGTCCACGTGGATCGAGGGCGGCGACGCCCTTCTTGACCAGCCGATCGGCCAGCGGCACGTCGCTGCAGATCACCAACTCACCCGCTACGGCGTGCGCCACCAGATAGTCGTCGGCGGCATCGGGGCCTGCCGGCACGACGATCAACCGCACGCAGTTGTAGCTCGGCTTGCTCTGCGCCTGACCGGCGACCATGACCACCTCGAAGCTGCGCTTGAGGGCGAACTTCACCACTTGGTCGCGCGCCGCCCGCGGACAGGCATCGGCATCTATCCAGACTCGCATTGACCTTCAGCTCCCCCATAACTGTCGCGCCCGGCATTCCAAGAGAAACGACCAGGCCGCGACAAGACCGACTCAGGCGTTGTTCGCCGACAGCCGCCGCCGCTCACCCAGCCAGCTGCGCCCGTAAAGCACGACGATCGCCGCCAGCGCCAGCGACTGGGCCGACAGGCTGTAGGCGTCGGCATGAATGCCCAGCCAGTCGAATTCGAAGAACGCCACCGGCCGAGTACCGAGCACGCCTGCCTCCTGCAGCGCGGCTATGCCATGCCCGGCGAATACCACCGAAAGCGCACACAACAGTATGGCGTTAGCGCTGAAGAAGGTTGCCAGCGGCAACTTACGCGAACCGCGCAGGATCACCCAGGCCAGGCCCAACAACAGCACCAGCGCCGCACCGGCTCCGGCCAGCACCATGCCATGCCCGGCTGGGCCGGCCTGCAGCCAGAGGGTTTCGTAGAACAGGATGACTTCGAACAATTCGCGATAGACCGAGAAAAACGCCAGCACGGCAAAACCGAAACGTCCGCCACCGCCGACCAGGCTGCTCTTGATATAGTCCTGCCAGGCCGCGGCGTGCCGTCGGTCGTGCATCCATACGCCGAGCCAGAGCACCATGACGCAGGCAAACAAGGCCGTCAGCCCTTCCAGCAGTTCACGCTGGGCGCCGCTGACATCGATCAGGTAAGCCGCCAGCGCCCAGGTCGCGACACCGGCCAGCAATGCCATGCCCCAGCCGATATGCACGCTACGCACCGCCTGGGCCTGCCCGGTGTTGCGCAGGAAGGCGAGAATCGCCGCCAACACCAGAATCGCCTCCAGACCCTCGCGCAGCAGAATCAGCAGGCTGGAGAAAAAGCTCAGCGAATCCGACAAACCGTCAACGTCGAGCAGCGATGCGGCCTTGGCCAGTTCGCCTTTAGCCGCCTCCAGGCGTTGCGCCGCCTGGCCGACCGAAAGACCGTCCTGTAGCGCTTGACGGTAATCCATCAACGCCCGCTCGGTGGTCTTGCGTTGCTGCGGGTCGAGATTGTCCAGTGCACTCTCGACCAGTTCGAAGCCTTCCAGATAGGCGCCGACCGACAGATCGTAGGCCTGGTCTCGCTCGCCGCGGCGGTACGCTGCCAGACTCTGCTCCAGGGTCGAGCGCGTGTAATCGATCAGTTGCAAGGGCCCACGCTGCTGCTGCGGCGGCCGGGCACGCTGGGAGCGGAAAGCCGCAGCAGCCTCGGCGCC
>NZ_CAMPHI010000008.1 GCF_946885955.1 uncultured Pseudomonas sp.
GACCCGCTATCCAGTGGATAGGAAGGCTGCTCCGCTTAAGTGAACAGCATTACGCGCCTGTCGCGGGGTTTTTTATTCTCGCGCCACCTCGTGGGAAAGCTGGCGCATTAATTGCCTTGTCTATCCATACGTCTGAATTGCCGCGCGGCGATGCGCGGTCGGGGCGTAGGATGCAGTTCGAGTTTATCCACCGGGATGTGGCCTGCCACGCGCTTATCCGCGTAGCAGCGTAATGTCGTTGGCTGTTGCATGGCAGGTCCCGCCAAATCGTCCATCTGATACCAATGGGCAATAAGGTGACCTGGTAGGTGTTACTGCCGGCGATGAGGGCGCAAGCTGCGAGACGATAGCTTGAACCATTTTGCACCGGTGCGGCTCACGATAGATGACGGACGCCCAGTTACGGGTTGAGGTCTTTGTTTGTTGATCAGGATGATCGGAGCCAGGTATCGGACCGCTCAGGCGGTCACGACCACCCGTCATGGTATGTGGCGGTGTGACGATCATGAGTCTAGGGTTAGCGAACAGCGCTTAATCGCGCTATTGAGGGTCGCATTGATGAAACTGGAAATCGCACGGGGATTGTTTGTTGTGGCTGCGCTCAGCGTGGCTTCGATAGCGGCTGCTGCCTGGCATGAGCCGGGCAGTCATGTGGTGAGTCAGAGCGAATTGGGGCTTGAGCCGTTATCGCCCAGAGCACGAACGATCGACGTGATTCAGCCGGATCAGGATCTGCTGTTGTTCATGTTCAGCCTGTCTCAAGGGATGGGGCCGCAGGGTTAGCGCAATCACGCCCACGCCTTAGTTAAAAGTTAAAAAGCCAAATAGCCCTGCTCGTCAGGGCTATTTTTTGGGCGCTGTACCAATAGCCTGTCGCGTTCGGCTGTTGCCGCTATGGTGAAGCGACCCGGCTCGTGTGGGCGCCGTTCACACCAGCAATCTACGCCAACGCCGGGCGTGCGCGGCCGATAAAAACTCGCCCCGAGCTCATGGCGCAGGCGCGCTCAGGGGCGAGCGCCGGCGGTGTTGGCCATCAGGCTGCGCGTGGCGACCTGCAGGAATGCCTGCAGGCGTCTGCTCAGGCGTTTGCCGAGCGAGGCGTCGTCGATCGCCGTGACCCCGGCATCGGCGCCGAGTTTATAGCGATAGAGCTTGGCCGCCTGGTCACGCGGTTGCACCAGCAGCGTGTCGTTCGCCACCAGGGCCACTGTCTGATCGCCGCCAGATGGCTTGATCACGCCGAAACCATGGTCGTCCTGCGCCAGCCCCAGCAGGTCGCGGCCCCAGCACTGGTGCTCCACCGGCAGGCCGAGACGGCCCATGATGGTCGGCACTATGTCGATCTGGGTGGCGGCGATATCGCGCCGCTCGCCGAATCGTTCGCGCAGGCCCGGGGCGATCATCAGCATCGGTACATGGAAACGGTAGAGGTCGATATCGCTGAGCTGCTGATCGCTGGCGAAGCCGTGGTCGCCGACGATGACGAACAGGGTGTCGTTGAAGTAGGGCGATTGGCGTGCCTTGGCGAAGAATTGGCCCAATGCCCAGTCCGAATAGCGCATCGCGGTCAGATGCTCGTTGAGCGAGCCGAACTCGGTGACCGGCGCCACCGGCAGGTTTTCCGGCAAGGCGTAGGGGGTGTGGTTGGAGAGCGTCTGTAGCAGGGCATAGAAGGGTTTCGATGGGTCCTTGGCGGCCAGTTCGGTGGCGGCACGGTCGAACATGTCCTGGTCGGACACGCCCCAGGTCGGGTCGGAGAACACCGGGTCGACGTAATCGTTGCGACCGATGAAATTGTGCATGCCCTGCTGGCTGAAGAAACCGGACTGGTTGTCCCAGGCGAAATCGCCGTTGTACACGTAGAGGTCGTCGAAGCCTCGCTCGCTGAGCAGTTGCGGCAGGCCGGAGAAATGGTGGCTGCCTTCGGGCTGCTGCATCAGGTACTCGAAGCCCGGCAGGTTGGGGAAGCAGGCCATGGTGGCGAACATGCCCTGGTGGGTATGGGTGCCATTGGAGAGAAAGCGGGTGAACAGCAGGCCCTCTTGAGTCAGCTTGTCGAATTCCGGGGTGATCTCGCCCTGGCCGCCGAGCGCGCCGACATAGTGGCCGGCGAAGCTTTCCATCAGGATCACCACCACGTTGCGGATCGGCGAGGCGGCGGCCGGGTCAGGCGTGCTGATGCGCCGGATTGCCGCCGTGTCGGCGTCGACCAACCGGTCGTGCTTGGTCAGCAGCATTTCGCGCAGGGTTTGCTGCGCTTGCTCGGTCGGTAGCGTGGCTTTCCAGATATTGCGCCGGGTCGGCGACCAGCGATTGCGAGCGGCGTCGATCAGGGTCAAGGTGCCGTTCAGGCCCAGGTGGTTGGCGAATACCGAGTCGGTGGTGAAGGCATCGCCCCAGCGCAACGGTGGGCCCTGACGCAAGGTGCCGCGCGCCAGCAGGACGGCCACCAGCAGCACCAGGATAAACGCCAGGCCGTGCATCGCTACGCGTTGTAGAGCGGGTTTGTTCGGTGCCGCGCTGGCTGGCCGGCACCGCCGGTCGAGCCAGGCGAAGCCGACATACAGCAGTACCGTCGCCAGCGCCCAGAGCAATAGGTAGCGCCCCACCGGGAAACCGTACCAGAGCATGCTCAGCACGGTGCGCGGGTCTTCGCCGAGGTACTGGAACACCAGGCTGTTCAGGCGTTGGTGGAACTCGCGATAGAACGTCAGTTCGATCAGGCCGAGCAGCAGCGTCAGGCTCGCCAGGGCCGTCAGCCAGGCGCGCTGCCAGCCGCGTGCGGCGCTGGCCGCGGGGCTGAGCAGGGCGAGGATCAGCGGCGTGCAGATGAATACCACCACGCGGCTGTCGAAGCGCAGGCCGTTGAAGAACGCCTCGGCGAAGCTGGACCAGGGGGTCTGGCCGATCAGTTCGGCGTTATAGCCCAGCAGCGCGGCGCGCAGTCCGGCGAAAAGCAGGAGAAAACCCAGGGCGCTGAGCAGCAGAAAGGCCAATTGGTGGCGGAGCCGGGGCCGGAACGAAGTTTGAAGCATCAACGGGACTCTACTTGACGGCTGATTTCCAGCAGGCGGTCGCGGCCCTGCTCGGCGAGCAGGAAGTGGTCGGCATCCAGCGGCAGCAGGGTCTGCCCGGAACGCAGGTGGCTGAGAACGGTTTCGCTGGCGCCGCTCAGCGGGTCGATGCGTAGCAGGCGGGCCATATGGGTGGCGTCCTCGCTGAGCCACAGGCCATCTTCACCACATTGCAGGAAGCCGGGCTTGTTGAGGCCGCGCAACAGGATCTGGTCGCGACCGTCCGGGTTATAGCGTTTGAGCGTGCCGCTGGCTTTTTCGCTGTAGAACAGGCTGCCATCGGGGCAGGCGGCGACCGCTTCGGCCTGGTTCAGGCCTGTGCGCAGAATCGATAGTGCATGGCTGAGCGGGTCGTAGCGCAGCAGTCGGCCATCGCCGTGCATGTCCTCGATGGCATACAGGTAATAGCCGTCGGTGGCGAGCTCCTCGATGCTGTTGCCTTCGAAGAGTGTTTCAGGCTTGCCGTCGTGCCACCAGTTCACCCTGTGTTGGCCTTGCTCCTGGCTGTACACCAGGCCGCCCCGGTAGGCGAGCATGCCGTCGGGCTTGGACAACCCGGTCACTCGGGGAACGACTGCGCCGGACGGCAACAGCTCGACGATGCGGCCCTGGCCCTGATCGTATTCCTGGCTGGCGAACAGCCTGCCCTCGGCGTCCAGGGCCAGTGCGCTGATGCGCGGCAGGTGGTCGATGCGCACGCGGTACTGCCAGCCTGAGCCAGCCTGCACCGGCCACAGGTGCTGCCAGCCGGCATGACCGGCGAGCAGCAGCGTAATCGAGAGCAGCACAGCAGCCAACTGAGGCAGTGGCAGGTGCAATTTCGGCAGCGGCAAGCGCACGCCAGGCCTGGTGATGACGGCAGAGTGTCTGGGCATCGAATAGCTCCATGGCGGCGC
Organism: uncultured Pseudomonas sp.; assembly: GCF_946885955.1. Next base: position 3,971 of record NZ_CAMPHI010000008.1, read on the forward strand.
TGGCGCTTGAAATAAAAAAGCCCCGCAGACTGGGTGGCCACGGGGCAAGCGTCGTTCAGTTGGAGACAGCCGGGACCCTTGGGCGATGCGGGGCAGCAGAGCGCGACAGAGGCATGGCGCAATTCCTTGAACGTCGATGGCCGTAGTCTGCGCAAGCGTCTGTCGTGACAAGGTGAATCGCAGGTGAAAAAATCGTTAAAAGCAGGCGCTGCGCTGGGCGGCGTGCAATCATTTAGCCGCTGCCAACGAGGAAATTGCCGTGCGCATACTGCTGGTCGAAGACAATCGCGACATTCTCGCCAACATGCTCGACTACCTGAGCATCAAGGGCTATAGCGTCGACTGCGCCCAGGACGGACTGTCCGGGCTGCATCTGGCCGCCACCGAACATTACGACCTGATCGTACTGGACATCATGTTGCCCGGCCTGGATGGCTACACCCTGTGTCAGCGCCTACGCGAAGATGCACGGCGCGACGTTCCGGTAATCATGCTTACTGCACGCGATCAGCTCGACGATCGTCTGCAGGGCTTTCGCGCTGGCGCCGACGATTATCTGGTCAAACCGTTCGCCCTCTCCGAACTGGCCGCGCGCATCGAGGCGGTGCTGCGCCGCGCCCAGGGTGGCGGGCGGCGTTGCCTGCAGGTCGGCGACCTGAGCTATGACCTGGACACCCTGGAAGTCAGTCGTGGCGGACGCGCGCTCAAGCTCAACCCGATCGGCCTCAAGTTGCTCGCCGTGCTGATGCAGAAAAGTCCCCACGTGGTGCGCCGCGAGGTGCTGGAAGCGGCGCTATGGGGCGACGACTGTCCGGACAGCGACAGCCTGCGCAGCCACGTACATCAATTGCGGCAGGTGATCGACAAGCCGTTCGCCTCTGCGCTGCTGCACACCGTGCATGGCGTTGGTTACCGCCTGGCCGAGAGTGGCAATGGAATATAGGCAGAGTCTGGCCCGGCGTATCGTCATCGCCTTTATGCTCATGACGGTACTGGTTGCCGGGGTATTCGGTCTGGGGATTGTCGAGATCGTCCATTCGGTCGAGGAACGGTTGATGTCCAGCGGCATGGGCAGCGATCTCGACCGCCTGCTGCAAATGGAAAGCGTCGACGATTGGCGCCACCAGCCCGAACCGCAGCAGCTGTTCTATTTCAGCGATGGTTGGGGCGACTTTGCCATGCCTGAGGATCTGCGCGACCTGCCGCCGGGATTCCACGAGGTGTTTCGTGGCGCTCAGACCTACCATGCGATCGTCCGCGAAGTAGACGGCCGCCGCTATGTGTTGCTGGAGGATCAGAGCGAGTTCGAGGAGCGCGAACAGGCGCTGTTCTCCGTGGTGCTGATCGGCGTTCTGCTCAGTGTCGCCTTGGCCGGCGCGCTCGGCTGGCTGCTCGCGCGGCGGGTGATGGCGCCGGTGGTGCGCCTGGCCGGTCAGGTGCGCCATCGCGACCAGCTGCTGGCCCTGGCGCCGCCGTTGGTCCCGGATTACGCCGAGGACGAGGTCGGCCAGCTTGCCGCTGCCTTCGACGATACGCTCGGGCGGCTGCGCCTGGTGCTCAAGCGCGAACGTCTGTTCACCAGCGATGTCAGCCATGAACTGCGTACGCCGTTGATGGTCATGGCCAGCTCCTGCGAACTATTGCTGGAAAACCCCCACCTCGACCCGCGCGGGCGAAGCCAGCTGCAGCGCATGGCGCGCGCTTGCGAGCAGATGGGCGAACTGGTGCAGACGTTCCTGCTGCTGGCGCGCGAGCAACGCAAGGAGGCCGACCTGGCGCCTCGGGCGACCCTGGCGGAGATCGCCGACGAACTGGTGGAGCAGTGGCGGCCGACTATCGAAGCCAAGGGCCTGCGCCTGGACTATCGGCGGGATGAGCCACAGCAGCAACGTTACAACGCCTCGTTCCTGCGCACGGTGATGAGCAACCTGCTGCGCAATGCCTGGCACTACACCGAGCATGGGCATATCAGCCTGGTGGTCGAGGGCAGCTGTTTTCAGGTCGAAGACAGCGGCGCGGGTATTCCGCTGGGCGAGCGCGAGTCGGTGTTCCAGCCATTCGTACGCGGTTCCGATGAGCGGGGTGACGGCCTGGGCCTGGGCTTGTCGCTGGTACAGCGGATTTGTGAGCTGCAGGACTGGGCGGTGACGCTGAGCCCGGTGGAGCCGAACGGCTGTCGTTTCAGCGTCCGCCTGACGGCGACGCGCTGACATTTTTTTCACGACGCTTTGACCGCTCGTTGACGCGGCCAGGGCTAGGCTAGCGGCAATCCTCCAAGAGTGCCCTTGTCCATGCCCAGTCCCGTCGACCTGGCGTTTGCCCATAAGTACGACGCCGACCACGCGCAGCAGTACCTGCACAAACAGCGTGGCGGTTTCTTGCGGCATCTATCGCAGTGGCGCGACGAGCAGTTGGCGCGTCACGCCCTGGCGCTGGTCGGCGATCCCGGTTTGGTCCTCGATTTGCCGTGCGGCACCGGGCATTTCTGGCCACTGCTGGCGGAAAAGTCCAATCGCGTGATCATCGGTGCGGACAGTTCGGCCGATATGCTCAAGCTCGCCTTCGCCGCGCAAGCGCCGGATATCGTCAAGCGGGTGCAGCCGTTACAGACCTCGGCATTCGTCATCGACCTGCCGGACAATTCGGTGGACAGCATTTTCTGCATGCACTTGCTGCACCATGTCGGCGATAGCGCGCATCGGCTGATGTTGTTGCGCGAGTGCCAGCGGGTGACGCGCGACAGCCTGATCGTATCGCTCTGTGTCGATGGCAATTTCAAGGCCTGGAGGCGCAAGCGCATGGAGCGGCGACACAGCCCGGATCCGAGCCCGGAGAACCATCAGAATCGCTTTGTATTGCCGGCAGCCACGGTCGAGGCCGAGCTTCGGCAGGCCGGATTTCGCGTTCGCGAGCGCCTGGATTTTCTGCCGTTCTATGCCATGTGGCGGGTTTACGTATTGCACAAGGTGGACCTGTGAGCGGGGGGCAGGTGTGCCGCCCGTCGCCAGGTGTGCCGATTGTGGCGCCATTCGTCATGGAACGCGGCGCGCTGGGCACTGCTGGTCTACGGTTATCGAACTGTGTTTGATAGCTCTATCAAGAGGTTGTGGGTATGAAGCTAGAAATCGCACGAGGTTTGTTCCTCATGGCGTCCCTCGGCGTCGCATCCATCGCTGTGGCCGCCTGGTACGAGCCCGAGCCGGGTGTGGTCGATGCCAGCAATGGCGCGAACAACTGCCCGCGCCCGCCGCGTGCGCATGTCGCCGGGCAGGAGCAGTTGCACCCGGACCAGGACCTGCTGCTGTTCATGTACAGCCTGTCCCAGGGCATGCGCGCCAGCGGCTGAGGTCGCCAGCCGCTACCTTCAATGGGCGGCGGCGCTGGCAGCCTGCGGTTGCCGATCCGGTTTGGCCAGCAGGGTATAGACGCACGGCAGCACGAACAGGGTGAACAGGGTGCCGACGGTCATCCCGGTGGCAATTACCAGGCCGATATCGAAGCGGCTCACCGCGCCGGCGCCGCTGGCGAGGATCAACGGAATCATCGCGAAGACCATCGAAGCGGTGGTCATCAGCACCGGTCGCAGGCGGATCGCCGCGGCTTCCTCCACCGCCTCGCGAATGCTCAGGCCCTGATTGCGGCGTAACTGGTTGGCAAATTCGACGACCAGAATGCCGTGCTTGGTGACCAGCCCGATCAGCGTAACCAGACCGACCTGGGTATAGATGTTCAGGCTGGAAAAGCCCATGAACAACGGCACCAGCGCGCCGCAGATCGACAGTGGCACCGTCACCATGATCACCAGCGGGTCGCGGAAGCTTTCGAACTGCGCCGCCAGCACCAGGAAGATGATCGCCAGCGCCAGGCCGAAGGTGGCATAGAGCGCGCTCCCTTCCTGCTGGTACTGACGGGCCACGCCGGCATAGTCGAAGGCATAGCCACGGGGCGCTTCCTCCTCGGCGATCTGCCGCACGGTATCGATGGCATCGCCCATGCTGACGATCGGCATGCCCTGAATCACCGCCGAGTTGAGCTGCTGGAACTGGTTCAGCTGGGTCGGTCGCGCGCGGTCGTGCACGCTGATCAGGGTCGACAGCGGCACCATCTGTTCGCTGGCGCTCTTCACGTAGTAGCTGTCGAGCCAGCCGGGGTTATCCCGATAGGCACGCTCCACCTGGGCGATCACCTTGTAGCTGCGGCCGTCGATGGTGAAGCGATTGATCTCGCCCTCGCCGAGCAGGGTGGCCAGGGTCTGGCCGAGGTCTTCCATGGACACGTCCATCTGCGCGGCCTTCTCACGGTCGATGTCCACTACCAGCTCCGGCTTGTCGAACGCCAGGTCGATATCGAGAAAGGCGAACTTGCCGGACTCCACAGCGCGCTGCTTGATCCGCTCGGTGACCTGCAGCAGCGACTCGTAATCGTTCGGCGTATTGACCACGAACTGGAACGGCAGCCCCTCTGGCGCGCCGGGCAGCGACGGCAGGTTGAAGCCGAAGATCTGCAGCCCGGGAATCCCCGCGAGGCGTTGCTGAACCTCGGGAAGGATTTCCATCTGGGTGCGCTCGCGCTCGTTCCACGGCTTGAGCAGGAAGCCGCCGATACCCGATTGCACACCGTTGAAGCCGTTGATCTGGAAGGAGGAGTAGTACTCGGGGAACTCCTTGAAAATCTTCACGAACTGGTCGGTATAGCGGTTCAGGTAGCTCAGGTTGGTTGGCTGCGGCGACGTGGCCATCAGAAAGATGATGCCCTGGTCCTCGTCCGGGGCCAGTTCCTTCTCACTGAACATCAGCAGCGGCGGAATCAGCAACAGCACGATCAGACCGAACACTATCACCACCGGGCGGGTGTTCAGGGTGCCGTGCAGGGTACGCTGGTAACGCTGCTTGAGGCGCTCGAAGAGCATGTCGAGGCGATGCGCCAGGCCGCTGGGGTTTTCCTCGTGGCGCAGCAGCCTGGAGCACATCATCGGCGACAGGGTCAGCGCAACGATGCCGGAGATGACCACCGAGCCGGCCAGGGTGAAGGCGAACTCCTTGAACAGCGCGCCGGTCAGGCCGCCGAGGAAGCCGATCGGCGCGTACACCGCGGCCAGGGTAATGGTCATCGAGATCACCGGCACGGCAATCTCCCGCGCGCCCTCGATCGCCGCGTCGAACGGCGTCTTGCCTTCCTCGATATGCCGGTGGATGTTTTCCACCACGACGATGGCGTCGTCCACCACCAGGCCGATCGCCAGCACCATGGCCAGCAGCGTCAGCAGGTTGATCGAATAGCCCATCAGCTGCATGAGAAAGAGCACGCCGACCATCGACAGCGGGATGGTGATCACCGGGATCAACACCGAGCGGAACGCGCCGAGGAACAGGAACACCACCACGATGACGATCAGCACCGCCTCGCCGAGGGTTTTCAGCACCTCGTCGATCGAGGCCTGGATGAACAGCGTGGCGTCGTAGGCGATGGACGCCTTGAGGTTTGGCGGCAGCTGCGACTCCAGCTCCGGCATGATCGCTCGCACTTCCTTGATCACATCCAGCGGGTTGGCGCTGGGCGTGCCCTGGATGCCGATGTAGACCGAGGGGATGCCGTCGAAGGAACTGATCGAGTCGTAGTTCTCCGCGCCCATTTCCACCCGCGCCACATCGCGCAGCAGCACGCGGGTGTCGCCGACGGTCTTCAGGGGAATCGCGGCGAAGGCGTCGGCGGATTTCAGGTCGGTGGTGGCGTTGACGCTGGTCACCACGTATTCGCCCTGTACCTCGCCGGCGGCGGCGAGGTAGTTGTAGCGGCGCACCGCACTGGTGACGTCGGCGGCGGCGAGACCATAGGCGGCCAGTTTCACCGGGTCCAGCCACAGGCGCATGGCGAACACCTGGTTGCCGAGGATTTCCGCCTCGGCCATGCCCGGCAGGGTGGCCAGCTTGGGCTGGATCACCCGTGACAGGTAGTCGGTGATCTGCGGGTTGGACAACTCGTCGCTGTAGAAACTCAGGTACATCAGCGCGGTGCCGGTGGCCTCTTTCGACAGCACCGGGTCTTCGGCATTCTGCGGCAGGCGGTTCTTCACCTCGCTGGCCTTGGCCAGCAGCTCGGTGAACAGGCGATTGGTGTCGGTGCCGATGCGCGCGAAGATGGTGATTACCGAAACGTTCTGCCGGCTCACCGAGGTCATGTAGTCGATGCCCTCGGCGCTGGCCAGGCTCTGTTGCAGCGGCTGGGTGATATAGCCCTGAATGGTTTCGGCATTGGCCCCGGGGTAGGCGGTGGTCACCGTGATCTGCGCATTCTCCATCTGCGGATATTGGCGAATGTTCAGTTGGTTGAACGCCTGGAAGCCCAGCAGCACGATCAGCAGGCTGATCACGCTGGCCAGCACCGGACGGCGGATAAAGGGGTCGGTAAACGCCATGATGATGTCTGTCCTTTGAGCCTTGGCTTTATTGGTCGGCAGGTGCCTGGGGCGCGTCTGCGGCCTGTTGCGGGTCGGCGACGATGGCCACGTGGGCGCCGTTGTCCAGTTTCAGCTGGCCGGCGGTGACCACCTGTTCGCCGGGTTGCAGGCCCTTGTTCACTACCACCAGCCCGGCGCGGCGTTCACCGGTCTCGACGAAGCGGCGCTGCACGGCGAGCATCGGCTGGCCCTTGTCGTCCTGCTGGGCCTTACCGTCTTCGCCCTTTTTCGCCTCGATCACGTACACCGAATTGCCGTACAGGGTGTAGGTGATCGCGGTTTCCGGCACCACCACCTGCGGCTCCTGGCCGGGCAACAGCACCGCCAGGTCGGCGAACATGCCCGGCAGCAGGCGGCCTTCGGGGTTGTCCAGGGCGGCGCGGACCAGCAGATTGCGCGTGTTGTCCTCGACCTTGGGGTTGATCGCATCGATCTGGCCTTCGAACACTTCGTCCGGGTAGGCCGCAACCTTGATCCGCACGCGTTCACCGATCGCCAGTTGCGGCGCTTTCTGTTCGGGCAGGTAGAAGTCCACCTGCAGATGCGAGAGGTCCTGCAGGGTGGCGAGGGTGGTGCCGGTGGCGACGTAGTCGCCGACATCGACCTGGCGAATCCCGATGGTGCCGGCGAAGGGCGCGAGGATGCGCTTCTTGTCCAGGGTCGCCTTGAGCTGGGCGACGCTGGCATTGGCCTTCTGCAGCTGCGCTGAAAGGCGGTCGAATTCGCTCTTGGAAATCGCCTGGCGGTTGACCAGGCTGCGGCCGCGTTCGAACTCGACGCGGGCCAGGCCCAGTTCGGCTTCTGCGGTGGCCAGGCTGGCCTGCTCCACGGCGCTGTCGAGTTGCACCAGCGGCTGGTTCAGCTTGACCTTTTCGCCGGAACGGAACAGCAGTTCCTTGACCGTGCCGCCGACCTCGACGGTCAGGTCCACGCCCTGGCGCGCGCGCAGCGTACCGATCGCCGGCAGGCGACTCTGCCAGGGCATCTGCTCGGCCTTGGCGGCGGATACGCTGATCGCCGGCGGCGGTGCCGAGAAGGCCTTGCCCATCTGCATGAAAGCGTTGATTTTGAAGGCGGCGAGGGCGGCGACGACAACGAGGACGACGGCCAGCATGATCAGCATGCGACGGAGCAACATATTCCGAATCCTTGGCGAGGCGCTGCGCGAGCGCCGGGAGTTGGCGAACAGGCAACATAGTGCCAGTTGACGGAGTAGTCAGAAAGAGCCTGTCTGCAAATGATTTCATCGCGTGCTTCAGCGCTGAGTCATGAGCTCGAAGGCCGCGCCGTTCGGGCGGTTGCTGGCATTTCAATGGCATCAGTCGTCGGCGGTGCGCCCGTATAGGTAGGCCGTCATATCCAACGCCGACTGCTCGCTCACGCCCAGGTCGGGCATGGCTGAGCGCGGTGCGAACTTTTGCGGTTCGCGCAACCAGCGCACCAGGTTCTCCGGGTTGTTGGGCAGCACGCCGGCGATGAATTTGCGCTGCGCGATGGCGGTCAGCGGCGGGCCGACGTGAATGTCCGAACCCACCACACCGGGGATCACGTGGCAGCTGGTGCAGGCATATTGATTGAACGCCTCGCGCCCGGCTTCGTCATAGCCGACGCCAACGCCGGGCACCACCAGCAGATCGTCGTCGCATGCCGTCAGCGTTGTCAGGGCGATGACCAGCAACAGGCTGCGCAGCCACCGGCGAGGGATGTGCGGGTCGATCGAGCGGTTTCTCATCGCTGCGCCTCCCTGTGCTGTTCGGCGCCGGCGTCCTCTCGGTGACTGTGCTCGGCGGTTTCGCGCATGCGTCGGTAGTCGGCGGGTGCCAGGCGAGGCAAACGCTCGATAAACGCCACCAGATCCCAGATCTGCTGGTCGTCCATCCGGTATTTCCAGGCGGGCATGCCGGTCATCTTGATTCCATACTTGACCGCCCAATGGATATCGCGGCTCGGCCAGCGCCGGGCGGCCTCCACCAGATTCGACGGCACCGGCGTCATGCCGAGGGCGAAAGGGGCGGGCGCCACGCCGGGGCCGCCGTGGCATTGTTCGCAATGCTGCAGATAGGCGCCGAGGCCGCGCTGGATACCGGCTTCGCCACTGAGGTCGGGAACCTGGGTGCCACTGGCGTGGTTGGCGATGGAGTAGCGCATCACCGTTTCGGTCAGCCAGTACACCGGCGCGGTGTGCTGGCCAGTGGCGGCGACGTTGTAGATGCCCAGGTAGATCACCGTCGCAGCGCCCACGGGTATTACCAGCAGGACGACGATGGCGATGATCCAGTAGCGGCGCTTCATCGGTGGATTCTCCTTGGCGTGGGCATGCGTTGGCGCTCAATCCAGTTGCTGCAGGAAGGCGGCGATATCCCGCGCCTGCGCTTGCGTCAGGCCGAGATCGGGCATGGCGGTGCCGGGCGCCACCTGTTGTGGCGATTGCAGCCAGGTCAGCATGGCTTGCTCGGTATTGGGCAGTACCCCGGCGATATAGCCGCGCCGCGCCATATGCTCCAGCGGCGGCCCCACCTGGCCGCGAGCGCCGGCTACCCGGGGGATCCGATGGCAGGCGCCGCAGCCGTACTCGTCGACCAGATGACGGCCGCGTTGCGGATCGCCGCTGTAATGGTCGAGGTGCTTGTCCTCGGTCTGCTGGCAGCCGCCGAGCAGGATGAAAATCAGTGCCAGGCAGGCGGGCCGTCGATCAGTCATGGCGTTCACCTCCAATGTCGCGTTCGGCCGCCATGGGGTTCTCGTCGCGCAGCAGGCGGGCGGTCAGCGCCAGACCGGCGGCGAGAAATACCAGGCCGGCGGGTATCCACATGATCAATCCGCCTATCCGTTGGTCGTCCAGCGGGCTCAAGCCGAACACCGCAGTGGTGTCCAGGTAGGGCGCATACCAGACCGTGGGCGAGAAGGTCAGCAGGGCACCGAGCAGGCTGCTGTGCACGGCTGTGGTGAACAGGTAGATCACTCCGCCCGGATTGCGCTGGCCGCTGCCGTACAGCAAGGCCCACCAGAACAGCAACGCCGAGCCGAAAAAGCTGGCGTGCTGCAGGGCATGCACGCCTTCGTGGAGCACGCTGGCGTCGAACAGCGCTGGCAGGTGCCAGCCCCACAACACCAGCGCATTTACCAGCCAGGCGCCGTGGGGCGAACTCAGCCAGCCCCAGGCGCTGCGCAATCCGCCCTGGCGGCGCATGGCGCCGAACAGCCGCCGCCCGCCGGCCGGCAGTCCCCACAGCAGGACCCCGCCGGGGCGGCTGAGCACCAGCAGCGGCGCCGCCACCAGCATCAGCAGCTCGTGCTGGACCATGTGCGCGCTGAACAGGTAGCCGCCGAGTGGGTCGAGTGGCGGGCCGAGCGCCACCGCCAGTGCCAGCCAGCCGCTACAGAACAGCCACAGGCTGCGCCGCGCCTGGGGCGTGTCGGGCGCGCGAGTGCGCTGACGGAGCAGCCGCCGGCCCTGGAAATACAGCAGCGCGGCGAGGGTCAGCAGCACCCAGGTTCCGGGATCCAGGGCGAACCAGGACGGGCCCGCCTGCGGGTCGTGGTTCATGACGTGTGCCCAAGCCATGGCCGAACCCGCCAGCAAGACGCTGCCGAGCAGCGAGGTGCGCTTCATTGGCAGCTCCTGACGATCAGGATGGGCACGCTCTGCAGCAGGATCACCGCGCCGAACAGCAGGCTAAGCCACAAGCCGCTGCGGCCGAAGAACGGCCGCGCGTCACGTCCGTCGATGGCCTTGTGCCGGTCGATCTTCAGGCTGGCGAGCACACCGCCAAGTGCCAGCAGCAGACTCGCGGCGCTGATCGCGTAAAGCGTCCAGCGCGCATCCCGGGCGCAGGCCCAGCCGGCCAGGGTATATAGCAACCCCAGGTGCGCGGCCCAGGCCGTCGGCCCGGCGAACCAGGCGAATGCGAGCTGCACGCGCGAGGCTTTGCGCGGGGTAGCGGAACGAGCCGGGGATGTCTGAGGCATGCCGTTACTCCTCTGCTTCATAGCCAGCGCGGTACCCAGTAGAGGACGACATACAGCGGTATCCACACCAGTCCGACGAAGTACCAGTAGAGGGTGTCGACCACCACCGCGAGCTGGCGTTTGCGGGTGAAGAAGCCGCGCAGGCTGAGCAGTACCACCACGGCGGTACCGATCACCGCCGATACCACGTGCACGAAGTGAAAACCGGAGATGGTCCAGAGGATGGAACCGTAGGGGTTCTCGTCCCAGCGCACCTCGAAGGCCTGGAACTGCTGCCAGCGCGAGACCAGCACCAGGCTGGCGAGCAGCACGCTGATGGCGGTGCCCAGGGTGAACTTGCCACGCTGGTCACGGCTCAGTGCGCGTCCGGCCCACCACATGGTGACGCAGCTGAGCAGCAGCAGCGCCAGGTTCAGCGTCGGCCACAGCAGTTCCGGCGGTTCGACGCCCGCCGGTGGCCATTGCGGCTGGTACAGACGCAGGTAGAAATAGCTGGCGATAAAGCTCGCTACCACCGAAGCCTCCACCAGGATCAGGCCAATGATGCCCCACCACAGTGGCGCCTCGCGGCCGGCCTGGAAGCGGGAAAACTGGCTGACGTCGATAATCTGCCTGCTCATCTCAATCCTCCCGCCATGGCCGCTGTGGCCATAGCCAGCCGACAATCATGAAGAAGCTGAAGAAGAAGCCGAACACGAAGAACCAGGCGCTGAACATGAAGCCGATAAAGCCGGTGGCCACCGCGATCGCCAGCAGCAGTGGCCAGATCGAGGGATTGGGCAGAACCACCACGGTCTGCGGCTGCGCTTCGAGCACACTGGTCGAGAGCACCTCGCGGCGATCGGCACGCAGGCCGATCACCTCGCCGAGGGCATCGAGGGTCTGCACTTCGCCGGGGCGGTCCTTGCGCCAAAGCGGCCAGCGGCTGTCGACGATCGGAATGCTGGGAATGTTGTAGTTGGCCGGCGGCGAGTCGGTGGCCCATTCCAGGCTGTCCGCGCCCCAGGGGTTGGGCCCGGCCGGCACGCCGCGACGCTGGGCATAGAAGGCATTGATCAGGGTCAGCAGAGTGCCGCCGGCGAAGACGAAGGCACCGACGGTGGCCAACAGGTTCAGCGACCCCCAGCCCATTTCCGTCAGGTAGGTGTAGATGCGTCGTGGCATGCCCTCGAAACCCAGCTGGTGCATGGGGAAGAAGGTCAGGTTGAAGCCGATGAACATCAGCGCGCAGCTCCAGCGCCCGAGACGCTCCGACATCAGCCGGCCGAACAGCTTCGGGTACCAGTAGTAGAGCGCGCCGAACAGCGGGAACACCGCGCCGCCGATCAGTACGTAGTGGAAATGCGCGACCACGAAATAGCTGTCGTGCACCTGGCGGTCGAAGGGCACCGAGGCGACCATCACCCCGGTCAGGCCACCGAGCACGAAGATCGCGAAGAAGCCGAGGATAAACAGCATTGGCGTGGCGAAGCGGATCTTCGCGCCCCACAGGGTGGCGATCCAGCAGAAGACCTGGATGCCGCTGGGCACCGCGATCATCATGCTCGCCGCGGTGAAGAAGCTCAGGCCGAGCTGCGGCAGGCCGGTGGCGAACATGTGGTGCACCCACAGGCCGAAGGAGATGAAACCGATACCGACCAGCGACAGCACCACCGCGCTGTAGCCGAACACCGGCCGCCGGCAGAAGGTGCCGACGATCGCCGAGATCATGCCCAGCGCCGGCACCAGGATGATGTACACCTCGGGGTGGCCGAAGAACCAGAACAGGTGCTGCCAGAGCAGCGGCTGGCCCCCCGCCTCGGCGACGAAGAACAGGGTGTCGAAGCTGCGATCCAGCGCCAGCAGAATGCTCGCGACTATCACCGAGGGCATGGCGAACACGATCATGAACGACATCACCAGGATCGACCAGACGAACAGCGGCATGCGGCTCAGCGACATGCCCGGCGCGCGTTGTTTGAGAATGGTGACGATCAGCTCCACCGCCGCCGCCAGGGCCGACACCTCGATAAAGGTGATGACCGTGGTCCAGACATCGGCGCCTTGCCCCGGCGAGTATTTCTGGCCCGCCAGCGGCACGTAGCTGAACCAGCCATCGTCCGGCGCCATGCCCAGTAGCAGGGTCAGATACAAGGCGATACCGGCGATCAGGTAGACGTAGTAGCCAAACGCGTTGAGCCGCGGGAAGGCCATGTCGCGGGTGCCGATCATCAGCGGCACCAGGTAGATGGCGAAGCCCTCCATCGCCGGCACGGCGAAGAAGAACATCATGGTGGTGCCGTGCATGGTGAACAGCTGGTTGTATAGCTCGGGGCCGATCAGGCCGTTTTCCGAGGTGATCAGCTGCAGGCGCATCAGCAATGCCAGCACGCCAGCGATCAGAAAGAAGATGAAGGCGGTGACGATGAAGCGCAGGCCGATCTTGCGCTGGTTGACCTGGGTGAACCAGCCGATCAGTCCGGTCGGCGATTGCCAGGTGCGGTTGAGCATGTCCCGTGTGTGTGCCTCCATCCTGCCGGGTTCTCCTATTTCAGTGCCTGCAGGTAATCCAGCAGCGCTTGCAGTTCCTGCGGTTGCAGGGGCGTGGCCGGCATCAAGGCGCCGGGTTTGTTGCTCTGTGGGTCGCTGATCCAGCCGGCCAGATGGCCGCGGGTATTGGGCAGGGTTCCTGCTGCCAGGGTCTGGCGCGAGGCTAAATGAGTCAGGTCCGGCGCTTCCCCGCCATCAGCCTGGGTGCCGCGAATGCTGTGGCAGTCGGCGCACCCGCTGGCGGCGAAAACCCGGCGGCCCTGGTCGTGGCTCAGGGCCGCGGCGACGGCGGGCTGGCTCTGGTGGTCGAGCCAGCGCTGAAACTCGTCGGGCGCCAGCGCCGCCACCTTGAATGCCATCAGGCTGTGCTGGGTGCCGCAGAATTCGGCGCACTGCCCGCGATAGACGCCGGGCTGCGGAATGTTCAGCCAGGCGGTATTGGTCAGGCCGGGAATCATGTCGGTCTTGCCGTCCAGATTCGGCGCCCAGAAGCTGTGAATCACATCGCTGGAGCGCAGCAGCAGCTTGACCGGCTGCCCGGCCGGCACCTGCAGTTCGTTGGCGGTAACAGCGAGCAGGTGCTGATCGCGATCGTAATAGCGGATCTGCCACCACCAGCGCTTGCCCACCACCTCGACGGTCAGCGCCGCGTCCGGGTACGGCTGTGAGCTGGCCTGGCCGACCAGCATGCTGGCGACGCTGAAGCCGGTGAGGATCAGCAGCGGCAGCAGCACTCCGCCGAGCAACACCAGTCTGCGGCTGGCGCTGTGGGTCAAGCGCCGCTCGCCGTTGCGTCCGCGATACAGGGCGAACAGGCCGAGCGCCATGACCACGACGAATACCAGGCCGTAGATGCCGATCATCCACCAGCTCAGGTTGGCGATCAGCTCGGCGGGCGCGGCCCGCGGGCTCAATGCCGATTGCAATGGCGCCTGTTCGGCGGCCAGCGCCAACCGCCCACCGGCGGTCGCGGAAACAGTCGCAAGCAGCGGAGTGAGGTGTATGCGCATGGTCTACCAGGGGCTAAAGAAATCTGGGCGGGGTAGCGGCGACCCGCCAGGAGGAAACGGATGACCGGCCGTATGCCGGCCGTGGCTAGGATTGCGCGGTGGCGCTCACTCGGCATATGCCATGGTGCTCAGCAGCGCCAGTGCGGCCTGGCGCGAATCCAGGCGGGTGTGTTGCACGACGATGGGCACGTCCGATTCGATCAGGCTGGCGTAATCGGTGTCCGTGGGAATCGGTTGCGGATCGTCGAGCTCGTTGAAGCGCAGGTGCCGAGTGCGCCGCGGCGCTACTGTCAGCCGATAGGGGCCGACCGGCTCGCGATCGGCGAAGAACACCGTGATGCTGACATTCGCCGTCTGATCGCCGGTATTCAGCAGACAGGCCGTTTCATGGCTGCGAAGCTGGCGCGAATCGCTGCTGCTGGATGGCGGGATATAGCCCTCGGCTATGGCCCAGCGGGTTTTGCCGATGTGTTCCATGCTGCCTCCCCGTTCGTTTCAATCGCGCGAACTCGACCTGTGGCGGCGTGCGCCGGAACCGGTCTGGCGGGTTTGAATTGAGCTGTCTGAATCGCGCGGCGCACTAGTTCTGACTGAACAGTGCGCGATCGGTTTAGCTTTTTTTGCAGGTCGGCGCTGCCGCCCGCGCGAACGGGGGGCGGCGGATAGATAGGAGGGAAGCCCTGCCCGGCGGAGCGGGCAGGGGCGGGGAGCAAGCGCCCGGGCGGTCGCTGGCGACGTTTGGGTCGCCGGCCGGGAATCCGTCAGGCGCTGAAGCGTTGGCTGACGCCGCTGAGCTGTCCGGCAAGTGTTTGCAGGTCCTGACTGGCGGCCTGGGTGCGCTTGACATTTTCCTGGGTGCTGCTGGCGATGGCGGTGATTTCGGTGAGGTTGCGCGAGATATCCTCGGCCACCGAAGTCTGCTCCTCGGCGGCGGTGGCGATCTGTCGGTTCATGTCGCGGATCGCTTCCACCGCGCTGGTGATGCGTTGCAGCATCTCGCCGGCCTGGGTCACTTGCTCGACACCCGCCTCGCTGCGCGATTGGCCGCTTTCGATGGCGCGTACCGCGTTGATCGCGCCGGTCTGCACGGTGTCGATGATCTGGTGGATCTCAGCGGTGGATTCGGCGGTGCGCTGGGCCAGGGTGCGCACCTCGTCAGCGACCACGGCGAAACCGCGCCCGGCGTCACCGGCACGGGCCGCTTCAATGGCCGCGTTGAGCGCGAGCAGGTTGGTCTGCTCGGCGATGCCACGGATCACCTCCAAGACCTTGCCGATACGACCGCTGTCGCTTTCCAGGCGGCGGATCACTTCGGCGGTGGTGGCGATTTCGCCGCGGATGCCGGTAATGGTCTCAATGGTCGCGCGCATCACTGTGCCGCCCTGTTGCGCCGAGTTATCCGCATCGTCCGCGGCGTGCGCCGCTTCGACGGCATGACGGGCGACTTCCTGGGCGGTGGCGGACATCTCATGCATCGCCGTGGCGACTTGGTCGGTGCGATTGAACTGTTCGTTGCTACCCTGGGCCATCAGGCTGGCGATGGTGTTCAGCTCGTGGTTGACGTGGTCCAGTTCGCCGGTGCTGCTCTTCAAACGACCGAAAATATCGACGAGAAAATCGCGCAAGGTATTGGCCGCGACCGCCAGTCGGCCGAGTTCGTCGCGGCGGCTGATATCCACCCGCTCGCCGAAATTGCCGCGGCTGAGCTGGGCGATGTGTTCGATCAGGCTGGTGATCGGGGCGATCAGATTGCGGTTGAGCAGCCACAGGCTGAGCAGGCCGATCAGCAGGCTGGAGCCGAGCATCACCAGGGTACCGAGCAGGGCCATGCGATCAGCCTCTTCGTCGATGGCCTTGGCCTGCTGGTGGCTTTGCTCACGCAGCAGATTGACCAATTCGCTCATCTGCTCGCTGGCGGCGCGGTCGATACCTTTGACTGCGGCATCGCCGGCCTTGGGGTCGGCACCGGCGGCGGCGAAGGCGTCGCGGCCCTTGCGGTAGGCGCTACCAAGGGCCTGGTGTTCGCTGCGCAAACGCTGCACCTGGCTCTTGATCGATGGATCGAGGCCATCCAGGGCCTGCAGCTCGTCGAGTGTGCTCTGGATTTTGCGCTCCTGCGCCTCGAACTGGCCCCAGTATTTATCCAGGCTGGCCGGGTCCGAGCCGCGCAGCAGCACATTCTTCCATTCCTGCACCTGGACCTTGAATTCCACGTTGGCTTCGTCGACCAGTTGCGAGGCGCTAAGGGGGCCATCGAGCAGGCCGCGGTAGGCGCGGACATCCTTGGAGAGAACGCTGAAACAGGCCAAGGCGATCAGCAGTATCAGCGCCAGGCTGCCGCCCAGAAGGGTAAGAATCTGCGCTCGCAAAGAGTTCTGGAACATGAGTCGAAACCTCGTAGGGAAAGGGTGTTGATGGCTCGCGCGATGTAATACGAGGTTTTTCGCTGACTTCCTTGTGGGGCTGGCGCGTCAGGTAGCTGCGCCGGAGACCGACCTTCTGTTTGCTGCGCGCGAGTGCTGGCTCAATGCTGGCTCAGTATAAGTCGGCCGCTGCGCTTTGCTCTTGAGCGGGAAGTAAGAATTTACTTCAAGACGATTCAGGCAAGGCGCAAATGATTGTCCCAGAGCCCCGCAGGCAGCTTCAGTGGCTGGCTAACGATAGCGCTGGTGCGGCAGTCATAGAGCCGGCAGCGACCGATTCCGGCGCTGACCACGAAGCCCTCCGCGACTGCACCGACGCCGGCGCAATCGGCCAATGGCGCATCGAGGCGTAACTCGCCGCTGTCCAGATCCCAGACGAAGAAGCGTCCACCGCGCGGCGCGGTCAGCGCCAGCAGGCGCAGCTCATCGTGAATCGCCAGGCTGGCGGTGTACTGGTTCATCGCCAGGCGCTGCGCCTCGCCGATGGGAAATGCCTGGAAGGCCTGGCCGGGGCGTTTGATTGCCAGCAGCGGCACCGTATCGCTCGAGTCGCCCTGGTATTGCTGGCCGGATACCACGGTGCCGTCGGCGGCCACTGCCAGATGGCGCACGCTGTTCATCGGCTCGGACAGGCTCTCCTTGCTCAGCAGCTCGCCATTGCGGTTCATCAGCACCAGGCTGGGCTCCATCGCATCAAGGTTGAGCTCCTTGCGACTTTCCGCTTCGGTGCGGATGCCGCCATTGGCCACCACCAGGGTTTCTCCGTCCGGCAGCCACAGCAGTTGGTGCGGCCCAACGCCATGGGTGGAATGTTCCGCCGCCCGCAGCAGTTGCGAGCCTTGCAGGCGATAGGCACCGAGCACGCCGCGTCCCGGCTGGTCGGTGTCGTTCTCGGTGGCGTAAAGCCACTCGCCGCCCTTGTGGAACACCGCATGGCCGTAGAAGTGCCGATTGGCCGGGGCGGTCAATACCTGCAACAGGCGGCCGTCGCGGGTGTCGATCAGGTAGCTTTCGCGGCTCGGCCGGCGGCCGACGAACAGCGCCAGCGGCAGGCTCGGATGCGCCACCACGTCGTGGCAGCGTTCATTGACCGGGGTGGCGAATGCCTGCTCGCCATCCAGGCGATAACCCACCGCATAATGCTTGCCCTCGGCATCGTTGCGCGCCGATAGCAGCAGCGGTTGCGGGCCGTGGCTGAGCAGGGTCCAGCCATGCAGTGCGCCACTTGCCGCGGCAACGGTGGCCGCGGCCGTGGTGCCGACCAGGCCGAGGAAAAGTCTGCGTTTCATTCAGTCACCGTCGTGCGAGTTGAAGCCCAGCTGGATGCCGAGGGTTTTCGCCAGTTCGACTTCCTGCAAGCGATGCAGGACATCGAGGCTCTCGTACACGGCGGTCAGTTCGGCGCGGCCCGCCTCGTCGGCGAGTAGTTCGCTGAGGGGGCGTTGCAGTGACGCGATGCGCTGGCGGGTGTCGGCGTAGGCGGCGTCCATGCGCTGTTTCAGGTCAAGATGATCGTCGCCGAGCAGTGTCTGGATGCCGTCCTGTTCGGCGCCATGCCACAGACGTTCGGCGCTGGCCACGCCGGCGGCGAGGTTGGCCAGGCTGGCGTTGCTGCGCCAGGCTTCAGCCTGATACGGCTGCGGGTGGCCCTTGCTCTGGCGCCCGAGCGGTGTACCGAGCTTCTTCTTCAGTCCGTCGAGGCTGCTGACCTCGGTACGCAACAGCTCGGCAACCGCTTCCGGAGCCTCGGCGTAACGCTCGTTGGGGAATTTTTTCAGCTGCGCGACCATGCCGCCGTCGGCCTGCCACTGCTCTAGCACGTTGGCGGCGAGGTTTTCCTGATGCGCGCCAATGGCGGTGATCAGCGGACAGTAGCGGGCTTTTTTCGCCGGCTCGGCGAGGTCGATGGTCGAATCGAACAGGATGTACTCATAAGCCGTCAGGCCTTGCACCACGACACTGGACTTATCGAGTACCGCCGGGGTGATTTGCGGTTTGCTATTGAGCAGGCCTTCAACCTGGCGTGCGACCAGGTTCTTCTTGTCCGGCCAAAACTGCACCTGCCAGGCGCGCGTGCTGTCAGCCATCGGACCGATCAGCATTGGTTGCAAGGCGGCCCAGGCGCTTTGCGCGCCGAGGAACGCCTGGCGCGCCTGGGCCAGATCCTGCTGGTCGGCGCAGAACGCCTGGGCGCTGGCGGACAGCTGGCGATTGGCTTCGTACCAGGTGTTGTAGGCCGGTAGCAGGACGCCGTCGGTGAGCGCGCCGCTCAATTTCTGTTGTGGGTCGGATGCGCTGCAGCCTGCGAGTGCCAAGGCGATCAGGGCGAGCGAAAGGGGGGAACGAATCATCGATAGCTCCTTACAGCGAATTCAGAAAAGCCAGCAGCGCGGTGCGCTCCTCGGCGGAAAAATTCAGTACCCGTTGCTGCGCCGCCTGTGCTTCGCCGCCATGCCAGAGAATCGCTTCCAGCGGGTTGCGCGCGCGGCCGTCGTGTAGCAATTGGGTGTGGCCATTGACCGCTTCGCCAAGGCCCAGGCCCCATAGCGGCGGGGTGCGCCATTCACGGCCGCTGGCGAGAAATTCGCTGCGATTATCAGCCAGCTCTTCGCCCATGTCGTGCAGCAGCAGGTCGCTATAAGGACGGATTCTCTGGTTCGCGAGTTCCGGCTCGGCGGCATCGGCGGCGGTGGTGAACTGCGGAGTATGGCAGCCCTGGCAGCCGGCGGCATGGAACAGGTTCTTGCCGGCGATCACCTGCGCCTCGTCGACGCCGCGGCGTGCCGGTACGCCAAGGTTGCGAGTGTAGAAAAGGATGCTGGCGAGGATGCTGTCGCTGACTTCACTGGCAGGCTGTTGAAAAACTACCTGCGTTGCCGATACGGCGTTAAAAACAGGCTCAAAATGCTCATTTACACCATGTAAACTGCGCTTTTTCGCCTGTTTTTGCCTTGTCTCGGCTGCCTCGCCTACGTTTTTCAACGGCCTGCTGGCACCGCCATTGGGCGCCGCCAGGCACGCACTCTGGCTGGCGCTGCAATTGTCCCGGGCGACCAGGCTGCTGGTCAGGCCCATGTCATTGGCGAAGGCTTCGGCGTTCTGCTGGTTGAGACTTGGCTGGCCGGCTTTCCAGCCGAAGCGGCCGAGCACGCTGCGCTGTTGGGCGCGGTCCCAGACGCGGTTGGCGCGCCCGGAAATGCCGTCGGCGTTGCTGTCGTCCGGGTCGGCATTGGCCAGGATAGCCGCCTCGGGGATGGCTTCGAGCAAACCAAGGCCGATTATCGGCGGGGCTATGCGTGCGGAAAAGCGCGTATCCGGGTGCATTGGGCCATAGCCCAGCTGGCTGATCTGCAGCTGCGGGCGGCGCAACTCGACGCTGCTGCCGTCGGCGAACGTTACCATCTGTGGGCTGTAGCTGATGCGTACCCTGGCTTCCGGGGGAACGCCGGGAACGGCCATGTCCTGCAATTGCGCGCCGTAGGTCGGCTCCGGCACCACGCCCAGACGCTCGAGCAACTCGGCGTCGGCGCTGCCGTTCGGCAACGACAGGCGTACCAGCATTGATGAGGCGCTGACTGCCTCGGCTTCCGGTGGGTGACCGCGACCGTCCTTGATGTGGCAGTTCTGGCAGGCGTTGGTGTTGAACAGCGGCCCCAGGCCGTCACGGGCAATGGTCGTGGACGGTGCTATGACCCAAGGGTTGCGGAAGAAGCTGTTGCCAACGCTGAAGTCCAGACGCCGCGATGGCGAAAGGTTGGCCGATGGCTGGGAGAAAGCGTTGCGATCGCTTTTGAACACCGTGGCGCTACCGGCGGACAGGGCTTCGCCAGGTTCGGCCTGGGTGAATTGCGCGTTCTGGTCGCAGGCGGCCAGCGTCATGATCAGCGCCAAGGGGAAAACGCGCTGGAGTGGGCCAGGCATCGACAACATCCACTTCGAAATTTGAGCGGCGATCTTAGCAGCTTGAGCTGGTTTAAATAAGACCGATTTGCATTCGCGCCGGCGGGCAGATAGTCGCAGGCAGAAAAAAGCCGATGCGTCGCGGGACGCATCGGCGGGTTGCTGCGCGGCGATCAGAAGCTGTGATCGGCGGTTTCCGGGTTCAGGTCGCTGATTCCCAATTTGCCGGCAGCCTGCTCGATCGCACCGGTCTGCTTGACCAGGGCGGCGATGGCGTCGCGCACGATCTGCTGGCCGGCGGTGTTGTCGGCGGCAATCAACTGATCGAAGTGCTGGCCGTTGTTGGCGCTGTCGACCAGGGCCTGCAGCTTGGCTTCGGTGGCCTTCAGGTCCTCCTGCAGGGCGCTGTCGACCTGAGCGTCGGCCTGGGCCACCAGGCCGGACAGGCTCGGGCCGGTCAGCATGGTGCCGTCGACTTTCTTGTATTCGCCGAGGTAGACGTTGCGTATGCCTTTGCCGTCGTAGAAGTGCGAGTTGTGGGTGTTGTCGCTGAAGCAGTCCTGCTCGTCCTCGGTGGAGTTGGCCTCCAGGGCGACTTTCATGCGCTCGCCGGCCAGTTCGCCGAGGGACAGGCTGCCCATGCCGAAGAGCATTTTGCGCAGGCCGTTTTCCGCCGAGTCGGCTTCCAGGCTGGCGCGGTAGTTGTCGGCGACGTTCGGTTGCCATTGGCCGACCATTTCGTCGAGGTCCTGCACCAGCAGATCGGTCGCGGCTTTCAGGTACTCGCGGCGGCGTTCGCAATGGCCGCCGGTGCAGCCTTCGCCAACCACGAAATCGCTAGCCGGGCGTTCGCCCGCGCCAGGGTTGGTGCCGTTCAGGTCCTGGCCCCAGAGGAGGAATTCGATGGCGTGGTAGCCAGTGGCGACGTTGGCCTCGGAGCCACCCAGCTCGTTCAGGCTGGCCAGTTTCTCACCGGTGATCTGGGTGACATCGATCTTGTCTTCGCCGACCTGGATCTCGCTATTGGCGACGATATTGGCGGTCGCGCCGGCGGCACCGGTGGTGTGCTCATAGCCGTCGGCCACGTAGTCGATCAGGCCTTCGTCCAGCGGCCAGGCATTGAGCTGGCCTTCCCAGTCGTCGACCACCGGGTTGCCGAAGCGGAACACTTCGCTCTGCATGTAGGGGACGCGAGCGGCCAGCCAGGCTTCGCGGGCGGCCTTGAGGGTGTCGTCGTTCGGGTTGGCGAGCAAGGCGTCGACCGCCGCTTGCAGTTGCTTGCCGGTACTGGCGGCATCGCTGAACACGGCCAGGGCAAGGTCGGCGTAGTGGCTAACCACTTTTTTCGCAGCCGCCTGATCGAATGCGGTTACGGCTGCCGGCGCGGTATTGGTGACCGGCGCATCGGTTTTGCTGGTGGTGGCAGGCGCTTTGTCTTCACCACATCCGGCGAGGCTGATGGCGATGGCGAGCAGACTGGCGGAAGCCAGAGGCATACGAAGCATGATTAGGTCCTTGCATGAGTATTGAAAACAGATTCGTACGCAGCGGGCTGCGCAGCAAAAGCTGAAACATAATGCGAAAGATTTGCATTTTGTGCAAAGGGTGATTGCAAATTGACTTCCTGCGCCCCGCCGCAGATTTCTGCCGGCGCGCTGGATGCTCAGTCGCGACGGCGCTGATCAGCATGTGAGCAGGAGACTATGGGCTGGGGGCGGAAAGCGCGTAGCGTCAGGGGGAGTTGGCGCTGCGGCAAGAGCAGGCCGAGCGTTTGCAGCAGCGCTGCGGCGGGATGTCGGAGATACCGTCAGGCCAGCAGGTGGTCTCGGCAGACCGCCTGCTAGAGTGTGGCCGGATTGGCCTTGTTGGTCAGGCGTCGCGCCTGTTTGAGGTACAGCGCCAGTTCGCGTGCCGGCAGTGGTTTGCTGTAGAAATAGCCCTGACCCTCGTTGCAGCCCTGGGCGATGATGTAGGCCTCCTGCTCGGCGGTTTCCACGCCTTCGGCGATCACCTGCATGCCCAGGCTCTTACCCAGCTGGATGATGGCGCGCACGATGGTGGCGTCGTCTTCGTCTTCGAGCAGGTCCTGAACGAAGCTCTTGTCGATCTTGATCTTGTCCAGCGGCAGGCTCTTCAGGTAGCTCAGCGAGGAGTAGCCGGTACCGAAGTCGTCGATCGCGATCAGCGCGCCGGAGCGGCGCAGGCTGAGCAGGTGCTGGGCGGCGGTGGTGATGTCTTCCATCAGGCCTGTTTCGGTGACTTCCAGCTCCAGGCTGCGCGGCGGCAGGCGGTAGACCTGCATCAGGTTATTGACCACCCGCGGCAGTTCGGCGTGGTGCAGTTGCACGGTGGACAGGTTGATCGCCATGCGCAGGTCGCTGAAGCCCTGGTCGAGCCATTCACGCAGCTGACGACAGGCCTGGTCGAGGATCCACTCGCCAATGGCGATGATGGTGCCGTTCTGCTCCGCCAGGGGGATGAACAGATCCGGCGGCACCAGGCCGTGCTGCGGGTGCTGCCAGCGCAGCAGGGCTTCGACCCCGACGATGCGGTGGTCCTGATAGTCCACCTGCGGTTGATAGACCAAGTACAGCTGGTTCAGCGCCAGGGCTTCGCGCAGGTCTTTCTCCAGTTCGCGGCGGCGGCGCATTTCACTGTCGACGCTGGCGATATAGAACTGGTAGCGATTGCGCGAGCGGCTCTTGGCCAGGGTCATGGTCTGTTCGGATTTCTGCAGCAGTTTTTCCGTGCTGTCGCCGTCTTCGGGGAACAGGGTGATGCCGATGGTGGCGCGCAGATAGACTTCCTGCTGATCGAGCAGGAACGGCGTGTCGAGGTCGTCCAGCACGGTCTGCGCCAGTTCGGCGGCTTCGTAGGGTTGTTCGATATTGGCCTGGATCAGGGCGAACTGGTCGCCGCCAAGCCGGGCGAGGGCGCCGAGACGGCCGCTGTGGCTGCGCAGGCGGTCGGAAAGCGCGAGCAGCAACTGGTCGCCGGTCTGGTAGCTGAATTGTTCGTTGATGCCCTTGAAATCGTCCAGGCCGACGCAGAGCACCGCCACCCGGCGTTGCAGGCGGCTGGCGTCTTGGATGATCTGGTCGAGCTGTTGTTGCAGTTGCTGGCGGTTCGGCAGGCCCGTGAGGAAGTCGTACTGGGCCATGCGCATCAGGCTTTTTTCCGCCTCGCGGCGCAGGTGGGTATTGCGTTCGATCGAGGCGAGCAACTGGTTGGCGGTATTGATCCACAGCCCCAGTTCGTTCTTTTCGTTGCCCTTGAGCATCGGCAGCTTGTGCTCGCTGGGGCGGTCGGGGTTGATATTGCTCAGGTGCTCGATGATTTTCGACAGCGGCTTGGTCAGCAGCCAGTGGTACACCAGGTACAGCACCAGGCCCATGGCCATGGCGCGCAATACGCCGGAGATGAAGATGACCACCGAGTTGGTGACGAAACTGGCGCCGTACTGGGCGGTGTCGAGGGTGATGCTGAGGTCGCCGTAATATTCGCTGTAGGGGCCACGTCCGACCAGTTCGGTGGAGAAGCTCTGCTCCCGACCGAGAATCGGGTCGGTCAGCCAGCGTGTAGCCATTTGCACCGGCTCGCGGGATTTTTCCGCGAGCATCGGTTCGTTGGGGTGGCCGATGGAGGCCACGCGTACCGATTCGTGCTGGAACAGACCTTCGATCACCTGCATGCCCATTTCCCGGTCCAGGCTATAGACCGCCTGGGTCGAGGGGTCGCGGAACATGCCGAGGATCCGATGGGCGTCGTTGGCCACAGCCTGGCGGGTCTTGTATACGTCGAAGACGATCTGCGCACAGCTCAGCACCACGCCCACGACCAGTGCCGAGAGCAACACCACGCGCAGCAACTTCAGAGACAGGCTGTTTTTCAGATCCAGCTTCAAGTGGCGATTCCTTGTGTATTGCCGGAAGTGTCGGTCCGTTCAGAGTATTGGCAATCTTCTGGTTGCCGTCAAAGGGCCAGCAGCTCGAAGTACGACCAAGGTTGCCGTTGCTGCATGACGCCGTCGAAACTATGACGCCAAGTGCTACCCAGAACAATGCGCGGGATGCTCGACCAATGCCTGCTTGCACTGTGTCGGTAGGTCGTGCGTAGTGCTTGAGTGCCGTTCGGCGCCTTTGTGCCGGTGTCGGTCGGGTGGATAGCAAAAACCCGGCACACGGCCGGGTTCTCGTGCACAAGCGCGAGGCTTAGGCGGCGAAGTTTTTCGCTACGAAGTCCCAGTTGACCAGGTTCCAGAACGCTTCGACATACTTCGGACGCAGGTTGCGGTAGTCGATGTAGTAAGCGTGTTCCCAGACGTCGCAGGTCAGCAGCGGGGTGTCGCCGCTGGTCAGCGGGCAGCCGGCGCCGATGGTGCTGGCCAGTGCCAGGGAGCCGTCGGCTTTCTTCACCAGCCAGCCCCAGCCGGAACCGAAGGTGCCGATCGAGGTTTTGCTGAACTCTTCCTTGAACTTGTCGAAGGAACCGAAAGCCGCGTTGATCGCGTCGGCCAGGGCGCCGGTCGGTTGACCACCGCCGTTCGGGCTCAGGCAGTTCCAATAGAAGGTGTGGTTCCACACTTGTGCGGCGTTGTTGAAGATGCCGCCGGAGGAAGTTTTGACGATCTCTTCCAGGGTCTTGCCTTCGAACTCGGTGCCCGGTACCAAGTTGTTCAGGTTGACCACGTAGGTGTTGTGGTGCTTGTCGTGGTGGAATTCCAGGGTCTCGGCGGAAATGTGCGGCTCAAGGGCGTTTTTTTCGTACGGCAGCGGCGGTAATTCGAAAGCCATGGTGAATCTCCTCAGGTGGGATCAGGTCGGGGCGGTGGGCGCAAGGCCGATCACGGGCGGCCAGACACGCATCTCGTGGCATCTCGTATGACACTTGTTACGCAGGGTGGTGCGCAGAGTTCGTACGTTTTGCCGAGCGGCGGGAAATCGTTCTCCCCTGCCGCAGACCGCCGATCATAGCATCGGCCCTGCGCCATAACCACGCAGCAACTGTGTGGGAAAGCCTCTATCCAGGGCCTGGCGTTCACAGGCGGTGTCTGCCCCGGATCGCCTGCGCTCTCGATGGTCCGTCGGGGGGTTGCCCTTCAACCGGCGAGCAGTTGTCCGGCCACGGCGAACATCATCGCCGCGACCAGCAGGTCGATCGCCCGCCAGGTTGCCGGTCGTGCCAGCCACGGGGCCAGCCAGGCGGCGCCCAGGGCCAGGGCGAAGAACCATAATAAAGAGGCGCTGGCCGCCCCCAGGGTATAAGCACCGGGCGCGCTTTGTTGCGCGCCGAGGCTGCCGATCAGCAATACCGTATCGAGATAGACGTGCGGGTTGAGCAGCGTCACCGCCAGCGCGGCCAGCAGTACCGAACGCCGCGAGCGCGGAATGTGGCGCTCGGCCTGTTGCAGGCCCAGGGGCCGGCAGGCGCGCAGCAGTGCCTGGCCGCCGTACCAGAGCAGAAAGGCCGCGCCGCCCCAGCGCGCGATACCCAGTAGCAGCGGATTCTGCGCGAGCAGCGCGGCCAGGCCGAAGACCCCGGCGGCGACCAGCACCGCATCGCAGGCGACACACAGCAGGGCCACCGGCAAATGGTGCTCGCGCCGCAGGCTTTGCGCGAGCACGAAGGCATTCTGCGCACCCAGCGCAATGATCAGGCCGGCGGCGATGGCCAGGCCGTTCAGGTAACTCTGCCACATGGCGTTCATTCCTCCCGTCCGGCGAGTCGGCGCAGCACCGTTAGGGCGCGCGCGCCGTCCGCGGCGCCGACGAACAGATGGTCGTGGTAGTAGCCGGCGATCACGTTGCAGCTGATACCGGCGTCGGCCAGTGCGGTGGCGACCGCGGCGGTGAGGCCGACCGCGGCGAGCGCCGAGTGCACCTCGAGGGTCATCCAGGCGGCGACATAGTCGAAGCCGAGGCCCAGTCGCTCGGCCTGCTCGCGGGCCAGGATCGCCGTGATGCCCTCTCGCTCGAAAAAGCTGCCGAGCGGCTGCAGGCCCTGTAGCTGGGCGATATCGGCGATGCTGCAGAAGACGTAGTCGCCGCTGTTCAGCACCGGATTCATCTGGCGCAGCAGGGTCGGTAGCGAGGTTTCTCCGGTCATGGCGGCGTCCTGGGTCTATGTGGGTATGGCCAGTCTGCGGGCGGAGGTTGTATAAGGAAAAGCAATCTTGCTTATCCTTCATAAGGAAAATCGATTTGTTCGACTACAAGCTGTTGGCCGCTCTGGCGGCCGTGGTGGAGCAGGCCGGTTTCGAACGGGCCGCCCAGGTGCTGGGTTTGTCGCAGTCTGCGGTGTCCCAGCGGATCAAGCTGCTCGAGGCGCGGGTCGGTCAGCCGGTGCTGGTCCGCGCCATGCCGCCGACGCCCACCGACATTGGCCGGCGCCTGCTCAATCATGTGCAGCAGGTGCGCCTGCTCGAACGCGATCTGCACGGCCAGGTGCCGGCGCTGGATGAGGGGCGCGCACCCGAGCGTCTGCGCATCGCCTTGAATGCCGACAGCCTGGCGACCTGGTGGGCTGCGGCGGTCGGCGAGTTCTGTACCGAGCAGGGGGTGTTGCTGGAGTTGCTGGTGGAGGATCAGGACGTCGGTCTCAAGCGCATGCGCGCCGGCGATGTCGCCGCCTGCCTGTGCGCCACAGAAAGACCGGTGGCCGGTGCGGGCTCGATTGCCCTGGGCGCAATGCGTTACCGCGCGCTGGCCAGCCCGCAATTCATCGCCCGGCACTTTCCCGATGGGGTGACGGCAGCGCGACTGGCCGGCGCGCCGGCGATCGTCTACGGGCCGGACGACCTGCTGCAGCATCGCTATCTATCCGCGCTCGGGGTCGAGGAGCGGTTTATCCACCATCTATGCCCCTCGTCAGAGGGCTTCGTGCGCCTGGCCATGGCCGGGATCGGCTGGGGCTTGATGCCCGAGCTGCAGGTGCAGGCGCAACTGGCCGCCGGCAGCCTGTGCGAGCTGCTTCCCGAGCGGCCGCTGGATACCGCGCTGTACTGGCATCATTGGCGCAACGGCGGCGAGTTGCTGGCGGCCCTGACCCGGCATATCCAGCGTCATGCGCCAACCTGGCTGGTGCCCGTCGATTGACCGCCGCATAAGCGCGACGCCTACAGCTGAAACTGCGCCAGCAGCCGCTGCTGACCATCCGCCAGGGTTTGCAGGTGTTTGCCCTGTTGCCGGGTGTTGGCGGCGCTTTCGCGGTTGTCCGCGGTCATGGCGCTGAGTTGATGCATATGGCGGTTGACCTCCTGGGTCGTCGCGGCCTGCTGTTCGGCCGCGGCGGCGATCTGGAACGCCAGGCCATGCAGCGCCTGCAATGATTGATCGAGCTGGCCGAACGAGCCGAGCACTTCCTGGGTTTCGTCCTCCAGGGCGCGCGCCTGCTCGGTCGAGCCCTGCATGCTCGACAGGGCCTGGTGGGACGAGTCGTCGAGGGTGCCGATCAGCTGCACGATCTCCTCGGTGGCGCTGCGCGTGCGCATTGCCAGGTTACGCACTTCATCGGCAACCACGGCGAAGCCGCGGCCCTGCTCGCCGGCGCGAGCCGCCTCGATCGCGGCGTTCAGCGCGAGCAGGTTGGTTTGCTCGGCAATCGCCCGGATCACCTCGAGCACCGAGGCGATCTGCTGGCTGTTGCCGGCCAGGGTCTGCACCACCTGGTCGGCCTGGCGCAGACCGTCGAGCAACTGATCCTGGCGACCGATCATGCGTTGCAAGGTGCCCTGCATGGTAATGAAGGCGCCGCGGGTGGCTTCGCTGCTGTCGGCGCTTTGACTGGCGCTGCTGGCGATTTCCTGCACGGTGGCGGCCATCTGGTCGACCGCGCTGACCACCATTTCCAGCGCCTCCTGCTGTTGATCGAGACGGCTGCTGGTTTGTCCGGCGGCATCAAGGATGTCGCCGCTGGCGCTATCCACCGCGCTGCTGGCCTGGCGCAACTGCTCGATCACGGTGCGCCAGGCATCGGCCATCTCATGCAGCGCCTGCATCAACCCCTGACCCTGGGCGGAGCGTTCCGGCAGGCCCAGTTTGCCAGCGGCCAGGCGTTCGGCGAGCGCGGCCATGTAGCCGGGTTCGCCGCCGAGCGGGCGCATCACGCTGCGGCTGATCAGCCAGGTGGCAAGCAGTACGGCGGCCACGGTGAGCGTAGCGAGCAGCGATATCTGCCACATCAGCGCGCGCACCGCGGCGGTCGCCTGGGCCTGGTCCATTTCCGCGATCAGCGCCCACTGCTGGCCGTCGAACGACAGCGGCACGAACGCCTTGAGCGCCGGCTGATGGTCCAGCCCGGCTTCGCTCAAGCGCCCGGTTTCGCCACGCAGGGCCCGGGCGACGGCCTCGCCCATCTGCGCGTCGGCGCTCGCCAGGCTTCGCTGCACCTGATGCGCGTCGAAGCGCACGGAATCCGAACGCAACCGCCCATCGCTGCCGACCAGGTAGGTTTCGCCGGCCTCGCCCAAACCCTGGCGGGTCTGCATCACCCGGTTGAGCGAGGCGATCGGCAGCTCGAGCATCAGCACGGCTGTGAGGACGCCGTCGCTGATCACCGGGCTGACCAGGAACTGGCTGGGTTCGCCGCTCTGCGGGTTGATCGCCAGGTCGCTGATCAGCGTCACCCGCTCGTTCAGGCCGGCCTGCGCCATGCGCCCCATTGGCTGGTCGCGCCAGGCCGCTTGGGTGAGGTTCTGCTGATAGTCTTCGCCGCGCAAGGCGCTGAAGATCACCTGGCCATCGCTGGCGATCAGCTTGAGCTCGCGGTAACCATAGGTCTGGATGAAATTTTCGAAGATCGGCCGGTCGTAATTGGCGGCGCTGACCAGCGACGG
Source organism: uncultured Pseudomonas sp. (assembly GCF_946885955.1). Next base: position 33,092 of record NZ_CAMPHI010000008.1, read on the forward strand.
GCCATTGAGCCCGGCATAGCCATTGCCGAGGTTGCTGGCCAGGGTGCTGATCTGGTCGCGGCGGGCCTGCAGGTTGTCCAGTAGTTGCTGCTGTTTGATATTTGCGACGGCTTCCAGCGAGTTCAAGGTTTGCTCCTGCAGGGCGCGGCTCGCTTGCAGATACACCGTGACGGCCATCGCCAGCACCGGAAAAAGACCAATAAACAGATAGCTGACGGCAAGCTTCAGGCGCAACGGCATGTCTGGTGACTCCGCGGGTGGAAAGGTTACAGGAGGAGGGTGTGTTGAATATTCTGCAAGAAGCGTGCGAATTAGTTGACGCTGTGTAAATAAAATTGATCGAGGCGCAGGGCTGTGGCCGCAGAGGTCGGCACAGGCACCGCCCTCGGGCTGGCGTGCGGGGGGCGCGCGTCGATCGAGCGCCCGCACTTGGGAAGAAGCTAAACAGTTCTGGGGGCGAACCTGCCGCGGGCTGTTGGCAACGCAACGGCATCTTCGAACGAGGGGCGGCGGATAGCTGTTTGCCGCCTTGCGCATGACGCAGAAAAAATCTGAACAGCCGCAGGGAGCGCAAGTCACTGACTATGCGCAGAGTCGTTTATGCGTACTTCTCCCATTCTCAGGATAAGAGGCACAGTCATGAATCGACTCTTCAAAACCGCCATGTTGGTCGCCGCCCTATCACCTGCAGCGGTACTTGCCGGACCGGCCAATGGTGATCAGGAGATCACCCTGAACGGCGCGGGGACCAGCGACAAGGATTTCGACAGCACGGTGTTTTCCATTCAGGGCAGCTGGGGGCAATACCTCAGCGATTCTTCCATGTGGGGCGTGCGTCAGTCCGTCAATGCCTTTGATCAGGAGGGCGAGGACGTCAAGTTCGATGGCTCCACGCGGGTGTTCTACGACTACCATTTCGGTTCCGGTGCTGCGCGGCCGTTCCTGGGCTTGAGCGTGGGCGGGGTCTATGGCGAGCAGGTCGACGATACCTTTATCGCGGGGCCGGAACTCGGCATCAAGTATTGGGTGCTGGACAAGACGTTCATCACCGCCATGGCTGAGTACCAGTTCCTGTTCAAGAGCAGTGACGATGCGCGGGACCGTTATGACGACGGGGCGCTCTTCTATAGCGTGGGCCTGGGTTATAACTTTTGACCGAGGTTAGCGCGGCCTGTCAGTTGATGACGATCGTCCCCGAGCCCGGCAGCCGCTCCACGCAGCGTTCGCCGAGCAGGCGCGATGGGGTGAAGTAGCCGCCCGGCCCGTTGTAGTCGAGCAGGTGTAGGGCTGCGAGCAACGCGCCATGCACCGTCACGTCATAGCCGTTGGCCGTTTCCAGGTGGGCGGTTTTCACCTCGCCGGCGGCATTGCGCACCTCGCCCCACAGCCAGGTGCGCTGGCGTGCGCGGGTTGCCTGATCGGGGCCCTGTACGCGCTTGGTGATCAGTCGCTGCAAACCGTTCTGCACCACCGGCAGACCGAACAGCGGCCTTAGCGGATCGAGGCAGCGCAGTGCCAGGGCCACGGCGGTCGGTGCCGGCAGATAGAACTCGATATTGTCGATGCCGGTCGAGTGATAGGCGGTCGAGACATCCCCCCAGGGAATGGTCATTGCAGGTTTTGCCCCGCGGCCGAAATCGATGGTGCGTCTTTTGTAGCCCATCGGCACTTCAGTCAATACGCCGGCGCGGCGTACCTTGCCGCCGTATTGCAGGCCTTCCAGCGCAGTTTTCGCGGTGCCCGGGGAGAAGCCGCTGCCACTGTCGAAGCCCAGGCTCAAGTGAGTCGCGTCGGGCAGCGCCTGGTGCAGGCAGGCGGCCAGGCAGTCGCTGGGGATTACATCGAAACCGACCCCGGGGCACACCACCAGGCCGCGCTCGCGGGCCTGTGCATCGCGGCGCTGGGCCGACTCGAAGACCTCTATCTCGCCGGTGATATCGAGGTAATGCGTGGCGCTGGCCAGGCAGGCGTCGAGCATCGGCGCACTGGTCGCGGAGAACGGGCCGGCGCAATGGATCACCAACGCGACGTCGGCCAAGGCTTCGCGCGCGCATTGCGCTTGCTGCAGATCGAAGATGCGGCATTCCAGTCCGAGCAAACTGCCGAGCGCATGCACCGCCGCCGGGTTGCGACCGCCGAGAATCGGCTTGAGCCCCTGGCGCTGTGCTTCGTGGGCGAGCAGGTGGCCGGTATAGCCGTTGGCACCGTAGATCATCCAGGTCTTGTCGCTCATGTGAACTCCTGTCACGCATGCTGGTTGCCTAAGCAGGGTAGCCGGTTGCAGCGAATTGTCGCGATTGTGTGTCCTTTGCCGGCGCCTCGTAGCCAAGGTCGCTGTTATGGCACGGCAGGACAGCGCACGGCGGCCGCCTGATTGCTAGAGTGCATGCATGCAGCCAATGGTGCGGAGAAGCGACGATGAAGATCCTGGTAACGGGCGCAAGCGGCTTTATTGGCGGGCGTTTTGCCCGCTTCGCGCTGGAGCAGGGCTTGAGCGTGCGGGTCAATGGTCGGCGCGCGGAAGGGGTGGCGCATCTGGTCAAGCGCGGCGCTGAGTTCGTTCAGGGTGATCTGGCCGACCCCGCGCTGGTGCAACGGCTCTGCGCGGACGTCGAGGCGGTGGTGCATTGCGCTGGCGCGGTGGGCGTATGGGGGCGCTACCAGTCCTTCTATGAGGCCAACGTGACGGTCACCGAAAACGTCGTCGAGGCCTGCCTCAAGCAAAAGGTCCGGCGCCTGGTCCACCTGTCTTCGCCGTCGATCTACTTCGATGGCAAGGCGCATGTCGATATCAAGGAAGATCAAGTCCCGACGCGCTTTTCCGATCATTACGGGGCGACCAAATACCTCGCCGAACAGAAAGTCTTCGGTGCCCAGGAGTTCGGTCTCGAAGTGCTCGCCTTGCGTCCGCGCTTCGTCACCGGTGCCGGCGACACCAGCATCTTCCCGCGGCTGATCGCGATGCAGCGCAAGGGCCGCCTGGCGATCATCGGCAATGGCCTGAACAAGGTCGATTTCACCAGCATGCAGAACCTCAACGATGCGCTGTTCAGTGCCTTGCTCGCCGCCGAGCCGGCCCTCGGCAAGGTCTACAACATCAGCAATGGAGCGCCGCTGCCGCTGTGGGACGTGGTCAATTATGTGCTGCGGCAGATGCATCTACCGCCGGTCACCCGGCACATGCCTTATGGCGTCGCCTACGCCGCGGCGCTGGTCAACGAGAGCCTATGCAAACTGTTGCCGGGGCGCCCGGAACCGAGCCTGTTTCGTCTGGGCGTTGCGGTGATGGCGAAAGACTTTTCGCTGAATATCGACCGTGCCCGCGAATACCTCGACTACGACCCCCAGGTCAGCATCTGGACCGCGCTGGATGAGTTCTGCCAATGGTGGCAGGCCCAGCAACAGCGCTGAACCGATGCCTCAGGCGTAGACCCGCTGGCCGCGGTAGATGCGCACCGAACCGCCCGTTTTACCGACATGGGCGGTATCCAGCAGTGTCGCGGGAAGCGCGACCGGGGTTGCCGGTTTGGCGGCCGGAGTGGTTTTGTCGCTGAACTGGGCCAGACGCTGACCGAGTTGGCGGGTTTCTTCGTCGCTGGAGAACAGACACGCGCTGAGCATGGCGTTGATCGCATCGGGCTGGCTGAGGCGGATGTCGATGGCCATTTCAGTGCGCAGACGACGACGCAACGCTTGCATGCAGTCCAACATCGCTTTGTTCAGTTCCATGTGCCTCTCCCCCTGGGTGGTGATTGCTCGCGCCGTTGTCGTCTTGATGCGACTTGGCGGGCTCACGAGGGGAACTGCAAAGCTTGTACCAGTTCACAAAGTCTAAGGCTGTCGGGCGGGGACCGGCCTTTCGGCGAATTACCTCGCCCTTCATCGGTGCGACGCGCACCGGCGTTGCGCAACGCTGAAGCGCTGCGTGCTAACCGGTATACTGCCCGGCATTTCGCGCTCTCCGTTCTTTCTTGAAGGTTCTCCCATGCGTAACGATGCTCACGACGAACTCGATCATGTGCCCAGCCTGCGCGCCGAATCGCGCGACCGCGACGATTTCGTCGGCCACCACGAGCCTGCCGCGCCTGCCCACTCCCATGCCCGTGGCGTGGCCGTGGCTCCCGCCAAGCGTGCCAGCACCGGACCGCTCTGGGCTCTGGTCGGTGCGCTGACCATCGCCTTGTGCGGGTTGGGCTGGTGGAGCTTCCAGCAGATCAGCCTGATGGAGCAGCAACTGGTCGCTACCCAGGAAAGCTTTGCGCGCATCAGCGAAGAGGCCGCCGGACGGATCAAGGATATTTCCGGCAAGGTGGTCGCCACCGAGTCGTCGGTCACCAGCGGCAGCGAAGCGCTCAAGCTGCAGGTCAAGCAGCTGGAAAACAAACTGGCGGAGCTGAGCAAGCAGCAGCAAACGGTGGCTGCCGCCCAGGGCGGACAGGACAAGCGCATCGAGCAACTGGCCGACGAGGTGAAGGCTCAGCAAGGCGCGGTCGGCAAATTCGAAGGCAGCCTGAAAACCCTCGGTAGCGAGCAGGCGACGTTGAAAAGCCAGCAGGCGGCGTTGAAATCCGCAGTGGCCGATAGCGATAAGTTCGCCAGCCAGCTGAAAAGCCTGAGCGGAGAAGTCGAGGCGCTGAAGAAAATCGGCAACCCCAACCCGGCGATCGCCCGTCTCGAACAGGACATCCTGGTGCTCAAGAGCGATCTGGAAACCCGCCCGGCCGCCGGTGCCGATACCGCCGAGTTCGACGCCTTCCGCGGACAGACCACCCGCAACATCAACACCCTGCAAGCGCAGATCCGCAACCTGCAACAGCAGATAGACGCGCGCTAAGCATTTCTTGACGCCGTGCAATGCTGCGCTTCTTGTAGGAGCCAGCTTGCTGGCGATCCGGCGGCGGTATCGCCGGTTCTCATCGCGGCCAATGCCGCTCCTACAGGGCGCGGCGTCTTCGTTACAGCGCGTAGCCTGGATGCAATCCGGGAGCGATTTCTCAGCCACCAAACTGCCCCGGATTTCATCCGGGCTACAAAAAATGCTGCTCACTTGGCTTAAGTGAACAGCATTAGTTGTTTCGAGCGGCTTTTGCGTCTGTCCCTGCGATCATCGCGGCCAAGGCCGCTCCTACAAGGGCGTCTTCGTTACAGCGTCGGGTAGTCGATATAACCCACTGCGCCCGAGCCGTAGAAGTTTTCCGGGCGAGGCGGGTTGAGCGGCGCGTCCTGTGCCAGGCGTGCGGGCAGGTCCGGGTTGGCGATAAAGGGCACGCCGAAGGCTACCGCGTCGGCCTTGCCGCTTTGCAGCCAGGCGTTGCCCAGCTCCTTGCTGAAGCCTTCGTTGGCGATGAACACACCACCGAACGCGGCCTTCAGCTGCGGCGTCAGGCTGTCGTCGGCGGCATGTTCGCGGGCGCAGATAAAGGCGATACCGCGTTTGCCCAATTCGCTGGCGACATAGGTGAAGGTTTCCGCACGGTTGGAATCGCCCATGTCATGGGCATCGGCACGTGGTGACAGGTGCACGCCGACCCGGCCGGCGCCCCAGACCGAGACCACCGCGTCGGTCACTTCCAGCAGCAGGCGCGCGCGGTTTTCCAGGGAGCCGCCGTAGCGGTCGCTGCGCGTATTGGTGCTGTCCTGCAGGAACTGGTCGAGCAGGTAGCCGTTGGCGCCGTGGATTTCCACACCGTCGAAACCGGCGGCCTTGGCGTTTTCCGCACCCTGGCGATAAGCCTCGACGATATCGCCGATTTCTTCGGTTTCCAGGGCGCGCGGCAGTGGGTAGGGGCGCTCCGGACGCAACAGGCTGACGTGGCCCTTGGCGGCGATGGCGCTCGGTGCGACCGGGGCCGCGCCGTTGAGGAAGCTGGGGTCGGAGATGCGGCCGACATGCCACAGCTGCAGGACGATCTTGCCGCCGGCGTTGTGCACCGCCTTGGTGATATTGCTCCAGCCGCTGATTTGCGCATCCGACCAGATGCCCGGAGTGTTGGGATAGCCCACGCCCATTGGCTCGACCGAGGTGGCCTCGGTGATGATCAGGCCGGCTGAAGCGCGCTGTACGTAGTACTCGGCCATCAATGCGTTGGGCACGCGGCCTTCGTCGGCGCGGCAGCGGGTCAGTGGGGCCATGATGATGCGGTTGGCCAATTGCAGGTCGCCGATCGTTATGGGGTCGAATAGCGTGGTCATAAGTGCGCTTCCGTCAGCAGGACTGGGATTGCGATACAGTGCGTATCGCGTTGCGACGAACCTTATAGCGGCGTCTGGCAATATGCAGATCGTTTGCCAAGATAGTGATGATCGACCATGTCGATGGGATTGCCATGAACTACCTCGCACACCTTCAGCTCGGCGGCGATGCCCCGGCGCAATTGCTCGGCAGCCTCTACGGGGATTTCGTCAAAGGCCCGCTCGCCGGGCGCTGGCCGGCGGAGATCGAAGCGTCCATCCGCCTGCATCGGCGTATCGACATGTTTACTGACAGCCATCCCCTGCAGATTCAATCCCGCGCGCGTTTCCCCGCCGAGCGGCGGCGCTATGCCGGGATTCTTCTGGATATCTTTTTCGACCACTGCCTGGCGCAGAACTGGGCCGACTATGTCGCCGAGCCGCTGCCGTCGTTCACCGGCCGGGTCTATCGGGTGCTGGCCGCCGAACCGCTACTGCCCGAGCGCCTGGCGCTGATCGCGCCGCGCATGGCGGCGCAGGATTGGCTCGGCAGCTACGCCGATTTCCGTGTGCTCGAACGGGTGCTGTTCGGCATGCAACGGCGCTTGTCGCGGCCCGAGGGGCTGGATGGCGCCATGGCCGAGCTGGAGCGGCTGTACCAGCCGCTGCTGGCGGACTTTCAGCAGTTCTATCCCGAGTTGCAGGCGTTTGTCGCTCGCGAGCGCGGGTTGCTGGAGCTTTAAGCCGCCTGGCTTTCGCGGGCTTCTAGCGCTATTTCGCCGAACAGCGCCAGGCTCACCGCCTGCTGCGCTTGGCGGGCCAGGGCATTGCGGCTGAGGTCGCGGCTGGCGATCGGCGCCAGCAACTGCACCTGCACCTGCGCCCGCTCGCTGCCGAGCAGGCGCAGCAGGTGCGAGAGCATATCGTCGTCGCCGATAAAGGGCGCCACATCGCAGGGTTGGCCGTCGCGCAGGTAACGGATCGCCACCGGTTGCACGGCCACACCGCTGTCGATCGCGCTGCTCAGCAGACGGCCGTGAAAGGTGCGCAGGGCCAGGCCGTCGGTGGTGGTGCCTTCGGGAAAGATCAGCAAATGCCGGCCACGCTGTAGATGGCGGTTGAGCTGCTGGTTGACCAGGCCACTGTCGCCCGAACCGCGACGGATAAACAAGGTGCCGGCCTTCTGCGCCAGCCAGCCGGCTACCGGCCAGGCGCGCACCTCGGCCTTGGACAGAAAGGACAACGGCGCGAGCATGCCGAGCAGCGGGATATCGGTCCAGGACACGTGGTTGCTGACCCACAGCATCGGTTGTCGCGGCAATTCGCCCTCGACCGACAGGCTGAACGGCAGCGCCGCGCTCAGGCGTGCGAGAAACCAGCGGGTCAGGCGCTGGCGGGTCGGCATCAGGTCATGCCGCACCAGGCGCTCGAGCAGGCTGACACCGGCCGCGAGCAGGCTGCCCAGGGCAATCACCGCCAGCAGACGCAGCAGGCGCAGGTACAAACGCAATTTCTTCATCGGCCTCTCCGCGGACAAAGCGCTACAGCGGTAGGGTGCGCCATGCGCACCACAGGGATTGCTGCGCCCGCCACAAGCAGTACTCGGCGGTGCGCAGGGCGCACCCTACGGACAGCGCCAGCCTTGCGCAACTGCGATCAGACCGCCGCCTTGAAGTGGCGGGCATAGCGCGGGCACAGCTCGTCGCGCTTGAGCAGGATGAACACGTCGGCAACCTGGAAATCCTCGTCCCAGCAGGGCTCGCCGCAGATCTTCGCGCCCAGGCGCATATAGGCCTTGAGCAGTGGCGGCATCTCGGCGATGACGTTGCCCGGAATATCCAGGGTCGGCAGCGGCTTCTTCGGTTCGGCGCGCAGGTGCTCGGTGCATAGGTAGCGCTCGCGCAGGCGTTGCATGATCGCCTGCGCCTGGATGCCGCCGTCCTGCATGGGGATGCTCGCGCAGCCCATCAGGTAACGGTAACCACCCTCGTTGAGCACTTCGGCCAGCTCGCCCCAGAGCACGGCGATGGTTGCGCCGTTACGGTACGCCGGCGCCACGCAGGTGCGGCCGATTTCCAGCACCGGGCCTTGCAGATGGGCGAGGCCGTCGAGGCTGAATTCCTCTTCGCTGTAGAAGCGTCCGAGGCCGGCGGCGGCCTGGTGGTCGAGCAGGCGGGTGGTGGCGACCAGTTCGCCGCTGTCCAGGTCGCGGACCCCGATGTGTTGGCAGTGGATATCGTAGTCATCCATGTCCAGCCCCCATTCGGCACCCTTGAGTTTGGCGTCGAATTCGCTGCTGAATACCCGATAACGCAGGGCTTGCGCTTCGCGCAGGGCATTGGCGCCCAGCAGGCGTTCCGCTTGCAAGCGGCGGGCTGGGGTGGTGCGGTCGCGGGTAATTGCCATCTGGGTCATGCCGTCATCTCCGTTTCGGCGTGGTGAAAATCACTGCGTCGGTTATGCGGCGTCACCATCAGCGCTGCTCGGTTGGCTCCTTGGCGAGCGCTCAGCCTTGCCTAACCTTCGTTGGTGGTATTTCACCTGGCCTGATTAGCCGGCTTTTAAGCCTTGCAGCCGGTCGAACTTGTTGGGCAATCTCAGGCTAGGTAGAGGCGGTGTCACCCGGATGACGTTTTGGTGATGCTTGTGTGACAGAGACTTTCAGCGACAAGGAGCTTCCATGCCCTGGCAACAGCTATTGAGCGACCAGCCCCGTTTGCCGGCGGCGCGCCTCGATGAGTGGTACGCCAGCCTGCTGGCGCGCCTGGGCACTCCCACGCCGTTCGAGCTGGCGTTGCTCGGTGGGCGCCTGGCAGCGACTCCCGGCCTGGCCTTTCTGGCCGGTTACCAAGGTGCGTTGCGTGTGCTCTGGCCATCCGCCCCCTGGACCCTCGGCGCCCTGTGCGTGACCGAAAACAGAAGCACCCGCCCGGCGGACATGCACACACGCCTGGATGCCTTGGCGCTCAATGGCCGCAAGGATTTCGTCACCGCCGCCGGTTCGGCCGACTGGTTGCTGGTCGCCGCCCGCGAGGAGGCCGAGGGCGAAGCGGTTCGCCTGGCACTGGGTGTGGTGTACGCCGGTGCTCCCGGGATGCGTATCGAAGTGCTGCCGGCATTGCCGCTGATGCCGGACATCGACCACGGCCGCCTGCATCTCGATCAAGTTCACTGCCAGCGCTTGCCCGGCGATGGCTGGGACGACTATGTGAAACCCTTCCGCAGCCTCGAGGACGCGCATGTGCTGTGCGCGGTGACGGCCTGGCTGTTCGGCGTCGGCCAGGACAGCCACTGGCCCCAGGCCCTGCAACTGCGCCTGCTCGGCTTGCTGGCCGGTTGCGCCGAGGTGGCGCGCCAATGCCCCCGCGCGCCGAGCGGCCATCTGCTGCTGGCCGGGTTGTTCGCCGAATTCGACGGCCTGGGCGACGCGTTGGACGCGGCCTTTGCCGCTGGGCCCGCCCCCTGGGCCGAACTCTGGGCGCGCGATAAAGGCTTGCTGAACATCGCCAATTCGGCGCGGCGCAAGCGCCTGGAAAAAGCTCAGACCCTGTTGGCGGTGACGCTGTAGAAAGCAGGAATCTGCGCCGACGCCGGAGCACCCACGCAGCAGCCCGCAGGGTTGCCGGCTTGTCGCTTGGGCGATTGATCCAGGTCAGTACGCCGGGCATCGCGATGATTAAGCTGGCGGGCTTTCCAATGAGAGCCTGCCATGCGACGCGACCCCGTAGTGCTGTTCGATGACGGCAACCACCAATGCCTGATGTATGACAATCTGGTCAGTGGCGACGGGGTGCAGTCCAACCAGTTTCTGATCACCGACAACCAGCAGTACCTGCTGCTCGATCCGGGCGGCGACCTGACCTACATGCCGCTGTCGCTGGAACTGTCCAAGCGTATTCCGGTGCAGGACCTGACCTATATCTTCGCGTCGCACCAGGACCCGGACATCATCGCGTCGCTGGACAAGTGGTTGCTGCACACCCGCGCGAAGGTGATCTGCTCCAAGCTGTGGGCGCGCTTTCTGCCGCACCTGACGGCCAACTACCTGGCAATCAACCACGGCATTTCCACCTATGACCGGATCATCGCACTGCCCGACCGGGGCAGTTCCTTCGCCCTCGGCAAGTGCAAGCTGAAGGCGGTCCCGGCGCATTTTCTGCACTCGGTGGGTAACTTCCAGTTGTACGACCCGGTGAGCAAAATCCTCTTCTCCGGCGATATGGGCGCCTCCATGGTCGACGACGCCGGCCCGGTGCAGGACTTCGCCAGCCACGTTTCCAGCATGCTGGGCTTTCACCGTCGCTATATGGCCAGCAACAAGGCCTGTCGGCTATGGGCGAACATGGTGCGGCACATGGATGTCGCGATGATCGTGCCGCAGCACGGCCGGCCATTCGCGGGCAAGCAAATGATCGACGCCTTTCTCGACTGGATCGCCGAACTGGAGTGCGGCATCGACCTGATGGGGCAGGACGACTACCAATTGCCCAAGTAATGCCGTTGTCGCGGCGCACGGTTTATCGGCGCCCGCGCCAGGGTTGCCGTCTGCTGCCGAAGCAGTAGCAGTGCGTTGGGCATAGCGCGGCACCATGGGAAGGCTGCTTTTTATCGGGATTACTTTGAGCGATAGAGAAGGGGGCTTGGTTGGGCTGGTGAGCTGAGCGTTTGCTGACGAATCGACCGATTGCGTGTGGCCAAGAGTCATTAGGAATAGTCAGTGCAATGACTGCTGCCGGCCAAGAGCGGTCATCGGCTGTCTACAAAAGACGGAGCTATTCACTGCCTGTGGTGGCCAGCGCAAACAGCCCCCAAGCTGCCTGTAGTATCAGGCAAGAACCGGCGAAGAGCTTGCCATCGGCGAGCGCTGCCTATCCGTTCGATTGGTAACAATCATCGCCAAGCAATCCCCATCTTCCAACCATCAGCGCTCACGGTTTAGCGATTGACGTCCACGACAATCCGCCCGCGAACTTTGCCGTCGAGCAGGTCACTGGCGGCGTCGATTGCCTGACTAAGGGCGATCTCCCGAGTAATTTCATCCAGCTGCGCCAGATCCAGCTCCGAGCACAGGCGTTGCCAAGCCGTTCCCCGTTCCTCATAGGGGCGGGTAACGCTGTTGATCCCCAGCAAGCTGACGCCGCGCAGGATGAAGGGTGCGACAGTGGCCGGAAAGTCCATGCCCTGAGCCAGACCGCAGGCCGCGACAGCACCGTCTGCACGTGTGCCGGCACAGACATTGGCCAGAGTATGACTACCCACCGAGTCGATTGCCGCTGCCCACCGTTCCGCTGCCAGGGGACGTCCGGGGCTGCTCAGCTCTGCGCGGTCGATGATTGTGGTGGCTCCCAGGCTCTGCAGATAATCAGCCTCCGCCGGGCGGCCAGTTGAAGCAGTTACCGAGTACCCCAGGCCGGCGAGCAATGCGATGGCGAAGCTACCGACTCCGCCATTGGCACCAGTCACTAGCACCTCACCACTGTCTGGCGACAAGCCGTGACGTTCCAGCGCCATTAGGCAGAGCATGGCGGTGTATCCGGCGGTGCCTATTGCCATGGCCTGACGTGCGCTCAGTTGATCGGGCAGCGGGATAAGCCAGTCACCTTTCAGTCTGGCTTTCTGGGCCAGCCCACCCCAATGGGTTTCACCGACGCCCCAGCCATTGAGCAATACCCGGTCACCAGTCTTGTAGCGGGCATGATTGCTGACTTCGACGGTACCGGCCAGGTCAATGCCAGGCACCATGGGAAATCGCCGCACCACCGGACTGCGACCGCTGATGGCGAGGCCATCCTTGTAGTTGAGGGTGCTGAACTCGATGCGTACGGTGACGTCGCCTTCGGGCAGCTGCGTGTCATCCAGCTCGGCCAGTCGCGTCTGATAACGGTCTTCATTTTTGTCGATGAGTAATGCCTGGAACATGGTCTCTCCTTATTTAGACTGATCGTCTATAAATGGTGAAAAAAACACTACCTCGCCATGCCGGTCAGAAAACCGGTGGCGAAGGTGTCTAGCGGTTGTGTGTTCTGAACCAGCTTGGCGCGTAGCACGGCACCTTCCCAGCCGATCCAGAAATAGGCGGCAAGCGCATCGCAATCGCTGCCCTGCCTCAGCTGTCCGAGGCTGACTGCCTCGGTCAGGCAATTGACCAGCCGTTCTTGCCAGTCGAGAAGGACGTTCTCCAGCGTTTGGCGAAAACTGGCGGGCAATGCCGTGATCTCCTGGCCCAGGTTGCCCACCAGGCAGCCCCGGCGAAACTGGTGCTTCGCCATACCGGATTTGGCGTCTTCGACGAAGTTGCTCAGGCGTTGCAGGGGCAGAACGCTTTCGTCCAGCAGCCAGCGATCCAGTTTGCGCGCGAAGTAGGCGGCATAGCGCTGCAGCACCTCCTGGACGAAGGCTTCCTTGCTGTCGAAGTAGTGATAGAACGAGCCTTTGGGAACGCGGACACGTTTCAGCACTGCATCTATCCCCGTGGCGGCAAAGCCCTGCTCGGTCAGCACTTCCATGCCGCAATGCAGCAAGGCCTCACGAGTGTCTTCAAAAGTTCTCGCGACCTTGGGGGGGCGGCCACGACGGGCCAGGGGCTTGGAAGTAGTCATGGAAATATATTAGACCGATCGTCTACAGTGTCAATCCCATGGTATTGAACTAAACGTCCCATGCATGCGCGGTTGCTTAAGCTGTCTGTGTGTCGCGTGCTCGGCCCAAACTCAGGTCCTCAAGACACCGTAACGTCATTTTCTACTTCGCGGGCAAGGCTCATTGGTGCTACCTGCTCGCCGATCACCTTATCAACCCGCCGCGAGGAGCTTCGCAGCGGGTGATTCATGATTCCTGGAGACTGTCCCTGATGAGACAAATCTTGCCGCCGCTCAATTGGTTGCGGGCGTTCGAATCTGCGGCTCGCCACCTCAACTTTACCCATGCCGCCGAAGAGCTGAACCTGACACAGGCAGCCGTGAGTCAGCAGGTCAAGGGGCTGGAGATGAAGCTGGGAGCCGCGCTGTTCAAGCGCCTGCCCAGAGGGCTGGAGCTCAGCGAAGCCGGTCAGGCCTACCTGCCGGCGGTTCACGAAGCCATTGAGCGTTTGAGCGCTGCCACCGATGAGATATTCGGCCAGGGGCACCGCAAGGTACTGACCGTGCGCGTTAATCTGGTTTTCTTCATCCACTGGCTGGCGATGCGCCTGCCCGAGTTTCGCAGGCTGCACCCCGATATCAACCTGCACATCACCAGCAATATCTGGGTCGGCGATACCGACGTCGAGGCCGACCTGGAGATCCGCCACGGCCAGGGCAAGTGGGCTGGCCTGAAAGCGGATCGACTGACCTGGGACTCTCTGGTGCCGGTGTGCTCACCCTCGTTGGCGACCGAGCTGAAGCCACTGAACACGCCCGGGGACCTAGCGCGTCACGAATTGCTGCATGTTCTGGGCTATGAAGAAGGTTGGGGCTACTGGTTGAAAAAGGCCGGGGCAGACCGAGTGGATTCATCCCAGGGGCTGCAATTCGATACGTTGATCTCGGCCTTGAGAATGGCCGAGCTGGGCCAGGGTGTGGCCTTGGCGCGCTCCTCCTTGGTCGAGCACATGCTCGATCACGGCGCTCTGATCGCGCCCTTCGAACAGCGTTTCACTACCCAGGAAGCCTTCTACCTGGTGTATTCCCCCCTGGTTACGGCCAACCCCCAGGCCGTTGCATTCATTGCCTGGCTGGTATCGCAGGCTCAGACCGCGCACCTCGAAAACTGAACCTCCCCACTCGCGCCAAGGCCCGCTCCAGCCGGACCTGCGCCTCTTTCCAGTCCTTCCCGCTCAATAATCGGCTCCTGCCTCAGGAGCCGGCTTTAACCCCTATCGCCGGACGCTAGAGCCTGGCCACCCATAAGTATCTTTATCCAGCCATAAAAAAAATCATGCCTTAGGGGTTTTTTTTATTGCTTTTCGCCTTCCTCCATTTTTCCCAAAGTAGCGCTGCAAGTCGTCGCCAAACCCCGAGGCAAGGCTGGGGCTAGGTATGTCGGCGATTACTCACAACAACAAAAGCCCGTATTGCAGCGGGTCTTGCAAGCGATGGTGAATCATGGGACAGCTCAGTCAATTACCCCTCAACGGCGTCAAGGTCATCGACTTCGGTCAGTACATCGCCGGGCCTGCCGTGGCCATGATCCTCGCGGACCTCGGCGCCACGGTCATCCATATCGATCCCCCCAGCGGGCCACTGTGGGACAGCCCGGCCAACGCCGTGCTCAACCGCAACAAGCACTGCCTGCAACTCGACCTCAAATCTGCCCAAGGTCTGCAAGACGCCAAGGCGCTGATCGCCAGTGCCGACATCCTGATCGAGAACTTCCGCCCGGGCGTCATGCAGCGCCTGGGCTTGGACTTCACCGAGTTGCGGCGCCAGCGCCCCGAGCTGATCACGCTGTCCATTCCAGGCTTTGCCAGCAACGACGAGTTGCGCCGCGACTGGCGTGCCTTCGAGTCGATCATCGCGTCGGCATCCGGGGTGTTCACCGATATGGGCCAGAACCGCGTGCTGATGGGGATCAACCCGAGCTTCTCGCCGCTGCCGCTGGCGTCCGCCTACGGCACCATGTTGGCGGTGTCCGCGGTGGTGCTTGCCCTGCAGGCGCGGCAACGCAGCGGCCTGGGCGATGAAATTGAGGTACCCCTGGCTTCCGCCGTGATGGAGGGGCTGTCGTACAACTCGATCAAGATCGACGGTTATCCGCTGCGCTACAAGACCCTGCGCGAGAAGGAAATCGAGCGCCGGCGCGCCGAGCAGCTGCCGATGAACCTCAGCTACGAGGATCTGCAGGAATACCTAGATCCGTTCTACCGCACCTACGAATGCGCCGATGGCCGCAAGTTCTACGCGGTGTGCCCATCGCATCGTTCCCACGCCAAGCGTTGCCTCCAGGCCATGGGCCTGTATGAGGAAATGCTCGCTGCCGGCCTGCCCAAGGTCGAAGACCCTTATCTACCGATGGAGCAGTGGGAGGGCGATGCCTCGCTGGGTGTCTATCCGCTGCCGGCGCACTGGGCCCAGCGTATTTCGGCGCGAATGAAAGAGGTATTCCTCACCAAGACCGCCGCCGAGTGGGAAAAGATCTTCGGCGAAGGCCAGTTCCCCGGCGCCCCGCACCGCTCCACGCAGGAGTGGCTGCACGATGAACACGCCAATACCGCCGGCCTGGTGGTCGAGGTCGAAGATCCGCAATACGGCAAGATGAAGCAGCCGGGAGCTATCGCTTGGCTGGAAGATAGCGCAGCCATGATGCTGGCGCCCAACCCGCGCCGTACGGTCGATGTCCGGGAGGCCCTCGCCACTCTGGCCGAGTGTGCCTCGCCAGCGCTACCTGCTCCGTCCGAAAAAGCCGTTGGCTGGCTGGAAGGCGTGCGTGTTCTCGACCTGACCAACGTCATCGCCGGCCCGCACTCGGCTTCGTTCCTGGGCCGCTTCGGCGCTGATGTGATCAAGCTCGACCCGGCCACCCCGAACTACGACCCGTGGAACACCGTGGTATTCGGCATGTCCTCGGCGCGTGGCAAGAAGAGCATTCTGGTCGACCTGAACCAGGCGGATGGCCGCGAGGTGTTCAATACCCTGGTGCGTTCGGTGGACGTCATCGTGATGAACGCGCCTGATCGACAGCTGGAGCCCCTGGGCCTCGATGAGGCCAGCCTGCAGGTGGTGAATCCGGGCGTGATCTTCTGCCAGCTGGACTGTTTTGGCGGCCCGCGTCGTGGCCCGCGTACCGACTATCTGGGTTACGACGACCTGATCCAGGCCACCACCGGCATCATGCTGCGCTTTGGTGGCGGCATGCAGACCCCGGAAGAGCACGCCCACGTCGGCACCATCGACGTCATGTGCGGCTTCGCCGCCGCCCTGGGGGTCGCCGCCGCGCTGTACCGCAAAGAGGCAACCGGTCAGGTCAGTCGCGCCCGCACCTCCCTGGCGTCGCTGGGCAACCTGGTGCAGATTCCCTTCTGCTTCGACTATGCGGGCAGGAGCCCCTTCGATGAGCCGTCAGGCCGTGATGCCGTTGGGTACAGCGACCTGTCGCGCTTCTACCGCACCGCTGACGATTGGCTGTACCTGGACAGCAGCGAGGTGGAGCTGGAGCGTCTGGAGCGCGTGACCGGTCTGGCGGGCATCAGCGCCGCCGCCGACCGAGCGGCCTTCCTCAACCAGGCGTTGGCCTCGGAAACGGCCGCCACCTGGCAGCAGCGCCTGCTCGCCGCCGATATCGCCGCGGTGGCGCCGGACAACCTCGACAGCCTGCGCCAACGCTACAGCCGCCCTGCTGACGGCCGCCCCGGCACCGACAACGGCAGCTATTCGTTCAGCGTCTATGCCGATCACCCGAGCGGCCATTGCGTCACTCAGTTGGATCCCTACGCGATCCGTCCGCGCAATGCGCCGATTCGCGCCTTGGCGCCGGCCGAGAAGTTCGGCGCCTCGACCCGCCGCGTGATGCAGGAATTCGGCTACAGCCAGGCCCAGATCGACGCGCTGATCGAGCGCAACAGCATCAGCGAAAGCTGGAGTGAGGAGTACCTGCCGAGCTAACCGCCCGGTATCAGCCGTCGCTCTGGCATGCCGCTGCCCGGCATGCCAGAGCGATTCCCCCTGAAGCGACCTTGTGAGAAGCACCATGAATAACAAATACAAAAAAGCCATACCCGATGTTCATCGCCCTCTCTTTAACCGGCAGCGTTTGCGCGCCGAGTGATACGACGGATAACCCGCATTTTGTTTCCGCGCACTACGGCTCCCGGCGATCGCTAAACGCACGCCGCCGTAGCCAGCCTACAAGAGGAGATTTTCGCGATGAGCAACATTAACCACGGCTCAGCCCTGGACGGGCGAGTATTCTGGCCTTCGATAGCCGTCATTCTCGGCATCACCATTCCCCTGGTCCTGTTTCCCGAGTCTGGGAACCTGGTCATCAAGCAGCTGTTCGGCTTCGCCACCGGCAATTTCGGTTGGCTCTATCTGATCGCTGGCGTTGCCGCGGTGGTGTTTCTGCTGTGGCTCGCCCTGGGGCGCTACGGCCAGGTTCGCCTTGGCCGCGCCGAGGATTTACCCGAGTTTTCCTACTTCAGTTGGGTAGCCATGATCTTTTGTGGTGGCATCGGTATCGCCATCGCCAACTGGGCCTGGGTCGAGCCGATCTACTACTTCGATGGCCCGCCACGCGGCCTCGTCGGCCAAAGCAAGGAGGCGGCCGAGTGGGCACTGGCCTACGGGCAGTTCCACTGGGGCCTGACGCCCTGGGCCTTCTACTGCCTACCGGCGATTCCCATTGCTTACTCCATGTACGTTCGTCGTCAACCTGGCGTTCGTTTGTCGGTCGCCGCGCGAGGGCTCCTGGGTGACAAGGCCAACGGTTGGCTGGGTATCCTGCTCGATACAGTGGTGGTCTTCGGCATCGTCGGTGGCGTCGGCACCTCGCTGGGTTTGGCCGTGCCGCTGGTTTCGACACTGGCTTCGGACGTACTCGGCGTGCAACCTTCGTTCGGCTTCGACATGCTGATTCTCGGCCTGTGGACCGCCCTGTTCGGCATGAGCGTGTGGTTCGGTCTGAGCAAAGGCATCAAGCTGCTCAGCGATATCAACGTCTATCTGGCGGTGCTGCTCCTGCTGTTTGTTCTGGCCATTGGCCCGACTCTGTTCATCATCAATGGCTGGTCCAACAGTATCGGCCTGATGTTCAACAACTTCGTGCAGATGAGCCTGTGGACCGATCCGATCGCCAAAGGCAGCTTTCCCCAGGACTGGACCATCTTCTACTGGGCCTGGTGGATCGCCTATGCGCCGATGATGGGCCTGTTCGTCGCTCGCATCTCCCGTGGTCGTACCATCAGGGAGCTGGTGTTCGCCGAGCTGATCTGGGGCAGCCTGGGTTGCTGGGTGTTCTTCGCGGTGTGGGGCGGTTATGCCCTGGACCTGCAGCTCTCAGGGGCTCTGGACGTCAGCGCCATTCTCAACCAGCAGGGTATTCCCGCCACTGTCCTGGCAATCCTGAAAACCATGCCCATGGCCGAGCTGGTCATCGCTGGCTTCGTTCTGCTGTGCTTCGTCTTCCTCGCCACGACCCTGGACTCGGCGGCCTACGTGCTGGCGTCGGTCACCTCGCGCGAGCTGTCCGGTTATGAGGAACCACGCCGCTGGATTCGCATCACCTGGGCGCTGCTGCTGGCGGTGGTTGGCGTCGGCCTGATCAAGGTCGGCGGGCTCAAGGCGGTGCAAACCTCCACCATCATCGTGGCCCTGCCATTGATTCCGGTACTGGGCGTCCTCGCTTGGTCGCTGATGCGCATGCTCGATCAGGACTTTGGCAAGCGTCTGCGCTCGCCGACGCTGGTCGTCGACAGCGTGACGCCGACCATTCAGAACGGACCGAGCCAAGGGGGGAGCCCTGGCTATGTCTATGGCGCGGCCCCTAATCCCGCGGCACCGCTGAGTTCCGACCAATAGCGTAAACGCCGGGCAGCCTTACTGCCCGGCCTGCGCCAAACAGTTCTTAGATAACGCATGGGATGGCCTTGCAGGTCCCAGGGGTCTTCTCATGCCTACACAACCTGGAGTGCACATGACCAATCAAGTGATACTGCCGCGCATCCTGCAGTTAGGCGCTGGTGCCAGCGAGGCCATCCCAAACGTGCTGAGCAGTCTCGGCTGTTCGCGCCCGCTGCTGATTACCGACAAGATGATGGTTCAACTGGGGTATGCCGGGCGTATTCAGGCAACCCTGGCCGCAAGCGGGCTGAAGGCGGACATCTTCGCCGATACCGTTCCCGAACCCACGGTCGATTCGATTCGGGCCGGAGTGGAAAAGGCGCGCGCCGGCGATTACGACAGCATCATCGCCTTGGGTGGCGGCAGCCCAATCGACAGTGCCAAGGCCATCGGCATCCTGGCCAAGTTGGGCGGTGAAATGCGCGACTACAAGTTCCCGCGCAACGTTACCGAGACCGGCCTGCCGATCATCGCGGTGCCGACCACGGCCGGAACAGGCTCGGAGGTCACCCGATTCACCATCATCACCGACGAGCAGAACGACGAGAAGATGCTCTGCGTCGGCATCGGCTTCATGCCCGTCGCGGCACTGGTCGACTACAGCCTGACGCTTAGTCTGCCGGCACGTGTCACCGCAGATACCGGCCTCGATGCCCTGACTCACGCCATCGAGGCGTACGTGAGCCAGAAGGCCAACCTCTATAGCGACAGCCAGGCCCTGGCGGCCATGCGCCTGATCGGCCCGAATCTGCGCCGGGTCTACCACGACGGTTCCGACCAGGCGGCTCGCGAAGCCATGATGCTGGGCTCGACGCTCGCCGGCGTCGCCTTCTCCAGTGCCTCGGTGGCGCTGGTGCATGGCATGAGCCGTCCGATAGGGGCCTTCTTCCACGTGCCTCATGGCCTGTCCAACGCCATGCTGCTGCCTTGCGTGACGGCTTTCTCCATCCCTGCCGCTGCCGAGCGCTACGCCGATTGCGCACGGGCCATGGGAATCGCCAGCGAACAGGACAGCGCCGAGCAGGCCAACGCCAAGCTGCTCACCGAACTGCAGGCGCTCAATGACGAGCTGCAGGTGCCGACACCGGCGCAGTTTGGTATCGACCGCGAACGTTTCTTCGAGCTGATGCCGACCATGGCGCAACAGGCGCTCGCCTCCGGCTCGCCGGGCAACAACCCGCGTGTGCCGACCGTCGAGCAAATGGTCGAGCTCTACAGCAGCCTTTGGTAACCCTTCCTTTTTCAACATAAAGGCAGCGGCCTCTTGCCCTGTCGTCCATTTTCTAGGAGTCGCCCCATGAGCACAGTAGGACACCTGATCAACGGCCAGATCGTCAGCGACGCTGCTCGCCTGCAGGACGTGTACAACCCCTCCACCGGCGAAGTCAGCAAGCAAGTTGCTCTGGCGTCGGCCGCGACCGTCGAGCAGGCCATCGCTGCCGCCGAAGCCGCCTTCCCTGAGTGGCGCAACACCCCCCCGATCAAGCGGGCACGGGTGATGTTCCGCTTCAAGGAATTGCTCGAAAAAAACGCCGAACGCATCGCCCAGATGATCGGCGAGGAGCACGGCAAGATCGCCCACGACGCGCTGGGTGAACTGCAGCGCGGCATCGAGAACGTCGAGTACGCGTGCGGCGCCCCCGAGCTGCTCAAGGGCGAGCACAGCAAGAACGTCGGCCCGAACATCGACTCCTGGAGCGAGTTCCAGCCGCTGGGCGTAGTGGCCGGGATCACCCCGTTCAACTTCCCGGCGATGGTGCCGCTGTGGATGTTCCCCATGGCCATCGTCTGCGGCAACTGCTTCATCCTCAAGCCGTCCGAGCGTGACCCCAGCTCCACCCTGTTCATTGCCCAGCTGCTGCAGGAGGCCGGCCTACCCAATGGGGTGATGAACGTGGTCAACGGCGACAAGGAAGCGGTGGACGTGCTGCTCAGCGACGAACGCATCCAGGCTGTCAGCTTCGTTGGTTCGACTCCGATCGCCGAGTACATCTACAAAACCGCCAATGCCAACGGCAAGCGCTGCCAGGCCCTGGGCGGCGCGAAGAACCACGCCATCGTGATGCCCGATGCGGACATAGATAACGCCGTCAATCAGCTGCTGGGCGCGGCCTTCGGCTCCTCCGGCGAGCGTTGCATGGCGCTCTCCGTGGCCGTCGCCGTGGGCGATGCGGCCGCCGACGCGCTGATCGAGAAGATGCAGACCGCCATGCAGTCGCTGAAGGTTGGTGCCTACTCGGACAAGAGCAACGACTTCGGCCCGGTGATTACCAAGGTCCATCAGCAAAAGGTAGTCGGTTACATCGACAGCGCCGAAGAACAGGGTGCGACCATCGTGGTCGACGGCCGCAACCCACAGGTGGCGGGACACGAAAACGGTTTCTTCGTTGGCGGTACGCTGATCGATCGGGTAAACCCCGAGATGCTCAGCTACAAGGAAGAGATCTTCGGCCCGGTGCTGCAGGTTGTGCGGGTCGAGAGCATGCAGGCAGCAATGGACCTGATCGATGCTCACGAATACGGCAACGGTACTTGTATCTTTACTCGTGATGGCGAAGCAGCGCGCTACTTCTCCGACAACATCAAGGTCGGCATGGTCGGTATAAACGTGCCCTTGCCGGTGCCGGTGGCCTATCACAGCTTTGGCGGCTGGAAGCGCTCACTGTTCGGCGACCTGCACGCCTACGGCCCGGACGCCGTTCGCTTCTACACCAAGCGCAAGACCGTTACTCAGCGTTGGCCGTCGGCTGGGGTGCGCGAGAGTGTCTCGTTCTCTATGCCGACAATGAAGTGAGCTAGATCTTTCAAAGCTACAGCAGAGCTGCACATTCCATTAGCAGGGTGTGCAGTTAATAGCTTTCTAGTAAGCGGTCAACAGGGCACGCCTGACCGAGCGTCAATTTGAGTCGCTAGATCCTACTCCCGACTGGCCGCTTACTCCTGTTGCAGCCGGCTGCTATGGGTCGACTGCAGCCCGCCACGAAGGCTGGAGTTGACCCAATAATGTCACTCAGCAGCATCAATGGGTGTTTCCGATTGTTTCGTCCTGCTGGCTGCTCTACTGATCCTCTCGGGTGCCGCGCAACTCATCCAGATGTTCGTGGCTGAATGAAGTAGCCGGCAGTGTCGGCCGGTTCGCTATATCGCCCCGGCAATGTGCTCGCGCAGCCAGCGATGCGCTGGGTCGCGATGGGAGCGCTCGTGCCAGAGCATGACCATCTCGTAGCCTGGTACCTGAACGGGCGGCTCGGTCACCTGCAGGGCAGTGTTTCCGCGAACCAGGCGCTCAGGCAGCATCGCCACCAGGTCCGTGCTCAGCAAAGTCGAGATGACGAACAGAAAGTGCGGAACGGAAAGCGACACTCGGCGCGACAGGCCCGTCGCCGCTAGCGTCTCGTCGGTCACGCCGCGAAAGCCCCCGCCGTTCGGCGACACGATCACATGGTCGAGCCGGCAGAATCGCTCCAGCGTAGGCGGCGCTCCCAGTTCGGGATGGCCCGCCCGGCCCGCCAGCACGTAGCGCTCCGTGAAGAGGGTGCGGCCGTGCAGCTCAGGTGGCGCGTCGTCTCGGGTATGGAAGGCCAGGTCGATCTCGCCCCGTTCTGCTTGCCGCGCGATACGTGACGGCACCAGTTCCAGCACCGCGAGCCGGGTATTCGGCGCTGCCGAGCGCAACTTGGCCAGCGCCGGTAGCACGATGGTCGAGTCGCCATAGTCGGAGGCCATGACGCGCCAGGTATGGCAGGCCTCGGCGGGGTCGAAGGGCCGCGTGGGTGACACCGCGTGTCCCAGCGTCTCCAGCGCCTGGCGCAACGGTTCGCGCAGTTCGTCCGCCCGCGCTGTCGGGAGCATGCCGCGCGGGCCCGGCAGCAGCAACGGATCGCCGAAGAACTCCCGCAGCTTGGCGAGGTGCACGCTCACCGCGGGCTGTGACAGGTTTAGCCGCTCCGCCGCACGGGTGACGTTGTGCTCCGCCAGCAGTACATCCAGGGTGACCAGCAGGTTGAGGTCCAGCCTTCCGAGATTACTCACCGCAATACCTGGCATATCGGATATTCATTTCAACTATACCCGGCAAATCTCCATCCTGCCCACACACAACCCTTGGAGGCCCAGCCATGAATATTCTGCTCGTTTATGCCCACCCCGAACCCCGATCGCTCAACGGCTCGTTCAAGGACTTCACAGTCAAACACCTGGAAGCCGCAGGACACAGCGTCCAGGTCTCGGACCTGTACGCGATGAACTGGAAGGCGCAGCTCGATACCGATGACAGCATCGAGCGCCGATCCGGCGAGCGTTTCGATCCCTCCCTCGACTCCAAGCATGCCTACGAGAACGGCCTGCAGAGCCTGGATATCGTGCACGAACAGGAGAAACTACTGTGGGCGGACGCGGTCATCCTGCAGTTCCCGCTCTGGTGGTTCTCCATGCCGGCCATCCTCAAGGGCTGGGTGGAGCGTGTCTATGCCTATGGTTTCGCCTACGGCGTGGGCGAGCATTCCGACGCCCGCTGGGGCGACCGCTACGGCGAGGGTACGCTGGCCGGCAAGCGCGCCATGCTGATCGTCACCACCGGAGGTTGGGAGCCGCATTACAGCCCACGAGGCATCAACGGCCCGATTGACGAGCTGCTCTTCCCCATCCACCACGGTATCTTCTATTACCCCGGCTTCGACGTCCTGCCGCCATTCGTGGTCTACCGCACCGGCAAGATCGACGAAGCCCGCTACACTACGATCTGCGACCAGCTCGGGCAGCGCCTGGACGAGCTGTTCAGCGCCGCGCCAATCCCCTTCCGCCCCCAGAATGCCGGCGCCTACGAAATCCCAGACCTCACCCTGCGCCCGGAGATCGCACCGGGGCAAACGGGGTTCGGCGTGCATGTCGAGCCATGAGGAGATGGCACGCATCCAGCAGGGAGCCGCTGAAGCTCCCTGTTCGCCGCGAGCCGAAGCGGATGCCGGCTAGATGATTCTCAAACCATGAGATTGATGCTGCTGACTGCCCGCTTCTGGCCGATTCTAGCCTCCCGCTACCGCCCGCTTTCGGTCGATTTCCGCTGGTTATTCCTATCCCCCCCATGGGCCATGGCTTCAGAAAATACCTGGCGCCGGTAAATCGCATACGTTTCTGCGCTTTGCCAGCCAAGCCCCTTGGCCTTTGCAACGCTGCCCGCGGGCGACTATCGTGGCGGCCACACGTGCCAACTGACGGATGCTTATGCGTATGTGCCGAACCTGGGCTGGCTGGCGGGCTGCGCCACGATGACCGATACGGTATTCCCCTGGCGCCAGGGTAACCGCTTCGTTTTGCTCAACGATGGGCCGGTGTTTTTTCCTCGGATGATCGAGCTGATAGCGGCCGCCGAACACCACGTCGAGTTCGAGCAATACCTGGTCGAGAGCGGTGCCTGTGCCACCGCTGTGATCGATGTGCTCTGTGCCGCGGCGCAACGTGGCGTGAGTGTGCGTTGCCTGTTCGACGATTTCGGTTGCCAGGGGCTGCTGCCCGCCGATCGCCTGCGCTTGAGCGCCGCCGGGGTGGAGGTGCGTTGGTACAACCCGCTGGGCTGGCGGCGTGGCTTGCGCAACTTCTACCGCGATCACCGCAAGTTGTTGCTGGTCGATGGCCGCACGGCGTTTGTCGGCGGCACCGGCGCCACTGACGAGTTCTGGGTCCCCGGCGAACCGCAGAGCGCCTGGCATGAGTTGATGGTGGAGATCAGCGGCCCGCTGGTCAGCGACTGGCAGCAGTTGTTCGACCGCCAATGGCTGGCCGCCAACGCGCGCCTGCGCTGGCGCGAGCGGCCGCGGCTGGGTTTCACGCGTTTGCCGCGGCAGCCGGTCGGGCAGGGGTTGGGCCGGGTGGCTTATGCCGACTCCCGGCAGCATCGCGATATCCTCCGCTCGCTGTTGCGCGCGCTGACCCTGAGCAAGAGCCGTATCTGGCTCGCGACCCCGTATTTTCTGCCGACCTGGAGAGTCCGCCGGGCGCTGCGCAAGGCTGCGGCGCGCGGTGTCGAGGTGCGCTTGCTGCTCAGCGGGCGGCATACCGACCATCCGCCGGTACGCTTTGCCGGCCAGCGCTATTACCCGAAACTGCTCAAGGCCGGCGTGCGGATCTTCGAGTACCAGCCACGCTTTTTGCACCTGAAGATGATTCTGGTCGACGACTGGGTGAGCATCGGCTCGTGCAATTTCGACCACTGGAATCTGCGCTTCAACCTCGACGCCAATCTCGAAGCGCTCGAGCCGACGCTGACCGACGCGGCCGCGGCGTGCTTTCACGCGGATTTCGCCGATAGCCTCGAAGTCACCCTCGACCTCTGGCATGCCCGCCCCTTGTGGCGACGCGTGCAGCAGCGCATCTGGGGCTGGCTGGATCGACTGGTGGTCAACCTGCTCGATCGCTGGCGCTAGCGGCCCGCTCGAACGCAGCGGCGCTGGCCATGCAAAATGCCCTGGCGGTATACCCGGATCATGCAGCTTGCATGGCAGGTATTGCCTGGCTGGCTTCTAACTTATTGATATGGATAGAAAATACATAAGGCTTCGGCTTGGCATGCTCAATGCTCTTTCAAGACGGGAAAAAGGTAACCCCGTTTTTTACCGACAAGAGAGGCTATTGCCATGAATGCCATTGACCTGCTGAAAGCCGACCACCAGATCGTCAAAGAGATTCTCACCCAGCTGCAGGAGTCTTCCACGCGGGCGGTCAAGGGCCGCACCCAACTGCTGTATAAGTTGGAAGCGGAAGTCAGCGTGCACACCAAGCTGGAAGAGGAGCTGCTCTATCCCGCCTTCAAGGAAGCCGGCGGCAAGGAGGAGGCGCAGATGTTCTACGAGGCCAAGGAAGAACACCGCACCGTCGACTCGCTGGTGCTTCCCGACTTGAAAGGCACCGACCCATCGACCCCCGAGTTCACCGGTCGGGTCAAGGTGATCAAGGAGCTGCTCGAGCATCATATCGACGAAGAAGAGCGCGAACTGTTTCCCCGCGCTCGCAAGTTGCTCAGTAAATCCCGTCTGGACGAAATGGGTGAGCAAATGGCCGAGCGCAAAACCGAGCTGAAAAAACAGATCGGCGAGGCTCAGAAGCAAGATTCCTCGAACCAGGCTGCCTGATTGCGGGTCGACTCACTGGCAGGTCATCGAGAAACATTGCAGTTGGGGGTGCAGGCAGTTCTTGTCGTCGCGCCCCGCTTTCAAAGGTTCTAGTCCAATCGGGTGTCGTATCGCCAGGCGCGCTTTAGATCGCCTGGCGATAGCCGTCGAGTATTGAGTGGGCAGCCCGGCGGATTGATATTCGCCGGGGCGCGCCTGTCGCGGGCGTCGTTGTGCGGGGGCGAGCCTTTAAAGGACCAGCCAATGCGGATCGCAGTGCTGAACCGGCTACCAACGATTAAATGCGATTAATCAATAGGAGGGGTGCGGCATGATCGAAACCAATAACGTATACGTCGGCAACCTTGTGGACCCGGCCGACAGCCCCGGGGTGTCGTGGCGGGCGGTGTTTGCCGGTGCGGCGGGCTCGGTTGCCCTGACCTTG
Organism: uncultured Pseudomonas sp.; assembly: GCF_946885955.1. The sequence continues at coordinate 59,344 of NZ_CAMPHI010000008.1, forward strand.
ATCCTGATTCTGCTCGGCATGGCTCTTGGCTTCACGGCAATCGCGCCCTGGATGGGCGGCGGTATCAGCGGCCAGACCCTGGGCATTTCGGCGATTGTCTGGATCACCGTGACCCAGATAGTCGCGTCGGGGCTGGGGGGCTATATGGCTGGGCGTTTGCGTGCGCGCTGGGTCAGCGCGAATACCGACATGATGCGCGGCAAGGAAGCGCTGTTCCGTGATGGCGCCCATGGCTTTCTGGCGTGGTCGCTGGCGACCCTGTTGACCGCTTTTCTGGTGCTGGGCTCGGTCGGCAACCTGCTTAGCAGCGGTATCCAGGCCGGTGGTACGGTCGTTTCCAGCGTGGTTTCGGGAGCGGCGGGGACGGCCTTGGGTGTGGTGGAGGAGGGTTCGCCGAGTGAGGAAAGCTCGCTCGGTTATTACATCGACACGCTGTTTCGTAGCGATCAGACCGCCGCACCCATGACCACCCCCGCGGAGGATCAGGCCATGCGGGCCGAGGCGTTGCGCATTTTTATCAACAGCATCGCCTCGGAAGGCTCGCAACTGAGCCTGGATGACCGTGAATACCTCGGGCGTGTAGTCGCGCAGCGCACCGGCCTCGGCCAGGCGCAAGCCGAACAGCGGGTGGAGCAGGTGTTCGAGCGCGCTCGCCAGGCGCTAGAGAATGCGCGCAATGCGCTGCAGAGTGCCGCCGAGCAGGCGCGTAAAGTCGCGGCATGGAGTTCGTTGTGGATGTTCGTGGCGCTGTTGTGTGGCGCGCTCGTCGCCGGCCTGATGGCGGTATGGGGCGGTAAGCAACGCGATCGCATGCTGTTCTAGCCGGCTTGTCGACGTTCAGCTCCACCCGGCCGGGTGGGGTGGGCGTCGCGGCATGTTCTCGCTGCGTATTTCCGCACCCTTGTATTTCCGGGCCTATGTAGTAGCAGGCTGTTACCCGCCAGCATCGGCGCGGCGCAATACTGCTTCTCCCTCATTCAACACCGGAGAACACTATGGCTGCCAAGAAGATTCTCATGCTGGTTGGCGATTACGTCGAAGACTACGAAGTGATGGTGCCGTTTCAGGCGCTGTTGATGGTCGGTCATAGCGTGCATGCGGTGTGTCCGGATAAAAGCAGCGGGCAGAGCGTGCGCACGGCGATCCACGATTTCGAGGGCGAGCAGACTTACAGCGAGAAGCCGGGGCATAACTTCGCCCTCAATTTCGATTTCGCCCAGGTCGTTGCGCAGGATTACGACGCGCTGCTGATCCCCGGCGGTCGTGCTCCCGAATACCTGCGGCTGAACCCTGCCGTGTTGGCGCTGGTGAAGGACTTCAATGTCGCCAACAAACCGATTGCCGCGGTCTGCCATGGCGCTCAGCTGTTGGCCGCCGCCGGGGTGCTGGAAGGCCGCGAATGCAGCGCCTATCCCGCCTGCGGGCCGGAAGTGCGCCTGGCCGGCGGCAGCTATATGGACATCCCTGTGGACCAGGCCCACGTGCAGGGCAACCTGGTCACGGCCCCGGCCTGGCCGGCACACCCGCAATGGCTGGCGGCGTTTTTGCGGTTGCTGGGTACCCGCATCGAGCTGTGAAGTTGTATGGTTGAAACCTCGGCCGCGAGACTTTTCCCTCGCGGCTGAGGCTCTGCCCATTGGATTTGGCCATGCTTAACCGGGCGACCCATGCAACACGCAATGGGTACAAAACCTTGGATTTACCCTGAGGCTCAGTCATGTGCGAGCTGTATGTAAAAGCCGACCCGATTCTTTATGAATCCCGCTCCCGCTCGTTGCGCATTCGCGGCGTGGTCACCACCCTGCGTCTGGAAAACCAGTTCTGGGACATCCTCGCCGAGATCGCCGCGGTCGATGGCATGACCACCAACCAGCTGATCGCCAAGCTGTACGACGAGGTCATGGACTACCGCGGCGAAGTGGTGAATTTCGCCTCCTTCCTGAGGGTCAGTTGCACGCGTTTTCTCGCCCAGCGACAGGGCGCGGCCCAGACCGGTGCGCGTGTCAGCCTGGTGCGCAGCTAATACCGCTCAGTACGGGCATCTCGAACACCGCGCGTTAGTACGCCAACCAGCGATGATCCGCAGGGGGCTGGGTGCGTCCCTGTGTCTCAGATGACCTGGGGGCTGGGCCCGGCTAGCATGCGGCAGGCCCCTGTATCAGGAACCCTCGCTTGCCTCACTCCCGCGCCCTTCGTTACGGCAACTGGCTTGGCCTGGCGGCCATGTGCCTGCTGCTGCTCGGGCCTTTGCTGGGGCAGGGGTTGGCGCGATCTTCAGCCGAGTTGCAGTGGCTCGACGAGCTGGCCTGCTCCAGCGACCATAAAGCGCCGCAGCAACAGCCCCATGTCGGTGATTGGGCCAAGTGCGGTTACTGCACGCTGTTGCTGTCCTCGCCGGCGCTGGCCCGTATGGGCTTTGCACTGCCGCCCCTTTGCACGGGCCATTCCGTTGCTCGTTCGCTTGATGTTCCGGCCCCGCCTCCTGCGGACGTCTTCCCCGGTGCGCAGCCCCGCGCCCCACCCAGCCAGACCTGATCCGCACGGCTTCCGTGCTGCTCTGTGATTCGGTGTGACTGCGCCATTGCCTGGTGCGGCCGCCTTATGCGCCTCTCTGTCTGGAATTGTGCCAATGTCCATCCATATCCCCCCGTATCAACCCCGCTACCTGTTTGTTCTGACCCTTTTGAGCCCCATGGCCCTGGCTGGCGAGGTGGCGCACGATCCCGCTGCCCTGATGCCACTCGAATTGCCGCCCATGCGGATTGAAGCTCAGGCCTTGGTCGCGCCTGCCGAACTACCCAGTGCCGAGCAGATTCGTGGCCTGATCCCGGCCACCTCGGACACCGCCAGCCTGTTGCGCGGTGTGCCGGGCGTCAGCCTCAATGGTGCCGGCGGACTCTCCAGCCTGCCGGCGATTCGCGGTCTGGCCGATGATCGTCTGCGCATCAAGGTCGATGGCATGGATCTGATCGCATCCTGCCCCAACCACATGAATCCGGCGCTGTCCTATATCGCACCGAGCAATCTGGGCAGGTTTCAGGTGCTGGCTGGTATCACGCCGGTCAGCGTCGGTGGCGACAGTATTGGCGGCACCCTCATTGCCGACAGCGCCGAGCCGGAGTTCGCCGAGCCTGGCATGGCTAGCCTAGATCAGGGCGAAATCGGGGCATTCCTGCGCAGCAACAACGATGCTCGCGGCGGCAATTTCTCCGCCATGCATGCCAGCGATGTGTTTCATATCCGCTATGCCGGCAGTTACAGCAAGGCCGCCAACTACATGGCCGGTGGCACCTTCAAGGACAGCCGCGCCACCGGGCGCGCGGGAGAAGGCGCGGCGCTGGATGAAGTGGCTTCCACGGCCTATGAGCGTCGCGACGATGAACTGAGCATGGCCTACAAGCTGGGCGAGGATCTGCTCGAACTCCGGCTGGGTAAGCAGCAGGTGCCGCAGGAGCTGTTCCCCAACCAGCGCATGGACATGACCGACAACAGCCAGCAACGCGTCAATCTGCGCCATCTCGCCCAGTTCAACTGGGGCAGCCTGGACACCCGGATTTACCACGAGAAGGTCGAGCATGAGATGGACTTCGGCCCGGACAAGCGCTTCTGGTACGGCATGCAGTCCAATCTGCCCGGGACCATCGATGGCCAGGCCTGCGGCCCGATCGGCAGCACCTGCGCCGCCGGCATGCCGATGGAAAGCCAGGGCAAGACTCTGGGCGCTACCCTCACGGCCGATATCGAATTGAGCGACAACGACCTGCTGCGCGTGGGCGGCGAGTATCAGCGCTATCGCCTGGACGATTACTGGCTGGCTTCCGGTGGCAGCATGGGGCCCGGCACCTTCGACAACATCGAGGACGGCCAGCGTGATCGCATCGGCCTGTTCGGCGAATGGGAGCGGCAGCTCGACCCGGCCTGGCTGACCCTGGTCGGCCTGCGTTACGAGCATGTCGCCAGCGACGCCGCTGCCGTGAGTGGCTACGGTGGTGCCCAGGGCAACCAGATCGCCGAGGCGGCCGCGTTCAACGCCAGCGACCGCAGCCAGAACGACAATAATTGGGACTTCACCGCGCTGGCCCGCTACAACCACGATGCCCGCCTGGATATCGAGTTTGGCCTGGCGCGCAAGGTTCGCTCGCCCAATTTGTATGAGCGTTACACCTGGTCGAGCTGGTCGATGGCCGCGACCATGAACAACTTTGCCGGGGACGGCAATGGCTACGTCGGCGATACCGAGCTCAAGCCGGAAGCCGCGCATATCGCCTCGGTGACCTTCGACTGGCACAGCAGGCGTCGCACCCATGAGCTCAAGATCACGCCGTTCTATACCCGCATCAACAACTACATCGACGCGGTTAAACACCCGGGCACGGCCTTCGCCGCCGATGCCTTCAATGTGCTGCAGTACGCCAATCAATCGGCGCGCATCTATGGTGTGGATATCGCCGGGCATATGCCGCTGGCGCGCAACGACCTGGGCCAGTGGGGCCTGCAGGCCGTCGTCAATTACAGCAACGGCAGAAACCGCGACAGCGGCGACGAGCTGTACAACATCATGCCGCTCAACGCCACGCTTACTCTGACCCAGCAACTGGGCGGCTGGAGCAACAGCTTGGAAATGCTCAGCGTGCAGGCGAAGAACGACGGTTCGGATCTGCGCAATGAAATCCAGACCTCCGGCTACACCCTGTTCAACCTGCGCCTGAGTCACAGCTGGGACAAGCTGCGGGTCGATTTTGGTGTGGAGAACCTGGCCGACAAGTTCTATTACCTGCCCACCGGCGGCGCCTACACCGCTCAGGGCCGGACCATGTCGATGACCACGGGCCCGGCCTGGGGTATGGCTGTGCCAGGAATGGGGCGCTCGTTCTATACCGGCGTCAATCTGCGCTTCTAACAGGCGATTTTTGCCTTGTCTCGCCCGCGTAGGCTGTTTTTCAACAGCCTACTAACCAGATGGCTTGAAGCAGCGCTGCACTGCTTCAAGCCAGGGCCGGTGTTGCAGGCGGATCAACGTGGCAGGCAGTCCTCGGCGCGGCTGCGGCCGGGCGGGGGCGAACTGGCGGTCCATTGCACCAGCAGGATGCTACCCAGCACCGTCAACAGGCCGATCAGGGCCACGCCGGTGATGCGTTCGTCGAGCAGCGCCCAGCCCATCAGCACGGCGATCACCGGGCTGAGCAAACTCAGCGACGACACCGCCACCGGTGACAGCCGGGCAATACCGCGAAACCACAGGGCATACGCCAGCAGCGCACCGAACAGCGACAGGTAAGCGTAGGCCAGCCCCTGGCTGAGGCTCAGCGCGGGCAAGGGTGGGTCGACCAGCAGCGCCAGGGGCAGCAGCATCAGGCCGCCCAGCAGCAACTGCCAGCCGGTAAAGGCCAGCAGCTTCAATCCTGTCTGCCAGCGCCGGCTCAGGTAGGTGCCCAGCGCCATGCAGGCCATGCCGACAAAGGCTGCGGCAATACCCATCGCGTCCCAACTGGCGTCCGGCGACAGCAGCAGGGCGGCCATGCCGGCTATGCCCATTATGCTGGCGCCCATGGCCAGCTGCGCCGGTCGCTGTCCCTCCAGCGACCACAGCAGCCCCATCAGCAGCAACGGTTGGATTGCCCCCACCACCGCGGCCAAGCCGCCGGGCAGACGGTAGGCGGCGACGAACAACAGGGCCTGGAAACAACCAATGTTCAGCGCCGCCAATACCAGCAGACGACCCCAGTGGACGCGCGCCGGCAGTTGCCGGCAGAGCAGTACCAGCAGCAGGCCGGCCGGCAGCACCCGCAGGGTGGCGGCGATAAAAGGCCGGTCCGGCGGCAGCAGCTCTGTGGTGACTATGTAGGTGGAGCCCCAGATCAGCGGCGCCAGGGCGGTGATCAGAATGTTTAACCAGGACGTGCGCAGCAGCGTGTTGTTCATGTAAATTGTCTCGCATTCAAGATAAATCAAGCCTAGAGGCAATATATCTTGAATTCAAGATAAATATTCGAGGAGTAACCGATGTCCCAGTCACGCCCCCGCGACGCCGTCGATAGCATCCTGCAGCAGTGGGCCAGGGAGCGCCCGGACCTTGATGCCAGCCCCATGGCGGTCATCGGTCGGCTGGGACGCTGTGCCGCATTGCTGCGGCGCGAGCTGGAACAGGTGTTCGCCACTTTCGGCTTGAGCTCGTGGGAGTTCGATGTCTTGGCGACCTTGCGGCGCTCGGGGGCGCCATACCGCCTGGCGCCGACCGCGCTGTTTTCGGCGCTGATGATCACCTCCGGCACCATGACCCGTCAGTTGCAGCAACTGGAGGCGGCCGGCTGGGTCAGTCGCACGCCCAACCCCAGTGACGCCCGCAGCATGCTGGTGCAGTTGACCGAGCCGGGTCTCGAGCTGATCGAGCGCGCTGTGACGGCGCACGTCGAAAACGAGGCGCGCATCCTTGAACCCCTGCCGGCCGCGACCCTGGCGCAACTGGAAGAGGGGTTGGTGGCACTGTTGGCTAGATTGGAACCGGAGTCCGAGTGACTCGCTGCGCGGCCATGCAGTCTGTCATTTAAGTGCCGGATGCGGCATTGAGTCCCCCTAAACAACATGGCCAAAACAAGAGAACGCGAGATGATCGGCGAACTGAAAATCGAAGACATCCAACTGGGCGACGGCAAGGAAGTGGTCAAAGGTGCCCTGATCACCACCCAATACAACGGCTACCTGGAAGACGGCTGCAAATTCGACTCCTCCTATGATCGCGGCAAGCCGTTCCAGTGCGTGATCGGCACCGGACGGGTGATCAAGGGCTGGGACCTGGGCATGATGGGCATGCGCGTCGGCGGTAAACGCAAACTCTACGTGCCCGCCCACCTGGGATATGGCAATAGCGAATTCGGCGCCTACATCAAGCCCAACTCCAACCTGATCTTCGAGGTGGAACTGCTCGAAGTGCTGACCCGCGACGATTGACCGATTGGCTGAACCCGCGGCCGCGCGTGTGGTTCGAATCGGTAAGCATGCCGCATGCGTGCATTGGCTTACCGATATGGAGACAACCTCATGTTTCGCCCTGGTGTGTTCAGCTTGTGCCTGATGCTGCTGGTTGCGCAGGTGTCACCGATCCAGGCGGCTGCCGGCCAGGCGGGTAGCGACGAACGCCAGGACAATGGGCTTTCCGCCCGCGCCGCCTGGGCGTTTCCGGCGACGGCCGATTCGCCCGTCAGCATGGTCTTTCTGGTGCTCAATAACCGTGGCGACAGGGTGCGGGTGCTGCAGTCGGCAACGTCGCCTGTCGCCGAGCGCATCGTACTGCACGCCGCGGTGGCCGATTTGAGCGAGGACACCATGCGCACCATCGAGGACATTTCCATCGACCCGGAAAGCGAGCGGATCCTTGCCCCTGGTGGCCCGCACCTGATGCTGTTCGACCTTCGACGGGCGCTTGAGGTCGGTCAGCACTTCCCCCTGACCCTGAAGTTTCGCGACGGCGAGTCGATCACCCTGGACGTTACCGTCGCCACCCAGGCCCCCGAGCATTTCCGCCACTAGCAGCTAGCGATCAATCGTTTCGCCCGGCATCCGTCGGGCCCAGGCGCCGGGGCAGTTGCACGCAGACTTCCAGGCCGCCCAGCGGCGAGGCGTTGAGGCTGATCTCGCCACGGTGCAGCTGCACCACGCGCAGCACGATGGACAGGCCGAGGCCGGCGCCTTGGCCGCTTTCCAGGCGGTAGAAGCGCTCGAAGAGTTTTTCCCGCAGGCTCTCGTCGACGCCGGGGCCGCTGTCCTGCACGCGCACTATCATCCGGTCGTCTTGCACCTGCAGACGCACCTGGATGCGCCCGCCGACGGGGGTGTACTGCACCGCGTTGCTGATCAAGTTTTGCAGCAGGGTGCCGAGGCTCGGCGCGTCGGCGATCAGGCGGTAATCGCCCGTTTCGTCGGCCTCGAGGCTGAGCTCCTGTTGGCGGTCGAGTGCGAGGGGAATCAGCTCGGCGAGCTCGTTGCGGAAAAAGCCCAGCAGGTCGAGTTCGACCATCGTCAGCTGCACGCCATTGGGATCGAGGCGCGCCAGGGTCAGCAGCTGGCCGACCACCCGGGTGGCGCGGTTTACCCCCACGCCAAGTTGGCGCAGGGCCTCCTCGCGGTCGAGCGGGTCCTCGGCATCCAGGGCGTTTTGCGCGTGGATGCGCAGCACCGCCAGCGGTGTGCGCAGTTCGTGTGCGGCGTCGGCGATAAAGCGCTTTTCCTGATCGAGCAGTTGGTTGACCTGCATCAGCAGGCGGTTCAGGGCCGCGCCCATCGGCTCCAGCTCGGCGGGTAGCGGCGACAGCAGCAAGGGCGCCAGGTTGTCCGGCGCACGGGCTTTGATCAGTTCGGCCATGCGCTGCAACGGACGCAGGCCCCAACCGACGGCCAGCCACACCAGCAAGGCCAGCGCAGGCAAGCCGACCAGATCGGGCAACAGGCTGCGCCGGGCGATATTGCCGACCAGCTCGCCGCGCACGTCTTCGCGTTCGCCGACCAGAATCCAGTGGTTGTCCGCGCGGTCGCGCAGCATGAACACCCGCCATTGATAGTCCGCGAGCGCCACGCGGCGGTAGCCGAGCAGCCGTTCGGCGATGGCCGACAGCGGTTGCGCCACGGCGGGCTGCGCGGTGGGTTCGGCGCCCTGGGCGCGGTTGAAGTCCTCGATCATCTGCTGCAGCAGGCCGGCCGGGGCGCTGGCCGATTGCAGCAGAATGTGGCCGCTTTCGTCGAGCACCTGAAACGCCAGCTTGCCCTCGTACGGGTGGCCCTCGACCAGGCTGTCGTCATCCTGCGCCTGGCGCGCCTGCAACGCCTGGTTGAGCGCATCCTGCAGAGCCTGGCGGTCGCTTGGCGGCATGTTGCGGCCGACCATGCCTTCGAGCAGGCGTGCGGTTTGTGCCAGTTGGGCATCGAAGAGTTCTTCGATCTCGTGCTGGGCGTCGCGGTAGCTGTTGTAGGAAATCAGGGTCATCGACAGGCTGAGCAAACCGAGGACCAGAAGCAGTGTGCGGGCACGGATCGACAGCATCAGACCTTATCCACCAGGTAGCCGACGCCGCGCACGGTGCGGATCAGTTCGGGAAAGAATTTCTTGCGCAGGTGGTGCACGTGCACCTCCAGCGCGTTGCTTTCCAGCTCCTCGTCCCAGCCGTACAGCGCTTGCTGCAGCTTGTCGCGGGTCATCACCCGGCCGGGCTGGGCGATCAGCTCGTGGAGCAGGAGAAACTCCTTGCGTGGCAGGTTGAGCAATTGGCCCTGGAAGGTCACGGCCTGGCTCACCGGATCAAGGCTGATACCGCGGTATTCGAGGGCCGGTTGCGGGCGATTGAAACTGCGTCGCAGCAGGGCGCGCAGGCGCGCCTTGAGTTCGGCGACATCGAACGGTTTGACCAGGTAGTCGTCGGCGCCGGCATCCAGTCCGGCGATCCGGTCGGCGGTGGCGTCACGCGCGGTGAGCACCAGCACCGGCACCGGATTGGCCGCGCCGCGCAGCTGTTTGAGCACCTGCAGGCCATCCATGCGCGGCAGGCCGAGGTCGAGAATTGCCAGCTCGAAGCTCTCGTGGGTCAGGGCGTGCAGCGCGCTGTGGCCGTCCTGGACCCAATCGACGGTATAACCCTCGGGTTTCAGCGCGGTGCGAATCCCCTCGCCAAGGGCCTTGTCGTCTTCGACCAGCAAAATGCGCATGCGCGATCCTCGATTTTTCGTATCTAGCCTGATAGCGCCAGATTAGCCCAGCTTCGCCTCGACCTGCTTCAGCAACTTGGTGATTTCCTCGCGGCGACCCTGGTCGGCCGAGGCCCGATTCGGCCGCGGCGGTGCTTGCAGGGCCTTGTTCAAGGCCTGTTTGGCTTCTTCGTAACGCTTGGCGCGGTAGAGGAAATCGCCATAGAAATAGTTCGGGTCGATACCGTCCGGGTTGATCGCCAGGGCTTGCTTGAGCAGGGCTTCGGCCTTGTCGTCGTCGCCAAAACCGATGGGCCAGCCGGGCACTTGGTAATAGAGGCTGCCCAGGCTGGTGTAGGCCGAGCCGGAAAGGGCGCGGGGATCTTCTTCGAGTGCTTGCTCCAGGCTGGCTTTGGCCTCCTTGACCAGGCCCAGGGCGCCGAGGCCGCCTTTGGCGCCAGCATAGGTGCTGAGGATGATGCCGCGCCAGATCAGCAGTTCTGGCGCCTTGGGCTCGGCGGCGAGGGCTTGTTTGGCCTGTTCGCTGAGCTTGGCGAAAGCCGCTTCGCGCTGTGCTTCGGGCAGTTGATAGTTGATTTCCGCCCAGCGCGTTTGCAGGGCTTGCAGGTTTTCCTGGCCCTGCTCGCTAAGGGCGAAGGCGGGCAGGCTGGCGAGGCAGAGCAGGGTGCAGCAGGTGCGGCGTAGGAAGGTCATGGGCATGGTCGTGGTCCTTAGGATTTGGAGCGGGCGAAGCGCTGGATGATCGGCAGTTGCTTGCGCAGGGCCTGATCGACCACGCGCGGCAGCAGGCTGTTGAGGCGCACGAAGAATTTTTCCGGCCAGCCGAGGTAGTGTTCGTCGTCTTCACGGCGAATCGCGTGCAGCAGCTGTTGTGCGACTTCCTGCGGTTCGTCCATGGCCTGGTGCAATTCATCGTTCATCGCCACCACATTGTCGGCGTTCATACTGGTGCGCGTGGCGCGAGGGGCGAAATACAGCACTTTCACCCTGGTGTCGGCGAGCTCCCGGCGCAGCGCTTCGGAGAAACCGCGCAAGGCGAACTTGCTCGCGCAGTAGGCACTGAAACCCGGATAGCCGATGGAGCCGAACGTCGAGCCGAGGTTGACCACCAATGCCTGGCCCTGCTGGCGCAGTACCGGCAGCAGACGGTGGGTCAATTGCAGGGTGGCGGTTACGTTGAGGCCGATCAGTTCGGCGATGGCCTGCTCGTCGTGCTGTTCCAGCAGGCTGAAGCGATTGATGCCGGCCGCGTTGATCAGGGTGTTCAACCCGCCGAAGCGTTTCGCCGCCGCCACCACCGCTTCGCGGCCAGTGCTGGTGCAGATATCCGCCTGCACCACCACGACCTTGCCCGGATAGCGCTGCTCCAGCGTGCGCAAGGCGTCCAGTTGACGCCCGACCAGCAGCAGGTGCGCGCCTTCGGCAGCCATTTCGGCGACCAACGCCAGGCCGATGCCACCGCTGGCCCCGGTAATCAGGGCACGACATTCATTGAGTTTCATGGGGTTTCCTCTTGGCCCGGAGGCGGTTACCTAAGCCGCCAGCGGCAGGCTGCGGAACATGTCGCCATAGAGGCGGTAGACCACCTTGGCGGTATGCACCACCGCCTCCTGGTCGTCGCTGTTATCCAGGCGGTTCATCAGGCTCTTCAGCAACTCGATGTGCTCCAGGTCCAGGCTACCGTGGGAGCTGAGGTAGCTGAAGGCCTTGCTCGGCAGTTGCAGCTTGTCCTGGATCACTCCGGCGGCTTGCGTGGCGAGGGCGATGCTGGTGCCTTCGAGCACGGTGACCATACCGAAGAAACTCGTCGGGTTGTGGCGCGCGATGCGGTCGTAGACGTAGCTGACCATCAGTTCGGTGGGCAGCTTGGGGATGCCGCGGCGGACCGCCTCGGGATCGCCGCCACAGGCGCCGATATCGTTGAGCACCCACTCTTGATGGCCATATTCCTCGTCGATGTATTCGGCGATGGCGGCGCGCAGCCATTCCAGGCGTTCGGGCAGGCGCGCGCCGCAAGCCATCAGCAGCGGTACCGTGTGTTTGACGTGGTGGTAGGCCTCGGTGAGGAAGGCGATGTAGCTCTCCAGGCTGACCTGGCCGCTGATCGCGCCCTGGATCACCGGGGCACTGAGCAGGTACTCGCGCTCTTGAGTGGTTTGTTCGAGCAGGAAATCGTAGAAGCTCATCGGGTTTCTCCGTAGCAGGGTTCGTCCGCCATCAGCTGTTCGATGGCGCTTTGGTAGTGTTGAAAAAGGGCGTTGCGGCGCAGGCGACCGTTGGCCGTGGCCAGTTGGTTGTCGCTGCTGAACGGTGCGGTGGCGCGTAACCAGCGATGCACGCGGGCGTAATCGGGCAGCGCCAGGTTGGCCTGCTCGACCGCATCGGCCAGTTGCTGGTCGCTGGTAGTGGCGAAGCGTGGCACCAGCACCGCGACATTCGCCGGCAAGGCTTCGCCGTGCAGCCAGGCCTGGCCGATCGGCAGTTGCTGGACCAGCTCCGCCTCGACCCATTCCGGATTGACGTTGCGCCCGAAGGCGGTGATGAACTGGTGTTTCTTGCGGCCGTGCAGCACCAGGAAGTCATGCTCGAAATGACCGAGATCGCCGGTTCCCAGCCATTCGTCCTGAATCGGCGGCTCGCCCAGGTAGCCGAGCATGCGCGCGCCCTTGACCAGCACTTCCTGGTCGCCGCCGAGGCGCACCTGGAGATGCCCGAGCGGCAGGCCGACCGTACCGATGCGGCGGTTCTCCGGGGTGTTCAGGCAGACCACCGAGGCGCACTCGGACAAGCCGTAGCCTTCATAAACCGGTAAACCCAGTGCGTCGGCGCGTTGCAGTAACTGGCTGGATACGCGACCGCCGCCGACGGCGATGAAACGCAGCGAATCCGGCACCGGCAGGCCGTGCTCCTTGGCGCCGACCAGGGCCAGGAGCAACTGTGGCAGCAGGATCAGGCTGTGTGGTTTGACCCGGTTCAGTGCGCCGAGAAAGCGCTGCAGGTCGAACTTGCTGGCGCCGAGCAGGCCGACTTCGGCCATCGGCAGCAACTCGACACGGGCCCCGGCCAGCAGCGGCGCATAGACCCCGGCGATGTTCTCCAGCAGGGTCGCCAATGGCAGCACGCACAGATGGCATTCGACCGCGCAACTGGCGCTGGCCTCGACCAGGCTGCGCGCCACTTGCAACTGAGTTTCGGCATCCAGGCAGACGCCTTTGGGCTGACCGGTAGTGCCTGACGTATAGGTGATCTTGCAGGTGCCGTGCGGCAGTGCGGGCGCATCGTCCTGCGGGCGTTGCAGTAAACCGCTGGCGCCCGCGGCGAAGCCAAGGGCGGCAAAGGGCGCGCCGTCTGCGGCGATCAGGCAGTCGATGCCGGCGCTGTCGAGCACGTGTTGCTGTTGGCTGGCGGAAAAGAACCCGGGCAGCGGTACGCACACCAGGCCCGCGTACAGAATTGCCAGGTCCCAGAGCACCCAGTCGATACCGTTGTCCAGCGCCAGGGCGATGCGCCTGGCGCCCGCCTGATGCAGGTGGGTGCTGCGTTGGTGCACCTCGGCGAGTAGCTCGCGGCAGTCGAGTTGCCGCGAGCCCTCGGTCAGGGCGATAGCGTCGGGGTGTTCATGCAGGCGGTTAAACAGCAGATCAACGGCAGGCCACATGGGGCAGGGTCTCCATCGCGTACAGGGCTTGGTGGCCGAGGCGCGGATAGGCGCCGAGATGCAGCAGGCGCTGATGCCCGGCATAAATGTCGCCAGCCATGACTTGCGGCTGGTTGTCGTAATAACTGCCCCAGTCGGCCAGCTCGTCGCCCATGCAGGTCTGGTCGGCCGGCCCCAGCGGCAGCGGCGAAAGACCCAGACGCTGGAAGCTATTGAGCAGCGCCGCGGTACCGGTGAAGGTCACCCAGCGAAAACCCATCGCCACCAGCAGGTCGGTCAATGCGACGATCAACAGGCGCGCCGCACCAGGGCTTTTTGCCGCCAGATTGCCGACTTCGACGATCTGCTGGCGATCCGGCGCGGCCTTGCCATGCTGCTCGGCGATCACCGTTTCGGCCGGTCGCGATAAATAGCGCTCGAGAAACAGCGGGCCGCCAGCGGCGCAGCGCAGGCCGACAGCGCCGAGCAATTGCCCTTCGGTGTCTTCCAGGCCCAGCAGGCAGGGCATGAAGTGACGCACCCGGGCGCCGTGCAGTTCGGCGAAGCGCTCACGAATGAACGCTTCCAGGCCCGATCGCCGTTTGCTGGCGGCGTCGGTCAGGTAGAGGCTGAGCGGCTGGTCGCGGCCGATTTGCGCCAAAGCGCGGTCTTGATACACCCAAGGCAGTTCCATCGGGGGAACCTCGATTGTGAGCTTGGGTGCGAGTGTCGACGGTGAGGCTTAACGCAGAATTAAGTGTTCGTTGCGGTCGAACCTTGCGCATCGGAGCGCCTGGCGCAGAAGATTTCCATGAGGCCGGTCAGGCAGTGACGCCGAGGCGGGCTGTGCGGATAAAAAGGCATCCGCACTTCGCGTGGCTTCTATGCAACAGTTAAAAGGCACATAGCTTAATAAAACCTTCGAGGATCAGGGGCATTGATCAAGCTCGCTAATTGAGTCAAAGCAAATCGCAGTTCGTCGTGGCTGGTAGGTGACATAAGTACAATTCGGACGCTATTGCTCATGGTGCCGGAGCGCTCGGCTTGAAATTGAGACCCGCTCAGTACCAGAACACCATTGGCGCGCGCCAACAGGGCGAACTCGTCGCCACTCCAGGGTTCTGGCAGGGTCAGCCAAAGATGATAGCTGTGAGGTTGGGTCTTGATCTGGAAGCCACTGAATATCTCGGCAGCAATAGCCTGGCGCACGGCGGCCTCGTTGCGCTGAATGCGCATAAGCTTGTGATCCAGGCCTTCGGTAATCACATTGCTGGCCAGCTGCGCCGTCAATGGCGATGCCATCCAGACGCTGCTGCGTACCATCGAAGACAGCCGTGAAAGCATTTTGGGCGGGCTGTACAGGTACCCCACTCGAAGCGCCGGCATCACCGCCTTGGACAGGCTTGTCAGGTACACCGAACGGTCTGGTGCGAACGCGGATAAAGGCTTGATGCTGGGATCGGTGGTGAGAAAGCCGTAGATGTCGTCGTCCAGAATGATGAAGTCGAATTCCTCAGCGAGCGCGGCAATCTGCTCGCGACGCTTATTGGACATGATCGCGGTGGTTGGATTTTGGCAGGTCGCAACGCATACCAGCATTGCCGGCTTATCCCGAATGCAGATTTCTCTTAGCGCTTCGGGAATGATGCCTTCCTCATCCATTGCAACGCCGCGCAGTTGCCGCTCCAGGCCATGGGCCACCGAAATGATGCCGGGATAGCAAAGCGCCTCGCAGAGTATCAGGTCGCCGGAGTTGGTCAGCGCGCTGATTGCCACCATCAACCCATGCTGAGCCCCGCTGGTGATTACCACCTGTTGCCATTGTGCTTCCGGCAGTGAATGGCGCAGCCATTGGGCTCCGGCTTCGCGGTGCTGCGGGTGGCCGCCGTCCGGGGCGTAGTCGAGCGCTCGTTCGAAGTCCGTACTCTTGGCTAGGTTTACCAGCGCGCCCCTTAGCCAATATTCAAGAGCCTCTCCATACGGCTTGATGATGGACAGATCAAGACTTTCCGGGCGTGCGTGCTGGGCTGGCTGGGTATGGGCAAGTATTTGCGGCTGCGAAGGGGTTCTTTCGAGTACGTAGGTGCCGCGACCCACTTCACCTTGCACTAATCCGCGGCGCTGCGCCTCAGTGTAGGCGCGGCTGATGGTGCCGGGGGTGACATCCAGTGCCTTGGCCAGCTGCCTTAAGGTCGGAAGACGGTCTCCGCCCTTCAGCAAGCCACTGTTGATGTCCTGCGCCAGCGCATCAGCGATCGACAGGTACATGGGTTGATTGAACTCGTTGAGGTGAGGGGCCCACATGCTGTCGCTGCCAGTAGTAATGGTGGTTTTGGACCATATCATATCGAGCTTATTGCAGAAATAATCGACTCAATTTGCTCTGTTCTGCCTGGGTGCGACGCTTTTGCACCGTCTCTAGAGGTTTTGCGGGTTCGCCGCCCGGGCTCACGAGGTGCGTATGCCCTGGCGCCTGGCCGTAGCGCCTCTCGTTCGGCTTGGCTCAAGGGCATGGAGGTTTTTTTGGATGCTATAAATATTTAATTAAATCAATTAATTAGATTTTTAGTGCTTGGCTTGATGGTGGCTGTAGGGCGGGAAAATAGGAAAAACCAAATTGCGCACATTGATTCGAATCATTTTTTCAAAATATACTCAATTTTGATCGAATCAATTTGGTCATTTAGTCAATCATCCCACTGATCATCCAATTGGAATCGAGCATCATGGATCGAGTTAGAAAGGATTTATCAATTTCGGCAATCGTTGCCGGCTTTATCGCTGTGGTCATTTCCTATGCGGGACCGTTGATCATCGTGTTTCAGGCCGCGCGCGAGGCGCAGTTGAGTGATGCCGAGATATCTTCGTGGATTTGGGCTATCTCCATTGGCAGCGGGATCACCGGCATGTTGCTGAGCTGGCGCCTGCGGATCCCGGTGATCACCGCCTGGTCGACGCCAGGGGCAGCCTTGCTGGTTTCCATGCTGCCCACGGTGTCACTGGCCGAAGCGGTCGGGGCCTATGTAGTGGCTGCCCTGATCATCGCGGTCGTGGGGCTCAGCGGCGCGTTCGACAAGCTGATGAATCGCCTGCCCAAAGCCATCGCTGCCGCGATGTTGGCCGGCATCTTGTTCCGCTTTGGGGTGGATCTGTTTACCTCGATCAAGGTCCAGCCCTGGCTGGTGCTGTCGATGATCACGGCTTACCTGGTGTTCAAGCGTCTGTCGCCACGCTACGCCATCCTGTCGGTTCTGATCGTTGGCTGCACTGTCGCGGCCTCCCTGGGCGAACTCAATGGTGGTTCGATCGTCATCGGTGTGGCGCAACCGATCTTCATCGCGCCGCAGTGGAGCTGGCACGCAATCATCAATATAGGTCTGCCGTTGGCGCTGGTGACCCTGACCGGACAATATGTGCCTGGCATGGCCGTGCTGCGCACGGCGGGCTATCAGACTGCGGCGCGCTCGATCATTTCGCTGACGGCCATCGGTTCGCTACTGTTGGCACCGTTTGGCTCCCACGGCTTCAATCTGGCGGCGATCACGGCCGCCATCTGCACTGGCCGCGAGGCCCACGAAGATCAAAGCAAGCGCTATGTAGCAGGTATCGCCTGCGGCGTGTTCTACATCGTGATGGGAACTCTGGGTGCCACCTTGGCCTCGGTGTTCTCCGCGCTGCCCAAAGAGTTGATCGCTTCGCTGGCCGGGCTGGCCCTGTTCGGCGCTATCGCGACCGGCTTGGCCGGGGCCATGGTGGATGAGAAGCAACGCGAGGCGGCCCTTATTACATTCCTGGTTACTGCTTCGGGTATGAGTTTCCTCGGCCTGGCGGCGGCGTTTTGGGGGTTGATCTTCGGGTTGGTGGCGCACTTCGTTCTCAGCTACACCCGTGAAGCCAAAGTGATCGACGCAGTGGTGGTGCGTGGCCATAAATAACCGCTATGACTTTATCGTCGGCGGTGGGGGTATCGCTGGCGTATCCGTCGCATACGAGCCGGCGGATCACGGGGCGCCCCGGTTGAGCGGGCGCGCGCAAATGCGTGGTAGTCGACCGAGGCCCCGGACAGTATCAGGTGCCTCGCTCACGACTCTCAGCCGACCTGGGCGATCCAGTCAAGCAAGTTGTAGTAATTGCTGATGCGCGCCACCTTGCCGTGCCTGATCTCGAAGAAGGCGCCAGCCGGCAGCACGTAGGTCTGGCCATTGGCCGGCGGCAGGCCCTCGTCGTCGGCCAGGTACTGGCCATGCACCACGAACTCGGCGGCGGCGCGGCTGCCGTCGGTGTTCTGCATTACCACGATGTCTTCCAGGCGTTCGCGATAGCAGAGGTTCATCTTGTCCATGAAGGCGGCGAAGGTGGCCTTGCCGACCTGGCGCTCGCCCTGGTTGATGTCATGCACCACGTCATCGTCCAGCAGCGCGAGGAAGGCCGGCATGTCGCCAGCGTTGAAGGCGGCGTAATAAGCCTGCAGCAGTTCGGTGGCGGTCATGGGGACGCTCCTGTCGTAGTCCGTTTAATGGTTTGCCGACCCGCATGATAAGTTCGCTGTTTTGCGTCGGTATAACCGCCGGCGTCACCTTGCTGCTGACGAACGACTCCGCATGGATATTCAATTGCTCCAGGGGCCGCAGATAGCGGCCCACATCGAGGATTTGGCGCGCCTGCGCATCGCCGTATTCCGCGAGTTTCCCTACCTGTATGAAGGCTCGGTCGAATACGAGGCTGAGTACCTGGCCACCTACGTGCGTAGCGCCGATAGCCTTTGTGTACTGGTGCGCGACCAGGGGCGGGTGGTCGGTGCCTCCACCGCGCTGCCGCTCGGTGACGAGACCGAGGAATTTCAGCAGCCCTTTATCGCCGGCGGCTGGGACCCCGCGCGGATTTTCTACCTCGCCGAGTCGGTGCTGCTGCCGGCCTGGCGCGGGCGCGGCCTGGGCGTGCGCTTCTTTGCCGAGCGCGAGGCCCATGCGCGGCGCCTGCAGCGCTTCGACTGGTGCGCCTTCTGCGCCGTGCAGCGCCCGCTTGAGCATCCGCGGCGGCCCGCCGATTACCAACCGCTGGATGCCTTCTGGATGCGCCGCGGCTATCGGCACCACCCCGAACTGCATACCGAATATCACTGGCGCGATCTGGACGAGGTCGAGGAGTCGGCCAAACCCATGTCGTTCTGGTTGAAGGAGCTTGCAGGCCGTTGAACAACTACCTACGTTGGCAATACTGCGTTAAAAACAGGCTCGGAATGCTCATTTACAGCAGTAAACTCCGCTTCCTCGCCTGTTTTTGCCTTGTCTTGCCTGCCTCGCCTACGTTTTTCAACGGCCCGCTAGTCCGATGATCAAGGTCGCCGCGTGCCAGTACCACATCGACCTGCTGCTGAGCTGGGACGCCTACGCCGCCCATCTCACCGCACTGTGCGAGCAAGCTGCGGGGCAGGGCGCCGAGCTGTTGCTGTTGCCCGAATACGCCGGCCTGGTGCTCAGCGGCCAGTTGCCCGAGGCTGAACGGAGCGATCTGCATGCCTCGATCGCCGGTATCCAGTCGCTCGTGCCGCGCTGGTTGGAACTCTGCGAGAGCCTGGCGCGGCGCTTGAAAGTGCATCTGCAACCAGGTTCGTTGCCTGTGCTCGACGCCGATGGCGCCTACCGCAACCGCGCCTGGTTGTTCGGCCCGGATGGTTGCCTGGGCAGCCAGGACAAGCTGATCATGACCCGCTTCGAGCGCGAGCAATGGGGCATCGCCGCTGGCAGCGGCCTCAAGGTGTTCGACACCGCGTTGGGCAAACTGGGCATTCTGATCTGCTACGACAACGAATTCCCGCTGCTGGCACGAACCCTGGCGGAGGCCGGGGTCGACCTGATCCTCGCTCCCAGTTGCACCGACACCGAGGCCGGCTTTTACCGCGTGCGCATCGGCGCCCAGGCCCGTGCGTTGGAGAATCAGCTCGCCGTGCTGCAGGCGCCCACCGTCGGCCTGGCGCCCTGGTCGCCGGCGCTGGACGAGAATATCGGCCGCGCCGCGCTCTATGTGCCGCCGGATTATGGCATGCCGGCCAGCGGCATCTTCGCCGAAAGCGCGGAACTATGCCCGGATCGCAGCCACTGGCTGATCTGCGAACTGGATCTGGCCGAGGTCCGTCGTGTGCGCGAGCAAGGTCAGGTCTTCACCCGTCGCGACTGGCCGGAGCAATTCGATGCGCAGCGGCTGGCGCTGCGTTGAGCGACGGCGAAGGCGGCGCCTGCCAGGGGCTTCTGGGGTAGCGGTTACTTGAGCGATACCGTCGGGCCTGGCGACTGGCATCAGTCGCCAACAGCGCTTTCAACGTTACAACACCTGCTCGGTCGGAAAGGGTTGTGCGGACAGCATCTCGCCAACTTTGTGCGCCAGGTCGGTCATCGAGAAGGGCTTGGTGATCATGTCCATATTGGTGCCCAGAAAGCTCGAGCGGATGGCGGCGTTCTTGGCGTAGCCGGTGATAAACAGCACCGGCAGCTGCGGTCGGTATTGTCGGGCGATTTCCGCCAGTTGACGCCCGTTCACGCCGGGTAGGCCCACGTCCGAGATCATCAGGTCGATGTTCATGGGCGAAGCCAGCAGCCGGGTGGCGGCGTCTGCCTCGGCGGCGTCGACGGTGTCATAACCCAGTTCTTCGAGCACCTCGCGAACCAGCAGGCGCACGGCGGCATCGTCCTCGACCAGCAGCACGCACTGGCCGCGTCCGCGCGATGAGGCCGGCGCCGCCGGCACTGCGTCGCCAGCCGGGTGCGAGGCGGCGGGCAGATAGAGTTTGACCGTGGTGCCGACGCCCGGCTGGCTTTCGATAACCACCTGACCACCGCTTTGCTGAGCAAAGCCGTAGACCATGGAGAGGCCGAGGCCGGTGCCTTGGCCCACCGGTTTGGTGGTGAAGAAGGGCTCGAAGACCTTTTCCAGCATCTCCGGCGGCATGCCGACGCCGTTATCGGACAGGCTGATCAGGGCATAGTGCCCAGGTGCGATCGCCGGTTTGCCCGTAGCCTGGCTTTCGTCGAGTTCGACGGTGCTGGTCGTCAGAGTCAGTTGGCCGCCATCGGGCATGGCGTCGCGGGCATTGATCGCCAGGTTGAGAATGGCGCTTTCCAGCTGGTTGGCGTCGGCGATCACCGAGGGAATGTCGCTGCCGTAGTTGAAGCGGAGCGTCACCCGCTCATCGACACTATGGCGTATCAACTCTTCCAGGGACGCCAGCAACTCGTGCAGATCCAGGGGCTTGGCGTCCAGCGACTGGCGCCGGGAGAACGCGAGCAAGCGGTGGGTCAGGCCAGCCGCGCGGTTGGCGGACAGGACCGCGGCGTCCATGAAGCGTTTCAGGTCGTCCAGCTTGCCGCTGGCGATTCGGCGCTGCATGAGGTCCATGGCGCCGAGGATGCCGGTCAGCATGTTGTTGAAGTCGTGGGCGATGCCCCCGGTCAGTTGGCCGACGGCTTCCATCTTCTGACTCTGCCGCAGCGCCGCTTCGGCTTGTGCGCGGTTGGTCATCTCCGCATGCAATTCGGCGGTGCGTTCGGCGACTTTGTGTTCGAGGGTTTCGGCGGTGTCGCGCAGCACCTGTTCGACCTTCTTGCGGTCCGTGATGTCGAGTACGAAAACATGGAAGCCGTCGACTTCCCCGTTGGCGGCACGTCTGGGTAGGTAGCGGATGTCGGCATCGCGCCGGGTGCCGTCGCGGTGCGGCCAGGACGTCTCCACGCGCGAGGGGATGCCGGCCAGGGCACTTTGAATATGGGGTAGGCGCAGTTGCAAATCCGCCTGGCTGAACACCTCCAGCACGCTACGGCCGACAATCTCTTCGGGCCGCACGTAGAACCAGTCCTCATAGGCCCGATTGGCGAAGCGATAGCGCAGCTCGGTGTCGATAAAGCCGATCAGTACCGGCAACGAATCGGCGATCAGGCGTAATTCGCTCTCGCTGGCCTGCAGGGCGCGGCGGCTTTCGGCCAATTCGGTCAATTGGTCGCGGATCAGAAACTGCTTCTGCCGGGCGCGCATGGCGGATGCCACGGCGCTGAGCAGCGACAGGGAACCCAGCGGCCGCTCGATGACGATGACGTTGGTGGCGATGCTCGGTAACCAGAACCGTGCAACTTCCGTGCGCTGGATACTTCCGGATTGGCGTGCGGCGAGCAGGATAAAGGGCACGTCCGACCAGGACGGCTGCGCTTCGAGCGCCAGCTGCAACAGGCTTATGTCCCCTTGCAGAGCCTCCTCGGTGACCAGCACCGCGCCTGTGGCATCGTCGAGCAGGGCGGCGATGTCCTGCATGCTGTCGCAGATGATGGTTTCGTAGCCATCGTTGTCGAGCAATGCGCCAATGCTTTCGGCGTCCCGGCCGAAGGGCGCGCTGATCAGCACGCGCCGGCCTTGTGCTGCGCTTTTATCTGGCACTGGCGCGACTTTCCATCAGCGGTGAGATCTTGCCGTTGTATTCAGGTGTGCCGGTCAGCACGCCCTTGAAGTTCATCAAGGTTTCACCGACCCGCACGCCGTGCTGGTCGATGCGCAGTTCGCGAATGCTGTCCTCGTGATAGCCGCTGCGGTTCTTGATCACCGATACCGCTTTGCGAATGCGCCCGTCGGCCTCGAAGAAGCGCAGCAATATCACCGCATCGGCGACGTAGGAAATATTCAAGTTGCCGGTGGACATGGTACCCAGCAAGCCATGCTGCGGGTTGAGCAGGATGGTGATGACGCCGCATTGGCTCAGGTAAGACAGCAGCTCATGCATTTGTAGAATCAGCTGCTGCTCCTGGGGCATCGCCGCCAGGTAGCCGCTCAGACTGTCGATCACGATCAGGCGGCTATTGCGCCGCTCCACTTCATCGCGTACCAGCCAGGTGAACTCTCCGGGTGACAGCTCCGCCGGGTCGATCTGGCGAATATCCAGCAGGCCGTTGTCGATGTGCCGCTGCAGATTCATGCCCATCGAGCCGGAGCGGATCAGCATGGTGCCGATGCGCTCGTCGAATTCGTAGAGTGTGCAACGCTCGCCGCGCAAGCAGGCGGTATCGATGTACTGCAGGGCCAGGGTGGTTTTGCCCGAGCCGGCAGGGCCGGTGATCAGTGTGCTGGTGCCGCGCAACGGGCCGCCGCCAAGCAGGGCATCGAGGCCGTCAACGCCGCTGAGCACGGGGTCGCCAGTGAAGGCGGCATGGTGCTGCGAGGCGATCAGCCGCGGAAATACCTGGATGCCTCCTGTGCGGATCGCGAAGTCATGCAGCCCGGCAACGAAGTCCACGCCGCGCAGCTTCTGCACTTGCATGCGCCGCCGTGATGCGCCGAACTCCAGGGTCAGGCGCTCCAGGGTGATCACCCCATGGCAGAGGCTGTGCAAGTGCATGTCGCGCTCGCCGCGGTTGCCGGTCAGGTCGTCGACCAGCAGCACCGTTGCCTGGCGCGGGGCAAAGAACTGTTTGAGCGCCAGCACCTGGCGGCGATAGCGCAGCGGGTCCTGTGCCAGCAGGCGCAGCTCCGAAAGGCTGTCGAAGACCACCCGCGCCGGGCGAATCCGCTCCACCTCGTTCTGGATCAGGCGGATGGTGCCGCCCAGTTCCATTTCCCAGGGATGCAGGATCGATTGTTGCCGACCGTCGCCGAGTACCTCTTCCGCGGAGGCCAGTTCGAACAACTCGACGCCTTCCAGCGACCAGGCATGGGACGCCGCCACGGCTTGCAGTTCTTCACTGGTTTCGGAGAGGGTGATGTACAGGCAGCGTTCGTTGCGCGCCACGCCTTCCAGGAGGAATTGCAGCGCCAGCGTGGTTTTACCGGCGCCGGGCGAACCCTCCAACAAATACAAGCGGTTCGGTGGTAGGCCACCACCCAGGATAGCGTCCAGCCCCTGACTGCCCGAAGGAACCCGCTCTGTTGCGTCCATCATTTATAACCTTTGTCTTTGAGGCGTCCCGCCCGTGATGTTGGTGCGGTTGTGCCCATAGGCGTGCCTCTGAATTGGCGCTCATGGCGCTACGGCTTTGCGACTGAAAAGCAGGGAGATACCGGATTGCTATTTCATCGCCTTGCTGAATAGGACTCGAAGCTGTTTCGGATGTTCACTAAAGGCGTCAGCGAGCCTGGCGCTGACGGCTAAAAAGGTGAACTGGCACCGCCGCTCCTCGCTCAATATTCAGATCAACGCCACGTCAAAGGTAAAGGCCATGAGCAGACCGCAGGATTCAGCGCGTAGCCCTACGCAAACCGCGCGAGACCAAGGTGTCCGCGATCAGACCGGGGAGCCGGTCGAGGTGGTGCGCAAGGATATCGAACAGCCCAATCCCGCTACCGAGGAGGTCGATAAAGTGCTGACCCCAACGTCGGTGAAAACTGAGGAGCAGAACGCCGAAAAGATTCGGCAACGCACCGACGAAGTGGAGCAGAAGCTGAAGGAACGGAAGTCGAATGAGTAAGGCTTGAGCCAGGGACATATCCGGCGCACCGGCCGGAGGTAGGCAATAGAAATGCCGCTCACTGGCTAGGGTGAGTGGCATCAGCTACACGGCCTTGTCGTCCTTGATCGCTTCGATGGCGATTGGGGCGACTGGACCTGCCACCTGTTCAACCGCCTGCTGGGCGCGGCGGCACCAGGGAACCTGTCAGTTCTCCAGCAGGTCGTTCAGCAGCCAATCCCGGAAAACGCCAGCCGCTGGCGAAAGCGGCTTGTTCTTGGCGTACACCAGGTAATCGTCGATCCCGGTGCAGTAGCAGTGTTCGCTGACGCGCCTGATCTCTCCGCTTTTCAGCATGGCGTGGGTCATGAACTCCCAGCCCAGGCCAATCCCCATGCCCTGGGCCGTGGCGTCCAGGGCCAGGGTGACCTGGTTGAACAGCTGCGCGTTCTTGGGGATGGTGAAGGCGATGCCGAAGTGACCGAACCAGTCGATCCAGGTCGGCCAGCGCCAGGCATTCGGGTCCAGATGAATCAGGCGCTGATCCAGCAACTCCTCCGGCTCCAGCGGGCCCTCGACCGGGTAGTCGTAACGGCACACCGGGTAGATCCGTTCTTTGAACAGCAGATGGCTGTGCAGCGGCATGCGCCAGTTGGCGGTGCCGTTGAGTACCCCCAGGTCGAAGCGCAGGCATGAGGATTCGGAGATGTCGTTGGTGGCGTAGATATTGACGGTGATATCCGGGAACTGGGTGTTGAAACGGGCAATCCGCGGGAACAGCCAGTAATGCGACACCGCCTGGGTACAGGTTATGGTGACGCTCTGGTTGTCCGACCAGCGCCGAATCCGGCTGACGCTATCGGTCAGCTGCTGCAGCATGGCGTTCACATCGCTATGGAATTCCCGCCCGGCATCGGTCAGCAACAGCTGGCGTCCTTCTCGACTGAACAGTTCGAACCCCAGGCTTTGTTCGAGCAAGTGGATCTGCTTGCTGACCGCGCTCTGGGTGATGCACAGCTCCTCCGCCGCCTTGGTGAAGCTGCGATAGCGTGCGGCCGCCTCGAAGAAAACCAGGGCGTTCAGGGGTGGCAGGTGGCGGAAATTGGTCTTCATGGCCTGTCCTAGAGCGGTTCGCCGAGGCGGTATCGGAATGCCGGTAGATGGATTCCATTATGGAATCCGTGGATGCTAACAAATCCATTGTGGTGCTCACCAGCATAGCTAATATCTGGCCTTGAATCCGGCCAGTGAAGCGCCTCAAGGCGAAGCGAGGAGAACCGGTCAAGCCTGAATACCTGAGGTAATGGAATGCTAAAAAGCGTGCTGCCTAGGAGCTGCCCAGGCTGCCATCGCTTTGCCAGGACGGCGACCCTTGCGTCTCGCCGGTCGACCCGGACAGGCCGTGGATGCTCGCCCGGCAGAAGCCGCGCCGCTACAGGAACCAGCCGATCCGCAAGCGCTCGATCGCCCACGCCGCCGAGTTCCAGCCATCGGGACAGTCCTGATGGACACCAAGAACCCAACCACCGTCGCCTCAATTCCGGAGCCGTCCATGAGCGTCAAGAAATTCGTTCTCACCCTCGCCTGCGATGATCGTCAAGGCATAGTCGCCGCCGTTGGCAACTGCATCGCGGCGCAGAGCGGCAACATCATGGAAAGCGGCCAGTATGTGGACCCGGACAACAACCGGTTCTTCATGCGGGTGTGCTTTATCGTCGACGAAAAGCTGAGCATGGATGGCTTCAAGCAAGGCTTCGCGCCCGTTGCCCTGGCGTATGGGATGGACTGGCAGGTATACGACCTGAACATCAAGCCACGGGTGATGATCATGGTGTCGCAGCTCGGTCATTGCCTGAACGACCTGCTCTATCGCAACAGCATCAACCAACTGCCGATGGAGCTGGTGTCGCTGGTCTCCAATCATCAGACCTTCCGCCGCCGGGCCGAGCATGAGGGGATCCCGTTCTTCCATATGCCGATCACCGCGGAAAACAAGGTCGAGCAGGAAGCCCTGATGCTCGAGCTGGTCCGCGAGCAGAAGATCGACCTGATCATCCTCGCCCGCTACATGCAGATCCTCTCCGACGATCTGTCCCGCGAACTGGCCGGCAAGGTGATCAACATTCACCACTCGTTCCTGCCCAGTTTCAAGGGCGCGCGGCCTTATCATCAGGCGCACTCGCGCGGCGTGAAGCTGATCGGCGCCACCGCCCACTACGTCACCGCTGACCTGGACGAAGGTCCGATCATCGAGCAGAACGTGCACCGCGTCGACCACACCGCCACGGCCGACGACATGGTCGCGATCGGGCGTGACACCGAGAGCCATGTACTGGCCAAGGCCGTGAAACTCCATCTCGAACACAGGATCCTGCTCAATGAAGACCGCACCGTCATTTTTCACTGATACCCCGCGCACGATCGATGGCAAGGCCGCTGCCGCCGCCGTGATCGCCGAGGTCAAGGCCAGTGTCGACGCCGAGGGCCTGCGCCCGGGCCTCGCGGTAATCCTGGTCGGCAAGGATCCGGCCAGCGCCGTGTATGTGCGCAACAAGAGCCGGCGCGCCGAGGAGTGTGGCTTTCTCTCGCGCCAGTACGACCTGGCGGCAGAGACCAGCGAGCAGCAGTTGCTGGAACTGATCGCCCGGCTCAATGGCGAGCCGGATATTCACGGCATCCTGGTGCAACTGCCGCTGCCGGCACAGATCGATGCGCAGAAGGTGATCCAGGCCATCCATCCGCTGAAGGATGTCGACGGTTTCCACCACGTGAACGTCGGCCATCTCGCCACCGGGGCGCTCAAGGACGCGCTGATCCCCTGCACGCCGCTGGGGGCGCTGCAGCTGATCCAGATGCAGCTCGGCGAGAACCTGCGCGGCAAGCACGCGGTGGTGATCGGCCGCTCGAACATCGTCGGCAAACCCATGGCCAGCCTGCTGCTGCAGCACGACTGCACGGTGACGATCGTGCATAGCCGCACCCTGTCCCCGCAAGCCATCTGCCGGCAAGCCGACATCGTCGTCGCGGCGGTGGGCGTACCGGGGCTGGTCAAGGCCGACTGGGTCAAGCCGGGCGCACTGGTCATCGACGTGGGGATCAATCGGGTCGACGACCCTGAGGGCGGTACCCGCCTGGTGGGCGACGTGGACTTCGACGCCGTATCGCCCTTGGCATCGGCCATCACTCCGGTGCCTGGCGGCGTCGGTCCGATGACCATCGCCATGCTGATGCACAACACGCTGAGGGCGGCGCGGCGCTTGGGTGGCGGGTAGCTCGGGCCAAACCCTGCGCGAACTGGCCCGGGGCGGCATGATCATCTTCCTGGTCGAGCAGAACGCCGATCGCGCCCTGCGCCTGTCCAACCGCGGCTATATGATGGTCAACGGCAGCGGCGAGGAACTGCTGGGCAACGAAGGGGTACGCCACGCCTGCCTGGGCGGGTGCTGAGCGGGGGCGTCGCAACGAGGCGCGCCGATTGACCGCGAAAACGCAGAAGCCCGGCACTTGGCCGGGCTTCTTCTTGCAGCTTGTCGCTTGCGGCTGCCTTACTTCACTTCAACCGCCAGGCTGTCGTGGATCTTCTTGTTCCAGATCGCCGGGCCGGTGATATGTACCGACTCGCCGTTGGTGTCGACCGCCACGGTGACCGGCATGTCCTTGACCTCGAACTCGTAGATCGCTTCCATCCCCAGCTCGGGGAAGGCCAGCACCTTGGACTTCTTGATCGCCTGGGCCACCAGGTAGGCGGCGCCGCCGACGGCCATCAGGTACACGGCCTTGTTGTCCTTGATCGCTTCGATGGCGATAGGGCCGCGCTCGGATTTACCGATCATGCCGAGCAGGCCGGTACTTTCGAGGATCTGCCGGGTGAATTTGTCCATCCGCGTGGCGGTGGTCGGGCCTGCTGGGCCGACCACTTCTTCGCGCACCGGGTCGACCGGGCCTACGTAGTAGATAAAGCGGCCTTTCAGATCGACCGGCAGGCTTTCGCCTTTATTGAGCATATCGACCATGCGCTTGTGCGCAGCATCGCGGCCGGTGAGCATCTTGCCGTTGAGCAGCACGGTTTCGCCCGGTTTCCAGCTCTGTACGTCTTCCGGGGTGAGGGTGTCGAGGTCTACGCGGCGCGCGCTCGGGCCGGCTTCCCAGACGATTTCCGGGTAGGCGGACAGGTCCGGCGCTTCCAGTTCGGCCGGGCCGGAGCCGTCGAGTACGAAGTGGGCGTGGCGGGTGGCGGCGCAGTTGGGGATCATGCACACCGGCAGCGAGGCGGCGTGGGTCGGGTAATCCATGATCTTCACGTCGAGCACGGTGGTCAGGCCGCCGAGGCCCTGGGCGCCGATGCCCAGCTGGTTGACCTTCTCGAACAGCTCCAGGCGCAGCTCCTCAATGCGGTTCTGCGGGCCGCGGGCTTGCAGTTCGTGGATGTCGATGTGCTCCATGAGCACTTCCTTGGCCATCACTGCGGCCTTCTCGGCGGTGCCGCCGATGCCGATGCCGAGCATGCCTGGCGGGCACCAGCCGGCACCCATTTCCGGCACGGTCTTGAGTACCCAGTCGACGATCGAGTCGGACGGGTTGAGCATGGCCATCTTCGACTTGTTCTCGGAGCCGCCGCCCTTGGCCGCGACGTCCACTTCGACCTTGTCGCCGGGGACGATGGAGTAGTGGATCACCGCCGGGGTGTTGTCCTTGGTGTTTTTACGCGCGCCGGCCGGGTCGGCCAGGATCGAGGCGCGCAGGACGTTTTCCGGCAGGTTGTAGGCGCGGCGCACGCCCTCGTTGATCATGTCGTCGACGCTCATGGTGGCGCCGTCCCAGCGCACGTCCATGCCGACCTTGATGAATACGGTAACGATGCCGGTGTCCTGGCAGATCGGCCGGTGGCCGGTGGCGCACATGCGCGAGTTGATCAGGATCTGTGCCATGGAATCGCGTGCGGCCGGGGACTCTTCTTTCAGGTAGGCCTCATGCATGGCCTGGATGAAGTCCACGGGGTGGTAATAAGAGATGAACTGCAGGGCGTCGGCGACGCTCTGAATCAGGTCGTCTTGTTTGATCACGGTCATGCAAGTGCTCCTTTATTGGGGAACATCTGGATTATTGCGGAACATCTAAGGGAACGCCGGACCACGACCCGACGCAGCTACAAAAACGGCGGCGCAGTATATCGCGCCTGCGTCGCCGGGCACAGTCGACCTACTCGGGCGCGGGCTCGGCGTTACCCATGGGCAGGTTCCGACGGGCTTCTAGGCATTTCGGGAGCGTGGGGGTAGAGTGACGGCTAGATGCCAGTATGGGACGGAGCCCATGAGCCCATGAGCGCAAACAGCCAGCGGGTCACTCAGCGAACACTCCAGAATCTGCTGCTGAAGCGTTTCGGCATGGCAGTGTCGACCTATGCGCTGACCGCAATACTCTGCTGGGTGGCCCTGTTCAATGGGCTGCTGCGCGCCTCGGTGCTGGATGCCCTGTTGTTTTCCGCGCTGGTGCTGTTGAGCCAGGCGGTGTTCCTCTGCCTGTTCCTGTCTTGCGCCAATCTGCGTTTTCGTGATCCCAGCCTGACCGAGGCTCAGGTCCTGGTCGCGCTGTTCTGGCATACGCTGTTGATGTCGCTGTGCGTCGATGGGCGTGGCAGTCTGCTGGTGGTGTATGTGCTGATCCTGTTGTTCGGCATCATCAACCTGCCGCCGAAGGTGTTCGTACGCTGCTCGTTGCTGGCGTTCTTCGGCTTTGCCGCGATCAATTTGTACGAGGCCTACAGCTTTCAGCTGAGCCGGCCCGCGGCGGCGATCATGCAGGTCAGTGTGCTCGGCGGTGTGTTGATATGGCTGAGTCTGTTTGCCAGCTATATCCAGACGATGCGCAAGCGTATGCGGCAGCGCCGCCTGGCGTTGCAGGCGCACCAGGACACCATGCGTGGCATGATGCGACAACTCGAGGACCTGGCCTCCACCGACGAACTCACCGGGTTGTATAACCGTCGGCATTTCCTGCGTCTGGCCGTGCGCGAACTGGCCAATCTACGTCCTGATCGTTTGCACGGCCTGGCCCTGATCGATCTGGATTATTTCAAGCGGATCAACGACGCCCATGGCCATGCCTCGGGCGACCGGGTCCTGCAGACTTTCGCCAGGGTGGCGCGCACCTGCCTGCGTGACGCCGATATCATTGCCCGCTATGGCGGGGAGGAATTCGTTCTGTTGTTGCCCAATACCGATGCCGATCAACTCACCGCCTGTTGCGAGCGCTTGCGCATAGCCTATGGCCAGGCGAAACCCCTGGGTCTCGATCTGGAGGGGCTGAGCCTGTCCGTAGGGATGACCCTGCTGAGTCCCGGTGACGACCTGGATGAGGCGCTGAATCGCGCCGATGAGGCGCTGTACCAGGCGAAAAACAGCGGTCGCAATCGCTGCGCCGCGACCTGGAAAAACGTCAGTGCCTGAGTTGCGGGTAGGTGACCGTCGGTTACCGGTCGAAGCCAATCGCAATTTGCTGGATGCGCTTCACCAGGCGGGCATTGCGGTGCCCTACAGCTGTCGCGCCGGTAGTTGCCATGCCTGTCTGGTGCGCTGCATCCACGGTGAACCTCAGGACGACAAACCCGAAGCGCTGAGTGCGTCGCGTCGTGAGCAGGGTTGGCGGCTGGCCTGCCAGTGTCGGCTGGTCGAGGACTTGCAGGTCGAGGTGTTCGACCCTCTGCGGGACGGCTTGCCCGCGCAGGTCCACAGTTGCGAATGGCTCAGCCCCAACGTCCTGCGGCTGCGCGTGCTACCCGACCAGCCGCTGCGCTACCGCGCCGGACAGCATCTGGTGCTGTGGACGGAAAGCGGCGTGGCCCGGCCTTATTCGTTGGCCAGCCTGCCGGGTGAAGATCCCTGGCTGGAGTTTCACCTCGACTGCCGTCAACCCGGGGCGTTCAGCGACGCCGCGCGCAACTTCCGCGTGGGCCAGCGCCTGCGCCTCGGCGAGCTGCGTGGCGGTGCCCTGCACTACGACCTCGATTGGCAGACGCGGCCGCTCTGGCTGTTGGCCGCGGGCACCGGTCTGGCCCCGCTCTACGCGGTGCTGCGCGAGGCCTTGCGCCATGAGCATGGCGCGGAGATTCGCCTGTTGCACCTGGCCCGCGACAGCGCCGAACACTACCTGGCCGAAGACTTGCGACAACTGGCGGCGGCCCATCCCCAGTTACGGGTCGAGTTGCTCTGCGCGGCAGAATTACCGGCCGCTTTGGCGGAACTGAAACTTGTTTCACGGCAAACCCTCGCCTTACTCTGCGGCCACCCGAGTAGCGTCGAGGGTTTTATCCGACGCCTGTATTTGGCTGGCATGCCACGCAACCAGATGTTTTCCGACCTGTTTTTGCCGCACGCCTGACACGCGGCAAGCTCAAGCGAGTCAATCCAGTGCCTGCGGGTCTGCTCTCATCTGTCGTTATACGTCGAATGTCCGGCGCGCAGCCTTACGACTCTTGTCCATTGGGCCTTGGTCCCTCCCGATTAGGAAACTTCATGAACGAGCACCTGCGCATCGACCGGGAACAACGGTTGTTGACCTTGCACCTGAACCGCCCGGATAAGAAAAATGCCCTGACCCGCGCGATGTACGGCGCCATGGCCGAAGCCCTGGATCAGGCCGATCAGGATGGGAGTGTGCGTGCGGTGTTGATTACCGGCGGCGAGCAGTGTTTCACCAGCGGCAACGATGTCGCCGACTTTCTCCAGGCACCCCCCAGCGACCTGAACAGCAGCGAAGTTTTCCAGTTCATGCGCGCGCTGTTCGATTTCAGCAAGCCGGTGGTGGCGGCGGTTTGCGGCCCGGCGGTGGGGATAGGCACGACCATGCTGCTGCATTGCGATCTGGTGTATGTCAGCCGCGATGCCGCGTTGAAAATGCCCTTCGTCAATTTGGGGTTGTGCCCCGAGTACGGCTCCAGCCTGATTCTGCCGCGCTTGCTCGGCCACGCGCGTGCCGCCGAACTGCTGCTGTTGGGCCGGGGCTTCACTGGCGAACAGGCGGCTGAGTGGGGGATTGCCAATCAGGCGCTTGAGGGCGGCGCGGCTACCCTGGCCAAGGCGCGGGAGATGGCTTTGAGCTTCCAGCACCTGGCACCTTCGGCGGTGCTCGACAGCAAGCGTTTGATGCGTGCGCCGGGACGCGAGGAGCTACGTCGGGTGATCGAGGAGGAGGGCAAATTGTTCGGCCAGCGACTGCGCTCACCGGAAGCCGTCGAAGCCCTGACCGCCTTTATGCAAAGGCGCGCGCCGGATTTCAGCAAG
The DNA here is from genome assembly GCF_946885955.1 of uncultured Pseudomonas sp. Next base: position 91,371 of record NZ_CAMPHI010000008.1, read on the forward strand.
TTCGCGTAGGGTTCGCTGCGAGCACCGGCATTTACCCGGACATACCGAATAGCAAAAGGCCGCTCAATCGAGCGGCCTTTTGCGTTGCCTGCGGTTTTACACCAGCGCCTCGCCGACATGTAGCAGCTTCATGGTGTTGGTGCCACCGATGGTGTGGTAACTGTCGCCCTTGGTCAGGATCACCCAGTCGCCGGCCTGCACCACGCCGCGCTTGAGCAATTCGTCCACCGCCGCCTGGCTGACTTCGCCGGGTTGTAGCGCGGCCGGATCGAACGGCACTGTGTAGACGCCGCGGAACATGGCCGCGCGGGCCTGGGTTTCGCGGTGCGGGGAGAAGGCGAAGATCGGCACCGAGGAGCGGATGCGCGACATGATCAACGGCGTATAGCCGCTTTCGGTCAGGGCGATGATGGCTTTGACCCCGGGGAAATGGTTGGCCGTGTACATGGCCGCCAGGGCGATGCTTTCGTCGCAGCGCTCGAATTCGGTACCCATGCGGTGGCTGGATTTCTTGCTGGTGGGGTGCTTCTCCGCGCCCAGGCAGATCCGCGCCATCGCCTGCACCGCTTCCAGCGGGTAGGCCCCGGCGGCGCTCTCCGCCGAGAGCATCACCGCATCGGTGTAATCGAGCACCGCGTTGGCCACGTCCGAGACTTCCGCGCGGGTCGGCATGGGGTTCTGGATCATCGACTCCATCATTTGCGTGGCCGTGATCACCGCCTTGTTGTGGCGGCGGGCGTGCAGGATGATTTTCTTCTGGATGCCGCACAGTTCGGCGTCGCCGATTTCCACACCGAGGTCGCCACGAGCGACCATCACGGCATCGCTGGCGCGGATCAGGCCGTCGAGGGTTTCGTCGTCGGCGACCGCTTCGGCGCGTTCGATCTTCGCCACCAGCCAGGCGGTGCCGCCGGATTCGTCGCGCAGTTTGCGCGCGTATTCCATATCCGAACCGTCGCGCGGGAAGGAGACGGCCAGGTAGTCGAGCTCCATCTCGGCGGCCAGCTTGATATCGGCCTTGTCTTTCTCGGTCAGCGCCGGTGCGGTCAAGCCGCCACCGCGGCGGTTGATGCCTTTATGGTCGGACAATGGGCCGCCGATGGTCACCACGCAATGCAGCGCATCGTCGGTGGCGGACTCCACGCGCATGACCACGCGTCCGTCATCGAGCAGCAGTTCGTCGCCGACGCCGCAGTCCTTGACCAGATCCGGGTAGTCAATGCCGACGATTTCCTGGGTGCCTGCGGTCAGCGGGTGGCTGGTGGAAAACACGAAGCGATCGCCGATTTTCAGTTCGATGCGCTTGTTGGCGAATTTGGCGATGCGGATTTTCGGGCCTTGCAGGTCACCGAGCAGGGCGACATGGCGCCCGTGTTTGGCGGCCAGCTCGCGCACCAGTGCGGCGCGGGCTTTGTGCTCGTCCGGCGAGCCGTGGGAAAAATTCAGTCGCGCCACATCCAGGCCGGCGAGAATAAGCTGCTCGAGCACTTCCGGCGAGTTGCTGGACGGGCCGAGGGTGGCGACGATTTTGGTACGGCGAACGGTCATGCGCGGGCTCCTGAGATCAAGCAGAACGCGAGGCTACTACGCGCGGACCCTGTAGTCATTGTTCGGTCTCACTACCTTTTGTCTCGGGCCTGAGTACCAGCAAATCGCACTCCACGGCATCCAGCACGCGTTCGGCGGTATGCCCGATCAGGGCGGTATCCAGTTGTCCGCGGGCGACCGCGCCCATCAGTAGCAAATCGACGTTCTGTTCACGAACGAAACGCGGTAGCACCTCTTCGGCGAAGCCTTCGATCAGGTGGGTGTCGGGCCGGGCGATGGGGTATTGGCCGATCAGGTCCTCAAGGGCATCGCGATGCTGCTTGGCGCTGCGTTCGACATAGTTCTCGTAGTCGCCGACCAGTTCGGCATCGAACACCAGGGTGCGCGGCAGCGGTGCGTAGGTATGCAGGTAGTGTGCTTGCAGGCCGAACTGCTCGCTCAGCTCGCGCGCCGCGCGAATCAGTCGATGATCCAGCTCGGCGGGTTTGTCCGCGCTGTGCAGCGGATCGAGTGCGGCGCACAGGCGGTGGCCTTGCCAGGCGCCGTGATGCACCAACCACAACGGTGCCGGGCAATGGCGGATCAATTGCCAGCAACTGTTGGTCAGCAGCAGGCGCTGCAGCAGGTTGTTGCGGGCCGCGGACTTGAGCACCAGGTCCGGCTGCAATTCGTCAACCTTGCTCGCCACCACCTTGTGCAGCGGCTTACCCCAGCGCACGTCCAGGTGCAGCTCGAGCCCCTCGGCGCGCAATGGCGCGACATATTCCTCCAGCCAGGCACCGGCTTGCTCCAGGGCCGCCGCGCGGCCCTTGGCCTGTACCGCGCTGTCGAATAGCGGGCTGGTATCCAGCGTGGCGTGGTATTCGATCAGCAGCAGATGCAATCTCGCCCGATTCCTACGCGCCAGCCAGGCCGCACGCTCGAGTGCCGGCTGGTGCGGTTGTTGGGAATCGATAACAACCAAAAGCGTTTGCAGTTTCATGGCCCTGACCTTGCACTGAACGAAACGATGATGGGGATGATTGCGCTATTGCAGCGTAATGACTCCATGATCGACTTGATCTGTATCAGCTTAGACGCTGCATCGCGCCGCAGGCGCGCAGCGGACTATCGGCAGGCGGGTTATCGAGGTTCACGCTGCTACAGAAACCGTCGGCCTAGTCGATACACTGCTCATTGGAGGAGGAACCCATGAGAACCCTGCTAATTGTAATCCTTGCGCTCGGGGCTGCCGGTTGCAACCGCTACAGCCTCGATCATGAATTGAACAGTGCCTACCGCGCCTATGATCAGGGCGATTGCGAAACGGCCATCCTGGAGTTGTCGAAGGCCGAACGCAGCAGTCGTTCGCGCAACTACGTGCAGCCGGAGATATCCCTGCTGCGCGGCCAGTGCCTGGAGCGCCAGAGCCTGTTCCTCGATGCGATACACACCTATCATTTCATCATCAGCCGCTATCCGAGCAGCGAATACGCCTACCGCGCCCGTGCTCGCCTGGAAACCCTGCGGCAGCTGGGGTACCAGGATGCCAAGGCGCCCGAGAAAGACCCGGATGCCCACATTGATGGGAGCGCACCGTCGATCGTCAGATAGCTGAGGGGCTACGGCGACGAGGTAAGCTAATGGCACCGGTCAAGGAGGAATGCCATGCGAGTGCTGTTTTGTCTGCTGTTGTTGCCCGGGTTGGCCAGCGCAGAGATTTACCGTTGGGTCGATGCCAGCGGTCAGGTGCATTTCGAGCAACGGCCCACGGTAGTCGGTGCAGAGTCGATCGAGGTGAAGCCGCAAGTGGTTGAGCGCGATGCCGCGACCATCGAGAGCCAAGAGCGTGCCACGCGCTTTTTCGATGCGCGACGCGAAGAGCAGGCGCAAGCCTCGGCGGCTATGGCCGAGCGTAAAGCCGAGCGGCAGAAGGAATGCAGTGAATTGCGTCGGCAATTAGCTGGCATACCTGAGGGGCGGCGCTATTATAAAGCCGAAGCCAATGGCGAACGCACCTATTACAGCGATGCGCAGCTGGATACCGCCCGGGCCCAGATACGCGACCGTATGACAGAGCGCTGCGATTGAACGTGGTCTAAGCGTGACAGTGCGGTCATACTCAGTAGTCACTTCTAGCGATTTGACACCATGCAGATTCAGCCTCGAATAGAGCGGCATCAATTACCTTACTATCTGAAGGTATTCAATCGCATTACCGATAAGCCGGTGGGCTATATCGGCAATGTGTCGGTCGATGGCTTGTTATTGATCAGTCAGTTGCCGATGCTGGTCAACGCGAGCTTCGATATGCGCTTGAAAATCCCGGGGCCGGACGCCCCGCGCTATATCGATTTTTCCGCCAACTGCCATTGGTGCCGCGAGGATGTCACGCCCGGGAGCTATGACTCCGGTTTCTCCCTCGAGCTGCCACCCATCGAGTATGTGGAAATGGTAGAAGCCCTGCGCCATTACTTCAGCTTTCATCCCATTCAGACGTCAGCATGACGTAAAAAAAACGCCCCGAACCAGTCGGGGCGTTTACTTTCCCAGTTGGCTGATCAGGCCGTGTGCACGGCCTGGGTAGCCTCCGGTGCGGACTCATCCAGCTGCAGCAACGCATTGGAGCGCGCCTGTACTTCGCGGTAGCGCTCGGCATCGCTGGCGAGCACCTTGCTCATTGCCGGGAAGATTTCATTGAGTTTGCCCGCCCACTGCGCGGACTTGGTCTGCTCGGGGAAGCAGCGCTGGATCAGGTCGAGCATGATCGAAACGGTGACCGACGCACCCGGCGAGGCGCCGAGCAGGGCCGCGATGGAACCATCATGAGCCGCCACCAGTTCGGTGCCGAACTGCAGGATACCGCCATGCTTGGGGTCCTTCTTGATGATCTGTACCCGTTGCCCGGCCATTTCCAGGCGCCAGTCCTCGGCTTTCGCTTGCGGATAGAAACCACGCAGCGTCTCCAGGCGCTTCTCCTCGGACTGCAGCACTTCCTTGATCAGGTAGCGGGTCAGGTCGAAGTTGTCGCGTGCCACGGCCAGCATCGGGCCGATATTGCTCGGGCGGACCGACAGCGGCAGATCGAGGAACGAGCCGTGACGCAGGAATTTGGTCGAGAAGCCGGCATAAGGGCCGAACAGCAGCGAGGTCTTGCCGTCCACCACGCGGGTGTCCAGGTGTGGCACCGACATCGGCGGCGAGCCGACCGCGGCCTGGCTGTAGACCTTGGCCTGGTGCTGTTTGACCACTTCGGGGTTGTCGCAGCGTAGCCACTGACCGCTGACCGGGAAGCCGCCGAAGCCCTTGCCTTCCGGAATGCCGGACAGTTGTAGCAGAGGCAGTGCGCCGCCGCCCGCGCCAAGAAAGACGAATTTGGCCTGGATCTCGCGGTGGCTGCCATCCTGCTGATTCTTGATGCTGACGCGCCAGCCTTGGTCGTTGCGTTCAAGCCCGGTGACTTTCTGGCTGCACTTGACGGCGGCATTGGGTTGCTTGCTCAGGTGGTCGAGCAGGTGCTTGGTCAGGGTGCCGAAGTTGACATCGGTGCCTGCCTCCACGCGGGTCGCGGCGATCGGCTCGTTCGGGTCGCGCCCCGGCAGCATCAGCGGCATCCACTTGGCCATGGTGGCCCGGTCTTCGGTGTATTCCATCTCGCTGAAGGCGTGGTGCTGGGTCAGCGCCTTGAAGCGATTCTTCAGAAACTCGATGCCTTCCTGGCCACGTACGAAGCTCAGGTGCGGTACCGGGTTGATAAAGCTTTTCGGCGCGCCCAAGGCGCCTTTCTCCACCAGGTAAGCCCAGAATTGCTTGGACTCTTCGAATTGGGTGTTGATGGTCACGGACTTGCCGATGTCGATCGAGCCATCGGCCGCTTCCGGCGTGTAGTTCAGCTCACACAGGCCAGCATGACCGGTACCAGCGTTATTCCATGGGTTGGAGCTTTCAATAGCCCCCGAAGCCATGAGTTCGACGACTTCCAGCTTGATGCCAGGGTCGAGTTCCTTCAGCAGCACGGCCAGGGTCGCGCTCATGATGCCGGCGCCTACCAGCACCGCATCCACTGTTTGGTAATCGTGTTGTGCCATTTCTACTTCTCCGAAAATACAGCGCCCAGAGGGCGAAGGCCTAGCATCGACGTGCTCGGGTTAGCGAGTGCCGAGCCATCCCAGATAAGTTGGAGAAGGGGGAATGCCGTTTATAGCAGCCGCAAGATCGTTCATATTCGCCACACTCTTGTGAAGTTGTTAAACCGTTCTTTTCACGCCCTTTTGGAGCGCGAACCTCAAAAGTTCGTCTGCACGGGCCAGCCTCTCGCTCGCGCAATCTCGCCATGCGTGGGCAAGGCGCTTCACAAACCGTTGAGCAACTGGGCGATCGAGGCTGAGCGAAACGAAATCGCTGGGCGCGGTCCGCTATCCCGTGATCGATTTCAACGCCAAATTGCCAAGCGCGACTATGTTCAACGGCCTGCTAGATTGGGCGAAGGCGGCTAGCCGAAAGGGGCAGCACGAAGTGGGCGACTCTCTGGGGCGTGGCCGATGGCTAGTGCATCAGCAAGACGGCGGGGCCCGATCAGGAGGCGTCCTTATAATCGGGGCGTGATTATAAGGCGAAAGCAAAAAAATAGATCGTCTGCTATGAATTTTCTTGTTTCCACCGGTCAGGCGGATAGGGCCTTGCCCAGACGCGATGCTGCGTTGCGGGTCGAGATGCGCGCGCTACCGGGAAGCGGTTTATGCAGCCAGGCGAGACATTCCCGATCGACCTCGACCCAGCCCGCGCCTAGTGGCGCCTGGGCTGACTGGCGGAAGGCCCGGCATACACCGGCTTGGTCGAGTAGGGCGTAAATGCGCATGGGTGGACGGGGCGCGAGCAGCGAAGCGAGCGAGAACATGGCATGGGGCTCCTGTCGAGTGACGACTAAAGTCTTATGCCACTTGGGTGTGACAGAGCCATTACAGGAACCCGCGTCAGTGGCCGTCTGTCTTAATCACGGCGCTGTTAGCGTATCGACGCGCTGGTATACTGCCGGCCACTTTGCGTCCCACCTGGAGAGATGAGCATGCTGCATCGTCTGTTATTTGGCTTGGTTACCGCTGTCAGCCTGACTCTGGTCGGCTGCGCCCACAGTCCGCAACAGCTGAGTCCGCAACCGCGGATCAACAGTCCGCTGGTGGCCGTTGGTCAAGGCCAACCCGTGGTAGTGCGGGTTGTCGACGGTCGGCCGTCGCCGGTACTGGGTACGCGCGGTGGCCTGTATCCGGAAACCAGCGCTATCAGTGTCAATGGCAAGGACATCCTGCCCAAGCTGCAGGCTCAGGCCGAAGCCGCCGTGCGCCTGCTGGGGTTCACGCCGACGACCAACGCCTATAACGCACCGCAGCTGACCCTGACTCTGGCCGAACTGAAGTACCAGGCGCCGAAAGACACGCTGTATGTCACCGAGGCCGATATCACCGCGAACTTCCGCCTCGAAGTGCAAAACAGCTCGCGTCGCTACAGTGGCCGCTATGGGGCTTCCCTGAACCAGCGTTCGGGTATGGCGCCGAACCAGGAAACCAATACCAAATTGGTGAGCGATGTGATGAGCGATGCCCTGACCCGAGCGTTCAAGGATCCGAGCATTGGTCAGATGCTGCTGCAATAATCGAATCCCATAAAAAAGCCCGGTCTGATACCGGGCTTTTTTACGGCTGAAATCTACGCCGCTTCGGCGTAGACCTCGAGAATGCGGGTGCCGCTCCGTTGATTCATTTCTGGCAGATCATAGTGTTCGTGACCGCCAAGGGCACAGTAAACGAGCCAGTGATGGTCTTGAACATTAATCGAAAGCTCATCGATTACAGCGTCCATTTCTTCTTGCTTCACCGCATCGTCGAGTGAGTCGGTGAGGTATTCGAATTGCAACATGGGATCGTTCCTCCGTGGAATTTGTGCTGTTTTGGCAATCTTCGAGACAGGGGTTGCCGTTTCATGCAGGGGTTTGACCAGTCGGTCACGGTAAGTGTTTTAGATGAATTTCTTATGACAAAGCATTCCGTCGGGAAGGGCGGTCATAACCGGAGACATTCGGTAGACTCCGCGGCCGTATTTGAATGGCCTGGCTGCTTGCCGGGCGGGCGATTTTCAGGCGCGGCTATGCCGCTGCCATCGAAGCTGAGGTCGGTATGTCGTTGCAGATGCTCTGGTCGCTATTTCGCGAGCAGCCCGGTCAGGTGGTCAATGGCTTGGCGCTTTTCTTCGCGCTCTCTGGCGCCTGGTTGCTACTGGCCACGCGTCTGCGCGAGCAGCGCGCCGTCGCCCGTTTGCTGGTCGACAGCGAGGCGGAAGCGGTGCAGGAACCGGCCTGTGTCTTCGACGAGCCGACACTGCGCTTGAACCGTTTCTTCTATCGCTTCGGTTACGCCAGCCTGGCGCTGGCCTTGGTGGTGTCCTGGCTCAGCACCTGGCTCTAGCAGATCGCTGACAAGCGCAGGCTTGGCGGGCGCGCCTGGCCCATAGCGCGCTAGGCTCGCTTGAGGTTAGGCCTCTTTCTGCAAGAGGCCGCTATTCAGGTCCGCAGTCAGCGCTTATAGCGCCAGCCCGGCCTTGATCCGATACTGATTGCGCACCGGGTTGGCATATTGCAGCACCAGATAGGGCTGTTGCGGTTCCGGGCAGGCATCCAGGCGCTTTTGCCATTCGATCTGCGCGGCCGCCAGTTCTGCGGCGGGGAACAGTTGCTCCGCGCTGGGAACCTGCAATTGCGGATCGCGTTCCGACCACATGGCATACGCCAGGTAGTGCACCGGAAACAGCCGATAGCCGGTGAGAATCTGCTGATCCACCGCCTGCGCCAGTTGCTTGGTGTCGTCCGGCACGTCGCTGACCGGTGCATTGAAATGCACATGCACACGACCTTTGTAACCGGTGATGCCGCGGGCGATGCTCTGGTCGTCTTCGCCGGGTGCCTTGGTGTAGCCGCCGGTGCTCGCGCGGATATACAGCTCGTGGGCCTTGGCCAGATCGCAGGGGTCGTATTCGTAGCTGATCGACACCGGGGTCAGTTGTAGCGAGCGGATCACTTCGGCGAAGGGTTCGCCCTTGCGGCTCATATGGAACATCTTGAGGATCGCCGAATCGGTACGATCGTCGCCGTCCTTGGCGCGCCCTTCGGCTTGGGCGATCCAGATCGATTCGCCATCAGTGCGGATCGAATGATTGATATAGGCCGACAGCAGCTGATACGAGGCCAGCTTCTCGCGCCGGCCGCTGATCGAGCGGTGTACGATGAAACTCTTGTTCAGGCGCATCAGGTCGCTAACGAACGGCTTTTGCAGCAGATTGTCGCCAATCGCGATGCGCGGTGTGGTCAGGCCCGCGTGGTAAACCGCGTAGTTGACGATGGCCGGATCCATGACGATATCGCGGTGGTTGGCGAGGAACAGGTAAGCGCTGCCTGCCTTGAGTTGCTCGATGCCGGAGTAGCTCACGCCATCGGTGGCATGTTCGATCGTGCGGTCGACATAGCCTTCGATTTTTTCCTGGAGCGCGTTCACCGATGCGATGCCACGGAACTCAAGACGCAGGCGATGAGCTATAAGAGGTTTGAGCAACCAACCGAGCGGGCGGGCCAAACGCGGGAAGCGGAAGCGGGTCAGAATCTGGAGAAAGGCCTGGTCGGTCAGTAGGCGTTCCAGAACGGCGGGTACTTCGGCGTCGGCGTAAGGTCGGATGGCATCGAATTCGCCCATCATGTTCTCTTGTCGTGGTCGGCTGCGGTTAATAGTGAGTGGCCCCGGTATTTGGGCCTGCAATAGACCAGCGATTATACCTGCAAGTCACAAGGAGGCTTCGATGCTGGAACTCCAGAGTTATCACTGTCCCTATTGCGGCGAGCCGGTCGAGGCCCTGTTGGATCTGTCGGCCGGCGATCAGCACTATATCGAGGACTGCCCGGTATGTTGCCGGCCGATTGTTTTCGAACTGCACACCGATGGTCAGGACTGGACATTGGATACCCGGGGGGAGAACGACTGATGCAGCGCATATACGAACCGCAGGACCTGATGGAGGCCGAGCTGCTGATGAGCATGCTCGCCAGCGAGGGCATCGAAACCCACCTGGCCGGTCGCGATCTGATCGGCGCCATTGGCGAGCTTCCGGCATGCGGACTGCTTGGTTTGATGGTGGAAAACCGCCAAGCCGAACGCGCGCAGCAATTGATCGCCGCGTACAATGGCGCGCAACCGCTAACCGGCGATGAGCCGGAGAATGAGCAGGGCGTGTTGCTCTGCTAGCCTGAAAGGGCCTGGCGCCGGGCGTCTGCAATCGCCATGGCGATGGCGTTCGATTCGGCTGCATTCTGTTCCTGTCCCAGCTTCCTTGCGCCAGCCGCTATCGAGTTATTTCATGTGTGGACGTTTTGCCCTGTTCCGCTGGTCGCCGGCATTTGCCGCGCTGCCCGGGTTTCCCGCTGACCAGCAGCCGCACTGGAATATCGCACCGCATGCGCAGGTTCTGTTGCTGCGCGCAATCGACGGCGAGCGTCAGCTGGCGAGGGTGCGCTGGGGACTGACTCCGGCCTGGCTGAAGGATCTGTCGAAGACTCCGGCGCAGGCGCGGGCCGAGACGTTGGCCGAGCAACCGATGTTTCGCGAAGCACTGCATTTACGCCGAGGGTTGCTGCCAGCCAATGGTTTTTACGAATGGCGTGGTGCGGCGCGCAAGCGCCCCTACTGGCTGACCGGCGAGGGCTCGCCGCTGTATTTCGCAGCGTTGTGGGAGGCCTACCCGGTGGACGGTCATGTCTATTTGAGCGCGGCGGTGATTACTCGGGCCGCCGCCAACTTGCGCCGCCCACTGATTCTCGATGCGGCGGCTCAGGACGCCTGGTTGGCTGCGGATACGCCGTTGCCGCAGTTGCAGTCGCTGTTGGCGGGCCCGCAGCCGACATTGCGCGAACGGGTACTGGCCAATCTGGTCAACGACCCCAAACTCGATGGACCCGAGTGCCTGACGCCGGCGTAAGCCATAAGACAGGCCATGAGCTTCAAGCCATAAGCTGCAAGTAAGGGCAAAAAGCTCGACCCTGTTCGGACGGGCCGCAGACTGCTTCGCGTGCAGGGAGCGGCCAACCGCCGAGCTATTGACCTCAAACCTTGAACTGATTGATCAGGCGCCGCTGTTGTTCAGCCAGCTGGGTCAGTTCGGCGCTCGCCTTGCTGGCTTCGTCGGCGCCCCCCGCGACCTCGTTGGCGACCTGGCCGATGCTGGTGACATTGCGGTTGATATCTTCGGCCACTGCGCTCTGTTGCTCGGCGGCGCTGGCGATTTGCGTGTTCATGTCATTGATCACCGAGACCGCGTTGGTGATCGAGGCCAGGGCCTCGTCGGCCGCGCCCGCCTGCTGCACGCTGATTTCGGTTTTGCGCTGGCTGTCCTCCATGACTTTCACCACGTCGCGAGTGCCCTGTTGCAGCTGTTGAATCATGCTTTGGATTTCTTCGGTGGCCTTCTGGGTTTTCTGTGCCAGGTTGCGCACTTCGTCGGCTACTACGGCAAAACCACGGCCTTGTTCGCCGGCCCGCGCCGCCTCGATGGCCGCATTCAGGGCCAGCAGGTTGGTCTGTTCGGCGATGCCGCGAATCGCCACCAGAATCGCATTGATGTTCTCGCTGTCCTTGGCCAGGGTTTGCACCACCCCGACGGCGCGGCCTATCTCTTCTGCCAGGGCGGCAATCGCGTCGGCGGTGTGCTGCACCGTCTGCTTGCCCAGGTTGGCAGCCTGGTCGGCATGATTGGCCGCCTCTGCGGCATGGGTGGCGTTGCGTGCGACGTCCTGGGCGGTGACGGTCATCTGGTGCACGGCGGTGGCCACCAGCTCGATCTCCGACAGCTGCTTTTGCACGCCCATGTTGGTGCGGATAGCGATGTCGGCGGTGTATTCCGAGGAGTCGCTGACCTTTTGTACCGAAGCGACCACCTGGCTGATCATGTTTTGCAATTTACCGAGAAAGCGGTTGAAGCCCTGGGCCATGGCGCCCAGCTCGTCGTTGCGCTGCACATCGAGGCGACGGGTTAGATCGCCTTCGCCCTGGGCGATGTCCTCGAGCATGGCGACCATTTGGCGGAGCGGCCGGGCAATGCCGTAGCCGACGAACCAGACCACCAGCAAGCCAATGGCCGCAATCAGCAGGCCCACCAGTGCCATTCCCAGGGTGTCGGCATCGCGTTGGGCGGCGAGTTCGCTCTGTAGTGCCTGTAGGTCGGCCATCACGGATTTCAACGGCAGGGTCAACGCCAGCGTCCAGCGCGAATCGGTGTCGCCGACGGGGAAGTTGAGAAATAACTCTATCCGGCCATTGTCGGCATCGTCCGCGGCCTGCAGGTTGTATTCGATTTTGTTGGCTTCGAGGGTCTTCAGAGTATTCAGCGCTGCGGTATCGAACAGTTCGCTGGCCTGGCTGCCGAGTTTGTCCGGTGCCTGGGTGGACGCGACCAGGCTGCCGTTGTTGGCGATCAGGGCCAGTTCGCCGGCACCCTCATACAGCTCGCGGTCGGCGCTTAGCAGCAGGTCCTGAATGAAGTTGACCGCCAGGTCGGCGCCGGCGATGCCACGGAATTCACCGTTGACCAGAATGGGCGAAGTGAACGAGGCGAGCATGACCATTTTGCCGCCGACGTCGTAGGGCGCCGGGTCGATCACACAGGGACGCTTGCGTTCTTTCGGGCACAGGTAGTATTCGCCTTCGCGCACGCCGGTGGGTAGCAGCTTCTCGCTCTCCATGGTGCCTAGCGCGTCGAGCCCCAGGCTGCCGTCGGGATTGCGGAACCACCAAGTCAGGAAGCGCCCGCTGCCGTCGTAGCCGTTGTCCTTGGGACCGGCGTAGATGTCGTCGTTGGCGTCGAAGGCATTCGGTTCCCAGCCAATGTAGGTGCCGAGCAGCTTGGGATTCTGTGCCGTGGTTTCACGCAGCAGACTGGACAGCTCTTCGCGGCTGGTGGCAAGCAGCGGCGCACCATTGGCGTCCTGCATGCCGAGCAGGGCATTGAGTCGAGCCAGATCGGCGGTGATCTGCAGGGGCAGTTCGAGCTCGCGCTGAATCTTCAGTGTTTGCACCTGAACCAGGGCCGCCAGGCGTTGTTCGACGAATCGTTCGAGCAAAGTCTGGGTGCGCTCCTGCACCAGAGCCTGGCTACGGTGGCCGGCGAACAGCGCGTAGAGCACCAGGGCCGCCACCACCACGAGGATGATCGCGCCGGTGAGGGCAGCAACCGAGGTTTGCACGGACTTGAACTTCATGGGAACTCCGCAGCGCGGTTAATGCCTATCCAAGGCTATCGGAGGCAGTTATCGAATCCTTAATGCCCTAATGGATGAAAGTTCGCTGTTGCCGATATTGCAAGTCGAACGGGTGTCCCTGGCAGCGTGGTGCGCTGAGTGGCACCCGCTGCTGCGGTTGCGGTCGCGTAGGTTGTTTCCCGGTGGGCTGCTAGCATAGCGTGCTCACTAATATGGAGGATCAGCATGAATCGGTTGTTGTCTGTATCCGCTCTGGTCGCGGCAGTGCTGTTGGCGGGATGCCAGGCCGTCAATACCACCAGTGGTGGTGCGGTGGGGGTCGACCGCAAACAGTATATGTTCAGCGCCTTGTCGACCCAGGAAGTCAATCAGATGTATGCGCAGTCCTACCGGCAAACGTTGGGGGAAGCTTCGAGCAAGGGGGTGCTGGACAAGAGCAGCGCCAATGCCAAGCGCCTGCGGGTCATCGCCAGCCGCTTGATCGAGCAGGCTCCGCTGTTCCGTGCAGATGCGGCGCAGTGGCAATGGGAGGTCAATCTGATCAAGAGTCCGGAGCTGAACGCGAATTGCGGCCCTGGCGGCAAGATCATTTTCTACAGCGGCATCATCGAAAAGTTGAAGCTCAGCGACGACGAGATTGCCGCAGTGATGGGCCACGAAATCGCCCATGCCCTGCGCGAACACAGCCGTGAAGCCATGTCGCGGGCCTATGGCGTGGAATTGGCCAAGCAGGGCGCCGGCGCGCTGCTGGGCTTGGGCGAAGGCTCCATGGCCATGGCCGATACGGTGGTGCAGTACAGCCTGACCTTGCCCAACAGTCGCGGCAACGAGAACGAGGCGGACCTGCTGGGGCTGGAGTTGGCCGCGCGCGCGGGTTACGACCCGAATGCCGCCGTCAGCCTGTGGAGGAAGATGGCCGCCGCCAGCGAGGGCGCGCCACCCGAATTCATGAGCACCCACCCGTCGTCCAGCTCGCGGATCGCGGCGTTGCAGGCGGCAATCCCGAAAGTCATGCCGCTGTATCGGCAGGCCAAGAGCGGCAGCTGACAGCCGGCCGTACGTACCTGGATATTGCGCCACGCGCGCCGTATCCAGGGTGGGGGAGATTAAGGCAGGGCTTTTTCAGCGAAGGGGCGGGTTTCCAGGCCCAATTGCGCACGAAAGCTTTCCATGTCGAACATCGTGCAGATTTCCTGGATGTCGTTATTCGGCGTCAGGCTCCAGAAGGCCATCGCCGAGATGCTCATCACCTTGTCGCTGGGCGGGTAGCCGAGGGCGGGCTTTTCGATGGTGCCGATCAGCGTGCTCCAGGTGACGACCTTGTTGCCTTCGGCGACGCATTCCTCGATCACGACTTCCAGGTCCGGCATGGCCAGTCGGATGTCCTGCACCATGCGTATAAAGGCCTCGCTGTTAAGCGGGTGGCCGACAAACGAGCTCTTGTAGAGAAAGTCCTTGCTGTGCAATTGCTCAGCCAGGGCCAGATGACCTTTGTTCCATGACAGGTCTATATGTTTGCGAACCAGCTTTTTACGTGCTTCCAACGACACAGGCGCCTCCTGGTTGCAGTGCGAGTGAGCAAGTCCTTGCGCACTCTAGCAGCAGTCGACGCGATGGTGCAGAGGTCGTTAGGGTTCTGGCGTCAAAAAATTCCGTTAAGTGCCAATGCTTGATAGCCGGCATAAATGGCCAGGGCGAAAAAGGCGCCAGCTGCCAGGCGCCGTATCAGGGTCAGCGGCAAGCGCTCGGCGGCGAAGTTGCCGGCAAGTACCACGGGTACGTTGGCCGCCAGCATGCCCAGGGTGGTACCGATCACCACCAGAATCAGGTGCGGGTACTGAGCGGCGAGCATTACGGTCGCGATCTGGGTCTTGTCGCCCATCTCAGCGATAAAGAAGGCGATCAGGGTGGTGATAAAAGGGCCGAAGCGTTTCAGGCCAGTGTTGTCGTCATCGTCCAGTTTGTCGGGCACCAGGGTCCATAGCGCCACGGCGAAGAAGGAGGCGGCCAGCAGCCAGCTCAGCGTGGCGGGGGAGAACAGGCCGGCAGCCCAGTTGCCGATGGCGCCCGCAGCGAAGTGGTTGGCGAGTGTCGCGAGCAGAATGCCCCAGACGATCGGCCAGGGTTTGCGAAAGCGTGCCGCCAACAGCAAGGCGAGCAGCTGTGTCTTGTCGCCGATTTCGGCCAAGGCAACGATCAGGGTGGGAACGAACAGGGATTCCAGCATCAGGCTTTCCTAAGGGGCGGGTCGACATGGCTATGACACGTACAGCCTTCCCGCCCCGGGTAAGGTGTGCGTGTCATAGGTCTTGTCAAACCGCAGGCCCTCTATCGGGCCTTGGGTCGCGCGCGCCATGGTCTGCTGACCAAGTATGTTGACGTGCGCCGGGCGAGGCGCTGCAAAGCGCTCGCGGGAGACTACTCCCCTAGGACGCGCGCATTCTGCCCAAGCGAGGCCTGGAGAGCAAGCGCCGGTTCAGCGCTTGTTCGCCTTATAGATGCGAAAGCCATTGGCCTCGGCCAGGGTTTCGCAGGGGCCGAGGTGCTGCTCGATCAGTGGTGGGTATTTCAGAAAACTGTTGGCCACCAGGCGCAGCTGGCCACCGTGGTTCAGATGCGCAACGGCTTTCTGCAGCAGCGTTTCCGTGGCGTGGTAGTGGGTGTGCACGCCCTGGTGGAACGGCGGATTGCTGAGAATCGCGCTGAGACCCTGGGGTGCCGCGTCTATGCCGTCGCCGCAAATGACCTCGGCTTCCAGGCCGTTTTCCATCAGGGTCAAGCGGCTGCTGGCGACGGCGAAGGCATCGACATCGAGCAGGCTCACCCGGCTCTGTGGATAGCGGCGTTTCAACGCGGCGCCCAATACTCCGGCGCCGCAGCCGAAATCCAGTATATGGCCTTCCGGCACTTGCTCCAGATGCTGCAACAGCAGGGCGCTGCCGACATCCAGGCGACCATGGCTGAATACCCCGGGCAGGCTGACCACGCTGAGCGGACCATCGGCCAGTGCCAGGCTGTAGTGCTTGGCCAGGGCCGTGAGGTCGGGTACGGCGGGCGCATGTTCGACCTTTACCTGCCAAAGCTGGCAGTGACGCGCGCTATCGAGTTTGCGCGCCCTGCCGAACGCGGCCAGTTGCTTGGCCGCGCGTTCGATGCCGGCGCGTTTTTCCCCGACCAGATAGAGCAGGCCACCGGGTAAAAAGGCCGCCAGGGCGTTCAGCAGGTACTCGGTCAGCTCGCGGGATTTCGGTAGAAAGAGTACGGCCGCCGCACCGGACGTTTCGGGTGGACGGACGTCGAAATGAACGCGTCCAGCGAAGCGCGCCTCCAGCTGCGCGTGTTCGCCGGCATGCCAGCTCCAGCCTCGCGCCTGTGGCAACTGGCCGAGCAGATCGTCGGCGGGCAAGCCGGCGAGCAGCAACGAGCCGCCGAACAGCTCGGCCTGGCGCAGCAATACTTCGCTTCGCGGGTCCATATTCGCTCCTGAAAAATGGCGCGCAGCTTAGGGTCTGTTCCCGTTTCAGCGCAAGCCGCGTTGCCGCGCAAAATTTCGCCATGGCCGGGCGGCGATCCGCTAGGCGTAGGACACAGGTAATGGACTAGCCGTCCGCGTTTTCCCTTGCCAAGTCCTACAACAACGCATGGCGATATTTTCCGCGCAACCCGTAGGGCCGGGCCTGTTTTAGCGCGATGCTGCGTTTCTCGACGCTCATTTGGAACGACCAAACTTCGCGTCTCGTGCCTTGCCTCGCGCTAAAACAGGCTCCGGCGCGGTCGCGATGAAACGGGAACAGACCCTCAGACTACGCGACGCGGCGCACCGCTGAAGAAGGCTTCGGCGTTCTCCGCCAGCTGCGCGACGATACGTTGGCGCGCCTCGCGGCTGCCCCAGGCGCTATGCGGGGTGACGATCAGGCGCGGCAAGTCGGCGGCGAGCAGGGGATTTCCGGCGCTGGGCGGTTCCTGGCTCAGTACATCGGTGGCGGCACCGCCGAGGTGACCACGGCGCAGGGCGTCGGCCAGGGCCTGCTCGTTGACCAGGCCGCCGCGTGCGGTGTTGATCAGAAAGGCGCCGGGCTTCATCAGTGCCAACTCTTCGGCATCGATCAGGTTGAAGGTGTCGACGTTCAACGGGCAGTGCAGGGTCAGGGCGTCCACTTGCGGCAGCAGTTCGGGCAACGGTATACGGTCCGGACGGGGTGCCCGGCCCGGCAGTTGGCCGAGCAACACGCGCATGCCGAACGCCTCTGCCAGCTTTGCCACGGCACCGCCCAGCTCGCCATGGCCGAGTAGGCCGAGGGTTTTGCCTTCGAGTTCGACGATCGGAAAGTCCAGCAGGCAGAACTGCTGCGCTTGCTGCCAGCGACCCTCGCGGATCGCGCGTTGGTAATCGGGCAGGCGGGTGGCCAGAGCTAGCAACAGCATCAGGGTGTGTTGGGCCACGGAAGGCGTCCCATAGCCCTGGCAGTTGCATACGGTCACGCCCAGCTCACTCGCCGCCTTCAGGTCGATGTTGTTGCTGCCGGTGGCCGCCACCAGTACCAGTTTCAACTCGGGGCAGGCGGCAAACACGCTGGCGTCGAGCGGCACCTTGTTGCTGATCGCCACCTGGGCGCCTTGCAGGCGTTCTATGACTTGTTCGGGGGTGCTGCGATCATGCACCTGCAACTCGGCGAAGGCCTGTTCGAGGGGCGCCATATCAAGGTCGCCGAGATCGAGCGAGCTATGGTCGAGAAATACTGCGCGGCGATGTTTGCTCATCAGCTGTACCTTTGATTGCACTTGGGACGGGGAGTATTGTGGCGGCTCTGGGACTTTTATGGGCGAGTTTGCTATGTACTGGACAGAATTTCTTACCGTGGCCTTGATCCACCTGCTCGCGGTCGCCAGCCCGGGGCCGGATTTCGCCATCGTGGTGCGGGAAAGCGTGGGCTACGGACGCCGTGCCGGCATGTTCAGCGCCATTGGCGTCGGCACGGGCATTCTGGTGCATGTGACTTATTCACTGCTCGGTATCGGTTTGATCGTGTCGCAATCGATCGTTCTGTTCAATGCGTTGAAGTGGCTGGCGGCTGCCTACCTGCTGTATATCGGGATCAAGGCCCTGCGCGCCAAACCGGACCCTTCGCGTGCGCAGTTGAGCCAGGAAGCGGGGGCGCGTTCGCCTCGTGCGGCCTTTGTCGCGGGGTTCGTTACCAATGGTCTGAATCCCAAGGCGACGCTGTTCTTCCTCTCGCTGTTCACCGTGGTGATTGACCCGCACACGCCCTTGCCGGTGCAGGCGGGCTATGGCGTTTATCTGGCCGTGGCGACCGGGTTGTGGTTCTGCCTGGTGGCTCGCCTGTTCAGCCAGCAGCGGGTACGCGCCAGCTTTGCCCGCATGGGGCACTGGTTCGACCGGCTGATGGGCGGCGTTCTGGTGGCGCTGGGCGTGAAGCTGGCGTTCAGCGAGTTGCATTGATCATCAGCCGGAATCAGGACGCAGGCGATGGGCCGGCGTCCTGACCCGGACCCTTCGGAGCGTTACAGCAACTCGACCGCCACCGCGGTGGCTTCGCCGCCACCGATGCACAGCGCGGCGATACCGCGCTTGCCGCCGGTGTTCTTCAAGGCGTTGATCAGGGTCAGGATGATTCTCGAGCCGGTTGAGCCGACCGGGTGACCCTGGGCGCAGGCGCCGCCGTAGACGTTGACCTTGGCATGGTCCAGGCCATGTTCGCGCATCGCCAGCATGGTCACCATGGCGAAGGCCTCGTTGATCTCGAACAGATCGACCTCATCCTTGTTCCACCCGGTCTTCTTCAGCAGGTTGCCGATGGCGCCGATCGGCGCGATGGTGAACTCGCTCGGATCCTGGCTCTGGGTCGCATGGCCGACGATCTTCGCCAGTGGCTGCAGGCCGCGTTTGGCGGCTTCCTCGGCAGTCATCAGCAGCAGCGCACTGGCACCGTCGGAGATCGAGCTGGCGTTGGCCGCGGTGATGCTGCCGTCCTTGCGAAATGCCGGTTTCAGCCCTGGGATTTTCTCCAGATTGGCGTTTAAGGGCTGCTCGTCGTCTTTGACCACGACCTCACCCTTGCGGCTGGCGACGGTGATCGGGACGATTTCCGCTGCCAGCACGCCACTGGCGATTGCCGCCTGGGCACGTTTCAGTGATTCGATGGCATAGGCGTCCATGGCTTCGCGGGTAATGCCGTATTGGTCAGCGGTTTCCTGGGCGAACGAGCCCATCAAACGGCCGGTGCGCGCATCCCCCAGGCCGTCGAGAAACATATGGTCCTTGATTTCGCCGTGGCCCATGCGCAGTCCGCTGCGCGCTTTCTCAAGGATATAGGGGGCATTCGACATGCTCTCCATGCCGCCGGCCACCATCACCTTGTTGCTGCCGGCCTTGAGCAGATCATGGGCCAGCATCACCGCCTTCATGCCCGAACCGCACAGCTTGTTGACCGTGGTGCAGCCGGTGGCTGCCGGCAGGCCGGCATTCAGCGAAGCCTGACGCGCCGGGCCTTGCTTGAGGCCGGCGGGCAGTACGCAGCCCATGATCACTTCTTCCACATCGCCGGCCGGAATACCCGCGCGCTCGACGGCCGCGCGAATGGCAGCGGCGCCCAGGTCCACGGCTGGCACGCCGGACAGGCTGCCCTGGAAACCACCCATGGGGGTGCGGGCACCACTGACGATAACGATACCGGACATTGCTTTCACCTCTTATGAATTCAGGTTATTGAAATTACAGGCGGTTATGACTACCGATGGGCGAATTCTAACGCGTGACCAAAAATGCCCAAAGAGTCACGCGGCAAATCATCCTTTGGACTGATTTATGGCTCTGCCATGCGCTCTAGAGTCGCATGATCAAAAAACAATACCCCATTGCCTAAAGGTGCCCAGATATGTTGCAGACCCGTATCATTCCTCCCGCGGCCAATGCCCATCAATACCCGCTGTTGATCAAACGTCTGTTGCTGTCCGGCGTGCGCTATGAAAAAACCCGCGAAATCGTCTACCGCGACAGCGTGCGTTACAACTACGCGACCTTCAACGAGCGGGTGGCACGGTTGGCCAACGTGCTCAGCGAGGCGGGGGTAAAGGCCGGCGACACAGTGGCGGTAATGGATTGGGACAGTCATCGCTATCTGGAATGCATGTTCGCCATCCCCATGCTGGGTGCGGTGCTGCACACCATTAACGTTCGCCTATCGCCGGAACAGATTCTTTACACAATGAATCACGCCGACGATAAATTCGTCCTGGTCAACAGCGAGTTCGTGCCGTTGTACAACGCTATCGCCGGGCAATTGACCACGGTCGAGAAAACCCTGCTGTTGACCGACGGTGAAGAAAAGACCGCCGAGCTGCCTGGTCTGGTCGGCGAGTACGAGCAACTACTGGCCGCCGCCGGTACCTCTTACGCATTTGAGGATTTCGACGAGAACTCGGTCGCCACCACCTTCTACACCACCGGCACCACCGGTAATCCCAAGGGCGTCTACTTCACCCATCGTCAGCTGGTGCTGCACACCCTGGCCGAAGCCAGCGTGCTGGGCAGTGTCGACAGCGTGCGCCTGCTCGGCACCAAGGATGTCTACATGCCGATCACCCCGATGTTCCATGTTCACGCCTGGGGTATCCCTTACGCAGCGACCATGCTGGGCATCAAGCAGGTGTATCCGGGCCGCTATGAGCCCGACATGCTGTGCAAACTGATTCGCGAGGAGAAGGTGACCTTCTCCCATTGCGTGCCGACCATCCTGCAGATGGTGCTGAACGCGCCGAGTGCCAAAGGCTACGATTTCGGCGGCATGAAGATGATCATCGGCGGCAGCGCCCTCAACCGTGCTCTATATGACGCCGCCAAGGCGCGGGGCATTCAGCTCACCGCCGCCTATGGCATGTCCGAGACCTGCCCACTGATTTCCTGTGCGCATATCAATGACGAAATGTGGGCTGGCAGCGAGGACGAGCGCATCACCTATCGCATCAAGGCTGGGGTGCCGGTGCCGCTGGTCGAAGCAGCGATCATGGACGGTAACGGCGAACTGTTGCCGGCCGATGGTGATTCCCAGGGCGAGCTGGTGCTGCGCGCGCCCTGGCTGACCCAGGGTTACTACCGCGAGCCGGAGAAAGGCGAGGAGCTCTGGGAGCACGGCTGGTTGCACACCGGCGACGTGGCGACCATCGATGGCATGGGCTTTATCGATATTCGCGATCGCATCAAGGATGTCATCAAAACCGGCGGCGAGTGGATTTCCTCGCTGGAACTCGAGGATCTGATCAGCCGTCATCCCGCGGTCCGTGAAGTCGCGGTGGTCGGCGTGGTCGATCCGCAGTGGGGCGAGCGGCCGTTTGCCCTGTTGGTGCTGCATGAAGGCCAGGCGCTGGATGCCAAAGGTCTCAAGGAGCACCTGAAACCATTCGTCGAGCAGGGGCACATCAACAAGTGGGCGATACCCACCCAGATCGCCCTTGTTACCGAAGTTCCCAAGACCAGTGTCGGCAAGCTGGACAAGAAGCGCATTCGCCTGGATATCGCGCAGTGGCAAGCGGCCGGCAGCAGTTTTCTCTCGACCCTGTAGGCCCCGTCGGTAGCGCTCATCGGAAATGACTACATGGTCAAACAAGCGTTTGGCTTGCTAATTGCTGTTTTCAGGCCATTCTTGGCTCGCAGCGGGCTGGGATAGCGCGCCGAAATCAACGAACTAGACTACTAGCGGGCTTCAAATCACCCTTTCGAGGGATCAAGCATTAATACCCGCTGGCTATAGTCCGCACCATCCATAACAAAAGAACATGGAGTAGCGTCGATGACAAAAACAAAGCAATCCTGGCGTCTGGCAAAACTGCCTCTGGCCGTCAGCCTCGCATCCACCCTGGCCGCTCCGGCATTCGGCGTGAATTTCAATATTGGTGAAATCGAAGGTCAACTTGACTCTTCTCTGTCGGTAGGCGCCAGTTGGTCGGTACGTAGTGCTGATCCAGATTTGGTCGGCTCGCGCAATGGCGGTCACGCATCTTCGCAAACCGGTGATGATGGGCGTCTGAACTTCAAGAGGGGTGAAACCTTCTCGAAGATATTCAAGGGCATCCATGACCTTGAGTTGAAGTATGGCGATACCGGTGTCTTTGTTCGTGGCAAGTATTGGTACGACTTCGAGCTGAAAGATGAAAGCCGCCTGCTCTATGATATTAACGATAGCAATCGTAAAGATGCAGCTCAATCATCTGGGGCGCAGATTCTGGATGCTTTTATTTATCACAACTATGAGATTGCCGATCAGCCTGGTTCGGTACGTCTAGGCAAGCAAGTTGTGAGCTGGGGTGAAAGTACCTTTATCCAGAACAGCATAAACTCTATTAACCCTGTTGATGTTGCCGCATTTCGCCGGCCTGGCGCAGAAATTAAAGAAGGCCTGATCCCGGTCAACATGTTCTATGTATCCCAGAGTTTGTCCGAGAACCTCTCTGCTGAATTCTTCTACCAGCTTGAGTGGGATCAGACGATCGTAGATAACTGTGGCACGTTCTTCGCTCTCGACGTGTTGGCTGACGGTTGTACTGACCGTTTGGCCGTTGCCGGTAGTGATTTTGACGGCCCTGGCACTCCTGGATATCGCTATGTAGGTCGTGCTGGGGATAAAGATGCGCGCGATAGCGGTCAGTACGGGGTCGCCCTGCGTTGGTTTTCTCCGGAGTTGAATACCGAGTTCGGTTTCTACACCATGAACTACCACAGTCGTACACCTAGCCTGTCCTATATTGCTGGTCAGAGTGTCTTCCTGCTGCCTAATTCGGTAGAAGATCCGGCTACTGGTGAAATGTTCGCTAAGTATTACTTGGAGTATCCAGAAGATATTCGCCTGCATGGCATCAGTTTCTCGACGACAGTGGGATCCGCCTCTGTTGCGGGTGAGATTAGCTATCGCCCGAATATGCCGATGCAGATCAATACAACTGATCTGACGCTGGGGGCGGTGGCGCAGGGGGGGTTGGCTCAGGCGTTGGGTGTAGATACCAATTTACCTATTTACACCAGTGGTCATGCGGCCTTTGGGGCTGGAGAAAACCTGCAGGGATATGTGCGTAAACCTTTTACCCAGGCACAGGTTACCGTCACACAGTTTGTTGATCAGGTTATGGGAGCTTCCCGTTTGACCCTGGTAGGTGAGGTGGCCTATTCCCACGTAAGCGACTTGGGCAAGAACGAGTTACGCTTCGGGCGCGCCCCGGAATTCGGTGCCGGCGAGTTACCCACGAATAGCCTGTGTACCGGTGTTGCTAACACTGCGAACCCCGATGAGTGTAATAACAAGGGCTTTTACACTACTACGTCATGGGGTTATCGCGCTCGCGCAATCCTAGACTACAGCGATGTTTTTGCCGGTGTTAACCTTAAGCCAAATATCTCTTGGTCTCATGATGTCGATGGTTACGGTCCTACCTTCAATGAAGGCAGCAAGGCCATTAGTCTCGGTTTGGATGCCGAATACCAGAACATCTACACCGCTAGCCTCGCATACACCGATTTCTTCGGTGGCGAATACAACACCAGCATCGATCGCGATTTCGTTGCTCTCAGCTTCGGCGTGAACTTCTAAGCGAACAGGAATTTTGAGGAATAACATGCAAATGAAAACAACCAAAACCCTGTTGCAAACCGGCGCATTGGCTATGTCCTTGCTGGCTTGCAGTGTGATGGCGGCGGTTTCGCCGGACGAAGCCGCGAAGTTGGGCACCACCCTGACGCCGGTCGGCGCCGAAATGGCGGGCAATGCCGATGGCTCCATCCCGGCCTGGACCGGCGGTCTGCCGGTCGATGCGGGTACTGCGGATGCAGCGGGCTTCCTGTCGGATCCGTTCCCAAATGAGCAGCCGCTGTTCACCATCACTGCGCAGAACGTCGATCAGTACAAAGACAAGCTGACCCCTGGCCAGCTGGCGATGTTCAAGCGTTATCCCGAAACCTACAAGATGCCGGTGTTTACCACCCATCGTAGCGCCAGCATGCCGGAGAAGATCCTGGCAGCGACCAAGGAAAACGCGGTCAACACTCGCCTGGTCGAGGGCGGCAACGGCCTGGAGAACTTCAAACAGGCCAACCCGTTCCCGATTCCGCAGAGTGGCCTGGAAGTCATCTGGAACCACATCACCCGTTATCGCGGTGGCAGCGTCAAGCGTCTGGTCACCCAGGCGACTCCGCAGGCCAACGGCTCCTACAGCCTGGTGTATTTCCAGGACGAGTTCACCTTCCGTGGTGCGCTCGAAGATGCCGACACCAGCAAAGACAGCAACGTGCTGTTCTACTTCAAGCAGCGGGTAACCGCACCGTCGCGTCTGGCCGGTAACGTCCTGCTGGTTCACGAAACCCTGAACCAGGTGAAGGAGCCGCGTCTGGCGTGGCTGTACAACGCCGGTCAGCGTCGCGTGCGTCGCGCTCCGCAGGTGTCCTACGATGGTCCGGGTACCGCAGCCGATGGCCTGCGTACTTCCGACAACTTCGACATGTACAACGGTGCTCCTGACCGTTACGACTGGAAGCTGATCGGCAAGCAGGAAATCTATATTCCTTACAACACCTATCGTCTTGACTCGCCGAAGCTGAAATACAGCGAGATCATCAAGGCCGGCCACATCAACCAGGATCTCAGCCGTTATGAGCTGCACCGCGTATGGCATGTGACCGCAACCCTGAAGCCGGGCGAGCGTCACATCTATGCCAAGCGTGACTTCTTCATCGACGAAGATACCTGGCAAGCCGCTGCCATCGACCACTACGACGGTCGCGGTACCCTGTGGCGTGTAGCTGAGGCCCATGCCCAGTACTACTACGACAAGAAGGTACCTTGGTACACCGTGGAAACCCTCTACGACTTGCTGTCCGGTCGTTACCTGGCCCTGGGTATGAAGAACGAAGAGAAAAGTGCTTACGAATTCGGCTACCCAGCCAAGGAAAGCGATTACACCCCGGCTGCCCTGCGTCAGTCCGGCGTGCGCTAATAGCGTTGCTTGATGTAGAAGAAACCGGCCTCAGGGCCGGTTTTTTTTGCTCGAAATTTCATGGGCACAGCGCCGCGTTACAGTTATATCGGCGATCCGTGGGCAGCGGCTGCACCGCCGAGGCTACGCTGTGGATTGTTTGTTTACACTCTGTTGCAGTTGCTTTGAATCACAAGTGGTCTAATGGCATCGTCTAAGCTGTAGGACCAGAGTCCGATTGGCGGTATTGCCTTAGCCAGTGTCTGGCTGGGCTTCTAATCCGCGGGGTAACGGACTAGTCTGCTGATCTGGAACGAGCCCGAACGTGAGCCTGAACATTGCGCGACTTGTGACTTATTCATTCAAGAAATACAGGTTATGACAGACCTATCCCGCCTGCACAGCCTCGCATGCCCTGCGGCACGCGCGGCTGACGGGCCTTTTTTTCGTCCACCACTGCCTGCCGGTTATGTACCCCGTCCGCGTCTGTGCGAAAGCCTGGCAACCGGTCTGGATGGGCGTTTGCTGTTGATCAGTGCCCCCGCTGGATTTGGTAAAAGCTCGTTGGCTATCGAGTTTTGCGAGCGCCTGCCTGAGCATTGGCGAAGTTTGTGGCTGGGATTGCGTGCCCGAGATGGCGACCCGGGGCGTTTTCTCGAACGATTGCTCAATGGTCTGCAGCAGTTGATCCCGGGAATCGGCGAGGACGCCCTGGGTATCCTCAAGCTACGCCAGCGTCATCAGCCGTTCGCGTTCGAGGAGTGGCTCGATAGCCTGCTCGACGACCTGACACTCAGGCTCGACGCCAGCCAGCCGATTCTGCTGGTGCTCGATGATTACCACCTGGCTCAAGGGGCGGTGCTCGACCGCTGCCTGCAGTTCTTCCTCAATCACCTGCCTGCGGGGCTGTTGCTATTGGTGACCAGCCGCCAGCGGCCTGACTGGCACCTGGCTCGTTTGCGTCTGTCGCGCCAGTTGTTGGAGTTGCACGAGCAGGACTTGCGGCTTACCGCGGATGAGACCGCTGAATTGCTGCACAGTCAGGACACGCGCTTGTCGGCGGAGGCCATGAGCGACCTTTTGCAACGCAGCGAAGGCTGGGTTGCCGGCCTGCGCCTGTGGCTGCTGGCTGCCAACGAAGGCGATGGCCATACCGAGTTGGCCCATGCGCCGCATGGCGCCGAAGGCTTGATCCGCGAGTATCTGCTGGAAGAGGTGATCGAACGTCAGTCGGAGGCTGTGCAGACGTTTCTGTATGAAACCGCATCGCTGGAACGCTTCTGTGCCGAATTGTGCGATGCCTTGCGCGACGCCCACGACAGCGCCGATATCCTGCAGCATCTGCAGGCGCATCAGGTGTTCCTGGTGCCACTGGATGAGCAGGGCAAGTGGTTTCGCTATCACCATCTGTTTTCCGATCTGCTGCGTGCCCGCCCCGAAACCGGTCTGTCGATGTCCAGTCTGCATTTGCGTGCCTGCCGCTGGTTTGGCAGCCAGGGCTTGCTCGACGAGGCCATCGAGCACGCGCTGCTCGCCGGGCAGCCGGATGTAGCGGCCAGCCTGGTACAGAATTTCTCCGAGGAGCAGTTACTGGCCGAGCAGAACGTGGCCATGTTGCTGCGCTGGAAGATGGGCCTGCCCGACAGCTTGCTGGCCAGTACGTCGCGCTTGATCATGCTCTATGGCTGGGCTCTGGCCCTGGCCTGTCAATTGGATGCAGCGCAGGAGCTGGTGGCTCGCCTCAGCCGTTTTCTGCCCGCGCCTTCGGCTGCCGAGCAGCAGGCATTGCTGGCCCAGTGGCTGGCGGTAAGCGGGGTGATCGCGCGCGGGCGCGGCGACAGCCAGCTGGCGCGTAACTACTGCATGGAAGCTCTCGCGGGGCTGCCGCATGAGCGCTACGGTCAGCGCTTGATGTGCCTGTCGACGCTGGCCAATCTTGCCGTAGTGCAGGGCGATCTGTGGCGTGCCCGGGGCTTGAATCGCGAGGCGCTTGAGCTGGCTCAGCGCATGGGCAACCCATTGTTCGAGGCGCTGGCGCATTACGACCGTGCGCGCGTGTTGCAGGCGCGGGGCGAGATCGTCCGGGCGCTGGACGACGTTCGTCAGGGCTTGGACCTTTTGCAGGGGCTGCCGCAGCAGCGCCTGTATGCGGTGCGTGCGCGTCTGAGTCAGTTCGAAGGCTTTCTGCTCTGTCAGCGCTTGCGCGACGAGCCGGCCCGCCAGCGATTGCTCGCCGGCTTGGCCGAGGCGCGCGCCTGTCGGGATATCAGCGTGTTGGTCGGGCATTGCATGCTGGCCAGTCTGGAGGGGCGCAGCGGTCGCTTGCCCGAGGCGTTCGCCCAGCTCGCCGAAGCCGAGCGCCTGATGCACATCTGGGATATTCCGCCGATCTACTACCTGGCGATGATCACGGTGGTCAAATGCGAGCTGTGGATGATGCAGGGGCAGATCGAACTGGCGGGGGCCTGGCTCGATCGTCTGGCTGAGGCTTATGGTGGCGAGCGTCCGGCTGCGGCTCCTGAGTTTCATCCGCAGATGTCCTTGCATATCGACCTGCATCGCGCCTCCCTGGCACGCTTGCAAGGGCGGCTACCGGAGGCCGAACGCCGTTTGCGCGCGCTCAGTCAGCGGGCGCAAACTCAGGGCGGGTTGCTGATCGGTGCGTTTGCCCAGGTGCAGTTGACGCTGTTGTTGCTGGCCACCGGGCGCGAGCGCGAAGCACAGCAGCAACTTGCCTCGGCGCTGCAGGCCGCATCCGGCGGCGGATTGCTACCGTTCTATGAAATATTGGCGCACCAGCCGCAGTGGCTGCGCGAGCAATTGCGGGCCAGGCCCGGCTGCGCAGTCGGCCAGGCCCTGCTCAAGGAGCTGCCGGCGATCGAGTCCGAGCGGCTGGAGATTGGCAGTGGCACAGCGGCGGAGGCGCTGAGTTCGCGCGAGTTGGCGGTTCTGCGTCTGATCGCCCAGGGTTGCTCCAACCAGCAGATCAGCGAGCGGTTGTTCATCTCGCTGCATACGGTGAAGACCCACGCGCGGCATATCAACAGCAAACTGGGCGTCGAGCGTCGTACCCAGGCGGTCGCACGTGCCAAGGGCTTGGGGCTGCTGGCCTGATACCGCCCGCTGCAATCGCGTGGATGGTCAGGCGGCGGAGGCCGGGGTATCGAACTCTTCGCGGTAGCGTTCGACGAGGTAGAGATTGTCGTGCTGCCAGGGGTGAAAATCCCTGCGATAGAAATCGCAATAGCCCTTGACCAGCTTGCGGTAGATACCGTCCTTGCCCCATAGCCAGATCAGGCCGTCGCGCCATATTCGCCAGCTGCAGAGCAAACCGTCGCGCCTGAGCATATGGATCAGGCCTTTCAGGGTGTCGACGGTAAAAAAGAAGGTGCTTTGCAGCATCGCTCGGCGGCGCAGCCAAACGTTACCGCTGACCAGAGCATATACATCGAAGGCCACCGCCTTGTGCTCGGTCTCTTCCAGTGCATGCCAGCGCCAGAGCTTGGCCAGTTGCGGGTCGGCGCCTTCCAGCCAGAGTGGGTCCTTGAGCAGGGCATCGGCCATTATCGCGGTGAGGTGCTCCACCGCGCAGGTCGCGGCCAACTGCATCTCGGCAGAGAGATGCTTGTGCACGAAAGCCAGGCGACGCTTCAGGCCGTGTTCGAGGTAGTCGATGTCATAGCCGAGTTCACGCAGGCATTCGCTGTAACGTAGATGCTCGCGACTATGATGGCCTTCCTGGCCGATGAAACCACGCACCTGCTCCTGCAGCAGCGGATCTTCGATTTGTCCGCGAAAGTGCCGTACCGAATCGATAAAGAAACGCTCGCCATCGGGGAACAGCACCGACATGGCGTTGAACAGATGGGTCTTGAAGGCATCGCCGCCGTGCCAATGGCGAGGCATGGAGGAGGGCAGGCCCCCGTCCAGTTTGCGGGGGCGAATAGTCAAACCTTTCGGCGTGGTGCTGGGCATGCGACCTCCTGGAATCTGCCAATCGTGACAGGCCGGCCCTGCGGCCCGGGTCGACTGCGACGAATGACTAAACTATGGGCTTGCCGGGCTTTGGCGGACAAGGTTATCTTCAGCCAATAATCAGGTCATATATGGCCATCGCTTGTTTCGGAAATCGATGAAAGCATCGCTGAGTTTCACCACCGAGCGTGTGCCGATGGCTTACGTCGGCGTGCTGCTCGATCTGGTCGAGGAGTTGGGCGTGCCGCGCGCGCAGCTATTGGCCGAAGCGCAGGTGCGACCCGAACTGCTGGAAAATCCCCAAGGGCGACTGGCATTCGCCGATTACCGGCTGTTGGTCGATTGTGCCCTGACGCGCAGCGAGGAACCGGCGCTGGGCTTGCTCCTGGGGCAGCGGCTGAATCTGGCGACTCATGGCATTCTCGGTTACGCGGTGCTATCGAGCGCCAACCTGGGCAAGGCCATTCAGTTCGCCATCAAGTATTACCGCGTGCTGGGTCTCAGCTATGAGCTGGAAGTGGTCGAACGGGATTCGCGGGTCGAACTGCGCGCCGTCGAGTCCATGCCGTTGGGTCCCTTGGGCCGGTTCATCGCCGAGGGCCTGGTGGCCAATCTGCATGGCATTGCGCATTTTCTGCTCGGTGAGCGGCTGCGGGACATCGCAGTCGGCTTCGCTCACGCGGCGCCGGATTACGCCGCGCGTTACGAGCAGGTATTCGGCGTGCCCGTGGCATTCGATCAGCCTTACCATTACCTGAGTATTCCCGCGGCCTATCTGGCGCGGCCAATGGCCCTGGCCAATCCGGCCACCGTCCAGATGTGCGAGCAGCAATGCGAAGCGCTACTCGCCAGCCTGGATGTGCACGATGACCTGCTGACCCGATTGCGCCGTTTACTACTGGCCCGCCCTGGCGACTTTCCCGACCTGGCCAGCGCGGCCTCGGCCTTGCACACCAGTGGCCGCAGCCTACGCCGACATCTGGCGAAAATGGACAGCAGTTATCAGCAGGTACTCGACGAAGTCCGCAAAAAGCTGGCATTGCAATACCTCGCCGCCACCCATCTGCCGCTGTATGAAATAGCCTATCTGCTGGGCTTCAACGACCCGTCCAATTTTCGTCGCGCCTTCAAGAAGTGGACCGGCAAGCCGCCCAGCGATTACCGCACCGGGGAGTCCTAATCGCCCTGGTTCCCACGGTTGCAGCTCCAGGGCCCAGCGCAGCGTCTTGCCCGTCAGTGTCGAAAAGCGACAGGGTAAGCCCGTTCGCGATAGTCCGTTTTATAGAAGTGGCCGATCGCTGGAAAGTGTTATCGCCATAGAAATAATTCCTCTGGTCGTAACGATTTCAAACGGTGGTAAGGCTAGCGAGCAGGGCTTCGATGCCGCCAAAGAGAGCATTGGAGTCGACCAGACGGCGATTTTGACCCTGAGCAGCAATCAGGGCTGGAACGCCGCGCGCGCCGAATTGGCGCATTGCGGTTCGGCCGCTCTCGATGCGGGTGCGATTGGCGGATAGCAGAGCCTCGTCTGGGGCGCTGAAACGTAGCGCCGCATCCTTCAACGACAAGGTTTCGAGGACATCCGCGATGACGGTCGGGTCGCCATTGTCGCGCCCATCCACATAGCGGCTGCGCTGGATGGCCGCGAGGGCTTCGAGCTCCTGCTCGGGCGCCGTCAGCCGAACGGCCGTCAGTGCAAGCGTTGCCGGCCCCGAATCGACGCGTGCTTTGCGGTTGCCCAGCACATTGCGGCGATAGGCCTCGCTGAAGGGCTGGCCGGAAAGCCGCGCGATGCGCTGGTCGGCGTCCCAGGCGTGGGCCGCGAAGGCGTCGTTCATCGCGAATGCGCCCTCGTCGGCGAACAGCCCGGTCGGAACCAAGTCGACGCCATAACCGCCGCGCTCCATAAGCGCATCCAGCGTTGGCGATGCGCCGTAACACCAGCCGCACAGGGGATCGAAAAGATAGGTAAAACTCAGGGTTTCAGTCATGCCGTCAGGGCCTTTCGTCAGGAGATGGCCGGCCATGCTCAGGCCGGCATTGATTCGCTGCAGCGCCGGATCAGTATCCGACCGTGAAGCGTTGCCGCAGATGTCGGGGTTGCTCGATCTCGTCGACCATGGCGATGGCGAAGTCCTCGAAGGAAATGCTGCTGCCGTTTTCGTTCGCCAGGAGCTGGTCGCCGCCGCGACGGAACGTGCCGGTGCGCTCGCCGGGCACGAACAAGGCGGAGGGCGAGAGGAAGGTCCAGTCCAGATCCTCGGCTGTCTTCAACAAATCGAGGAATGCCGCGCCAGCCAGCGCCTCCTGCTTGTACTGCGCCGGGAAGCTCGGCTGATCGACCAGGCGCTGCCCTGGCGCCACTTCCAGGCTGCCCGCGCCGCCGACGACCAGATAGCGTTTGACGCCCGAGGCGCGCACGGCTTCGATCAGGATGTGCGGATCGCTGCTGAGAAAATGCACCGAACTGATTACCGCGTCGTGGCCCTTCAGCAGCGCAGACAACCCCTTCTTGTCGAGCACATCACCCTGCTTCGCAGTTACGCCGGGCAAAGCCGCAACGTTTTCTGGATGGCGCGCGATCGCCGTTACCTTGTGCCCGCGGTCGGACAGCTCCTTGAGAATTCGCGAGCCGGCATTGCCGGACGCACCGATAAGCGCGATGTGTGTCATGTGAGGTGCCATGATTCTGGATTCCTGTATGGTCTGGAATGTAGACCGGGCCGAGTCTATGATGCGTTCACGACCTCCACAAGAAGTCATCTCCAAGCGACCTGGTCACTGTCGTGTGACCTGAGGAACCCACTCAGCATGTCCGAAACGATTGCGCGCGAGCCGTTCACATTCGAGCAACCCTGTCCCATTCGGGACATTCTCGATCGCATTGGCGATCAATGGAGCTTGCTCATCCTGGCAACCTTGGAAGGTGGAACCTTGCGTTTCAACGCGCTTTCGCGAGAAGTCGGCGATATCTCCAAGCAGATGCTTTCTCGAACCTTGCGCCGCCTGGAGCAGGACGGTTTCATCCGGCGCACCCTCTACCCGGAAGTGCCGCCGCGTGTGGAATACGAGCTGACGGCGTTGGGCCGCTCCTTTCTCGTTCCGCTGAAAGGCCTGATCGTCTGGGCGGACGAACACCACCGGGCGATTTGCGAGGCGCGCAAGGAATATTCGGACAGGGCAATGAGCTGAGCAGCCGCTCTCGCACCAATACGCCCGACAGCGCCGGATACGGTTTCCAGCATCGCCAGGGTCTGTCGGGGTCAACCACAACATCTGATATGGGCAGGCCACTGAGATGAACCTGCCTTGGTTAACGTTTCTCATGTCGAACGTGCCGCAAATGTGCCATTCCACCTGCCGGAGCCCCCATGCAAGCCGCTAAAATTGCACTAATCCGCGAAACCTTCCCCGTCGGGCCTTTGCAGTGCAACTGCAAAATTTAGTGTCCTCAGGATGTCTGAAAACTCAGCCTGTTAGGTCTGTAACCCTTTGTTTGTCTGGTTTAAGCCGGCTTAGGCGATAACCGTCGATCACGTTGAATCATCATGATTCACAGCTTCAGTGTGACAAAAGTGTGCCAAGGTGGTTGAGGTAATGACCGCCGATGATTAAGCTAAAGGTAATTGAACTGGCGGGGTCCGAAAATGGCCCTGGTCTCTAGGTGCTCGGCAGCTGGCCTGCGGGGTATTGATGATGAGTCGCAGGGTGCCTCGGTCCAGTGCCACCCACGCAAAAAGCGGATGTAGTGTGGGTGGAAGAAAGGATACCTCTTAGAGGTGGTCGCCTTCGACGTGATGCTGCCAGCTACGATGGGGCTGGATTTCAAACAGCGGAGCGCGAAGGAGAGCGAGAAGCAGCTGAGGGCACAACCCCGCGCTTGAATGGATCCCGTCTGATGTGCTGAGCCAGAAGCCACAGACGGTCAATCATCGGTGCTGCCGCGAACCCATCCAATCCTGACCTAACGGTTGGGGGAGGGTGTTGTTGTGTCTCTCGAAAAACTACTTACTGTTGATGATCTCGCTCTGATCCTTGACCGTGCCCCAGGCACTATCAAAAACCAGCATTCTAAGCACCCCTACAAACTACCTCCTGTCTGCCGCATCCCAGGGGCGGGCCGGCTGCTGTGGCGTCGAGAAGATGTTGACCGGTGGCTTCAGCAGCATGTTGTCCGGCTTGACGTTATTGCTCCTACTGGTCCTGCTATTAAACGGAAACCTGGTCGACCCCGGAAATCTGAGCAAATTGCTCAGCGAGGTGCCTATGCTCAGTAAGCGCCAACGGAGTCTTATCGATGAAGCAATTGCTCTGGAGTTTGAAGATGCTAAGGGTTCTGGAGCAACAGGATATCTACCTCATTTCTTGGCACAGGCTACTTTGCCGCACAAAGATCCAAAGTGTACGTATTTTGAGCGAGGAACTTCAAAACTCACGCTGTCGATAATGGCGCATCCAAAATTTGGGATGCCTTACGGGATGATGCCAAGATTATTGCTGGCGTGGATGTGCACAGAAGCATGCCGCACACACTCGCCAGAGTTAAATTTGGGGCGGAATCAGAATGAGTTTCTTAAAAAGCTTCAGCTGCCTAGTGATGGAAAATATATTAAAACCCTGCATGCGCAAACGTTGGCTCTTATAAGGTCGCAGCTAAGTATCGAGGTTTCTAATGCTGGGGCTTTGGCTTTTGAAAACATTCAAATAGCAAAAAGCGGCTTTGTATTTTGGAATCCAAGGCAGCCTGATGAAGAATGCCTGTGGAATAGTACATTGACGCTTGGTTCTGATTTCTATAATGCAATTACGAAGGCGCCCGTACCACTTAAGTTGGAAGCTCTCCAAGCGCTACGTAAGTCGCCTATGGCTATGGATATATATACGTGGCTCGTTTACCGAATGTTTACGCTAAACGTGGCTGCGAGATCAGGAAGGCATAAGGAAGCAAAGATTCCTTGGGTTGGTTTGAAGTGTCAGCTTGGGGGTGGCTATGAAGATACGCCGCAGGGTGTTCGAAGCTTCAAAGCTAATTTTCTCAAACAGTTAAGAGGAGTCCTGCTCTATTACCCTGATGCGAGGAATTACATTGACGAAAGCCCGGATTATCTCGTGCTTAAAGCCGGGGCTCGCCCGGTAGTGCAGCAACGAGCCGTTGGTTGTCTCTAAATACACTGTGGAAAAGCAGGCGGGGGGTGGGGTTATCCACGTGACATCGCTCACGTCCCCCGAGGCCCCGGGTTTTCTGGTGCGCAGCTTTATCCACGTGACATCACTCACGCATCCACGTGACACCGCTCACGCATCCACGTGACATCACTCACGGAAAAACAGCGTGACATCGCTCACAGGCCGCGCCTGGCTTATGTTTCAGAGGGGCAGGGTCGTCTGCTAGTAGCTTTGCTTTTAGTTTTTCCGAGTATGTAAAAAGCTTTTCTTGTAATTGGCAGGCTGCTGCTGTGGAAAAGTTATGACTAATTATCTTCTAGGTCTAAGAGTTCGTTTTTTAACAAGGCTAGGAGCTCTTCGGTGGTTTCAGGGGCGCCAGCCAATATGTAGCCCTTGGCGAGAATGATGAGGGGGTGGACGCCGATGTTGGTGGCTAGCTCGTTGAATTTCTCGATCGTGGGGCTTTTGAGCCCACGCTCCACATCACTGATGTAGCTCTGGCTGGCCCCTGCAGCCTCTTGAGGCAGACCTCTGCTGACCCTCAACTCCTTGAATGCTTGGCCTATGGCTTGTTTCAGTTCCATTTCGCACGCTCGCAAAAGGAACGATGAAGCCCTTTGGGGCTTTAATGTTCTATACTCAAAAGAGTATATTTGCTTCGTCGGTGCGGATTTCTTGCCGTGCTGGGGCGCTGATGAGGAGAACGTGATGCAAAAAGCCATGATTGTCGCAGTTTTGGTATGCGGTGCTTTGTTGCTTGGGTGTGGAAAGAAGTCCTATGAAAAGTGGCCGGAAAAGTGGGGTGAGGAGGCAACGACATACTTTAATGAGCATGTACCCCCACTAAACAAACTGCCGGGGAAGGTCTACCACTACCAGGTGACAAAATACAAAAGCGGCAATGCAGAGTTTTTTGCAAACTCTCTCTACATTGATGGTAAATTTATTTTAAATGACTTGCCGAATGCTGCGCATAAAGTTGGTGGTGTTTCTGCTGGGCAGTTGGATGGGGTACATATCTTCTACAGTCGTGAGGAGGGTTATAAGGTTTTCTCGAAATACGAATTGCCGGAGTCGTTGCATAAAATGCTGATGAGAAATCAACCAGTATTTTTCCGGGATTATCTATAGTGGTTATAAGCACGATGAGAGGGGGTGTAGCG
The DNA here is from genome assembly GCF_946885955.1 of uncultured Pseudomonas sp. The sequence continues at coordinate 126,465 of NZ_CAMPHI010000008.1, forward strand.
CGATGACCATAGGCGTAACTGAGTCTGGTTATGAGTAATTTTTATTAATCGGGCTGCGGAATTTTTTTCTATGCATTTCTATGCGAAAAAATGTCCCGATATGCAACTCAACGCGATTTCACGCCTATGAATGCTTCTTGCTGCCGTTTTATGACAGATGAGGTTTTGCAGGTTGGGTTGCTCATTCTTGCCGTCGGTCCGGGTCAAGGGGAGTGGTGCGGCCCGCAGCTTGCGAGGACACGGCCCCTTGATGCGGGGCGTCGGCAAATACCCTGAAGCACTCCCGGGGCCAATTCATTGGCCCCGGGAGATGCCCAGCGGCGAGCGGGATACTGTTGTGAAACTCGATTATTTGAGGATGGTGTAACCGTTATTTTCGAACGCAAATTGCGGTCGAAAATAAGGCCGTTTCGAGGTTTATCGGCGTAGCCGACGCGAGTGGAGTGGACGAAGGACACGTAGCGAGCGCCTCGACACGGCATGGGTGGGGGATACCTCTGGAGGGCTTATGCGTAAACCTGGAGCATCGGATAAAGGCGATCTGAGGAGGTTGGCTCGGGCTATCGTGGATAGGCCTCTGAAAGAGTCAACCATTGCTGAATACTCAAGGGTGGCCGCCCGAATGGGAGAAATGCATTGGCATGAGTATTCGATGAGCCAGCAGCTTGGTCGACGAACCGCAGTAGTAGCGCGTTATGCATGGCGAAGAGAAATGGCGCACCGCTTACTGGGTGTGTTGAGCGAAATCGACCGTGAGCTTGATCGCGATAAACGACGGGTATTGCGTCAGACGATGGCTCTCTATTCCCAGCAGCTCGAAGCACCGCAACCTATTTATCATCCGGCAAGCCTCAGTCATGGGAAGAGGCAGTCAAAACGAGCGAGTTTGTGCGGGTTGCCAGCTGATTGGCGTGTCTTGCTTTTGGCCAGACTTAAGTCGACAGATCGGCTGACCGCAGCTGTTTTGATTTTGACTGGATGCCGGCCTGCGGAACTTCGAAAGGGCGTCCATGTGCGGAGGGTTGGGGTATCCCTTGAATTTACCATCCAAGGTGCCAAGGTTTCTGATTTAACGGGTGCAGGACAGCCTGAGCGGATATTGCTCATAAATGCGAAGGCAATTCTGGGAGAAGAAATTAACGAGTTACTTCTGAAGAAAATTTCTTTGGAAGGTGACGAAATGGTTATTCAGGACACTGGCCAGAACCGGGCTTTTGAAAAGCGCCTGAGTCGCGCGGCGAAACGAGCAGGATTGTCCGGTATTAGCGCTTACAGTCTTCGACATCAATTCAGCGCAGATCTAAAAGGTGAGGCAGAACCAGATCAGGTCAGCCTGGCACTCGGACAGGTGTCAAGGAGGAGTCGGAAGCGCTACGGGCATGCGAAGCAGCGTAGGTCTGGAGCTGGGGGGTTACTGGTTTCTGTTCAGGCTACTCGAGAGCTTAGGGGGATTGCGAGTAGTTATGGGTTCGGAGCTGGCGCATCGGTATCCAAATACGATGAGCACGATTGGGGCTTTGAATAGCGGGCTCTGCCCGAACCCGCCCTGCCGGGGGCTCGCTGAGGGACATTCTGTCCCTCAGCGCCAGTAGAGCAAGCTGGCGCACGGAGTCAACAAGCGAGAATCCACCGCCGGTAGCAGCTCAACAGCCTGCCTTGCTTAGGGAGTAGGCGAGATAAGAAAACTGGGGAGGTCAATGTGATGACCCATTTGTATATCAGTGCCGGCGATTTACCGGCAGCCAAACTGGCCGCAGATGCTCGTCTGTATGCCGGAGGAGGCTGGCTGTCTCTCGTCCGCGAGGCCATGGGTATTATCGGGGGCAGCGAGATCGCGGCGATCCGTGAGGACGCTGGCAGTTTACGAATTGAGCTAGTACTTAGCACACCCGACCAGCGCTCCGCGCTGCGCGAGATCGAACAGCGTTCATTGCAGGTCTGCGAGATATGCGGTGATCCCGGCGAGCTGCGTTACGAGGGGATGAGAAATGGCCGGCCAGCCGGTTGGCATCGCACTCGCTGCGAACTTCACATGAATACCAGAACAAGCCGCGAAAAGATTATCAAGGAGAGTGTTGCGCTATGACTCGGAAAATCACCCTTAATCTCGACCTGAATGAAAACGATCTCGATGCGCTGCAGGCGGTGCTATCCAGTCCTGCCGCAGTCGCCAAGGCGATTGCTCCGAGCGATCCCCGCGAGCAAATCCGAATTGTCGACGTGCTGGCTGAAATGGCCGGTGGAGTTGCCAAGGCACTCGGCCATGCGATGGTCGATGTAATTGACAAACAGATTGCCACTCCGGCTCAGGAGCGTGGTCGATCGATGTGACAAATGTAACGCTGACACCTATTGCATTTGCAATGGGTGCAATGAGTCGCACGAGCTATCGGGGAATCGCACGATGTCGTCAATGCAGGACAAGTTTTACGAGCTTTCCGCTCATCTCAATGCCTTGCTGGATAGCGATCCTGCTGAGGCAGTGAAACAAGCTCGGGCGATCGATCTTGATACACCTGGACGCTTCAACTTGATGAGCTTGCGTGCGGCAATCCTAGTGGATGGCGGGGCATTGACTCAGCAGCAGGATGCGATTGAAGAGGGGGTCGCATTTTTTCGAGAGCTCGAAGGTCAATTCCCAACGGTTGTAGACATCACCTACAACCTAGCAAACGGGCTTGTCGCTTCAGTAGGCAACCCACCGGGTGATCAGGGTTGGTTGGATCACCAAGAACGTACACGTGAGTATCGCGCCGAGGCACGCAGATGCTACTGGAGAGTTACTCAGAATTTGGACGCTGATCCTTCGCTTAAAACTCAATCCTGGACGAACCTCGCAAATCAGCTGGGCAGCAGTCTTAGGCTCGGTGAAGCACATGATGCGCGGCTTGCCGCACTTGAAATCGATCCGCAGAACGGGGTTGCCGCATATGCTGCTGCCCGAGATTTACTTTGGCTTTTTAATCAAGGTGGTTGCTCGGATCTAACGCGCATTGAGGCGGTTATGTTGGCCAAGATTGCGCATCGGCATCAGGATCGAGTCGTTCAGTACGCTGGTGCGCAGGCCGCGAAGCAGATCGCAGAGTTCGCCAGCGAACTTGGCGATCCACCACCGCGAGCGCTACACAAAGACCCATTCATCAGTTGGGTTGAGCGTGAACGTCTGACACTCGCCCCAGTCGTCGAGCTCGTCGACCCCGCCTTGGGTAAGCTGGACTGGCTCATGCTCCCTGGCATACTGGAACGAGAGTTAGGTGCTGGCGGACGGCCTCCACCCGTGTTCGCGATGTTCAATGTGCTGAAGAGTGACTTCATCCTCGCGCGTGATCTTGCTTGGCGGGCTATCGACGAGAGCGTGTGGCCGACAACAGGTAGATTTTCGGACACGCTCGATTACGCCACCTACGGTCCAGATGTTTCTGCACTCGTCTTGGCGCACCGTACAGCTCTCGACCTGCTCGACAAGGTTGCTGTTACGGCGAACCACTACTTTGATTTTGGGAAAAAACCCAACCAGATCTACTTCGGCACGTTGTGGCGAGGACGCAATAACAAAACGACTGGTGTGCCTCCTTTGGCCGACAAAGTTGATGCGCTGATCCGCACCGGTGTCAGCGCTTTGTATGGCCTTGTGGAGCTTGCTGACGACTACGACAGCACCTTGGGTATCCTGCGCTCTCAAAAGGATCTCCGTAACGCGGGCACGCACCGGTTCGTGGTGCTGCATGACCTGGGCGATCCAGCGTACAGCAGGCAGGCACCTGAAATCGAACATCACCGTCTGGATGTGTTCACTCAGGAGGTGTTACGGGCTTTACGTGTCGCGAGGTCAGCCATCCAGATGCTTGCGCTCGCAATATCGCAGCATGAGCGGGGCATGGCACAACGGGAAAAAGGCTTTGTTGGATCGTTGATCGTCCCCGACCATGACTGGATCCGTGGACGCGACGAGGAAATCTAAATGCGCCGCGTCTATCTCGATACCGAATTCACCAGCTTGAACCGCTATACCTGCAAGCTAATCAGCCTCGCTTTAGTCGTACCTGGTGGCCCGGAGTTTTATGTCGAGCTGATCGATTGCTGGGAAGAGGGCGGCTGCTCTGATTTCGTTCGGGAGATTGTGCTGCCACAGTTGGATCCGCTGGCCTATGGGCGCACGGCAGAGCAGGCACGAATGGAGCTGCTGGGTTTCCTCCTTCGGCTCGGTCCGGCGGAGATCATCAGTGATGCGCCTGATTGGGATTGGCCTTTGCTGATGTGGCTGGCTGGCCCGGGCGGTTTACCAGGAGGAGTAGAGGCAGGGAGGATTAGCTGCGACATCGAGGTTTCTGCCGACGGGAAGGAACCGCCCCACCATGCTCTCCAGGATGCCCGGATGCTGGCTCAATTTTTGTGGAGCGATCCAATCTCTCATGACGATAAACCGTGTACGGTACATCACAGATCAGCGACTTTCCGTGCACCGCTAAATTGAAGGCTGCTCGCCGTTATAAGCGAATGCCCACCACTTCACCTTCGGCGTTCAGCGCTGGTTGCCCATAGGTATCCACCAGTTTTCCCTTGGAGAAGACAAAGCGTGGAGGCCAAAACGAGTGCTTGCTCACGAGCGATAAGAGTTGTTCGATCGTGGTCACTTGGTCGGAGCGCTTTAGTCGGAAGAAGTACATACTGCTCCAGTCATCGCTGAAGTACTCCTTGAGATCTCGCGGATCCAGCGTCTCCGAAATCGGTCTTTCGTTAGGATCTTCTTCGTCAAGCTGACTGGCATAGTTTTCAAACAGTCGATCCTGCAGAAGCTCGAAGGCGTAAGGCTCCCAGTTGAGAGGGGAGCCCTCATCCTCTGTGTCCGGCACTTCTGATGGGTCGAAAGCCAGCAGAAATCCGTGGAAGTATGCCTCCTCAATCGGCTTGCACTTCTCCGCAGCTTCGGCTACTTGATGCCAGTTATCAAAACCTGCAGCTTTCACTGTGATCTCAAGGGCTTCGTGATGCGGGATATCTTTTTCTCGCTTCATGCGACGAGCACGCTGCTTCAGGTGAGAGAGGGCTTTTTGCGAAACTAGGAAAATGCGTTGCATGTTAAGGCTCCTGTTCGCGGAGTGCCGGTGCCCACTGCCGAGATCCGCACAAGGAATCCCAAACGCATTAAGTATGAAGAGAGTCGTCCCATTCGGGTTTGCCAAGGTGGGCAGCAGGCTTCGATCTAGCCCGCATTGATCGTATAAGATTGTTCGCTGCTTATTCAAGATCACTCCCTTTACCCTAGCGAGTTGAGAGCTTCCGAAGGCAGTCATGCTTGAGGAAGCGTTTAGGACGAGACGATAAGAGCCACGGACAAGCATGACTTCGCCTGAACTTACTGGTGGTGCCGGATTTACCTACGAGGACGCCGTTACGGCGCAGTACCTCGTGGCCATGGTCGGCGACACAACGGCAGCCGCCCTTGATGGGAGGGTCGTGCAGCGGGTCGCACAGCAGCAGGCTGACTTTGGCGAGCCGCTCGACGACGTGATCGTCGATGCCGCCTCCTTGGCGGACGGAACAGTCATGCGCTTATCGCTGCAGGTCAAGCGTTCGCTCACTGTCTCGGGGGCGGAGACCAACACCGACTTCCGAGATGTTGTCCAGCACAGTTGGCAAACGTTGCAGAAGCCTGACTTTCGCGAGCACATAGATCGCGTTGGAGTGGTGACGGGGGCTGTGGCGGAAGAGACATCCCGGGCTTTCGTGACCGTTTGTGAATGGGCACGGGGTTCCGATACAACCGCGTCCTTCATGCGTCGGTTTGGCGATGAAGGGAGTGCCTCGGCCACTCACCGTGCTGTAGTCGCGGCGGTTCGAATGATCGCTCTGAACACAGGCACACCTCTGTCAGACGATCAGCTGTATCGCCTTTTTTCGCATTTGGTACTGATCCGATTTGACTTCCTTCACGTCGGGTCGACGCACGAAGCGGAGGCAATTGTCAGCCTGCAGCGTGCGCTTGCGCCGGGGCAAGTGGCGCGTGCAAATGATCTGTGGGGTCTGCTGCGCCAGATTGCTCGCGATGGTGCGGGTAGCAGCGCCGTGCATACCCGTGCATCGCTGGTGCGCGCATTGGCAGGCTGGCGTTTCACAGGAGCCCCCGCGTTTGTCGGCGACATGCAGGTTTTGCGTGAGAGTACGCGTCACTGGCTTGGTCAACAGGCCAACGACATCGGAGGGACGCACCTGACTCGTCAGGTGCTACGCGACCAGCTCAGTGATCAGATTGCGGCCCACCGCCTGACGCTGATCAAGGGTCTTCCAGGCACCGGAAAGACAGTTCTATTACGCGATCTTGTGCATGAGCTGGCCGCCGAGGGAACCACCTTGTTCCTCACTGCTAACCGGCTTTCTAGCCGCAGCTGGTCGGAGCATGCTCGCGCGATAGGCTTAACGACAACCTCGATTGAGCCGCTGCTCATAGAGGTTGCGGCCACCGGCCATGCCTTGCTGCTCATCGATGGTCTGGACCGTATTGCGCCGGAACAGCGGTCTATTGTGACCGACTTGTTTGGCCAGCTTCTGACGAATCCGACGCTTTCTAATTGGCGCGTTCTCGCTACTGCGCGCGATGCCGGTATCGAGCCTCTGCGTAACTGGGTTCCTCCTGCGCTGCTCGCAAGTAGTGGTGTGGGCTATGTCGATGTGGAGAACCTGACGGACGAAGAGGCTAGCTCGCTTGCGGATTCGCTACCGGCGTTGCAGCCCCTCCTCATTGGCGGAAGCGAGCGTGTACGCACACTGGCACGCCGCCCGTTCTTTGCAGCTGTGCTGGCACGAGGATTCTCGCAGGCGGCCTATCCATCAGGATTCGCGCCTCAGTCGGAGGTGGATCTCGTAGATGCTTGGTGGACTCGCGGTGGCTACGACGCACATGTGCCCCAGGCGCTAGTGAGGCAGCGGGGCCTGATTGAGCTAGCACAGCGCAGCGCGCCGGATTTGGGGCGCAATATCCGCATACGTGACCTTTCATCTGCGACGCAAGAGGTACTTCTGGCGCTAGAGGAGGACGGCCTGGTGCAGCAGGTGCGCAAGGGGCATACAGCGCAGTTCAGTCACGACATATTCTTTGAATGGTCGTTTCTCCACCTGTTGCTAGATCAGGGGGATGACTGGATCGCGGCCCTGACCGCGGCTGGTGAACCGCCTGCATTGGCGCGGGTGGTAGAACTGCTGTCGCAGGCGACTTATCTGATACCTGATCAGTGGTCGCGCGAACTCCGCGCTCTTGAGCAGGCTCAGGTGAGGCCGCAGTGGTTGCGTGCTTGGCTCGTATCGCCTGTGTTCAGTCCACGCTTCGCCGAGCACGTCGACATGTTTGCTGCGGCATTGGCAGCCAACACCCATCAGCTCTTCGGGAAACTCTTGGTGTGGATGCAGGCTGAGAAGACAACGCCTAATCCTATGGTATTGTCCGGAGTCCTTGGGGGCGATCTTGATGTTGCAGCACGCATTCGTATTGCGGATTCGCTAGGGTGGCCATCGGACTTCGCGGCATGGCGTCGCTTGTTGATGTGGGTCATCCAAGAGATCAACTCGATCCCAGATGCATACTTAAGCGACCTCGTCACACTCTTCGAAACTTGGCAGACCGCTTGCGCGGACTATCCCAACGCAGTGTCGCAGCGAATCGTCATGCAGTGTGCGGCCTGGTTGAATGCGATTGAGGATGAAGAGGTGGATCGCCGGGGCTGGCGCAGCGAGCCGACGAGCAATTCTGCTCCGCGTGCCCCCCGAGAGCTAAAGACTGAACTGCGAGCGTTGATCCTGCGCGCAGCGCGGGCCTACCCGGATGTGGTGGGCGATTATCTTGCTAGGGTTGAGACAGTTGAACGCTGGTCCGACAGTGCGTTCCGCGAGCTTATGACCTATGCGCCGTTGTTGGCAGAAACACATCCGGCACAACTAGCGAGAGTTGCTCGACGGTGGTTTTTGAAGGAGCTGCCCGATGACACGATGGCAAGGTGGCGCCGCGAAGCGATCCAGCAGAGCCGTCGGCGCAAAGAAATCGAGGCGATTCCACCAGAAAAACGGACTCGATTCGACGAGCTAGAGATTTCGAGCCCGTCCCTAGGGCACTCGTTCTCCCGCCACGACTGGGACCGGTTATCGATCGGCGCTGATCATCAGGGGTATTTCCCCGCTTCGCCTCTGCGCGAACCGTTCCATTCATTACTGATGCGCGATCCAGAAGTGGCGCTCGCGCTGATCCGCGATCTGGTGAACCACGCCACCACGGCATGGAATCAGCTGCATGGGCACTGGCATCGCAGTAATACACCGTTACCGCTCGTACTGGAGTTTCCGTGGAGAAGGCACGAGTTTTGGGGAAGTGACCGGCACTACGTTTGGTTCCGTGGTCATGGTGGGCCGCAGGTTGTGGAATGTGCGCTGATGGCGCTGGAGCGTTGGACCATCGCTCAGCTCGATGCCGGTCGCCCGCTGGAAGACGTGCTGCAACAGATGCTGGATGGGCACAACAGTATTGGCGTTCTGGGCATTGCAGCGCACCTCGCTCTGCGAGCCAAGGAAGCTTCGCCTACTACGTTGGCACTGATAAGCAGCCTCCGGCTGTGTCGGCTCGACTTGCAGCGCAAGGTTGAAGAGCACCAATTGCAGAGTGCCGGACTGATCGGCTTTGAGAAGGGGAGCACTGATGCAACGCACCGACAAGCTGTTGCTGACAACATGCAGATGTCATCGCGCTCTTTGGAGCTGCGCGACCTGGTGCCGCTCTTCGTTCTTGGTGGTGATGCGACGCTGCGGGATGCATGTCGTAAGGCGCTAGATGATTTTCCGAATAGGCTGGAGTTCGCTTCTCAGGAAGAGGCGCAGGATCCCGAGCACGTGGCTGAGCTTCGGCGTACGGCCGAACTTTGGTCTGAGCTGGGCCATTTCGAGAACTACAAAGCTGAGCCGATCCCTGGCCGCAGCGACGCGGTCCAGATTTCTATGAGCAGTCCCCGGCATGAAGCTCCTGAAGTGCAAGAGGCTCTGCAGCGCCATGCGCAGGTGGGGCGCGAGACGGAGTTGTGGCTGTGGGTGGAAAAGTGCTTCAGCTCGCGTAAATGGGCGCCAGGATTCACGACGGACGAGGCGGTCGAGCGTGCAGTGGAGCTGGCTGAAGCAGCTGCTGCAGGACGGTCAATTTCGCTGATGCCAGGCAGCGGGCTGACCGAAGGCGCAATTGCAGGAACAGCTGCGGCCGTAATCTGCTTTTCAGATGTGGGCGAGCATAGGGCTTGGGCTGACTCCACCATAGAGAGTTTCCGCCTCATGCGTGAGGAGGAGGCCGACGACATATTCGCCGGGTCCGTGATTCCTTGGCACCCGAAGATCTTTGTGGTGCATGCATTGGCCGCGCGTATTAAGTCGGGGAGCGAATATCCTGATGATCGCGAGGCGCTCTATCGTCTCATCACCCATCCCCTCGACTCGATCTCCTTAGTTGCGCTCGAAGAAGTCGCCAGCTGCTGGGAGTACGATGCACGCTTTGCCTGGTGCGGTCTGAACCTCGGGTTGCGGTTGGCACAACTCGTAAGGAGGCGAGACATGTACCGACTCGACACCGATGCGAGGCGGCAAATGGAAACAGATCGCCGAGTTATTGCATTAGCAGCTGCGCTCGATGAGTACGGGGTGCAGGGGCCATTGCCTGTTTGGGTACGCCCCCTGCCTTCTTGGCAGCAAATTGCCTCGGAAGCCGAGAGTTCGTCGGTTTTTGATGAGGACGAAGAAGACGGTTGGGCAAGCACCGATGATCTTTGGGATGGCCAATACGCTGCGAATGTCCTAAAGAACGTCCCGGTGGGGGCTGTCATGGTGAGCTCGTATCGAGCGCATTATGTAGATGCCCTTGAGGCGTTCGTCAGTTGGACGCTAGACACGATCAACCCGGCATGGCGAACCGAGCGACGCAGGGGGCGCGAGCGTGGCGACGGAAACCTCTATGAGTGGAAGGATCAGTTGGGAAGGATGCTGGCAAGTGTTGTACCCCATCTTCCTGGCGACGAGACCTTGCGCAGGCTGCTACGGCCGATCCTTGAGCAGCCCGATGAGATTGCAATGCGGCTACTCGCCCCGTTCACTGTATCGCTGGTTTGCAGTGAGGTTCTTGATGCGCTGGAGATCCGGGATGACACGTTACATTTGCTGCAGGTCGTGCTCGAACGAACGCTAGAGAGCGATGACCTGCGCCGCTCGCGGTATAACGATGGGCGCATCGGTGGATTCGACCTGCCGAATCTGATCAAGTCACTACTCTTCGTGATTGTGGAACACGCCTCTGGGGCTGCTCGCTTTGCCAACGGCAATTGGGACGACGTTTCCCATGTCATGCCATTGATCGACCGTATGGTGCGTGCCGCTGGTTGGAACCCCTACGTCATGCGCCAGTTCATTACGCTATGTGAGCGTTCTGGTGCTATCTACCCGGTCGACACATTCGCTGACCAAGTGCTGGAGCAGATTGTTGATGGCCGCTTGCCCACGGGCTGGAAGGGTAGCTCGATACCGGCCGCGATTGCTGCTCTTGTACAGGCGCATGCTGATCGCTTGCATCCGCTGCCTACCCCCCTGGCCCGTAAGCTGCTTCAAGTGCTTGATGCGCTGGTCGACCTTGGCGATCGCCGCAGCGCAGCTTTGCAGCAAAGCGAGTCATTTCGCGGTGTGTGTCTCGCTGAGGCAGTATGAGTCGATCCATGGAGGGCGGGAACCATCCCGCATGGCGCTGCTTCGTGTACTGTTAATCACATATCTGTGATTTTGCGTACATGGACGGAGCACGATGAAAATCAACGCCGGCACTCTGCAGGACTACTTGGTCGCAACCTATGAAAATGCCCAGGATCATGCATCCGAACCGCCTCAACTGATGTTCATGGTTGAGCAGATGGATCAGATATTTCAGCGTGAGATATTCGCTCCTAACTTCGAGGCGGACCCAACGGCCTGCCTGTTGGCTATGAACGCCTATACCATGCTGTTGAGCGCTGTACGGCAGGCGCTGTCGGGTCATCTGGTGTCGACGTATCCGATCGCCCGCACAGCATTAGAGTCGGCCTGTTATGGCTTCCTCATCGCTCGTGACGACGCGAAGGCCGATATCTGGCTTCATCGCCATGATTCTGAGAAAGCTCTCAGAAGCTGCCGGGATACGTTCACAGTCGCGAAGACCGTAAAAGAACTCAGGTCGACCTCCCCAGAGATGGCTGAGTATGTCCAGGCACACTATGACGCTTCGATCGACTTCGGCGCACACCCCAATCGAAAATCCGTGGTTGATCATCTGGAGTACGCCGGCCCAGCCGAAGACGAGATGTACGGTTTTGAGTTGACGGGTGTCTATGGGCGAAACAGTTGGCACGTCAACTTGGGGCTACTGGTATGTGTTGAGGTGGGGCAGGCAATTGCGTTTCTGGTTGCCGCATCCGCCGAGAACCACCCTCTAATCAATGAACGTCTCGATGTGTTTCAGGATTGGATGGATGCCAAAAACCGGATGGTCGAGGAGATCAACGGCGAGCCTATGAACTACACGGGCCCGATGTATTCCTCGGTCATTCCGTCAGCTGCGAAAACGCAGTGACCTACACACCGAATTGCATTCGACTTGATCAGTCATTTGCATCGAATCTGACCGGCATGCTTCAAGGCTCTGACTGGCAGGGTACGACCCGAGGCTGCAGGTCGCGACATGCCGCAATCGGCCCAGGCTGTGTAAAAACGCAGTCGCTGTTCTGAGGTCTGCGTTGCTACGTGAAATCTGCAAACACTTGGTTAGTCAGCAGACTCAGATTTTGCATGGAAGCGCGTTTTTCGTTCTGGTTAAGGCCGCAAAACCGGTCCAGAAGCGTTTTTACACAGCCTCGGCCAAAAGCGGACAGCCGTGCAAGCCGTAAATGCTGTTTAGACGTCGCATGGCCTCGACTTGATGAACTGCATCAGCACATGACTACTTTCCTTTCCAGCACTTTGCTAAATTTGCGGAATCGGATTCTCTGAATCTGCCGTCGAGAATCATCATGGAAGTGCAAGGGGGAGCGGTTTGTCGAAAGTACTGTTCATCAGCCACGCGGTTAAAGACAAGGCGCTCGCGGATGCATTGGTCGATCTGCTTCAAACCGGAATAGGCCTGAACTCAGATCAGATTTTCTGCTCCTCGCTAGAAAGTTTAGGGATCCCCAGCGGAGCCAATTTCGTCGGTCATATAAAATATGAGATCCAATCACCTGCAGCGGTCTTGGCCCTTATCACACCGAACTACTTTGTCTCGCAATTTTGCCTTTGCGAGCTAGGTGCAACTTGGGCTATGTCGCACAAGCTGTTTCCTCTGTTAGTGAAGCCACTGACCTATGAGGATGTCAGAGGTGTGCTCACTGGTGTTCAGCTCACTCAGATCGATAGTGCTACGCGACTCTCAGAGCTACGAGACCAGCTCAACGCGACCTTTGGCCTCAAAGGGGACAAATCTGCACGATGGGAAGCCAAGCGCGATTCGTTTCTCAAGAGTCTTCCAAAGATTCTCAAAAAACTGCCTGTACTCGATCAGATCATGCCTTCCGATCATGCAAAGGTCTTGAATGATCTGGAGGATGCACGGCAGTACATTGAGGATCAGGAGGAGGAGTTGGAAAGCCTGAAGAGTTTGATTTCCAAGCTTGAAAAGGCCAAGGATAAAAAAGAGGTTGCTGCAATCAAACGCGCCACCTCGAATGAATCGGAGCAGTTGGAGCAGCTTGAAACCGATTTTGGCTTGCTACTGGATGAGCTCCCCAGACACGTGTCTTATGTGGCGTGTAAAGAGATGGGGCTTAACCAAGGAGTGAAGATTAATCGCTTCGAAAATGCTGAGCTGGCCTCCGATTTGGAGAGCGCTGCAGGCCGGAAGCTTATAAATATTGACGAGAATGGCTTCTGCTCACTGAACGACTCGCATCCAAAGATCAAAAAGGTATTCAGGGCCTATCGTGCTCTAGAGCGTTTCATCGAGAATTCTTCGCCAGCGCTCAGCGAAAGCTTTGAAGAGGAGCATGACTCTCCGCTGTCACTCGACAATAGTGATTACTGGACGATCCGCCTCGACCCTCGGCTCGATAGGGTGTACTTCTAACCCCGTATGCTTGCCATAGCTGGTCAGCGATCAGGGGAAGAGCTTGAATGTGCTATCGGCGTAGCGCTGCTCTGGCGTCAGAGTTCGGGTATCGAGCCCGTACGTGCGCAGTAGCCACCGGGAGTTGCCCCCGGCTTCACCACCGACAACTCCGCGACCATGCAAGCCCACTCGATTGTTCACCACCAGAATGTCGCCAGGCGAGATTACCACCGACGCTGAGCATTTCTGGCAAGCCTCCTCAAACCGGGTTACGGCCTGGGCAGCAAGGTCAGATTCATAGTCGGCGTCTGCAGCGCTATGGCTGTAGCGTATCCAGTACCCATCGCCGCTCTCGAAAAGTAGCTGGATGCCTGCCATTGCACTAAGCAGGGGGCTGTCCTTGCCAAGGAGCTTGCGTAGCCCGCGCTTGAAGGTTTTCTGTGGGCGGATCACGTACTGAGGCTTGATCAGCTCAGCGATCTCGGCAGATGTCAGCTGTTGCAAGACTGCCGACAGAGGCATGACTGTCGTAGTGGTCTCATCGGGGTTGCGAAGGCCGCTCAGGCAGACGAAATCAGGCGATGGCGCAACGCGCTCATCAAACTCGTGCAACTGACCGCGCACCGGAAACGACACTCCATCAGTGTGACCGCGCATGTCGGACTTGGATTTTTCCGCAAAATCGTCATCGCCAGGCAGCACGACAAGATTTACGAACAAATGCCCGTCATTTTCGGAGCCATAGGAAATCGTGTCCGAGTTGAGCGCTGCAAGGCAGGCCACCGCACAGGCCCTCGCGGCCACCGTGGTAAATACGTCGGGCACGGGAGTGAAGGCGTCTGGCGTTTCTGGCAGTTCATCGATATCGAACACTGCCTTCAGGTGAAAAAGGGGGTTCACCCAGGCATGGCGTTGGACGTCGGCCAATGTCAGACCGACATTGGCAAGCGCGGATTCGATTTGCGGCAGCAGAGCGTCGCCAAGCGCTACAGGACTGTCGAGCGCGAGTAGGCAGGTTTCAAATGGATTATCAAACATCCAACGGTTAACAGCGCCGCGAATTACCATCGAAAAATGAGCGTCGATCAATTGTGTCCCTTCATGCGCAGGTGATATAAAGATGATATACGAGCACCTGCTAGGGTGTCACTGCTTCCGTTGCGATGGCCAAAGCCTACCATGAAAAATAGTGTCACTTTGATTTCATCCCCGCTGAGGGCGTGGGCGGATTACCTCGCCTGGGTCTCTACGACGGCACAGTTCCAGGTGGTCGCGGGCGATCATCAATGCACGGTTGCTCTTCCAGGTGGCGACCTGCTCCAGGTGCAAGCCTGTTCTCCAGAGCTCCTCGCTAGGAAGGTTATGGAGGAACTATCGTCCAATCTCGTTGCTCCTCCACTCATGGCCTCTCAAGCGGAGCCAATGAGTACTCCATCTGTACAGGATGTGTCGCCAAAGGAGGTGTCTATGCGCAGCCACTATGAACCCGCTTTGCCCCGTGCATCGCTGGAGCCTCGATCAGCGTCAGTGACGTGCACCAAGGGCACTCTGCAGACCATTGGCGTTTACGTGCCGAAGTCGATGCACGAAACGCTGAAAGCGCTGGCCGATGGGCAGGAGAAAAAGTTTTCGGTGCTCGTCAGGGAGCTGGTCGAAAGCGGCTATGAGCGCTTTGAGGACGCAATTGAGGATCGCAGTGGAAGGAAGGTTCTCGACGACTACGCGCTCAAAGTAGCGACCTATGGCGGTGAACAATCCCAATGGATGGCCCGGCTTGATCGCCAGCTCAGCCTGGAGCTAAAGCTAACGGCCAAAGAATACGGGCGATCAGCCTCTCAATTCATTGGCGGCCTCTTAGCCGAAGAGCTTTCATATTGCTTGCAGGACAGAGCCGAAACCGTAGGTAATGAATCCTGCGTCGGCGCGGAGATCAAGCAGGTTCAGGCAGCTATCGCTGGGATAGTGGGCCCCCGGGTTAATGTACTCGCTGACTTTGTAGGACTGCCTGGCAAGCGCCGATTGGTCAACGAGGTGCTGGTGGGTATTGTGCGAGCGCCGGGTGCTCTGCTTGACAGGATCGCTGAATACTTTGCGGTTTCGAGGGATGCTGTGGCCCAAGCGGTGAGCCTCAATTTCAGGAACATGCCAGCACCTTCTTATAAAGCCCCCAACGGTCAACCTCGCGTGCTCACAGAGCCTGTTTCATGGGAAGAAGCGGTGAAGGCCCTGAAGTTACCTCGTGATGAGGAAGCGAAGCTTTTGGCCATGGGGGACTGACGATGAACCCTTTCGACCGTGCACGAATTGAGGCGATGAATGCACGGGCGAAGCTCACCGCCGCGTGCGGTGATCACTACCCTACCAGCGAGCAATGGCTCGCAGTGTTTGAAGACACGCAGGGACTGGCGATTGAGCAGGTCGATCCAGACGACTACGCGCTGGGTGGTGGAGACGCTCTACTCCAGCGAGGATACAACACAATCCTGGTTCGCAAGGATGTAGGGTTGGCAGAACGGGCTTACCTACTGGCCCATGAGCTCGGTCATTGGCATCTCGACTCTTCAGAGCCAGTAAAAGGAACGACCTCAACAGCATTTATCTCCGAAGAGTCTGGGCAAACGCCCGGCTACGCAGTGGTTGATGGGTACGGCGCATGGGAGCGCCAAGAGCTTCAAGCCAATGTCTTTGCGCGGGAGCTGCTGCTGCCCAAGTCTGCGGCCAGAGCACTGTGGGCAAATGGATGGCGCTCCCGACATATCGCTACAACATTCCAGCTGCCTCTGGAGGTGGTGCGACAGCAATTGGCTGACGCGTTACTGCTCCCGGATGTTGCCCCAGTAGCACCCGCTGCGACGCACCCACCAAGCGATGCACAAGGGCGCGCTGCGCAGGCTCCAGAGAAATACGTCAATGTCGTAGCAGGGCCAGGCACGGGCAAGACCACTACCTTGGTGTACCGTGTAGCCCACCTAATCTCCAGTGGCGTGCCTGCCAGTAAAATCTTGGTCATGACGTTCACCAACCGTGCAGCACAGGAGCTTGTTGAGCGGCTGACTGCGGCCAATGTCCCGAATGCTTCCCAAATCTGGGCGGGCACATTTCACTCGTTCGGGTTAGAGCTACTTCGGAAGCACCATCATCACTTTGAGTTAACCCCTCAGATCAAGATCGCGGATCTGCTCCAGCAGGTCAGGATGATGGTCAACGAGCTGCCCACCTTGGAGCTCAAGCATTTCTTCAGGCTGCACAATCCGTACGATTGGCTTCCAGACGTCCTGAAGATCATTCACCGGCTTAAGGAAGAGCTGGTCTTTCCTGACGACTACGCAGCAATCCTTCGAACACTTCCAGCTGTCGATCCAGAGGTTGCCCTGGAGCGAGAGGATATCATCACTCTATACAGGGCCTACGAGGGCGTCCTGCGCAGGGAGGGTTGGGTCGACTATCCAGACCTGTTGGTTCGTCCCGTCCTCAAGGCGCGTGATGATCGCCCGTCTGTAGCTGCCTTCCTTGAGCAGTACGATCACGTCCTGGTGGACGAGTACCAAGACGTCAACCACGTCATGATCGAACTCGTTAAAAAGATCGGGTCGTCCCAGCGTCATTTGTGGGTGGTTGGCGACATCCGCCAAGCCATTCACCACTGGCGTGGCGCATCGATCCAGAGTTTGCTCAAGTTCGATGAGGCTTACACCACAAGGGGCCAGGCAGCGTCGATTAGGCGCTACAGCCTGGATATCAACCGCCGTAGTTCTCCTGAAATTCTTCGAGCCATTGAACGGGCCGGCACCGATCACGTCCTACAGCGCCAGGTGCCCCTCGATCCTGTCTCACCTTCGCGTTCTGCAACCGGGGTGCTGCCGGCTTTGATCCGTGTGGGAAAGGACGCTCAAAGCAGCTCTGTCGTTGCGCAAATCGAGCAATGTCGGGCGAGCGGCTACGCCTACGGTAGCCAAGGCATCATCAGCTCCATCAACGCCCAGCTAGACAAGTTAGCCCAAGACATGGAGCGCGCTGGGATTCCTGTGCTGCACATCGGCGACCTGAGTCAGCGCACTGAAGTTAGAGAGTTCATCTGCCTGATGCAGCTCTTGACCCAGCGTACACCTGGCGCACTCTTGGGCTTGCTCCGCTTCAGCAATCTCAGCATGCCTGCCTCTGACGCAGACCTGATCACAAGTCTGTCCAAGCTGGATCCTAATTTCCGGCGTGGGGGGTGGCTTAAGCAGCCGGTACCGGGCCTGTCCCCTAAGGGGCAGGAGGTAGTCCAGGCGCTGAATGACCTGCTTGGAACGTCGACCCGCAATTCCCGGCCCTGGGCGTTTGTGTGTGATCTGATGTTTGAAAAGTGCTTTGGCCTTGATTCACTAGACGATCAGTCTGCGACTGCAAAGATCCAGCGGTTGGCTCTGTGGCAATTCCTCTACGCTGTGCGCAACAGCGATGGGGTTGGCAGTCAGGCGACGTTGTCCAAATATCTGGAGCGAGACGATTTCCGACGATACATCGAGCAGCCTACAAATCGCTCGCTGCCGCCTGAGGCTGCTGCAATTGACGCAGTCAGGCTCATGACGGTTCACGGTAGCAAGGGGCTCGAATTCGACGTGGTGCATATGGCCAACGTCGAAAAGTCCAGGTTTGGCGCCGACGCGAGGCGACATCATGATGACGACCGCAAGGCCCTGTTGTTACCACCTGAGGCGCTGAACAGCACACCCCAGCTGCTGGCCGAGGGTGAGGCTATCGAGCGTAACAATCTGCTCTATGTGGGTGTTTCCAGGGCTAAAAGTCGGCTCTATGTGTATTGCAGTACGGACGAATCGAAGACCCCAACCCCCCTGTGCGATCCGTCAATCTTCACCCCTGGTCGTGGAGCCTCCGCCGCGTTGCCGGCTCCGATATTCCCGGCTCGCGTTCCACATGGTGCGCCCGCTGCAATCAGCTTTTCAGCACTCAACACCTTCATCTCTTGCTCCCTTCAGTATCACTATGCTCACGAGCTGAACCTGCCACCTGATATGGAGCAGGACATATCGATTCGGGCCCGCCGCTCGGTGTTGGCAGGCCTTGAGTATGCCTACCGAGATGGCGTGAAACCTCAGGATGCTTTCGAGCAAGCCTGGGGCGAGAAGCCGCTGCCGACTGAGCTTGAAGACAAAACATTGGTGGAGCACGCCAGGATCGCTTTCTCTCGCGGCACCGCGTTGCTGCCTGATATCGAGCAGTACGTCCCAGAAACCACCGCCAGCGTGAATGGCCAGGTCATTACCATGCCCTGGATGCTTCGTGACACTAACGGTGATCTGGTTTGGCTACGCACGGGTATCGGACTATCCGAGGTTTCTAGGCATGTCCGGCCCATCCTGGAAAACCTCGGCGGCAGTCGCTGCAATAGCATCTCTATCCACTCCCTCGTGACTGGCCGCTCCGACAGCGCGATTCCATCTGATAGGCCGAGCACTACCAACGTGTTCAAGGCGATCACGGCGTTGCGGGCCGGCGAGCGCTCCGCAAGTCGAGGGAAACACTGCAATCGATGCGCTTACTCAAGCATTTGCGGACAGCGGTTTTGATATTTTTCCGAGCGCTTCTGGGGCTCCTCTCCGTAGCCCCAGGGCGCTCAAGTTGACATGACACAAGGACAGTTTTGGGCATGAGCTACATCAACCTCCCCCCGGATCAGCAGCGCGAAATTTCTGCGATTGACGTGAGAGCCCTTCGGGCGGCGTTGGAAAAATGTGAGAGGGACGAGCTCATAACACCGATCTATTCCCTTGGCCTGAGTGGTTGCGGCGAGTTCATCGCCGCCGAATACCGTGCGTTCGAGCGAGCTTTGGCTGCCCACAGCAAAGCGAAGGCTCATGCCAAGCGAGAGCAAACCAGAGCTGATGTGTTGCGTACAGGGAGCAACCTAGTTCATGCGGTGGAGCAGATGCAGGAGCGTGTCAGAACGGCGCAGGAACAGGCTCAGCTGTTTGTCGTGGACGACCAGATTCTGGCACCGTCCAGATTCAGTTCTCCGCTAAAAATCACCGTTCGCTACCAATGGCGCCCATCCTCGGACGCGCAATGGGCTTACGGACAGGCGACGTTCGTCCACGAGTTCACGCCAATGCCTGACTACACCCAGCCGCTGCCGAAGCGAAAGCCTGGCGCGGCCAAAGCGGCCAGCGATCTGCAGGACAAGCTCTACCGGGAATGGGAGTACCTGAAGATGCAGGCGCTGTGTGCTGTCAGAGATTTTCTGCGCGATGGTGGTGACGGTACCGATATCCCTGAGTCGTTTGTTGTTCGGGCAAGCCAGTACGGTGGAGGCCTCAACAATTTCAGTTGCAGGTTTTGATCAGTCCGCTCTTGGCCGACTTCTGCCTGATGCGACAGGCTCAAAGCCGCCAAAGGAGTCAGTCGGATGTGTCTACGAAATCAGGAGCGATTCCCCGGCTTGCTGCGGCTGTTAGAAACACTCTGATCTTACCCAGCAACCGTGGACACGGTTTTAAGCACTCATCCGAGCCTCGTAG
>NZ_CAMPHI010000009.1 GCF_946885955.1 uncultured Pseudomonas sp.
CCTGGCTGATCGCCTGGTGCGCGTGCCCTTCAAGGTGAAGTTCCGGGGCACGGACAAGGACGACAAGACCTTGAAGGCTCGCATCATGGCCGAGCTGCCGGGGGTGCTCAACTGGGCGATTGCCGGGGTGCGCGACTGGCTGTTCAACGAGGATTCCCTGACCCGGCGCCTGAGCGCCTTGTCCAACGACGGCTTCAGCGTCACCCCGCTGGTCGAGGGCTGGCAGCGCTTGCGCAACGACGAGTGCAGCGCGCTGGGCGTGGCCGACGGCAGCCAGGGCTGGGTGCGCGAGGTCTACCTGCGCGGTTGCGGCAGCCCCTGGGTATTCGCCCGCAGCGTGGCGGCGCGCAGCGCCCTGGAGGGTTCAGGGCTGGCGCTCGCGCAACTCGGCAGCCGCTCGCTGGGCGAACTGCTGTTCAGCGACCGCGCCTTCGACCGCGGCCCGCTGCAGGCCTGCCGCTATCCGGCCGCCTGGCTACCCGAGGAGAGCCGCGCCGAACGGCTATGGGCGCGCCGCTC
Organism: uncultured Pseudomonas sp.; assembly: GCF_946885955.1. The sequence goes on from NZ_CAMPHI010000009.1 coordinate 520, forward strand.
CTGTTTCAGCCGCGGCCCCCTGGGCGTGCTGGTGGCCGAGGTGTTTCTGCCGGAGTTCTGGCTGGCAGCCGGAATCGATTCGTAAGGTTAATCACGCTCAATCGACGCACCATGGCGAGCGGAAAGGTGGATGAAAACGGCGTCAGCTACGCGCCCCGATCCACCCTACGCCCGTATAATCCCTGCATCTCGCACGGAGACGCGCCCCATGTACACCCGCCTGTTGCAATCACTCAACCGTCTGCACCCACGCGCCTGGGATTTCGTTCAGCTGATGCGCCTGGACAAGCCGATAGGCATCTACCTGCTGCTGTGGCCGACGCTCTGGGCGCTCTGGGTGGCGGCCGAAGGTGTACCCAGTGCGAAGAACCTGTTCATCTTCGTCGTCGGGGTGATTCTGATGCGCGCCGCCGGCTGCGTGATCAACGACTATGCCGACCGCGACTTCGACGGCCATGTCACCCGCACCCGCGCACGGCCGCTGGCCAGCGGCAAGATCCAGCCGCGCGAGGCGCTGATTCTGTTCGCCGTGCTGGTGGCGCTGGCCTTCGTCCTGGTGCTGTTCACCAACGCCACGACCATCTGGCTGTCGTTCGGCGGCCTGGCGCTGGCGGCCACCTACCCCTTTATGAAGCGCTATACCTTCTACCCTCAGGTGGTGCTGGGCGCGGCCTTTTCCTGGGGCATGCCGATGGCCTTTACCGCCGAGACCGGCAGCGTGCCGCCGGAAGCCTGGCTGCTGTATATCGCCAACCTGCTGTGGACGGTGGGCTACGACACCTATTACGCCATGGCCGACCGCGAGGACGACCTGAAAATCGGGGTGAAATCCACCGCCATCCTGTTCGGCGACGCCGACCGCCTGATCGTGGCGACGCTGCAGGGTCTGGCGCTGCTGTGTCTGTTGCTGGCAGCGGCGCGCTTCAAGCTGGGCATCTATTTCCACCTCGGCCTGCTGGTGGCCGCGGGCTGCTTCATCTGGGAATACCAGAAGACTCGCAACCGCAAACCCATGGCCTGCTTCAACGCCTTCCTGCACAACCACTGGGCCGGGCTGGCGATCTTTATCGGGCTGGTCGTCGATTATGCACTGCGGCCCTAGTTCGGTTTTCGGCTGGCGGCCGCTCGCGACTGTCATATCGCTGCAATAATTCCGTTATCTAATGCAGCCCATTGACAGTGTGATGACCCGAGGCAGGACCCATGGTTGGCAAGAACATCCTGATCGTCGACGACGAAGCACCGATCCGCGAAATGATCGCGGTTGCGCTGGAAATGGCGGGCTACGACTGCCTGGAAGCGGAAAATACCCAGCAGGCCCATGCAATGATCGTCGACCGTAAACCGGATCTGATCCTGCTCGACTGGATGCTCCCCGGCACCTCGGGTATCGAGCTGGCGCGGCGCCTCAAGCGCGACGAGCTGACCGGCGACATCCCGATCATCATGCTCACCGCCAAGGGCGAAGAGGACAACAAGATCCAGGGCCTGGAAGTCGGCGCCGACGACTACATCACCAAGCCCTTTTCCCCGCGCGAACTGGTGGCCCGCCTGAAAGCCGTGCTGCGCCGCGCCGGGCCGGTGGAGAACGAGGGGCCGATCGAAGTCGGTGGCCTGCTGCTCGACCCGATCAGCCACCGGGTGACCATCGATGGCAAACCAGCCGACATGGGCCCGACCGAATACCGCCTGCTGCAGTTTTTCATGACCCACCAGGAACGCGCCTACACCCGCGGCCAATTGCTCGATCAGGTCTGGGGCGGTAACGTCTACGTCGAAGAGCGCACCGTGGACGTGCACATCCGCCGGCTGCGCAAGGCGCTCGGCGAAGTCTATGAAAACCTGGTCCAGACCGTACGCGGTACCGGCTATCGTTTCTCCACCAAGAATTAGTCGCTGCGCCAACCAGTAGGGTTGCCGCGCGGGCAGGCGGTCGAAAGGATGAGTGTCTAAGTGAACCAAAACTGGCCCGGCTCCCTGATCCGCCGTTTGCTGTTGCTGCTCGGTGCCTGCCTGTTGCTCGGCCTGGTCACCGGCCAATACGCCTGGATACTGGTCATCGCCCTCAGCGGCTACCTGATCTGGCACCTGAAACAGTTGCTGCGCCTGCACGAATGGCTGCGCACCCGCCAGGCCGAGCAGCCGCCGCCGGAAGGCCATGGCCTGTGGGGCGAGATTTTCGACAGCATCTACCACCTGCAGCGTCGCGATCAGAAGGCCCGCGATCGCCTGCAGGCGGTGATCGACCGCGTGCAGGAATCCACGGCCGCGCTGAAGGATGCGGTGATCATGCTCGACTGCGACGGCAACCTGGAATGGTGGAACCCCGCCGCGGAAAATCTGCTGGGCCTGAAGACTTTGCAGGATAGCGGCCAGCCGATTACCAACCTGGTCCGCGACCCGCGCTTTGGCGAGTATCTGGAGCGCAGCAATTACCTCGAACCGCTGGAACTGCCCTCGCCGGTCAACGACCGCCGACGCCTGCAGTTCCATATCACCCAGTACGGCAACCGCGAGCACCTGATGCTGGTGCGCGACGTCACCCGCCTCTATCAGCTGGAACAGATGCGCAAGGATTTCGTCGCCAATGTCTCCCATGAATTGCGCACGCCGCTGACGGTAATCTCCGGCTACCTGGAAACCCTGCTCGACAACGTCGAACAGATAAACCCGCGCTGGCTGCGGGCACTGCAGCAGATGCAGCAGCAAGGCGGACGCATGCAGACCCTGCTCAACGACCTGCTGCTGCTGGCCAAACTGGAAGCCACCGACTACCCGGCGGACAACCAACCGGTGGCGGTCGATCTGTTACTGCTGTCGATCAGGAACGATGCGTTGGCGCTGTCCGCCGAACGTAACCACCGCATCAGCCTTGAGGCCGACCCGCATCTGAAGCTCAAGGGCAGCGAGGCGGAACTGCGCAGCGCCTTCTCCAATCTGGTGTTCAACGCGGTGAAATACACCCAGGACGAAGGCGATATCCATATCCTCTGGTGGGGCGACGAGCAGGGCGCGCACCTGGAAGTGACCGACAGCGGGCCGGGCATCGAAGCCAAGCACCTGCCGCGCCTGACCGAGCGCTTCTACCGGGTCGATTCGAGCCGCGCCAGCAACACCGGCGGCACCGGGCTCGGTCTGGCGATCGTCAAGCACGTGCTGTTGCGCCACCGCGGCCGTCTGGATATCAGCAGCCGCCTCGGTCAGGGCAGCACCTTCATCTGTCATTTCGCCAACCAGCAAGCGGTACGTCGCGGCTAGGAGCCCTGATCCGCGCCCAAGGATAGGGCGGACCGCACCTGCGCTTGCAAAGCCAGGCATCTGACGCCACTCTTAGTCGTCATCGATCACCCGAACCCCGTATGGATCCCTCCACAAGCTATACCGCCGCCAGTTATTTCGCCGATTTTGGCCTCGTTCTGTTCGCTTTCTGCCTGGTCCTGCTCAACGGCTTTTTCGTTGCCGCCGAGTTCGCCATGGTCAAGCTGCGCGCCACCAAGGTCGAGACGCTGTCGGCCAAGAGCGGCTGGCGCGGGCGCATTCTGCGCAAGGTCCATCAGCAGTTGGACGCCTACCTGTCAGCCTGCCAACTGGGCATTACCCTGGCCTCGCTCGGCCTGGGCTGGGTTGGCGAACCGGCATTCGCCCACCTGCTCGAACCGCTGCTCGGCTACCTCGGCGTGGTCTCGCCGAAGCTGGTACACGGCATTGCCTTTTTCAGCGCCTTTTTCATCATTTCCTATTTGCATATCGTGATCGGCGAACTCGCGCCGAAATCCTGGGCGATCCGCAAGCCCGTGCAGCTGTCGCTGTGGACGGCGGTGCCGCTGTACCTGTTCTACTGGGCCATGTACCCGGCGATCTACCTGCTCAACGCCAGCGCCACGGCGATCCTGCGCATCGCCGGACAAGACCAGGCGGGCTCGCATCACGAGCATCACTACAGCCGCGACGAACTCAAGCTGATCCTGCATTCCAGTCGCGCCCAGGACCCCACCGATCAGGACATGCGCGTTCTCGCCTCGGCGGTGGAACTCGGCGAGCTGGAGGTGGTGGACTGGGCCAACTCCCGCGAAGACCTGGTCCATCTCGAGGTGAACGCCGCGCTGCACGAGGTGTTCAGCGTGTTCCGCCGGCACAAGTACAGCCGCTACCCGGTGTACGACGAAGCCGCCGGCAGCTTCGTCGGCGTGCTGCATATCAAGGACCTGCTGCTGCACCTGTCGCTGCTGGAGATGCTGCCCTCGGCACTCAAGCTCAGCGAATTGATGCACCCGGTCGAGCGGGTCAACCGGCACATGCCGCTGTCCGATCTGCTCGAACAGTTCCGCCAGGGCGGCTCGCATTTCGCCCTGGTCGAGGAAGCCGATGGCAAGGTGATCGGCTACCTGACCATGGAAGATGTGCTCGAAGCACTGGTTGGCGACATCCAGGACGAACACCGCAAGGCCGACCGCGGCATCCTCGCCTACCAGCCGGGCAAACTGCTGGTGCGCGGCGACACCTCGCTGTTCAAGATCGAGCGCCTGCTGGGGGTCAATCTCGACCATATCGAGGCGGAAACCCTCGCCGGGCTGATCTACGAAACCCTCAAGCGCATGCCCGAGGAAGAGGAAGTTCTGGACGTCGACGGCTTGAAGGTCATCGTGAAAAAAATGAAGGGCCCGAAGATCGTCCTGGCCAAGGTGCTCAAGCTGCAGTAACCGCTCACTCATCAGCCCCGACCAACAGCTGACCAACCAGTCATGTTAACTAGCTCAACTAGCTGATTTTCAAGGCTCTGGCCGTTCGTCGACTTAGTCGAATCCCTCAGCGTTCGGCCAGTCCAGATAGGGGCGCCCGCAGGACGGGCGCACCTTCTATACGATCGCTGAGGAGAACCTTCATGCCCTTGCAAGGATTCGTTTCAAGAACCGCACTTGCCATCTGCCTGGCCGGCGTGTCGCAGGCATATGCCGCTTCGGCCACCGACCCGATTTCCACCATCGGCCTGATCGGCTCACACAACCGCTACACCTGGGACACCGATCAGAACGATGACGAACGGGAGCGGCTGAATCAGGGCGGCCTGTTCTACACGTTCGGCAACAAGCTGACCGGCGAGGCCGGCCCGATCTATCAGATCGGCGTGGAAGGCCAGTACAACGACAAGGACGACATCACCTACAAGTCGGCCAAGGCCGAACTCGACTTCGGTGCGCGAGCGGCCCTGAACGCGAACAACTACCTGGATATCGTCGTTGGTGGCGGCTATGACTGGGCGCGCCAGGAACAGGACGACGTCACCTTCGGGCCGTTCGAAGAGGACGTTCAACTGACCAGCAAATCGCCTTTCGCCAAGGCCGGCCTCGGCTACAACTACATGACGCCGAACTACAGCATGCGCCTGGAGCTTGGCGCTCGCTATTCGATCAGTGCGCGCAGCAAGCTGGAGGTCGGCGACGCCAGCGACAGCGTCGACCTGCGCAACAAGGTCAACCCTTATGGCGAGCTGAGCTTCCTGTGGAACAAGGGCATCAACGACATGCCGGTGTCGGCGAGCCTGTACTACCTGCAGAGCCGCTACCAGGTCGACAGCGATAGCGATATCGGCGACGAGCCGGAGCTCAAGCAGGAGCAGGTGGGCGTGAAGCTCGGCCTGGCGTTCTAGAGGGTCACCGAAAGACCAGCTGGCAGTTACTGACGACGGCCAGCTACTCCCCGCCGACGGCGAAGTTCGGCAGGCTGTCGACCGGGCGCGAGAAGGCGAAGGGAATCGATTCGAGGGCCAGGCCGACATTACGCTGCACCACGAAATGCAGGTGCGGGCCGGTGCTGTTGCCGGTATTGCCGGAACGGGCGATGGCACTGCCAGCGAGCACCCGCTGACCTTCGCTGACGCTGACCGAGCCCTTCATCAGGTGCAGGTAAACGCCCATGGTGCCGTCGTCGTGAAGGATACGCACATAGTTGCCGGAGGGATTGTTGCCCCGGCCGCTCTGGCTATTCTCGGTTTTGACCACCACACCGCTACGCGCCGCGATTATCGTGGTGCCCTCGGGCATCGCGATGTCCATCGCGTAGCGGCCCTTGGGGGTGAAGTGGCTGTATTGGCCATTGGCGCCCTGGGTCAGACGGAACGGTCCACCGCGCCAAGGCAGGGGGTATTTGTTTTGTGTCGGTACCAGGCGCGGATCGCCCAGGGCATAACGCAGCTTCGGTTTGTAATGCAGCGGCTTGGCGGGATCGCGCGGGGTCAGGGTCGCCAGACGAATGGCGCTGCGCGGCGGCAGCACCCAATTGATCGGTTTGTCGGGAGCGCCGACGGCATTCTCGACCTTCTCCAGACGCAACTCGACCTGCACCGGCGCATACAGATCATTGCGCACCAGCAGGGTCTCGCCGGCTTCGTGCTTCTTGGTTTCCAGCTTCACCTGATTGTCCAGGCGCTCGACCATGCGATCACGGAACACGAACACCTGTGCACCGGGTGCGGCCTGGTCGGTGTAGGTCACCACGCCATTGGCATCGGTGTACTTGTAGATGGTCAGCGCCATGACCCCAGGGGTGACGGCGAGCAAACCACAGAGAATCAGCAGGCGCCCTAACATATCGACTCGGGTAAAGGGTTGCGGTATCCAGACCATCAAGACTAGCAGCGTCGTCAGCCAGGCGCGAGATGCAGCACAGCGGGGTGTGACCGGGCTCGCGCGAACGGGCTCAGGCGCCGGGGCTGAAGTGTTTTTGCGCCGTGCCGCGGGCGATCAGGCGCGAGATATAGTCGAGCTTCTGCGGGTCGCGGTCGACGAACCTGAAGGTCAGCTGCAGCCATTCGCTATCGGGCTTGGGCTCGAAGGCGGCGATTGCGTGCAGGTAGCCATTCAGACGAGCGGTTTCCGACGCCTCGCCCTGCTCCAGGTCGAGTACCGCGCTTTCCAGCACCTGGGGCAGCTGCTCGGTCCGTTTCACCACCAGCAGCGCCTCCTTGAGGCTGATCGCCTTGATCACGCAGGCCATGTTGCCCGCGGTCAAGCGCAGCTGGCCCTGACCGCGACCGCTGGGTGCGGCGGCGGGTTTCTCCGGTTTGGCCACTTCGGGGCTGGCGAAACCGGCTGCGGCAACCGGCGCGACGGCGGGCTTGATCACCTCGGCCTTGCCGGCGGTCAGCGCGGACAGCGAATCATTGGCGAAGCTGCCACTGCTGAGCATTTTCGGGGGCGCGCCGGCCATCAGCGCCTGCAACTTGCCGGCGCGATGCAGGGCCTTTTTCACCTTGGTGACCAGTTGCTCGTTGGAGAAGGGTTTGCCGATGAAGTCGGAAACCCCGGCCTGGATCGCCTGCACCACGTTCTCCTTGTCGCCACGGCTGGTGACCATGATGAACGGCGTGGTTTTCAGGTTGTCCTGCTCGCGGCACCAGCTGAGCAGTTCCAGCCCCGACAGCTCGGGCATTTCCCAGTCGCAGAGAATCAGATCGATGCTCTGCCTGCCAAGCAATTGCTGGGCTTTGCGGCCGTTGATGGCTTCTTCGATGCGAATACCGGGAAAATGATCGCGCAGACCTTTTTTCACCAAGTCACGGATAAAGGTTGCGTCGTCCACCACCAGCACGCTGACTTTGCTCATCGGCCACTCCTATTGTAATGGCCTAAGCATAGCCCTAAAGAAAGCCGGAGGACAAAAGCCCCGGCCGGGTGGTGCCCGGCAAACCCGGCAAACGGCGCCGAGCCTGCGCTCAGCGATCCTTGCCCTCGACCTCTTCCTTCATGCGGGTCAGGCCCATATGTTTCACATCGGTGCCACGCACCAGGTAAATCACCAGTTCGGCGATATTGCGCGCGTGATCGCCGATGCGCTCCAGCGAACGCAGGGCCCAGATGATGTTGAGCACGCGGGAGATCGAGCGCGGGTCTTCCATCATGAAGGTGACCAGCTCGCGTAGCGCGGTCTTGTATTCGCGATCGACGGTCTTGTCGTACTGCGCCACCGACAACGCCAGCTCGGCATCGAAACGGGCGAAGGCGTCCAGCGCCTCCTGAACCATCCGCCGTACCTGATCGCCGATATGCCGCACTTCGACGTAACCGCGCGGCGCTTCGCCTTCCTCGCACAGCAGGATCGCGCGCTTGGCGATCTTGGTCGCTTCGTCGCCGATGCGTTCGAGATCGATCACCGACTTGGAGATGCTGATGATCAATCGCAGATCGGACGCCGCCGGCTGGCGACGGGCGAGGATGCGCACGCATTCCTCGTCGATATTGCGCTCCATCTGGTTGATCTGGTCGTCGATCTCACGCACCTGCTGAGCCAATCCGGAGTCGGCATCGATCAGGGCGGTCACGGCATCGTTGACCTGTTTCTCGACCAGGCCGCCCATGGCCAGAAGGTGGCTGCGCACCTCCTCCAGCTCGGCGTTGAACTGCTGGGAGATATGATGGGTGAGGCTGTCTTTGTTGATCATGGATCGCTCCGCGAAAGTCCGGGTAGGGTGCGCCTTGCGCACCACAGGGCAAACGGCTGGTGCGCGCGGCGCACCCTACGGATGGCTACTCAGCCATAACGGCCGGTGATGTAGTCTTCGGTCTGCTTCTTCGCCGGGTTGGTGAACAGCGTGTCGGTGTCGCCGTATTCGATCAGCTTGCCCATGTACATGAACGCCGTGTAATCGGACACCCGCGCCGCCTGCTGCATATTGTGGGTGACGATGACGATGGTGTACTTGGATTTCAGCTCGTAGATCAGCTCTTCGACTTTCAACGTCGAGATCGGGTCCAGTGCCGAGCAGGGCTCGTCGAGCAGCAGCACTTCCGGCTGCACCGCCACGGTACGGGCGATCACCAGGCGCTGCTGCTGGCCACCGGACAGGCCGAGCGCCGAGTCGTGCAGGCGATCCTTGACCTCGTCCCACAGCGCCGCACTCTTCAGCGCCCATTCGACGGTCTCGTCGAGCACGCGCTTCTGGTTCACGCCCTGGATGCGCAGGCCGTAGACCACGTTCTCGTAGATGCTCTTGGGGAACGGGTTGGGCTTCTGGAACACCATGCCGACGCGACGACGCAGCTCGGCGACATCTTCGCCCTTGCGGTAGATATTGCGACCGTCGAGGTTGATTTCGCCTTCCACGCGGCAACCGTCAACCAGATCGTTCATCCGGTTGAAGGTGCGCAGCAGGGTCGACTTGCCGCAGCCGGACGGGCCGATAAAGGCGGTCACGCGCTGACGCGGAATATTCATGCTGACATCGAACAACGCCTGCTTGTCGCCGTAGAACAGGTTCAGGCCGGGCACCTGGATGGCCACGGTTTCTTCGGCCAGGTTGAAGCTCTGCTTGTCCCGGCCCAGGGCGGCGATGTCGATGCCGTGAGTGTTTGTTTGGTGCATGGGAAACTCCCTACGCTAACAATTAATGATCCAGCGCTTTGTATTTTTCGCGCAGATGGTTGCGGATATACACCGCACTGAGATTGAGCAGGGCAATCACCAGCACCAGCAACAACGCGGTGGCGTACACCAGCGGGCGCGCGGCCTCGACGTTGGGGCTCTGGAAGCCGACGTCGTAGATGTGGAAGCCCAGGTGCATGATCTTCTGATCCAGGTGCAGATAGGGGTAGTTGCCATCGAGCGGCAGCGCCGGCGCCAGCTTGACCACGCCGACCAGCATCAGCGGCGCGACTTCGCCGGCGGCACGCGCCACGGCGAGAATCAGGCCGGTCATCATCGCCGGGCTGGCCATTGGCAGCACCACCTTCCATAGCGTCTCGGCCTTGGTCGCACCGAGCGCCAGCGAACCTTCGCGCAGCGCCCGGGGGATACGCGCCAGGCCTTCCTCGGTGGCGACGATCACCACCGGCACGGCGAGGATCGCCAGGGTCAGCGAAGCCCAGAGCAGGCCCGGCGTGCCGAAGGTCGGCGCCGGTGCGGATTCCGGGAAGAACAGACGGTCCAGCGAGCCGCCCAGCACATAGACGAAGAAGCCCAGGCCGAACACCCCGTAGACGATCGCCGGAACCCCGGCCAGGTTGTTCACCGCAATGCGGATCACCCGGGTCAACGGACCCTGCTTGGCATACTCGCGCAGGTAGATGGCCGCCAGCACGCCGAACGGGGTAACGATCACCGCCATGATCAGGGTCATCATCACCGTGCCGAAGATCGCCGGGAAGATACCGCCCTCGGTATTCGCCTCGCGCGGGTCGTCGCTGACGAACTCCCAGACCTTGGCGAAATAGAAACCGAGCTTGTCGAGGTTATCCATGGCGTTCGGCTGGTAGGCGCGCACCACCTTGCCCAGGCTGATTTCCTGCTCGCGGCCGTCGACGGTCCGGACCGTCACGCTGTCGCGGTTGAAGGCGCCGTTGAGTTCGACCAGTTGCGTCTCGAGCACCTTGTATTCGGCGTCCCACTGGGCGCGCTCGGCATCCAGATCGGCCTGGGCGGCCGCGTCCAGGCGGTCGTTCAATTCCAGGCGACGGGTTTTCAGGCGCAGGCTTTCGAGGCCATGGTTGATCCGCCCGATGTCCTTCTTTTCCAGCCGGGAGATCTGCTTGTGCAGCTCGTCGATGCGGGCGATGCGCTGTTGCAGTTCGTCCCAGGCGCTGTCGCCCTCGGCGATCACCTGGCCTCCCTGTTTGACGTTGACCAGGTAGCCGTAGAAGTTGCCCCACTCACGGCGCTCCATCACCAACAGGTCGGCCGGGGTGTGGGCGTCGCGCGTCCACTCCGCCACCACCCAGCTGAAATCGGCACCGAACAGTTCGCGGTTACCGACCTTGAGCAACTCGCGGGTCATGAATTCGCCGCCGTTGACGTCCACCGGCAAGCCGGCCGCGGCCAGGCGCGCGCGCGGTACTTCCTCGGCCTGCACCAGCTCGCCGGCCATCACCCGAGGCGCTTCGCCGGGGATCTGGTAGGTGGCTTCGATCACATCGGCCGGCCAGAAGTGCGCCAGACCACGGGTGGCGATCACCGCCAGCAGGCCGAGGGTCATGATCACCGCGATGGAAACCCCACCGGCGGTCATCCAGACCCAGGGAGAGCCGCTCTGGAACCAGGATTTCAGGTTTTGCTTTTTCACGTTCACGGACGTCTACCTTCCCGAGTCTTAGAGCGAGGCGTATTTCTTGCGCAGGCGGGTGCGAATCACCTCGGCCAGCGTGTTCATCACGAAGGTGAAGGACAACAGCACCAGCGCCGAGAGGAACAGCACGCGGTAATGGCTGCTGCCGACTTCGGACTCCGGCATTTCCACCGCGACGTTGGCCGCCAGGGTGCGCAGGCCTTCGAAGATGTTCATGTCCATGATCGGCGTGTTGCCGGTGGCCATCAGCACGATCATGGTTTCGCCGACCGCACGGCCGAGGCCGATCATCAGCGCCGAGAAAATCCCCGGGCTGGCGGTCAGGATCACCACCCGGGTGAGGGTCTGCCATGGCGTCGCGCCGAGCGCCAGGGAACCGAACGTCAGGCTCTTGGGCACGCTGAACACGGCGTCTTCGGCGATCGAATAGATGTTCGGGATCACCGCGAAGCCCATCGCCAGGCCAACCACCAGTGCGTTGCGCTGATCGAAGGCGATACCCAGATCGTTGCTCAGCCACAGGCGCATGTCGCCGCCGAAGAACCAGTTCTCCATGTGCCCGCTCATGCTCAGGGAGAAGGCGCCGATCAGCAGAATCACCGGCACCAGCAGGACCGCTTCCCAGCCCTCCGGCACCAGCAGGCGCAGGCGTTCCGGCAGCCGGCTCCAGCCAAAGGCGGTGAGCAGGATGCCGAGGGGTGTGAGCAATAGCAGGCTGAATATTCCCGGCAGATGCCCTTCGACATAGGGCGCGAGGAACAACCCGGCGAAGAAGCCGAGAATGACTGTCGGCAGCGCTTCCATCAGCTCGATCACCGGCTTGACCTTGCCGCGCAGGGTCGGCGCCATGAAGTAGGCGGTGTAGATCGCCGCGCAGATGGCCAGCGGCGCCGCCAGCAACATGGCGTAGAACGCCGCCTTGAGCGTGCCGAAGGTCAAGGGCGCGAGGCTCAGCTTGGGCTCGAAGTCACTGTTGGCCGAGGTCGACTGCCAGACGTACTTGGGCTCGTCATAGCTCTCGTACCAGACCTTGCCCCACAGCGAACTCCAGGACACCTCGGGGTGCGGGTTGTCGAGGGTAAAGGTTTGCAGCTGGCCGGCCGACTCCACCAGCACCCGGCTGGCGCGCGGCGAGAGCGCAGCGATGCCCGCGCCCTTGGCCACCGGCTCGATCAGCAGGGTACGGTGCGCGGTGCTGTGGAACACCCCGAGGCTGCCGGCACTGTCCAGCGCCAGGAAGCCCTTGCGGCGCTCCTCGGGAATCAACTGGGTGATCGGCTGATCGCCCAGCTGGAAGTCGCGGATACGGGTAAGTGCGGATTTGCCGTCCTTGTCGCGCACCATGAACCACTGGGCGATGCCGCCCTGGCTGTTGCCGATAAGCAGCGAGATACCGCCCAGCAGCGGGCTCACGGTAGTCACTTCGGCACCGCCCTCGAGCAGGCTGTAACGGCCGTTCAGGCTGTTCTTGCGCAGGTCGAAGACATCCGCGGTGGCCTTGCCGTTGAACACGTACAGCCACTGCTGGCGCGGATCGATAACCAGGGCCTTGATCGGCTCGGCGATCTGCGGCAGTTCGATGCGCTTGCGCTCCTGGGAGGTTTCGCCGGTAAACGGGTTTTCCTCGTTGGTCAGCGCCAGCACATGCAGCTCGGTGCCGGTCGAGGCGCTGAGCAGCAGGGTATCGCCGTTCTGGTTGATCGCCACGTGCTCCAGGGCACGGCCCTGGGGGTCAAGATCGATGGGCGCTTCGCCATACGGGTATTGCAGCACCGGGGTGATGGTCTTGACGTTGTTCGGGTAGGTGACCGCGTAATTCTGCCGGAACACCAGCGCCTGACCGTTGGACAGACCGAGGACGATGCGCCGGCTGCCGGGAGCACCTTCGCTGACCGCGGTGATGCTGGCTCCGGCCGGGATCGCCAGGTCGTAACCGTTGAGTTCAGCACCGTCCTTGAGGGCGAAGAACTGCACCCGTCCGCTGCGACTGAGGCGCATCGCCACCTTGTTCTGCTCTTCCACCGCGAGCAGCAGGGCCTCGCCCTGATCGGCCAGCCAGGCCGGCTGCTGGGCCTTGTGCGCACGCAGCTCGGCGCCGGAAAAAATCGGCATCACCACATAGGCGAGGTAGAAGAAGATCAGGGTGATCGCACCCAGCACCGCCAGGCCGCCAATCGACACATACCAATGCGCCAGGCGGTCCTTGAGGGCACGCCTGCGGCGCTTGCGCAGCAGAGCCGGGGTATTGAAATCAAGCCGTTGGCTGCGATTCGAGGGTGCGGTCATGGATTCGTTGGCCAAATCGTTCATACAGAGGTCTCTGAGCGGTTGCGCACTCGCGCCGCTAAATACGCGGGAGTCTCAATCTATCGCCCTTGTGTGACAGAAAGATTACAGCAGGCAGACGCACAAACGCCCGCCCTCTATCAAAGGGCGAGCGCTTCGGCATTACCGCAGCTGCTGGGCAGCCGCAGCCTGGAGCCGGTTTAGAGGCCCAGATCCTTCATGGTCTTCTCGGCCACCTTGGACGGCAGCGGGATGTAGCCATCCTTGACCACGACTTCCTGACCCTGCTTGGACAGCACCAGCTTGACGAACTCGGCTTCCAGCGGGCTCAGGGCCTTGTTCGGGGCCTTGTTCACGTAGACGTAGAGGAAGCGCGACAGCGGGTACTTGCCAGCCAGGGCATTGGCCTCGGAAGCTTCTTCAGCTACACCGTTCTTGTCTTCCAGGGGCACGGCGCGAACGCTGGAGGTCTTGTAGCCGATGCCCGAGTAACCGATGGCGTTCAGGGTGCTGGAGATCGACTGGACCACCGACGCCGAACCCGGCTGCTCGTTGACGTTGGAGCGGAAGTCGCCTTTGCACAACGCTTCTTCCTTGAAGTAACCGTAGGTACCGGATACCGAGTTACGACCGAACAGCTGAACCGGCTTGGCAGCCCACTCGCCAGTCAGGCCAGCGTCGCCCCAGGTCTTGATCTCTTTGGCTTCGCCGCACAGACGGGTGCTGGAGAAGATCGCGTCGACCTGTTCCATGCTCAGGCTCTTGATCGGGTTGTCCTTGTGCACGAACACCGCCAAGGCATCGATTGCGACCGGGATGGCGGTCGGCTTGTAGCCGTATTTCTCTTCGAATGCCTGCAGTTCGGCGTCCTTCATCTTGCGGCTCATCGGGCCGAGGTTGGAGGTGCCTTCAGTCAGTGCGGGCGGCGCGGTGGAGGAACCGGCGGCCTGAATCTGGATGTTCACGTTGGGGTAGAGCTTCTTATAGTCCTCGGCCCACAGCGTCATCAGGTTGGCCAGGGTGTCGGAGCCTACGCTGGACAGGTTGCCCGATACGCCGGCAGTCTTTTCGTAGCTCGGCAGAGCCGGATCGACAGCAGCAACCGCATTGGCGGTGGCGACGCCAGCGGCGACAAAAGTCATGGCCGCCATCAAACGCTTCAGTTTCATGCCTTACTCCTAGCAAACGTGTGTGTTGGATTGATCGGGGCCAAGTATCTTCAGGCCGTATGACGACTGTATGAAATCAATGTGACAGTTAGATGACCGCGCGGACCTGTCCGATCGATAAGGTGGCAGAGCGCTATGGTCGCCCGCCGACCCTTCTGTCGCTATACTCCCAGCGCCCGCTTTATTGCGGGCTTCGCGTCCACAACAACAACCGCACCGCGAGTCGTACCCAGATGAATGATTTCGAACAGGATGATCCCATTCCGCAGGGCGATCTGGCGCTGCAGATCACCGCTTTGCCGCGCGAAACCAATGGGTTCGGCGATATTTATGGCGGCTGGCTGGTTTCCCAGATGGACCTGGCCGGCACCGCCATGGCCAGCAAGGTAGCGGCCGGCCGGGTGGCCACCGTGGCGATCGATCGCATGGCCTTCCTGGTACCGGTTTCGGTGGGTGCGCAGCTGTCCTTCTATACCCAGGCGCTGGAAGTCGGGCGCAGCTCGATCCAGATGCTGGTCGAAGTGTGGAGCGACGATCCGCTGTCCAGCGAGTGGCGCAAGGTTACCGAAGCGGTGTTCGTCTTCGTCGCCATCGACGGCAGCGGCCGCACCCGCCCGGTACCGGCGCGGCGCTAAGAGCTCGTCCGGACGATCAGATCCACTGATCGTTACGCTTGCGGCGTACCCGCAGCATGGTCGGCAGGATCAGCCCGAGCAACAATCCGGCGCCGGCGATGCCGCCGCCATAGATCATATAGCGCATCAGCAAGTCCTGGTTTTCGACCCCCAGCTGCGCCTGCAGCTCGCGCACCTCGGCGCGCGCCTTGCTCAGCGCGATGTCCAGCTCGGCGCGTGCGGTCTGCGATTCCTCGATCAGCTTCTTGCGCGAATCCAGCGCCTCCTGCATGCCCTGCACGCGGGTCTTCCAGGTTTCGTTGATACCTTCCAGTTCGGCGCTGAGCTCGGCCACCTGCTGTTCCAGCTGCGGCAGGCGTTCGGCCTGGCCGGGCACCTTCTGCAGATCGCGACTGGGGATCCACACGGCGTCGCCATTTTCGCTGCGCACCTGGCTGTACTCTCCCTGGGTGCGCAACAAATCGACCTTCTGCCCGGAGGTGAGCGTGCCAACGATGCGGTAACCATCAGTTGGGCCGCTGCGCACATAGGTGCTCAGGCTATCGCTCACCCAACGCGTGTTGTCGGCGGTTTCCTCAGCCTGCGCCGGTGTCCCGGCCAGCAGCCAGCCACTCAGCAGGCAGGCGCCGAGGGCACGGGTCGGGAACGGGGCAATACGCAAGGGAACATAACGAAATAGGGACATGGGCAATCTTCACGTGGCGATAAAACAAAACCCTGAAACGGGCACGATAAAAAGCCGGCCAGGCAAATGGTTGTGGACAGGAACGCGATCAGGGTGGGAAGGAGCCCGCGCAATCACCCGGTGGCAAATGACCATGCAATCCACCCGGTAGGCCGACAGCAGACTGACCGCAGCGAGCACCCGAAGTTCATCCGGGGCAATGTCCCGGTCGGTGTCGGTAAATAATTCGGCAGCCCACGGAAACTCTGGCCACAGGGGCACTCAAAGAGTGCTGGCCAAGTCCCTGGCGATCACGCCAGCAGGCGAGATAAGCGGGACAGGCATTCGAAGGAGCGATCTATATGGACATGAAGCCGACCCTGTTCGGGCTGATCAGCCTGTTGCTGTGCTCGCAGATCATTCAGGCCGCGCAGTCGCCGTTGGCGCCCGTCCTGTTCGAGCCCGGCGCATCGCCGCTGCCGGCGGAGCAGGCACTGGCCTACCCGCTGTTCGCCGCCGAACTGCAGCGCACCCACGCGGCGGTCGATCGTGCCCTGGGCGAAGCGATCGCGGTGCCCGAGCCCACCGATCCCGGCGGCGGGCCCAGCCACGAGCAGCACAAGCGCAACTACCGAATGCTCTACGACGCGGGCCTGCTGTATCGGATCAGCGGCGAGCGGGCCTATGCCGAATACGTGCGCGACCTGTTGCTGGCCTACGCCGATCTCTATCCGAAGCTCGGCCCGCACCCGGCCGCCGCCAGTAACTCGCCGGGGCGCCTGTTCTGGCAAAGCCTCAACGACGCCGTGTGGCTGGTTTATGCGATCCAGGCCTATGACGCCATACGCGCCACGCTGAGCCCGGCACAGCGCCAGTTGCTTGAAACAAGATTGTTCCGCCCAATGGCCGATTTTCTCTCCAGCGGGCAGCCGCAGACCTTCGCGCTGATCCACAACCACGCCACCTGGGCGGCCGCCGCCGTCGGCATGACCGGCTACGTGCTGGACGAGCCGAAATACGTGCAACGCGCGCTGCTGGGGCTGGCGGGCGACGGCAAGAGCGGCTTCCTGCGCCAGCTCGACCTGCTGTTCTCGCCGGATGGCTACTACACCGAAGGCCCCTACTACCAGCGCTATGCCCTGCTGCCCTTCGTCGTCTTCGCCCACGCCATCGAGCTGAACGAGCCGCAGCGAAAGATCTTCAGCTACCGCGACGGCATTCTCCTCAAGGCGATCGACAGCAGTATCCAGCTGACCTACAACGGCTATTTCTTCCCCCTCAACGACGCCCTGCCCGACAAGAGCCTGCGTACCGACGAGCTGTATCAGGCGGTCGCCATCGGCTACGGGCAAAGCCATGACCCCGGCCTGCTGGCCATTGCCCGCTGGCAAGGCCGCACGCTGCTGACCCCTCAGGGCCTGCAGCTGGCCCGCGATCTGGCGGCAGGGCTCGAGCGGCCCTTTCCGTTCGCCTCGCGACTGCTGCGCGATGGCGCCAATGGCGATCAGGGTGCGATTGCCATACTGCGTTCGGGCGAGCAGACCCTGGTGGCCAAGAACAGCGCCCAGGGCATGGGCCATGGCCACTTCGACAAACTGAACTGGCTGCTCTACGACAACGGCCAGGCGCTGATACGCGACTACGGCGCGGCGCGTTTCCTCAATATCGAAGCCAAGGACGGCGGCCGTTACCTGGCGGAAAACGACAGCTGGGCCAAGCAAAGCGTGGCCCATAACACCCTGGTGGTGAACGAAAGCAGCCACTTCGATGGCGACTGGCAGCTCGGCCAAACCCAGGCGCCCAGGCAGCTTGCCTTCGTCGATAAGCAAGACAGCCGAGTCAGCACCGCGGAAATGATCGGCGCCTATCCCGGCGTAGGCTTTCGCCGCAGCCTGGTGCAGCTGGATATCGACGGCGACGGCGGCCCGCTGGTGCTCGACCTGCTGCGCATCGAGGGCGAGCAACCGGCGCAATACGACTTGCCGCTGCACTACGCAGGCCATTTGATCGAGGTGAACTTCCCGCTGCAGTCGCACACCACCAACCGCCCGCTGCTCGGCCAGGCAAACGGCTACCAGCACCTCTGGGTCGACGCCGTCGGCCAGCCGACGCCGCAACACTCCAGCCTGACCTGGATGAATGACAAGCGCTTCTACAGCTACCACATGCTGCTGTCGGAAAATGCCCAGATCATCCTCGCCGAAAGCGGTGCCAACGACCCGCACTTCAACCTGCGCCGCGAGCCCGTGGTCATCCAGCGCCTCACCGAGGCGAGCGACGCCACCTTCGTCTCGCTGCTCGAACCCCACGGCCACTACGATCCGGATGCGGAAAGCGTGAGCGCCAGCCGCAGCCAGCTCAAAACGCTCGGGCATACTCGCCTGACGGACGCCGAACTAATCGACATCGAATGGCTGGATGGCAAGCGGCTGGTACTGGTAATGGCCGACGACACTGACCCCAGCCTGGTCCATCGCATTCGCTACCAGGGCAAATCGTTGCAGTGGAGCGGCCACCTGGGGCGCTTCGATGGCGCAGGCACTGGCGCAGCGCTGTCGGCGTCCGCCCGGCCGTGAGCGGGCCGTTCGTCAGAGCATGCCAGGCACCGCGCACTAAGCGCAGACCCGGCTCTCTATATGACAGCTTCCAGAGAAGTGCCGAGCGAATCCTGGTTGCCGCCCGCGCGCCGCAGCCGGTAAACCAGGTTTTCATTCGCCATCCCCAGATTCGATTCGCGCCGCCCGCTGGAGAGCCGCTGATGCCCCATGCCTCACCCAAACCTTTCGCCCAGCGCCTGCGGGCGCTGCTGGTATTGCTCGCCCTCGGCCTCGCACCCACGCTGTCGGCGATGACGCTGCAGGCGAGCCGGCCGCCGTTCGGACTGAAGGGCGAGCCCGTAGAGTTCATCCGCAACGTCGCCTATGGCCCGGATAGCAGCAACAGGCTGGATATCTTCCTTCCCGCAGACGCCGCAGCGCGGAAACAGCCGACGCCATTGGTGGTGTTCATCCACGGCGGCGGGTTTTCCTCCGGCAGCAAGGAAAAAGCCTATAGCCGCGACAATCGCGACGCACTCGCCACCCTGCTGCAGCACGGCATCGCCTATGCCACGATCGACTATCCGCTGCTGGCGCGGCACGAACAGCAAGGCCTGATCAAATCGCTGAACGGCGCGCGGCGGGCCTTGCAGTTCCTGCGCCTGAACCGGGAAACCTTCAATATCGACCCCGAGCGGATCGTCCTGATGGGCAGCTCCGCCGGCGGCAGCGCCGCGCTGTGGCTGGCCCTGCATGACGACATGGCCGACGCGAACAGCCCGGACCCGCTGGAACGCCAGTCCACCCGCGTGCGCGCCGTCGTCGCCATCGAGGTCCAGGCCACCCTGGACGTCGTGCGCTGGGAAGAAATATTCAAGGAATACCGCTTCACCATCAGCCGGTTCGAGAAAGCCAAGGCGCTGTATGGCATCGAAACGCTGCAGCAGCTGAACGACCCGAGGATCGTCCAGTACCGCCACGAGATCGATCTGCTGCGCCTGATGGATAGTGCCGATCCGGAGATCTGGGTGGCCAATCGCAACATTTCGGCAGCCGCCCCACGCAACGCCAGCACGCTCTACCATCACCCTTTCCACGCCAGGGCGCTGCAACAGCAGGCGATGCGCGTCGGCCTGAAAGGCCAGTTCCATATCCCGCAAATGAACATCGAACCCAGCGAAGATGAAAGCGCGGTCGACTTCATCCTGCGCAAGGTGCGCTAGCAGCCTGTCGAAGATGCGCCCCCACGGCGAAAGCAGACCGCAGGGCTGACCCGACAATCCGTGGGAGGGGCTTTAGCCGCGAAAGGTTATCGGCAGTCTTCAACAGCCCGCCAGCCGGCGACCGGCGACCGGCATAGCCCGAACTGCCGATACCGGGCGCGCGGACCTAAGCTGCGTATCAGCCGAGCTGCAGCGCCCGCTGATTGGACGCATAGATGCCGTCCGGCTGCAGCGGCGCGCCGTCGGCCAGCGCCGCCAGCCACTGATCGGTGCTGACCACCGCGGCGAAGCCGGTGTGCATCACCACGCTGAACACCCGATGAATCTCTTCGGCGCTCGCCGCACCAGCGGCATTGGCATAGGGCAAGGAGCCGCTGGCATCGTGCAACAGCTCGACCTTCCAGCCTTCATGGTGCGCCTGCACGACTGTCGAGCTATCGCAGTTGTGGGTCATGTAACCGACCACGCTCAGGGTGTCGACCTGCCGGTCGCGCAGCCAGGCAGCCAGATCGGTTTTGGCCAGCGCGCTTGCCAGCGACTTCTCCACCAGCAGGTCATACGGCCGCGCCGCGACCGAGGGGTGCAGCTCGGCCTGCTGACTGCCGCGGGCGAACAGCGGCGATGTTTCCGCTGCCAGGTGCTGCACAACCACCACCGGAATGCCCGCGGCGCTGGCCGCATCCATGGCGCGGGCGATATTGCCCAGCGATAGCTGTACATCGGGAAACTCGATGCGCAGATTGCCGGTGACGTACTCGTTCTGCACGTCGATTACGATCAGTGCGCGTTTGGGCTGGCTCATGGGGGTGTCCTCGTGCGTTGGTGATGGCGCCATTGTTTCGTCGTTCGGCCGAGACGAGTGAGTGGCCCGAATGACAGCTTGCGCTAATATCGGGCCAACACCGCCGGAGCCCAACCATGCAGCCGCACCGAATCGCCGTGGTCGCGTTCGACCAGATCAGCCCCTTTCACCTCTCCGTACCCTGCCTGGTATTCGGCGATGTCGCGCCGCAGGAGCAGGGCTATGTCGTCGACGTCTGCGCCGCCGAGCCCGGGCCATTACGCACCACGGCGGGTTTCGAACTGCAGGTCAGCCATGGCCTGGAGGCGCTCGAAAAGGCCCAGACGATCATCCTGCCGAGCTGGCGCGACGGCGATGAAAAGCCGCCTGCGGCCTTGCTCGACGCACTGGTCGCCGCCCATCGACGCGGCGCGCTGCTGGTCGGTCTGTGCCTGGGCGCTTACGTTCTCGCCGCGACCGGGCTGCTCGATGGCCGCCGCGCGACCACCCACTGGGCCTGGGTCGAACACTTCAAGAGCCTGCATCCCAAGGTCCAGGTGGATGCCGATGTGCTCTACCTGGACGACGAAAATCTGCTGACATCGGCGGGCACCGCGGCGGCGCTGGATTGCTGCCTCTACCTGCTGAGAAAACACTGCGGCGCCGAGTTGGCGAACAAGGTGGCGCGGCGCCTGGTGATGTCTCCGCACCGCCAGGGCGGACAGGCGCAGTTCATCGACCAGCCCATCCCGAGCAACCGCCGCGACTCGCGGCTGGGCCAGCTGCTCGACTGGGCACGGGCCAACCTGCAACTGCCGCATACGCTCGACAGCCTGGCGGAAAAAGCCCTGATGAGCCGGCGCACCTTTAGCCGCCACTTCCGCCAGCACACCGGCACTACGGTCGGCGCCTGGCTGCTGGCCGAACGCCTGGCGCTGAGCCAGCGCCTGCTCGAAGGCAGCGACCGGCCCATCGACGCGGTCGCCTCACTGGCCGGCTTCGGCTCCCCGGTATCGCTGCGCCATCACTTCAGCAAGGCATTGGGCATCTCGCCAAGCCACTATCGACGCAGCTTTCGCGGTAGGGTTTGAAGGGTGTTCGGGGGGAATCGGATAAGAGCGGTGATTCACGTTAGGCTGTTTTCGGCCAGGAGCAGTCAGTCACGGCAGGCAGAGTCGACTCCGAGATGCTGCTCGGCAGCATCAATATCGTGGTGTCCCCTATTACTTAGGGTCAGTTGGCCGAGCAGCAGGGTCGACGCCAGCCGCTTTGAGCGGCTCACATAACTAAAGCCCCCCGGCTCTGCCGGGGGATGTTTACCCTAAGACGGTCAGCGCACCGGTGGTGCGTATTGCAGACCACCTTTGTTCCACAGGGCGTTCAGGCCACGCTCGATCTTCAGCTCGCTGCCGGCACCGACATTGCGCTCGAAGCTCTCGCCGTAGTTGCCCACCTGCTTGACGATCCGCACGGCCCAGTCTTTCGGCAGTTGCAGGTCCTTGCCAAACTCACCCTCGGCCCCCAACAGGCGGGCGACGTCCGGATTCTTGGTGGTCTTGGCCATTTCCTCGACGTTCTTCGAGGTGATGCCCAGTTCCTCGGCGTTGACCATGGCGAACAGGCTCCAGCGCACGATGTTGAACCAGTCATCATCACCCTGGCGCACCGCCGGACCGAGCGGCTCCTTGGAGATCACTTCCGGCAACACCATGTAATCCTGCGGCGCGGCCAGTTTGAGGCGCTGCGCATAGAGTGCAGACTGATCGGAGGTCAGCACGTCGCAACGGCCTGCCTCCATCGACTTGGTGCTCTCATCGATGGCGTCATAGGTAATCGGAGTGTATTTCAGACCATTGGCACGAAAGTAGTCAGAGAGGTTCAGCTCGGTGGTGGTGCCGGCCAGAATGCAGATGGTGGCACCATCGAGTTCCTTGGCACTGGTGACGCCCAACTTCTTGTTCACCAATAAACCCTGGCCGTCGTAGTAGTTCACGCCGGTGAAGTTCAGGCCCATCCCGGAGTCGCGCGAGCTGGTCCAGGTGGTGTTGCGCGAGAGGATGTCGATTTCGCCGGACTGCAGCGCGGTGAAGCGCTCCTTGGCGGTCAGCGGACTGTACTTGACCTTGGACGCATCGCCGAACAGGGCGGCGGCCACGGCGCGGCAGACATCGACGTCGAGGCCCAGATAGTTGCCCTTCTTATCTGCATAGGAGAAGCCCGGTAGGCCATCACTGATACCGCACTGGACGAAGCCTTTTTCCTTCACCGCATCCAGGGTTGCGCCTGCTTGGGCGAAGCTGCTGGCGCCGAGCACTACTGCCGCAGTCACTACAGCCAGGGTGGATTTCATCGTCTTCATTGGGAGAACCTCAGTTGCTGTTGTTATGTTTGGGCAACAGGGGACAGCCCACGGTACTGGCCTGAATCATCAGGCAGAAACGACATTGTTCGTGGTCTGCCCCCCGTTCCGACTGCGCTATCAGGCTATGCGCCGCACGGACTTGCGTGCCTTGCTGGATCGGGTGTAGCGGAAGAGGTCTTTCGGGTCGTTGTCATCGCCATGCTCGCCCCAGGGAACCAGTTCGATGCCGATACCCAGGTTGCGTTTCTCGGCCTGCTCGTTGATGTAGCGCAGGGTGGAGTAGTCCTCCAGGGCGAATCCCACGGAGTCGAAGATGGTGACCTGCTCGGCACCGACACGCCCCGGCTCCTGGCCTGCCAGCACACGCCAGAGGTCGACCACCGGGAAGTCCGCCGGCATCTGTTGGATATCCCCCTCGATGCGCGTCTGCGGCTCGTACTCGACGAACACCTTGCCGGTTTTCAGCACGTCCGCATGCAGTTCGGTCTTGCCCGGACAATCCCCGCCTACTCCGTTGATGTGCATTCCGGGTTCGATCAGGTCGGGGGTGAGGATGGTCGCGTAGGCCTTGTCGGCAGTCACGGTGGTGACGATGTCGGCGCCCCGTACGGCTTCTGCCGTGGAGTGGGCCCGGATGATCTTCAGCGACGGATGGGCGGACAGGTTGCGGATGAGCTTTTCGGTGGCCTCCGGGTCCACGTCATAGACCGAGATTTCCTCGATGCCCAGGTGATAGTGGAAGGCCAGCGCCTGGAATTCGCTCTGCGCACCGTTGCCGATGAGGGCCATGCGCCGGGAGTCGGGGCGGGCCAGGGCACGCGCCGCCATGAGTGAGGTGGCGCAGGTGCGCAGTGCGGTGGCGACGGTCAGCTCGGAGAGGAGCACCGGATAGCCGGTTTCTACGTCGGCCAGGACGCCGAAGGCCATGACGGTGTAGAGGCCGCGCTGGGTGTTCTGGGGGTGGCCGTTGACGTACTTGAAGGCATAGCGCTGGGCGTTGGACACCGGCATCAGCTCAATGACGCCGATGTCGGAGTGGTTGGCGACACGTGCCGATTTGTCGAACGCGGGCCAGTTGATGAAGTCATCGCGAATGGCGTCGGCGAGTTCGCCGATGAACGATGCGATACCGATGTCCTGCACTAATTGGGACATGGTTGGGACGTCTACGAAGCGGGTCATGAAAACCTCCGTCAGTTTTAGGGATTGGAATTTGCAACGACTGGCGATGAGGTCTTACTGCGGCTATAGGCAATCAGCAGGAAGATGAACCAGAGGGGCATGAAGTAGAGCGCCGTTCGCGTGTCAGGCTTGAGTGCGAGCAAGCACAGTACGAAGACCAGGAACACGAGGGTGATGACCGCCAGCCACCGGGCAACTTGAAGCGGGACCGTTGGTGCGCAGCCGGATTCTGCTTCCGGTAGGCGATGTAAGACGTCAGGATCATGGACCAGGTGAAGATCACCAGGATCGCCGAGATCGTCGAGATCAGGGTGAAGACAGTCATCACCTCGGGAATGATAAACAGCAGGGTGAGGCCAACCAGCATGCAGATGCCGGACAACATCAGGCTGTATACCGGCACGCTCAGAGAGGACAACTTGGCGAAGATCGCGGGGGCACTTTTGCGCTCTGCCAGCCCGAACAGCATGCGGCATCCCGAGTAGACGCCACTGTTTGCCGAGGAGGCAGCTGAGGTCAGTACGACGAAGTTGATCATCCCGGCGGCTGCCGGGAAGCCGGCCAGGAGGAACAGTTCCACGAAGGGGCTGCGATTCGACGGGATCTCTGCCCAGGTAGGTGGCGACAATGTCCGCGAAGGATTTGAAGCGCAGATTGGACAGCAGGAGTTCACCCATTGCCCGCATGACGAAGAGCAGGAAGAACCCGAGGATCGCGTAGACCAGCACAGTTGAGGTACCGGCCAGTGCGATCACCTTGCCTGACCCCATGAAGAGCCCGGTTCCAATTGCACCACCAATGGCAATTAACTGGATGTGACGGTTTTCCACAGTCCGTTGCAAGTGCCCATCGCTGTCGGACTTGATGTGGATACGTTCATCAAGGCTTCCGGAAATTTTCTCCATGTTCGACCTCTTGTTTTTGTAGTGAGATAGGTTCGAGCTGCCGGCAAAGGGCGCGACAAGGACCTCCCAGGCATGTCGCGGGGTGGATACAGGGGCGGTGGTGTGCCCTCGCGCGGGCCTAGCCTGCGCGGGGTATTCGTGTGGGCTGAATGGCTTAACTGTTGCTTTCAAACCCTTGCAGGGTGTTCACCGCGTTGATGCCGATTTCATCGACCATGTAGCCGCCCTCCATCACGAACAACGTGGGGAGGCGGGCACTGGCGATCTGCTCGCCCATGCGGAGGAAGTCCTCGCTGGTGAGGCGGAAATGGCTGATCGGATCGCCTTCGAAGGTGTCCACGCCCAGCGATACGACCAGGAATTCCGGCTGGTAGGCCACGACACGATCCAAGGCATTCTTTAGCGCTTCGCGGTAGCAATCCCAGGTGGTGCCTTTCGCCAGCGGGTAGTTGGCGGTGAAACCCGTTCCCGGGCCAGTGCCTTGCTCGTGCGCGTACCCAGAGAAATAGGGGTAGGACACGTAGGGGTCCCCATGAATCGAAGTGAAGAAAACGTCCGGGCGGTCGTAGAAGATGTTCTGTGTGCCGTTGCCGTGGTGGAAGTCGACATCCAGGACGGCCACACGCTTCGCGCCTCGGCTCAGGCAGCGCTCGGCGGCGATAGCGGCATTGTTCAAATAGCAGTAGCCGCCCATGTACTCGCGAGCGGCGTGGTGACCTGGCGGGCGACACAGGGCGAAGGCGCTATGGACGCCACCAATGATCCGCTCCATGGCGGTCAACGCGACGTTGGCGCTGCTGCGCACCGCTTCCCAAGTGCCAGTGGTAATGGGTGCTCCAGCGTCCATGGCATAGAAGCCGAGCTTGCCGTCGATGAAGCCAGGCTCTTGGTCGATGGCCAAGTCACGCACCGGCCATACGAGCGGCAGAGCGTCGTGCGTTTTGCCAGTAGCGACCCATTCTGTCCAGGCATTCTCCAGAAAGGTTACATAGCGCTCGCTGTGGGCTGCGACATAGCAGGAACGGTCGAATGCCTGTTCTGCGATGATTTCCCCCAGGCGCGTACTTTGCACGCGAACCAGTACTGTGTCGGCGCGTTGCGGATTTTCGAAGGAAGGCTTTACAGCCCCGTCTTTAAGCTCGGAGCCATGATGCAGGCGGTGCTTGGAACTGAAGACTGTCAGCACGCGAATGTCCTCTTGTTACAGGGGGGGTAATGAGGACAATTTTCGCCACGAATTGCCGAAAATGCTTTGCTTTATGTCTGTGATTGCCGGATCTTTTAGCAAAGATGTCGGCAAGTGGTGGGGTGAATGAGCAAAAGTATTGCTTCTGATAAGTTGGACGGGGTCGACCGGACTCTACTGCGCCTTCTACAAGCGGACGGCACTCTGTCCAGTGCGGCGCTCGGAGAGCGGCTTTCGATGACGGTGACCCCATGCTGGCGGCGCCGTAAGCGCTTGGAGGATCTCGGGGTGATTAGGGACTATCAGGCCAATCTGGACCGGCGCAAGCTGGGGTTCGATGTTCTGGCGTTCGCCCAGGTTCGCTTTGGCAACCACTCGGCAAATGCCCCTGATGACTTCGAGCAGGTAATCCTCGGGCTCCCGGAGGTGCTGTCTTGCCACAAGGTGACGGGTGAAGCGGACTACGTACTGACGGTGCTGGCTACCGACCTGGAGAGCTACGGGCGTTTCGTAGAGGATGTGTTACGCCGACAGCCGGGTATCGCATCGATTCAGTCGAGTCTTGCCCTGCGGGAAATCAAGGCGGTGACGCGGATACCGGTACTGGAATAGCTCGCGCTGGGCGGTTGCAGGAGCTGAGTGCAACACCGCCGTTGAATTGAAGCGGGAACATCATGGCGCATAGCCATGGACGAAAAGCCTCGCCTGCTCGTTGCAGCGGCGCTAGCTAGCCATTAACGACTCCTTGTCCAACCGGCTCGTCCCCCCTTCTTGAACGTTCACCGGCAGCCAAGGCCACCCGCAGCCTGGCGCGGTTTATTCTGTGCTGCGTACCAGGTAGCGGTTGCCCTGCGGCAGACGCGGTGGTTCAGTACGGCAATTGCCGACAAGATTCGCAGGCCGGCCAGGGCGCCGGTGTGACGAGTCGCATTTCCTTGACCTTGTGGACAGCTCGCCGTGGATGGATCGCGTGCGTTGTGTCTGTCGCCTCTGCTGCTGCCGTTGGCGGCGGCGGCCGACGTATTGCGCCTGGTCGCCGCCCCCTGGCCGCCGCTCAATGACCGCAACCTGCCGCACAACGGGGTGGCGTCGGATCTGGTCAGCACTGCGCTGGGGTGGGCCGGCTATGCCACGCATTACCGGGAGGTGCCCTGGGAGCGCGCGCTGCGCGGCCTGCATATCCTGGTGCGGCGCAGCTTGCTCGAGCATGAGCGCATAGTCGCGGCCTTCGATCGGGCCATCGCCGCCATACGCGCCGATGGCAGCTATGCGGCGATTCTCGAGCGGCATGGCCTTTGATCGCAGATTCTTTTCCCGCCTGGTGCGCAGGGCGCACCAGGCGGGCCCTGGCATACCGGCCCTGTCTAGAGCGTCAGGGGCAGGCGGCCGAGCAGGGCGCCGGGCAGCAGGGTCGAGCCGTGGTGGCGCTCGTGGTAGGTGCGGGTGGACAGGCTCAGCTCGCGTTCGCCGGTCAGCGCTTCGAGCTGGCTGCCGAGCAAGCTGTACAGGCTGTCGTCGAAACGCATGCTGGCCAGCGGTGCCTGGATGCGCCCGTCCTCGACCCAGAAGCAGGCGAAGCGGGTCATGCCGGTGATGCGTGCGGCCGGGCGGTCGGAATAATTGAGATACCAGAGGTTGCCGATATACAGGCCGCTGCCGAGGCGCGCGAGGACCTCGGCCTGGGCCAGCTCGCCGCCAGCCATGGCCAGCGACTCGGGGCTTTCCCAAGGGCCGGCACCGTTGGCCGGCAATCCGTATTCGGCGGCGCTGCGGGCGCTGACCAGGGTTTCCCCGGGCTGGCCGGCGCGGATCAGTTCGAGGTCGCGGCGCGGGTAGCCTTGGCTGGAGAAGGCCGGCTAGATGATTCTCAGATTTATTTATAGCCCCGACAGGCCGCTTCTGGCCGACTCCAGCCGGTTGCGACCGGCGAATCCCGGCCAAAAATAGTCCTTCCTGACTGGCCGCGATCACGCTGCGGCTGATAACGCGCCGGCACTCATCCAGATGGTTATTAAGTCAGGACAATAATAAATATGCTCCGGATGGTGTTGCCATACGGAGCATTAGCGAACATCAGGCATGTAGCAGCGTACCCAGTTCGCCCTTGCGCTCAAGACTCGCCAGATCGTCAAAGCCGCCGACATGCCTGTCGCCGATAAACATCTGTGAGACAGTTTTGCGCTGGGAGCGCAGCAGCATTACTGGGCGTGGCTGATCTGGCTGACATCGCGATGTATGTCGGCGCAAGTACGCGTGAATGGATGCGGCGTAACCTTGTATGAAGCCTGCGGCCTTAGCCGCAGAGTGCAGGTGCAAATGAAATGAAGCGGTCGCCCTCGATATTCGTTTGCGAGGACAACCGCAAAAACGTAAATAACTAAGCTACGGCCGATAACACGCCTGGCTGTAACTACACCAAGCATGGGTTACAGCAACTCGATAACCGTCTTGCCTTTGCCTTGACCTTGCGCGACCTGGCTAAACGCCTCGTTCACCTCATGCAACGCAAAGTGGTGCTGATCGACTCTGATCTTTAGTTGCCCGGCGTCGGCCAGCGTGGCGGCTTCGCGCAGGATCTCACCATGGTGTTCGCGCCCTTTTCCGCTGAGCAATGGCGCCAGGGTAAATACGCCTGAGTAGGTGGCACTTTTAAACGACAGCGGCGCGAGGCTGTGCTGTCCCCAGCCCAGGCAGCTGAGCACATGCCCGGTATAGGCCTTCACCGACTTGAACGATGCATCCAGCGTGCTGCCGCCGACGGTGTCATAGACGATGTCGAAACCCTCACCTGCCGTATAGCGTTCGACATAGCTGTCCACGCTTTGCGCCTGATAATCGATAGCCGTCGCCCCCAACGAGCGAATGAAGTCGAGACTATCCGCCGAGCCGGTGGCGAAGACTTCAGCACCGCGGGCCTTGGCCAGTTGCACGGCCACTTGGCCGACCCCGCCCGCGCCGCCATGAATCAACACGCGCTGGCCCGCGCGGACATGGGCATGATCCTCCAGGCCTTCCCAGGCGGTGATAAACACCAGCGGCAATGCCGCCGCCTCGCGCATGCTCAGTGTCTGCGGCTTGGGCGCGATCAGCCGGGCGTCGACGGCAATGTATTCGGCCATGGCGCCCTGGGCGCCGCCGATCCCACCGGCCATGCCGAAGACCTCGTCACCCGGCGCGAAGCCTTCGACCGAGTCGTCCACTTCGACGACCGTACCGGCCAGATCCAGGCCGAGCACGGCGGGCAGTTCCTGGCGGGCGTGGGCCGCCGCGCCAGCGGCAATCTTGGTGTCGAGTGGGTTGACCCCAGCGGCATGGACCTTGACCAACACTTGCCCCTTGCCGGGCGTGGGGCGGGCGATATGGCGCAAGGCGATCGGGGCCTGGGCGGACTCAGCAATGGCTGCAAGCATGGTGTGTTTCATGGCGGAAACCTCTGATTGGGTGGACGCTTTTAGGTTGCCGCACCATTAGCATTCCGATAAGAAGCTAAATTTGCATATTACTTATTCCCCAAGAAGGCCGAATCCCAATGGATCTGTTCGACAGCATGCGCACCTTTGTACGCGTGGTAGAGCGCGGTTCGTTTTCCGCAGTGGCTCGCGAGCTGAACGTGGGGCAGCCGGCCGTGAGTAAGCAGATACGCGCGCTGGAGCAACATCTTGGCGGGCCGCTATTTGCCCGCAGTACCCGGCAGCTGGCCCTGACCGACCAGGGGCAAGGGTTCTACAGCCACTGCCAGGAGATTCTCGGCAGCCTCGAGGTCGCCACGCGCAGCTTCGCCAGTGGCCAGGAGCAGATTGCCGGCCCACTGCGAGTCGCCGCCCCCGTCAGCTACGGCAGGCTGTGTATTGCGCCTCTGATTGGGGTTTTTCTGCAGCGCTACCCGGATGTGCGGATTGACCTGCGGCTGAGCGATCACAACGAAGACCTGCTCAAGGAAAATATCGACCTGGCCATCCGTATCGGCGTGGTGAAGAACGAGGGGCTGGTGGCCGTGCCTCTCGGCACCAGCACACGGAGGGTCTATGCCGCACCCGAGTATCTGCAGCGTCATGGTAGGCCAGGCGAACCCGGCGACCTTACAGGCCACAACTGCATCGGTTTCACCTTGCTCGAGCACTACGACATCTGGCAGTTCAAGCGCGATGCGGAAACGCGCGATATTTCCATCAAAGGCAACGTCACCAGCAACAGCAGCGAGGCCATCCGGGAAATGGTCCTCTCCGGCCTGGGCATTTCACTGTCCCCAGAATGGCTTTTCGCAGCCGATGTCGAACAGGGCAAGGTTTCCAGTGTGCTCGACGACTACCAGGCTACTGCGCTGCCGGTGAGCGCAGTGCTCAGTCGTGAGCGGCGACGTTCTGCGCGGACGATGGCTCTGGTCGACTTTCTACGACAGCACCTATGAGTTTCGCTGATTGGGTTCAACCAGGGACCGGTAGCTGAGCGCGGGCACATGCCCCCCTCAGCCTGCCGCAGCAAGGCAAGGGCCTTACAAAAAACTGCGCAAACAAACACTGGATCCTCGGCCCAGAACTGGCGAAAGACGCCGGGACGGGCATGGTGATTGCGCACTGTCTGCCAAACAGTTATTCAAGACTTTGCGAAACCAGTAGCATCCGCGTCTGCGCGGCAGCGCCAGGCAGCAGGACTCGTGGCGTGCCTTCAATGGAAATGGACAGGATCAAGTGAATTTCAGAAGCATCAAAGCCCGCATCCTTGCGCTCGGTGTCACTCTGCTCGTGATGGGAATTCTGGTGCGCAATTTTATCGCGCTGCCGTTGTTTCAGGAGCACGTGCAAGAGCTGGCCAGCAGTCAGCAGATGTCCATCGCGACCTACGTCGCACGCGACATCGACCAGAGCATCGCCTCGCGTCTGGCCTTGATCGCGCGGTTCGCCGGCGAGTTGCCGGCGGCCTTGGTCGGGCAACCGCAGCAGTTGCAAAGCTGGATCGAAGTGCGGCAGCACGCCAATCTGCTGTTCGGCGGCGGCCTGCTGGCGATACGGCCGGACGACACTGGTCTGCTCGCGGAAAGCTCGGGCGCTGCCGTTCGGTGGCCAGCCGAGGTGGCGGCAAGCGATTGGTTCCGCGCCGCCTTGCGTACCGATACAGCGGTCATCGGCAGGCCGTCCGGCGAATACCTGCATGGCGACCCCGCGCTGGTGTTCGCCGCGCCGGTGCGCGATGGCGCCGGCGAAGTCGTAGCGGTACTGGCCGGGGTGACGCGGCTGCATGCGCCGGGCTTTCTCGGCCCTTTGCAACAAACGCAACCGGGAGCAACCGGCGACTTTCTGCTGATTTCGCCGGCCGAGCGTCTGCTTGTCGCCTCGAGCGACGCGGCGATGGCCCTGCAGCCGATGCCGCCGACCGGAACCGATCTGCTGCTCGATCGCGCAATAGCCGGGTATCGCGGTAGCGGCGTCGCGGTGAACGCCAAGGGTGTGGAGGAGCTCTCCTCGATTGTCGCCGTACCCAGCGCCAACTGGTTTCTGGTTGCGCGCATCTCGACCGCGGAGGCATTCCGTCCGGTCGAGGCGGTGCGCCATTTCATGTTCAAGGCCGGCGGGGCCTTTCTGCTGGCGCTGGTCGCGATACTGCTGGTGGTGCTGCCGCGCATCCTGCGCCCGCTCACCGATGCCGCCCATGCCATACGCGACATGGCGGATGGCAAAAGCAAGCTGGCGGCGCTGCCGATCGCCAACGTGGACGAGGTCGGCGAGCTGGTCAAAGGCTTCAATTTTCTGGTCGCCAGGTTGCACAAGGAAGAAGCGGCGCGCGCCGCCAGCGAGGCCCGATTGAAGTTCCTCGCGCATCACGACTCGCTGACCGGCTTGTATAACCGGGCCATGCTGGAAGACCGCCTGGAGCATGCACTGGCTCGGGCCGAGCGGGACGGGTCGCAGATTGCACTGCTGTTTTGCGACCTGGATGGCTTCAAGGCGATCAACGATCAGCATGGCCACCATGCCGGCGATGCGGTGCTGCGCCAGGTCGCCCGCCGCTTGCGCGAAGGGCGTCGCCAAGTGGATACGGTGGCGCGCTTGGGCGGCGACGAATTCGTCATCCTGCTGACCGGGCTCAGCGATGTACGCACCACGGCGAATGTCGTTGCCCAGCAATGCCTGACGGCAGTGAGCAAGCCGTTCGAATTCGCGGGGAAAAAGCTCGAACTGGGCATGTCGATCGGCATCGCCGCACATACCGGGCAGGCGATCACCGCCTCCTACCTGATCGCACAAGCCGATATCGCGATGTATCAGGCCAAGCATCAGGGCAAGGGCAATATTTTCTTTATGGAGAAGCTCGGCGCAGTCGATCCGAGCGCAAGCACCATGGCGATACAGCCTGAGCAATTGGGCCCGAAATAAACCGCCGGAGGGTACGCAGGGCTAATACGAGCCGCCAGACTGCGTAAAATTAAAGAGATATTAAATTCATAAGCTTAGAAATAGAAACGCCGGCATATAGCCGGCGTTTCCATTAGCCCGAAATGAATCAGCCGCGGATATTGTAGATATCCTTTTCATTCATTTCCGCATACTTGAACATGCGCTGCAGGTAGGACTTCTGCTGCTCCCAGACCTTGCTCGCGACCGGGTCGGCGGCGGCGCTGGCGTCGACCACTTCCGCGGCGACCACCTTGAGCTTGGCCAGTACTTCGTCGGGCAGACGACGGACTTCGACACCCTCGCTGACCAGCTGCTCCATGGCCTCCATATTGCGCGAGTTGTAGTCGTCGAGCATGTCACCGTTGACGTCGCGGGCAGCGGCGCGAACGATGGCTTGCAGGTCGGCAGGCAGGGTTTCCCAGGCCTTGATGTTGATGTCCAGTTCGAAGGTTACGTTCGGCTCCTGCCAGCCCGGGGTGTAGTAGTACTTGGCCGCTTTGTGCAGGCCGAGGGCCTGGTCATTGTATGGGCCGATCCACTCGGTGGCATCGATTGCGCCGGTTTGCAGCGCGGTGAAGATCTCGCCCGCCGGCATGTTGACCACGGTGCCGCCCATCTTGGTCAGCACTTCACCGCCGAGGCCCGGGGTACGCATTTTCAGCCCCTGGAAATCCTCGACGCTGTTGATTTCCTTGTTGAACCAACCGGCCGTTTGTACGCCGGTGGCGCCACAAGCCATCGGCAGCACACCGAACGGTTTGTAGACTTCCTCCCACAGCTGCATACCGCCGCCACGGTGCAGCCAGGCGTTCATTTCCTGGGCATTGGGACCGAATGGCGAGGCGCAGAAGAACTGCGCGGCGGGCACTTTGCCTTTCCAGTAGTAGGGCGCGCCATGGCCCATTTCAGCAGTACCACGCGATACGGCGTCGAACACTTCAAGGGCGGGAACCAGTTCGCCGGCGGCGTAAACCTTGACCTTGAGGCGACCGTTGCTCATGGACTCGACCAACTTGGCGAAGCGTTCAGCGCCAACACCGACACCCGGAAAATTTTTCGGCCAGGAGGTAACCATTTTCCAGTTGAAGGTTTCACCACCCGCACCCTCTTGGGGTTTGGCAGTGGTTTCAGCCTTTTCTTTGCAAGCGGCCAAGGCCGTGGCTGCAAGGCCTACGCCCGCTGCTGCGAGAATCTGACGACGTTTCATGTAATCGTTCCTTGTTGTTGTTAAGGGGCAGAGCACTGGGATCGCCAGCAATCAGCTATTACTGACTATCATAGGCACCAGGCTCGCTCAAGCGTAGCGACTACGTACGTAGTATTGCGCGTTGCGGTGCCATCTTTCCGCCACCTAGAATCCCAGGCCTTCTTGGCTCATAAAAACAAGGATCTGCCATGACGACTACAGCCCCTCCCTTGCTGGGCCTTGCTCGCCTCATTGATTCGATAAATTCGGGGCTGGGTAAAGCCTGCTCCTGGATGACCCTCTTCCTCGTGCTCGGCACCTCGATCGTGGTGGTGCTGCGCTACGGTTTCGGCATCGGCGCCACCGCCCTGCAGGAAGCCGTGCTCTACGCCCACGCCCTGGTCTTCATGGGTGCGTCGGCCTGGGTCCTGCAGCGCAACGGCCATGTGCGCGTGGACATCTTCTATCAGAAATTCAGCGGTCGCCGACAAGCACTGGTGGACAGCGCCGGTACGCTGTTCCTGCTGTTGCCGGTATGCCTGTTCCTTGGCTGGGCGAGCTGGGATTACGTCAGCAACTCCTGGGCGACGCTCGAAGGTTCGAGCGAGTCGGGCGGCCTGAAGTTCGTTTATCTGCAGAAGAGCATCATCCTGATACTGGTGACCAGCCTGATCCTGCAAGGGATCGCCAACCTGATCACATCGATTTACGTGGCCACCGGCCGTCTGCCTGCGCCGGAGGTGAAGCATGGCTGAGTTAATGGCGATTCTGCTGTTCGTCTGCATTTGCGGGGCTTTGATGGCCGGCTATCCGGTCGCCTTCACCCTTGGCGGCGTGTCGCTGCTGTTCGCCGGCCTCGGTATCCTCACCGGCACCTTCGATGCCGGCTACCTCGGCGCCCTGCCCAACCGCCTGTTCGGCATCATGAATAACCAGACCATGCTGGCGGTGCCGCTGTTCGTGTTCATGGGCGTGATGCTGGAGAAATCACGGGTCGCCGAAGACCTGCTCGAATCCATGTCGCGCCTGTTCGGCACCCTTCGCGGTGGCCTGGCCATCTCCGTGTGCGTGGTCGGCGCCCTGCTCGCCGCCTCGACCGGCATCGTCGGCGCCACCGTGGTGACCATGGGTCTGATGGCGCTGCCGACCATGTTGCGGCGTGGCTACGACCCGGCGATTTCCACCGGCACCCTGGCCGCGACCGGCACCTTGGGGCAAATCATTCCGCCGTCGATCGTACTGGTGCTGCTGGGTGACGTGATGTCCAGCGCCTACTCCCAGGCCCAGCTGAAGATGGGCATCTTCTCGCCGAAGACCGTCTCGGTCGGCGACCTGTTCGTCGGCGCGCTGCTACCGGGCCTGCTGCTGGTCAGCCTGTACATCCTCTATATCATCGGCGTGGCGATCTTCCAGCCGAAGAAGTTGCCGGCCTTGCCGCAAGACGAACTCGGTCCCATCGAGTGGGGCAAGTTGATCAACGCGCTGGTGCCGCCGCTGATGCTGATCGGCGCCGTACTCGGCTCGATTCTCGCGGGCTACGCCACGCCGACCGAAGCCGCGGCGTTGGGTGCGACAGGCGCCATGCTGCTGGCTCTGTACAAGCGCAAACTGAACTTTGGCCAACTGCGCGA
Source organism: uncultured Pseudomonas sp. (assembly GCF_946885955.1). The sequence goes on from NZ_CAMPHI010000009.1 coordinate 35,712, forward strand.
AGTGGCGTACGGCACCACTGAAATCAGCGCCATGGTGTTTATGATCCTGATTGGCGCCTCGCTGTTTTCCCTGGTCTTCCGCGGCCTCGGCGGCGAGGTGATGATCGAGGACATCTTCGCCCAGTTGCCCGGCGGCGTGCTCGGCGCGTTCTTCCTGGTGATGGTGGTGATCTTCCTGCTCGGCTTCATTCTCGACTTCATCGAGATCACCTTCGTGGTGGTGCCGATCGTCGGGCCGGTATTGCTGGCCATGGGCCTGGACCCGATCTGGCTCGGGGTGATGATCGCGCTGAACCTGCAGACGTCCTTCCTCACTCCGCCGTTCGGCTTCGCCCTGTTCTACCTGCGCGGCGTGACGCCGGCGTCGGTCCCCACCAGCACCATCTATCGCGGTGTGGTGCCGTTTATCCTGATCCAGCTGGCCCTGCTGATTATCGCCTACGTGTTCCCGGGGCTGATCACCTGGCTGCCTGAGCAGGTGTACGGCAACTAAGGTCCATAACCCCCGCGCGCGGTCGCTCGCGGGGCAACCCAACAGAGTCTTCGTCACGTCGTGCCAGTCACGACCGGCGAAGCCTTGCCCGAAAATCCTCCCGTGGGTGCGTCGGGCTGGCTGTAAAGCGCGTCGTGGTCAGCCGATCACGTGGCGCCATGTGCGATGCGTCGCCGCCCTTTGCAAGGCGGCCATAACAACAACGATCCATAAGCTGTCGAGGTCTACCATGTCGCTCACGCTTACCGTCCTGCTTCGCAGCATTGCGTCCAATCTGCCGGTCGCGGCCCCGCACCGAAGCCCGCCTCCCTAGTTCATCGCTCGCTCCGCCGTCTTTTTCAATTGCCTGGCGCCGCTTCGGCTGTCGCCGGGGCAGCGTGAGTGCGCTCAAGAATTCGGCACGTACCTATCCGCGCCGATGCAACACCCATAAAAACACTGGAGAAAACCACAATGAAGAGAACCTCTCTTGCCCTGGCGATCGCGGCCAGCACGCTCGGCCTGTCGTTGAGCCAGGTGGCTCATGCCGAGTTCCTCAAGGACAGCAAAGCCAGCCTCGAAGCGCGCAACTTCTATTTCAACCGTGATTTCCGCGAAGGTGCCGGTCAGGCCAAGGCGGAAGAATGGGCGCAGGGCTTCCTGCTGCGTCTGGAGTCCGGCTACACCGAAGGCACCGTGGGCTTCGGCGTCGATGCCCTGGGCACCTTCGGCTTCAAACTGGATTCCGGCGACGGCACCGCCGGCAGCGGCCTGCTGGTGCCCGACCGTGATTCGGGCGGCTCCCAGGACAACTACGGCGACCTCGGTCTGGCCGCCAAGGCCAAGATCTCCGAGACCGTGCTCAAGGTCGGCTCGCTGCAGCTGAAGAATATGGCCATCGGTTCCAGCGACAGCCGCCTGCTACCGCAGGTGTTCAGTGGCGGTCAGCTGGTTTCCAAAGACATCGCCAACCTGACCCTCGATGCCGGTTATCTGCGCGAGGTCAACCACCGCAACTCGAACGATTTCGAAGACCTGGCCATGACCTCTGGCGGCAAGCGCGGCATCGCCATCAGCGGTGGCAACCAGAGCGATTCCTTCAGGTTCCTCGGTGGCAGCTACAAGGTCACCGATGACCTGACGGCCGCTTACTACTACTCCAACCTGGAGGACCTGTATAAGCAGAGCTCCTTCAACCTGGTGCACGTGCTGCCGCTGGGCGACAAGCAGTCGCTGAAGACCGACGTGCGCTATGCGCGTTCCACCGACGATGGTCGTAGCAACGTCGACAACAAGGCTTTCGGGGCGATGGTCACCTACGCCTTGAGCGGCCACAGCTTCGGCCTGGGCTACCAGAGCATGAGCGGCGACACCGGCGCGGCCTATGTCAATGGCACCGATCCGTACCTGCTCAACTATGTGCAGATCGGTGACTTCGCCAACAAAGACGAGAAGTCCTGGCAGGCACGTTATGACTTCAACTTCGCCTCGATCGGCATCCCCGGCCTGACCTTCATGACCCGTTACCTGACCGGCGATAATGTCGATCTGGGCACCAATGTCAGCGACGGCAAGGAGTGGGAGCGCGATATGGACCTGGCCTATGTGGTGCAGGAAGGTCCGCTGAAAAACCTCGGCGTGAAATGGCGCAACGCGACGGTGCGTTCGAACTTCGCTAACGACATCGACGAGAACCGCCTGATCGTCAGCTACAGCCTGCCGCTGTTCTAACAGCGCAGCCGTTGTACACAGCCGATCTGTTGCATCCATTTCGGCGGTGATAAAACCTTAAGCCCGGACCACGCTCCGGGCTTTTTTATGCCGATAGTGCAGCCAGAAGCGGTAACGATAGATGCGACCGGCAGTGCCGGCGTTACGCTGCCTGCTACCATTCGGCGGACGACTCAATTCAATCTGCAAACTATTGATTAATAAGCCAATAAAGCCAGCACCTTTGATCATCTGAGGCACGCTGAAGGCGCCGAAAAATTAGACTGACTGTGTAGATAGGCCTTCATTATCTGGAGGACACAACGATGAAAATCTTAATGATGGTATTGGCCATAGCATTGAGCAGCGTTGCCATGGCCGAGGATGGTTTCGACCAAACCCCGCTGGCGCAGGCGCTGCTGTCCGATGAATCCGCCGACGGCAGCAACCAGCGCTTCGCGCAGATGCTCGAACGGCAACCGACCGCCGCCGGCAAGCAACAAGAGCACGATGAGAAGCGACCCGAGGAATACCGCTCACCCGAGCGGCCATCTTGGCAGGACGATTAGCAACGACAGGTATTCAGCCCAGGATGGATGGTTGCCGCCATCCGTCTCTGCGCTTGGCCCACGCAAACCACCGGCCTATTCGCTGCGCAGCGCATCCACCGGATGCAGACGCGCCGCCCGCCGCGCCGGGGCGATACCGGCGAACAGGCCGATCAGCGCCGACAGCAGCAACGCCATCAGCACGAAGCCAGGCGCCAGGCTCAGCGGCAGGCCGGGCACGGCAAAGTGGATTGTCACCAACAGCAGCGCCATCAACAACAGCCCAAGCACACCGCCGGCCAGCGACAACAGCGCCGCCTCGGCGAGAAACAGCCCCAGCACCTGCCGAGGCGTGGCGCCGATCGCGCGCAACAGGCCGATCTCCGCGGTGCGCTCGCCGACCGTGGTGGTCATGATGGTGAGAATGCCCACCGCGCCGACCAGCAACGAAATACCGCCAAGGGCGGCGACGGCGATGGTCAGGGTGCCGAGGATGCGGTCGAGGCTGGCGAGCATGTCGTCCTGGGTGGTCAGGCTGAAATCCTCGACGCCGTGGCGCTCGATCAATACCTGGCGAATCCGCCCGCTCAACTGGCGCGAGCTGGTGCCGGCAGTGAACATCACATTGATCTCCATCAGGCCGTCGCGGTTGAACAGGCTCTGCGCCCAATCCACCGGGATATAGGCGATGTCGTCGAGATCGAAGCCGAGCAGCTGGCCCTTCTCCTCGATCACCCCGATCACCCGAAAACGCACGCCACCAACCCGCACCGGCTCACCCAACGGATTGGCCGCACCGAACAACTCCTGGCGCAGCTTGTGGCCGAGCACCACATAGGGCGGCGAGCGACCGTCGCGGGCCGCCGGCAGGAACTGGCCGAGAGCGACGCGAAAACTCCAGGCCTCGGCCAGTTGGTGGCCGCCGCCGATGATGTCGCTGTTGCGGCTCATCACGCCGTACTGGATGTCGCCACTGCCCTGGATGATCGGCACCACCGCCTCGACATGGGGCAGACGCCCGAGCGCGTCGGCATCCGCCAGGCTCAACGGGCGCACGCTGCTGAGGATGCCGCCGAGGCCGCCGGTCTGGGTTTTGCCCGGGTGGATGGCGATGATCCGCGTACCGAACTGCGAGAAGTTATCCAGCACATACAGGCGCAGGCCCTCGCCCATGGCCGTGAGCAAGGCCACCGCGGCGATGCCGATGGCCACCCCGAGCAGCGTCAGCAGGCTGCGCAACGGCCGGCTGACCAGGGTCGTGGCGGTAAGCCGCAGGCCATCCTGCCAACGCATCATGTCCGCAATACCCGGTCGGTGCGCATAGCGCACCCTACGCCTGCGCGCGGCCCGTAGGGTGTCGCGGGGCCGCCCAGGCTGTGCGCACCAAGACCGTTCATGTCCGCGCCCCCGGCGGTCGCAACGCCGCCAGCGGTTCCAGGCGCGCCGCCTGGTTGGCCGGCAGCCAGGCGAACAGCAGCGCCGCCAGCATGGCCAACAGCAACGATCCGACCCGCGCCCAAACCGGGGTTTGCAGGGGAATCTCCCACAGCTGGCGACCGAGCCAGAGCAGCGCCTCGCTCAAGCCCAGGCCGATCAAACCGCCGGCCAGGGCCAGCAACGCCGCCTCGCCGACGAACAACAAACGCACCTGCGCCGGTCGCGCGCCCAGGGCCTTGAGCAAGCCGATTTCCCCAGTGCGCTGGTTCACCGCGATCCAGGTCACGTTCATGATCAGGATGCCGGCCACCAGTAGGCTGATCGCGGCGATGCCGGCCAGGGCCAGGCCGAGGGCGCCGAGAATGCCGTCGAAGGCGGCAAGCATGGAGTCCTGGCTGATCAGGGTGACGTCTTCCTTGCCCTCGTGACGGGCCTTGATCGTCTCGAGGATCTGCCGCTTGCCGCTGGCGAGAAACTGCGGCCCGCGCAGCTCGGCGAACACCCGGAACAACCCCTCGCGATTGAACAGCACCTGGGCGCTGGCCACCGGGATGATCAGCATCTCGCCGAAGTCCATGCCCAGGGATTCGCCACGCTCATCGAGAATTCCCACCACGCGGAAACGCCGATCGCCAGCACGCAGCCACTCGCCCAATGCCGGCGCATTGCCGAACAGCTCGCGCCTGAGGGTGGCGCCGATCACGCAGACCGCCTCGGCCTGATCCAACGGCAGCGCCGGCAGTATCTGGCCCTGGCCGACATCGAGCTGGCGGATGGCGAAGAATTCATGGCTGGTGCCGAGGGTGAAGGCCTCGCGCGAGCGGTTGCCGACGCTGACCTCGACCTGCCCGGCCTGCAAGGGCGCGACCCGGCGCACGCTGGGCAAGCGGCCGATGGCTTCGGTGTCGGCCAAGGTCAGATCGCGGGTGGCCAGACCGGTGAGCGGCGGCATGCCGCCGCTGGTTTCCTTGCGCCCCGGCAGCACGATCAAGGTGTTGCGCCCGAGCATCGAGAATTCGCCAATCACGAACTGCCGCGCGCCCTCGGCGAGGCCGGTCAGCAGGTTCACCGCGACCACGCCGATGGCCATGGCGAGCAGCAGCATCAGGCTGCGCGAACGGTGCCCGCGCAGGGCGCCGAGCATCAGGCCGAGAGCATCAGCCGCGCGCATCGCCCAGCCCTTGCTGCACGTCCTCGATAATCTGGCCGTCGCGCATGCGCAGGCAACGCCGGGCTCGCGCGCCGAGGCTGGCGTCGTGGGTGACGATCAATAGGGTCAGGCCTTCGCCGTTGAGCTCTTCGAGCAGCGTCACCACTTCCGCGCCGGAGTGGCTGTCGAGGTTGCCGGTGGGTTCGTCGGCCAACAGCAACGCCGGCTGCATGACCATGGCGCGGGCGATGGCGACGCGCTGACGCTGACCGCCGGAGAGTTCACCGGGGCGATGACGCACCCGGTCGCCAAGGTTCAGACGCTCAATCAAGCGGGTGCTGCGGCGTCGCCGCTCGGCGGGATCGATGCCGGCCAGGAGCATCGGCAGCTCGATATTCTCCAGCGCGGTCAGGCGCGCAATCAGGTGGTAGGACTGGAACACGAAACCGATATGCCGACTGCGTAATTCGGCGCGGCGTTTCTCGTCCAGCGCCGCGGTCGCTTCGCCGTTAAGCCAGTATTCGCCGCTGTCCGGCGCATCGAGCAGGCCGAGGATATTCAGCAGGGTCGATTTGCCCGAACCGGACGGCCCCATTACCGCCAGGTACTCGCCGGCGGCGACTTGCAGATCCACCGCATCAAGGCCTTTGACCTGCTGATCGCCGAGCTGGAAACAGCGGCTCACCGCGCTCAAGCGGATCATCGCGCGGCCTCGTCCTCGGGCAGCGCCGCCACACCATCGCCCAGACCGTCCTGCTCCAGGCTGGCGACGATTCGCTCGCCCTCGCTCAGCCCTTCCAGCACTTCGGTCCAGCGCCAATTGGCCAGGCCGATGCGCACCGCCACCTCGCGCAATACCCCGGCGACCGGGTCGTAACGCAGCACCCGGCCGCCCTCGAGCAGGGTTTCGGTAGGAATGCGCAAGGCCTGGGGATGTTGCTCCAGGAGGATTTCCACATCGGCGCTGTAGCCGGTCAGCAGCGCCACTTCCTCTGGTGCCGGGGCGAAGCGCACTTCGATATCGACGGTACGCGCCTGACGTTCGAGGTCGCGAACGAAGGGCGCGACGCGGCTGACCTCGCCGGCGAAATGCTCGCCGCGAAACGCATCCAGCGTTATCCGCACCGGCATGCCCGGCCGCACGCGGGCGGCGTCCACCTCATCGATCGGCGCCTCGACATACAGGCAGCTGTCGTCGATCAGGTCCACCGCCGGCGGCGTCGGAATACCCGGCGGCGAGGGCGTGACGTACTCGCCAACTTCGCCGTTGATCTCGGCGACTGTGCCGGCGAAGGGCGCGCGCAAGGTGGCCTGATCGAGCAGCGCCCGCTGCAGCGCCAGACTGGCCTCGGTTTCGCGAACGCTCGACGTGGAGCCGTCGCACGCCAGTGCGGCCAGGCGAGCGCGGGTGGCGCTCTGGTCGACTCGATCCTCGGCGACCAGTTGCCGCGCTTGCAGGCGCGCCAGGCGCTCGTGGTCGCGCTTGTCCAGCCCGGCCTGCAGACAACGCTGTTCACGCTGGTTGACCAGGCCCTGCAGGCGCGCCTCGACTTCGCGCACCCGCGCCTGCAGTTGGTCCTGGCGCAGACGCATCAATACCTGTCCGGCCTCGACCCGCTGCCCCTCCTCGACCAGCCGCTCACTGACCTGACCACCCTGATTGAACGACAGCAACGTCCGCCGGCAGGCCTTGAGCGTGCCGGCGCGGGTATTCGCCACCAGGGTTTCCACCGGGCCGCGCTCCACCGCCAGCAAAGGCACCACAAGCGGCTGCGGTTGGCGCCACCACCAGAAGGCCGCGGCCAAGCCCAGCAACAGCGGCACGGCTATGAATATCTTGCGCATTGATTGTTGACTCCTCGATGCACTCAGCCTAGGACACCGGGAACACCGCAACAATGCGCCAGGTCAGTGTATGGCAGCGGCGCCTGGCCTTTACCGGCGGGGCGGGGCACACTTTCCGGCAATTTTTATAGAAGGAGCGCAGCCATGAATGGCGCCGAACAACGTCCGCAGATCGAGCGGGTGGAGATGAACGAACTGACCTGCTGGCGCGTGCGTACGGCCAGTGCGGAACTGCTGATTGCCCAGCAGGGCGCGCAGATTCTCAGCTACCAACGCCATGGCGAACGGCCGCTGATCTGGCTGAGCGAACAGGCCGAATTCAACCAGGGACAAAGCGTGCGCGGTGGCGTGCCGCTGTGCTGGCCCTGGTTCGGCGATCTGCGCCGCAATCCCGAAGCGGTACAGGCCATGTACCAGGACAGCGCAGCGGCGCCGGCCCACGGCCTGGTGCGCGGTCTCGACTGGAAGCTGCTCGGCATCGACCAGCAGGACGGCGGCGTCAGCCTCGAATTCATCTACAACAACGCCGAGCAACCGTTGCCGGCCTGGCCCCATGCGGTCGAACTGAAACTGCGCATCCAGCTCAACGACAAGCTGCATCTGCAACTGAGCAACCGCAATCTCGGCGACACCCCCGTGGCAGTCAGCCAGGCGCTGCACAGCTATTTCGCGGTCAGCGATATTCATCAGGTGCAAGTCGAGGGGCTACAAGGCCGCCGTTATCTGGAAACCCTGGAGGATTGGCAACTGCGCGTGCAGGACAGCGCCCTCGGCTTTGCCGGCGAAACCGACCGCATCTACCTGGACACCCCCGCGCAGCTCGACATCCTCGACCCGCTCTGGCAGCGGCGTATCCGCATGCACAGCAGCGGCTCCGCCTCCGCGGTGCTGTGGAACCCCTGGATCGACAAAGCCCGGCGCCTGTCACAATTCGCCGACGACGCCTGGCAACGTATGCTCTGCATCGAGCACGCCAATGTCATGAACGACATCCTGAACCTGGCCCCCGGCGCAGAGCATCGACTCGACTTGAGCCTGTGGAGCGAACCGCTGCCGGGCTAAGGCCAGGCGTGCACTTGTCCGGGCTACAGTTGTAGCCCGGATGAAATCCGGGAAGCGATATCAACAGCGGCCACCTCACCCGGATTGCGCCGCCAACATGCAACCCCGAATGCCGCCATGAGTTGCACCCGGCATTCACGCGCGTTGCATATATAAGCCCGCAAAACCCGGACTCACCTCACATAAATACAATCATGAAATTCAACTTTCGTGACGCGCCACTAATTTGCCAGTAAGTCATCTCTTACATAGCTGGATTTACATCACTTACATCGACGGCAAGCTTTATTACTTGTGCGTTAGTTCTCAGTTTAAATAGGAACTAGCGTCCCAATAATTAATCGCTCGATAACCATCATTGTTAGCCACTTCACACTTTCAACGGTTGAACAGCACGACTCATGGGGCTAGGATGCCCACCTCATCAGGGAGATGCGCAACTTGTTGCACATCGAGCTGCGCAAGAAGTTGCGCACTCAGGCGATGCCAAACGGCCAGCATAGCGCCGCACTGACATCCGCGAAGTTGTACATCGCGATATACGAGTCATGGAATGACCTACTCAAATAAGCTCACTAGCCAATATCTGGAACTTGCCAAACTCCCTATTAATGAAGGGGACTTTGCCGGGGCCGATGTGCGTTATTCCAGCGAATACGAAGTGCTGGAAAACGAGCTGGGCAAAGCCACCGCACTGCATGAAACCGGCGGTATCGACTGGCAGAAAGTTCGCGAATACAGCGAAACCCTGCTCAGTGCCCACTCCAAGGATTTGCGCGTCGCCGCCTGGCTGATCTGGGGCCTCTATCAGCGCGAATCCTTCGCCGGTCTGCAAGCCGGCTTCAGCCTGCTGCACTACCTCTGCCTCAATCATTGGGAGCAGTTGCACCCGCGTAAAGCACGCACCCGCGCCGCCGCCATCAGCTGGCTGATCCCGCGCCTGGAACAGGCACTGGCCGAGCATGTGCCGATTGGCGAGCAACTGGCGCTGTTCCGCAGCCTGGCCGAACAATTGCGCACCCTCGAAGCCTGCCTGTCCGAACACCTGGGTGAAGAGGCGCCGCTGCTGCTGCCGCTGTGCCGACGCCTCGACGAACTGGTCAACCGCGCCAGCCAGGGCCAGCCCGAGCCCGGCAGCGTCGGTGCGGCACTGGCCCAGGTCAAACAGGTCGCCAGCCAGATGCTCACCCCTGGCGCCCCCATCGACAACGAGAAAGAAGCGCACAAAAGCCTGCGCGGCTTGCAAGACCAGGCACGGCCGCTCTGTGCCTACTGGCTCAAACAGAAAGCCAGCGACCTGCGTGCCCTGCGCCTGGCCCGCACCCTGCTGTGGCTGCCGATCGACAGCCTGCCGGAACGCAACGCCGAACAGATCACCGCCCTGCGTGGCCTGCCGGCGGACAAACTGGCCAGCTATCAGGAGCGCTACCAGAACGACCAATACGCCGATCTGCTGGTCGACCTTGAAGCCAGCATCGCCCGCGCACCATTCTGGCTCGACGGCCAACACCTGGTTTGGCAGTGCCTGCAGGGCCTGAACGCCGAACAGGCGATGCGCGAAGTGGAGATCCAGCTGGCGCTGTTCATGCAGCGCATGAGCGGCCTGGAAGAACTGCGCTTCCACGATGGCAGTGCCTTCGCCGACGCCCAGACCCGCGCCTGGCTCAGTTCCCATGTCATGCCGCACCTCCAGGCCCCGACCACCGCCAGCGCCCCAACGGCCAACGAAGGCGGCAGCCAGCCGGCCTGGGATATCGCCCTGCAGGAAGTGCTGCCGAAACTGCGCAAGGACGGCCTCAAATCCGCCGTGCAACAACTCAAACTCGGCCTGGCGAAAGCACGCGGTGGCCGCGAACGCTTCTTCTGGCAACTGACCTTGGCGCGCCTGTGCTACAGCGCCAAGAAATACGAGCTGGCGAAAACCCAACTCGAATCGCTCGACCAGACGCTCAAGGCCACCGGCCTCGGCGACTGGGAACCCGATCTCGCCCTGGACGTACTGCGCATGCTGCACAGCTGCTGCGAGCTGCTGCCGCAGAACCACGCGGTGCGTGAAAGCAAGGAAGAGATCTACCGCAGGTTGTGCCACCTCGATCTTGAAGTGGTACTGGACTAGGCCCTCGGGCCATAACCGTAACGGAGAATGACCATGGCCAAAGAAGGCTCGGTAGCCCCCAAGGAACGCATCAACGTCACTTTCAAACCCGCTACCGGCGGCGCCCAGGAAGAGATCGAACTGCCACTGAAACTGATGGTGCTCGGTGATTTCACCCAGCGCGCCGACGATCGCAAGATCGAAGAGCGCAAGCCGATCGCGATCGACAAGAACAGCTTCGACGAAGTGCTGGCCAAGCAGGAACTCAACCTGACCTTCGGCGTGCCCAACCGTCTGCAGGACGAACCGACCGACGACGAACTGGCCGTACAGCTGAACATCAACTCGATGAAGGACTTCAACCCGGCCAACCTGGTCGAGCAAGTGCCTGAACTGAAAAAACTGATGGAGCTGCGCGACGCCCTGGTTGCCCTGAAAGGCCCACTGGGCAATGCCCCGGCCTTCCGCAAGGCAATCGAAAGCGTACTTGCCGACGACGACTCGCGCGACCGCGTACTCGGCGAACTCGGCCTGGCTGCCCAAGGCAAGCTGGACTCCTGATCAAATTAACAAGGAAGCTAATTCATGAGCACTAGTGCAGCAGTAGAAAGCGGTCGCAGCGCCGCCGAGCTCGGCATTCTCGACCGCATCATTGCAGAGACCAAACTGACTCCGGACGACGAAGCCTATGACATCGCCAAGCGTGGCGTATCGGCCTTCATCGAAGAGTTGCTGAAGCCGCAAAACGAAAACGAGCCGGTCAAGAAGGCCATGGTCGACCGCATGATCGCGGAAATCGACGCCAAGCTCAGCCGGCAGATGGATGAAATCCTTCACAACGCCGAATTCCAGGCGCTGGAATCCTCCTGGCGCGGCCTCAAGTTGCTGGTGGATCGCACCAACTTCCGCGAGAACATCAAGCTGGAGATCATCAACGCCTCCAAGCAGGATCTGCTCGACGATTTCGAAGACAGCCCGGAAATCACCCAATCCGGCCTGTACAAGCACATCTACACCGCAGAATACGGCCAGTTCGGTGGCCAGCCGGTCGGCGCCCTGATCGCCAACTACTTCTTCGACCCGAGCGCCCCGGACATCAAGACCCTGCAATACGTTGCCAGCGTCGCCACCATGTCCCACGCGCCCTTCATCGCCGCCGCCGGCCCGAAATTCTTCGGCCTGGAAAGCTTCACCGGCCTGCCGGACCTGAAGGATCTGAAAGATCATTTCGAAGGCCCGCAGTTCGCCAAATGGCAGAGCTTCCGCGAGCAGGAAGACGCCCGTTACGTCGGCCTGACCGTACCGCGCTTCCTCCTGCGCAACCCCTATGACCCGGAAGACAACCCGGTCAAGACCTTCGTCTACAAAGAGAACGTCGCCAACAGCCACGAGCATTACCTGTGGGGCAACACCGCCTACACCTTCGCCTCCAAGCTGACCGACAGCTTCGCCAAGTTCCGCTGGTGCCCGAACATCATCGGCCCACAGAGCGGTGGCGCGGTAGAAGACCTGCCGTTGCACCATTTCGAAAGCATGGGCGAGATCGAAACCAAGATCCCGACCGAAGTGCTGGTCTCCGACCGTCGTGAGTACGAACTGGCCGAAGAGGGCTTTATCGCCCTGACCATGCGCAAAGGCAGCGACAACGCCGCGTTCTTCTCCGCCAACTCGGCGCAGAAGCCGAAGTTCTTCGGCATCAGCGCAGAAGGCAAGACCGCGGAACTGAACTACAAGCTCGGCACCCAGCTGCCGTACCTGTTTATCGTCAACCGCCTGGCCCACTACCTGAAAGTGTTGCAGCGCGAGCAGATCGGCGCCTGGAAAGAACGCACCGACCTCGAACTGGAACTCAACAAGTGGATCCGTCAGTTCGTCGCGGACCAGGAAAACCCGAGCTCCGAAGTACGTGGCCGCCGTCCGCTGCGCGCCGCCCAGGTCATCGTCAGCGATGTCGAAGGCGAGCCGGGCTGGTACCGCGTCAGCTTGAACGTGCGCCCGCACTTCAAGTACATGGGTGCCGATTTCACCCTGTCGCTGGTCGGCAAGCTGGACAAGGAATAAGCATCCTTATGTCAGGTTACGGAAGCCTGTTCGAACGCCTCAGCGGCGAAGCCAGCCAACGTGCTGGCTGGAGCCGCGAGGTCGCCGTGATGGCGTCGGTGGCGACCCACCTGGCGAAAATGCTCAGCACCCGGGCGGGCAGCGTGCAAACGCTGCCCGACTACGGGTTGCCCGATTTGAACGATATGCGCCTGTCGCTGCACGACTCGCTGCAGCAAGCGCGTATCGCCATCGAACGCTTTATCGAAGCGTACGAACCGCGTTTAAGCGAGGTGCAGGTCATTTCCCTGCCCCGCGATAACGACCCGCTGAGCCTGGCGTTTGCCATCGAAGGCCTGTTGCAGGTCGATGGTTTCAAACGCCAAGTCAGCTTCTCCGCGCGCCTGGATGGCAGCGGACAGGTCAAGGTCAATTAAGGAGAGCCCCATGTCCGGTAAACCCGCCGCCCGCCTCAGCGATCCCACCGCCTGCCCGATTCCCGGCCACGGTACCAACCCGATCGCCGCCGGCTCGCCCAACGTGCTGTTCGACAACCTGCCCGCCGCCCGCCAAGGCGACCCCTCGGCCTGCGGCGGCGCCCTGGCCAGCGCGGTGATCCCCACCGTACTGATCAACGGCATGCCGGCAACCACCGTCGGCACCGTGGGCAGCCATGGCAATACGGTTGTGGCGGGTTCGGGGACGGTGATTATCGGGACCAGTGGGGGTGGGGCAGCGTTTAGTGCTCTGTCTGCCATGCCCGCAACGGCAGCAGTCTTGACCAGCGCCGTTGCTTCTGCGACGCAAGGGGCTTCGCCTATCAGCGAAGAGTTGGAATATCGGCTCAGCCTGAAGCGCGGTGGCAATCGCATCCTGACACCTCTACAAATTCCGGACTTCGAGGAGTTGAAAGGTGGCAAAACGGAGAACAGCGAAACCATCGATTTTCTGGTGACCAACCGTAAGCAGCCTGCGGACAGCCTGACGCTTGAAGTGCTCGACGGCAGCACATTGTTATATGCAGAAGCCGACACCAGCAAACTGCTACCCACTGGCGAGCACCTCTGGCAATGGGACGGCTATAGCCAAACCGGCGTCCTCGATACCAGGGTTCTGAAGAGCCCCGGACTAAAGGTGCGTTTGACAGCGACCAAAGGCGGCGAACAGCAGATCGAAGAGCTCGCGCTCGGCAACGACGCCGAAGAGATCGAGTGGGTCGACGCTCGAATCGATCGCTCGGCTCAGTTGGTTGAAATTACCATGCGACCGAGCTTTTCCGATGGAGGCGTATCGGGAAAGAACGCCAACCTGACGGCAAGAACATTCGCCGAATTACAAGCCATGGCCAAGGCAGGTATTGAGCATTACTGGTCACGTGATGGCAGCCGCACACAAGGCGTAGGTGCACCCATCCAGACAGCCAAGGGCACCTACAAAGTTAAGGTTACGGCAGATGTGAATGCTGAACCGAGCTCCAAGAACTTTCCGCTGATTGCATCACTGAGTGCCGACTTTGGCCGCTCCACCAGTTTTGCCATGTTCAAGAAGATCTATCACAACCAGGGTTTCTGGAGCGCCGCCAACTACCCCGCGGACTTCGCCGATGGCGATTTCAAACACACTGCCGCTCACGAGGTAGGTCACCTGATCCTCAACGAATACGGCGATGGCGGACTGGTGCCTGAATACTCCTGGAGTCACAAAGAAACCTCCACCGTTCTGACCCAATCCCCACTGGCTAACCATCCGGTACCGGGCAGTGGCGAAGTGGATGTAATGCACTATCACTCGGACTATCCAAGGGGTGTCCAGGGCTATCAGGACTACTGGAATCGCTCCGTTGCCTCGGAACAGGACGTCAAAAGCCTCCTCTGGCTCGCACGGGTGCAATTCAATGGCTAGGCACCTCGCACTGCTTCTCCTGTTCGTCCTCGGAGGTTGCACAGCGCAATCAAAGACAGTGTTTATTGCCGATCTGGAAAACCTTTGCAGCTACCCCATCGATATCACTGCCCATGAATATTCCAACGCCAAAGAGCCGTTCGTATTGAACAAACGCGTTGCGGTCGGCGAAGTCATCGAGGTGCTGTCCTACATATCTTTCGATGATGAGCTGGAAAATAGCGTTCCTGATACATATCGCCTCGATATCGCCGCGAATGGCCGTTCGCTTTCGCTCGACAAGCCAGGGTTTCTTGCGCAGCTCGGACGCTCGCATCACGAACGCAGAGGTAACTCCATACACGCCTGGAAAATTCGTGACACCGCCCTGTGTCCATGACCCTACGCCCAAGGAAGAGCGCTTCGAATGTCTTTTAACCACTACTACCAGAGCGAACTCACCGCCCTGCGCCAGCTCGGCAAGCGTTTTGCCGAGCGTAGCCCGGCGTTGGCGCCGTTTCTCGGGCAGAGCGGGCGCGACCCGGATGTCGAGCGGCTGCTGGAGGGGTTCGCCTTTCTTACCGGGCGCTTGCGGCAGAAGCTCGACGACGAGCTGCCGGAGCTGACCCATTCGCTGATGCACCTGCTGTGGCCGAACTATATGCGTCCGCTGCCGGCGTTCAGCATGTTGCAGTTCGATCCGCTCAAGCGGCCGGGGCCGGCGTTGCCGGTGCCGCGTCATACGCCGGTGGAGTCCAAGCCGATTCAGGGCGTGACCTGTCGCTTCCGCACCGCCTTCGCCACCGAAGTGCTGCCGCTGGCGCTGAATGGCCTGGATTACTCGGTCAAGGGCGATGGCGCGCTGCTCAGCTTGCGACTGGCGATGAGCGCCGACGGTCATCTCGGCGATCTCGATCTCAAGCAGTTGCGCCTGCATCTGTCCGGCGAGCGTTATATCAGCCAGTTGCTCTACCTGAGCCTGCTGCGCCACCTCGGCGGCATCCAGCTGGTGCTGCTGGATGCCGCCGGCAAGCCGCTGCTGGACGCCTTCGATCAACCAGTCGCAGCATTGCAGTTGCCCGCAAGCAGCGTGCAGCCGGTGGGTTTTGCCGAAGACGAGGCGTTGATTCCCTATCCGCTGAATACCTTCCGCGGCTACCGCTACCTGCAGGAATATTTCGCCTTCCAGGACAAGTTCCTGTTCGTCGACCTCAAGGGGCTGGATGCGCTCAAGCGTCTGCCGACGGATCTGCTCAAGCAGGCCCATGGCCTGGAACTGCGCTTCGATATCCAGAAGGGCGGGGTGCAACGCATTCGCCCGACCCTGGACAACGTGCGCCTGTACTGCACGCCGGTGGTCAATCTGTTCGCCCACGACGCCATCCCGATCCGCCTGGATGGCAAGCAGGATCAGTACCTGCTGCTGCCGGCCGAGTTCGATTCGCAGCACTGCGGAGTATTCTCGGTGGATCGCGTCACCGGCTGGAAGCCCGGCGGCAAGGGCTATGAAGATTACGTGCCGTTCGAATCCTTCGAGCACGACGCCAGCTTCGATGTGCCCCATGCCCGCCCGCACTACAGCGTGCGCCAGCAACCCTCGATGCTCGGCGATGGCCTGGAGACTTACCTGAGCTTCGGCCTGCGCAACCTCGACCAGCACGAGACGCTGTCGATCGAGCTGACCTGCACCAACCAGAACCTGCCGCGCCAGTTGGGCCTCGGCGACATCTGCATGCCCAGCGAGGACACCCCGGAGTTCCTCAGCTTCCGCAATATCAGCGCGGTGACGCCGAGCTACGCGCCACCGCTGCACCGCGACTTCCTGTGGAAGCTGATCAGCAACATGTCGCTGAATTACCTGTCGCTGGCCAACGTCGAGGCGCTCAAGGTGATTCTCGAAACCTACGACCTGCCGCGCTATTACGACCAGCACGCGGAAAAGGTCAGCAAGCGCCTGCTCGACGGCCTGAAGAAGATCGGCCATCAGCACGTCGACCGCCTGCATCGCGGCCTGCCGGTGCGCGGCGTGCGCACCGAACTGACGATCAACCCCGAGGGCTATGTGGGCGAGGGCGATCTGTTCCTCTTCGCCTCGGTACTTAATGAATTTTTCGCCCTGTATGCCAGCTTGAACTCGTATCACGAGCTGCGCGTACAGAGCACACAGGGAGAGGTGTACCAATGGACGCCGCGCATGGGGCAACAGCCCCTGCTCTAACCCGGCTTAGCCGGGGCATCCGCGAGTACAGCCTGTTCCAGGGTGTGCAGCTGGTGCTCAATCGTTTGCAAAGCGCTCATCCGGACCTGGATGAGGAAGCGCTGTATGAACGCTTGGAATTGCAGGCCAACCCGAGCCTGGGCTTTCCCGGCAGCGATATCGAACATGTGCAGTTTTTCGAAGAGCACGGCGAGCTGCGCGCGCGCCTGCGCATCAATCTGGTCAGCCTGTTCGGTGCCGGCTCGCCGCTGCCTGCCTTCTATGGCGAACAGGCCTTGGGCGATAGTGTCGACGGCAATCCCACGCGGGATTTTCTCGACCTGTTCAACAACCGCCTGCAACGCCTGCTGCTGCCTACCTGGCAAAAATATCGCTACCACGCGCGCTTCCAGAGCGGTGCCGTCGACCCATTTTCCGAGCAGCTGTTCGCCCTGGTCGGCCTCGGCGGCGCGACCATTCGCCAGGCCAAGGAGCTGAACTGGAAGCGCCTGCTGCCCTACCTCGGCCTGCTCAGTTTGCGCGCCCATTCGGCGGCGCTGATCGAGTCGGTGTTGCGTTACTACTTCAAGCACGCCGCCCTGCATATCGAACAATGCCTGGAGCGCCAGGTGGAAATTCTCGGCGAACAGCGTAACCGCCTCGGCCTGGCCAATAGCCAACTCGGCGAAAGCCTGGTGCTCGGCGAGTTCGTGCGCGACCGCGGCGGCAAGTTCCGCATCCATGTGCAGCAGCTCAACTGGGAGCGCTTCCACGAATTCCTGCCGATCGGCAACGGCTACCAACCACTGTGCGCGCTGGTGCGCTTCACCCTGCGCGACCCGCTGGACTACGACATCCGCCTGGAACTGCGCCAGGACGAAATTCGCGAACTGCGCCTCGGCGCCGACAACCCCTGCCTGCTGGGCTGGACCACCTGGCTGGGGCGCGATTACGCCGACGGCGTGGTCACCCTCGGCAGCCAAACTCACTAGGGAAAGAGAGAGTAATGATCAACGTCGATCTGCAACAGCTGGTACAGGCCCTCGACGCCGCCACCAAGAACGATCTGGAACTTGCGGCCGAGCGCTGTGTGGTACGTGGCGGCAGCAAGATTCTGGTCGAGGACCTGCTGCTCGGTCTGCTCGAGCGCCCGGATGGCCTGCTCGGCCGCGCCCTGCAGGATGCCGAAGTCGATGCCTTTGATCTGGCCAGCGCGCTGCAACCGCGCGGCGAGCACAACGAATCGCGCAATCCGGTGTTCTCCACCGAGCTGGTGCAATGGCTGCAGGACGCCCTGCTGGTCGCCAACCTGGAACTCGGCCAGAACCAGGTCGACCAGGCCGCGCTGATCCTCGCCCTGCTGCGTAATCCGATGCGCTATGCCGGCAGTCATTACCAGGCGTTGCTGGCCAAACTTAACCCCGAGCGTCTGCGCGATTTCGCCGTGGCTCAGCAACCGCAGGCCGCCGCCGGAAAAGCTGCTGCCGGCGGTGAATCCAACCTCAAGCGCTTTACCCACAACTTCACCCAGCAGGCGCGCGACGGCAAACTCGACCCGGTGTTGTGCCGCGACGCGGCGATCCGCCAGATGATCGACATTCTCGCCCGTAGGCGTAAAAGCAACCCGATCGTGGTCGGTGAAGCCGGTGTCGGCAAGACCGCGATCGTCGAAGGCCTGGCCCTGCGCATCGCCGCCGGCGAGGTGCCGGATGCGCTCAAGGGCGTCGAGTTGCTGTGCCTGGACCTCGGCCTGCTGCAGGCCGGCGCCAGCGTCAAAGGTGAATTCGAACGTCGCCTGCAAGGCGTGATCGATGAGGTGAAGGGCTCGCCCAAGCCGATCATCCTGTTTATCGACGAAGCCCACACCCTGATCGGCGCCGGTGGCCAGGCCGGTGGTGGCGACGCCGCCAATCTGCTCAAGCCGGCCCTGGCCCGTGGCGAGCTGCGCACCATCGCCGCCACCACCTGGAGCGAATACAAGAAGTATTTCGAGAAAGACCCGGCCCTGGCCCGGCGCTTCCAGCCGGTGCAACTGCTCGAACCCACGGTTGACGAGGCGGTGACCATCCTCCGCGGCCTGGCTCCGGTGTATGAAAAGAGCCATGGCATCTACCTGCGTGACGACGCCGTGGTCGCCGCCGCCGAGCTGTCCGCGCGCTACCTCGCCGGCCGCCAGCTGCCCGACAAGGCCGTCGACGTATTGGATACCGCCTGCGCCCGCGTGCGCATCAGCCTGGCTGCCGCCCCCGAAGCGCTGGAGCGTTTGCGCGGCGAGATCGCCGAAGGCGAGCGCCAGGGCGAAGCCATGGGCCGCGACCTCGATGCCGGCCTGAATATCGATACCGAGGCTCTGGAGCAGTTGCAACAGCGCCTGAGCGAAGCCCGCGCCGAACTGGAACAGATCGAAACCCGCTGGTCGGCACAACGCGATCTGGCCACGCGCCTGCTGGAACTGCGCAAGCAGTGCGCCAGCGCGCGTACCGCCAATGGCGAGGAGAACCCGGAACAAGCGGCCGCGCTGCAACAGCTGGAGAGCGAGTTGCGCGAGGTGCAGGTGGAACTGGCCAGCGCCCAGGCCAACGAGCGCCTGGTCAGCTTCGAAGTCTGCCCGCGCCTGGTCGCCGAGGTGATCAGTCACTGGACCGGCGTACCGCTGAGCCAGTTGGCCCGCGAACACAACAGCAAGGTGCTGAGCTTCGCCAGCGATCTGCGCCAGCGCCTGCGTGGCCAGGAACAGGCCATCGAAGCCCTGGATCGCTCGATGCGCGCCACCGCCGCCGGCCTCAACCGCGCCGATGCGCCGGTCGGGGTATTCCTGCTGGTCGGCCCCAGCGGCGTCGGCAAGACCGAAACCGCCCTGGCCCTGGCCGACCTGCTGTATGGCGGCGAGCGTTTCCTCACCACCATCAACATGTCCGAATTCCAGGAAAAGCACACCGTATCGCGGTTGATCGGCGCGCCACCCGGCTACGTCGGTTACGGCGAGGGCGGCATGCTCACCGAAGCGGTGCGGCAGAAGCCCTACTCGGTGGTGCTGCTCGACGAAGTGGAAAAAACCGACCCGGACGTGATGAACGTCTTCTATCAGATCTTCGATAAAGGCGTGGCCAACGACGGCGAAGGGCGTGAGATCAACTTCCGCAACACGCTGATCCTGATGACCAGCAACCTCGCCAGCGAGCGCATCGCCAGCCTCTGCCAGGGCGGCCAGCGGCCGAATGCGGAAGATCTGGAGCAGGCGATTCGCCCGACCCTGTCGCAGCATTTCAAACCGGCGCTGCTCGGTCGTATGCGCGTGGTGCCCTACTATCCGATCGATGGCGCAGTACTCAACGAACTGGTCGGCCTCAAGCTCGCGCGTTTCGGCGAGCGCCTGGCCCGTCGCCAGTTGCAGTTCAGCCACTGCCCGGCGCTGCTGGAAAACCTCGCCGAACGCTGCAGCCACAGCGACAGCGGCGCGCGCTTGATCGATCACCTGATCGACCAGCACCTGCAACCCTTGGTAGTCGACCGCCTGCTGGCCGCCATGGCCAACGGCGAAACCCTGCAGCGCGTGCACGCCACCCTGGACGGCGAAGGATCGGTGGTCTGTGAGTTCGCTTAAGGTCCCGCCGATGTTCCACCAGGTGCCGCAACCGCTGCGCTACGCCGAAGCGCTGCTCGCACGCTTCGCCGACCTGGCGCGCCTGGCCAATGCCGACGCCCTGCTCGGCGGCCTGGTCGAGGCCGCCGCACAGCTGGCCGGCTGCGAGCTCAGCCAGCTGTACCTGCTCGACGATACCCATACCCGCCTGACCCTCTGCGCCGAATGGCAGAACGGCGTGCTGCAACCGCGCGAAACCGCCAGCCTGCCGAGCGAATACGAAGGCGAGCAGCTGCTGCAATATTGCCTGTGCCAGAACCAGGTGCTGAGCCTCGACGAGCTGGACAGCAGCCTGCATCAGATCGGCTTCCTGCCGGATGCCAGCCGGGCCTGGCGCAGCCTGCTGTGCCTGCCGCTGCTCGACGAACACAAGCGGGTCAACGGCCTGCTGCTGATCGCCAGCCAGATCGGCCGCGACCTGCAAGGTTTCGCCGGCTCCCTGGGCCATCTCGGTGGCTTCGTGATCGCCCAGCTGCATCTGCTGCAACGCCTGCGCGCGCCGCAACAGGAAGTCTCGTTCAGCACCACCACCGCCCGCGCCAGCGGCTACGGCCTGATCGGCGACAGCGCACCGATGCGCGAGCTGTATCAGATGATCGGCAAGGTGCTGCATAACCCGGTCAGTGTGCTGCTGACCGGCGAAACCGGCACCGGCAAGGAGCTGGTGGCCCGCGCCATCCATGATTGCGGCTTCCGCCGCAGCCAGGCCTTCATCGTGCAGAACTGCGCCTCGCTGCCGGAAAACCTGCTGGAGAGCGAGCTGTTTGGCTATCGCAAGGGTGCCTTCACTGGCGCCGACCGCGACCATCCAGGCCTGTTCGACGCGGCCGATGGCGGCACCCTGTTTCTCGATGAAATCGGCGACATGCCGCTGCCCCTGCAAGCCAAGCTATTGCGCGTGCTGCAGGAAGGCGAAGTACGCCCGCTGGGCAGCAACGAAACCCACAAGGTCGATGTGCGCATCGTCGCCGCCACGCATTGCGCGCTACGCGAGCAGGTGGAAGAAGGGCGTTTCCGCGAAGACCTGTTCTATCGCCTGGCGCAATTCCCCATCGAGCTGCCGCCCCTGCGCGAGCGTGGCCAGGACATCCTCACCCTGGCCCGGTATTTCGCCGACAAGGCCAGCGCCCTGCTCCAGCGCGATGCCTGCCGCTGGGCCGACAGCACCCTGGAACACCTCAGCAGCTATGCCTTTCCCGGCAATGTGCGCGAGCTCAAAGGAGTGGTCGAACGTGCCGTCCTGCTCTGCGAAGGCGGCGAACTGCTGCCCGCGCATTTCAACCTGCGTCAGGACTACAGCGCAGACGACACCGGCATGAACCTGCGCGAACGCATGGAGCGCGTCGAACGCAGCCTGCTGCTCGACTGCCTGCGCAAAAACCGCGGCAACCAGACCAACGCCGCCTGTGAACTGGGCCTGCCCCGCCGCACCCTGCTGTATCGCATGCGGCGGCTGCATATCAGCCCGGCTGACGTGTAAGACCTGACGAACATGCACCTGCCCACTACCCGCCCCTACCTGAAGAGAAGAGCAAACGATGCCTAAGCATTACTACCCCATCGCCTTACTCGCCCTGGCCCTTTGCCTCACCGGCTGCAGCGGAAATTACAAATACAGCGACGACCAATACCGCCCCCTGGGTGACCCACAAGTAGTGAAACGCGGCAACTGACCGCAAGGAGTTAACAACCATGGAACTGGTCTTCGATGTGGTCAGTGCACAGCAGTTCGTGCCAGGTCTATTGACCACCAAAACCTTCAAGCAAGCCGGCGGCATCATTGGTCGTGCGGAGGAGTGCGACTGGGTGATTCCGGATCGCAAGCGCGTACTGTCGAGCCGGCATGCCGAGGTCAGCTATCGCGATGGCAGCTTCTTTCTGACCGACACCAGCAGCAACGGCATTCAGCTCAAAGACAGCGGTGCCAGCCTGCGCAAGGGCCAGCCGCAACGCATCGAGCACGGCAGCGTGTATTGCTTCGGTGAATTCGAAATCCGCGCGCGCCTGATTCAGGACCCGGCCCTGTTCGCCGGCGAGATCGGCCGTGCACAGCCAGCCGGCAGCATCATTCCGGACGATGCCTTCCTCGATCTGGACCCATTGACCGCCCTCGATCAACAGGAGCGGGTATACGCCGAGGTCGACGACCTGACCGCGGTCATCCGTCCGCACAGGGTGCAGGCGCAGCAGCGCGATTACGCGCAGATCGACGAGGAAAACCTGCAGGTGCCCGAACTGGTGGCGCCGACGCCGGCCCCGCAACCCAAGCGCGCGCCCGAGCCGGTACGCCTGCCTCCGACCTTCTGGGAAAAATTCGGCGAGGCCCTCGGGGTCAAGCTCGACGACCTCGACGACGATGGTCGCGAAGCCCTGGCGCTGCATGCCGCCAAGCTGCTCAAGCAGAGCGTCGGCAGCCTGCAACAAAGCCTGCGCACCCGTAGCGAACTGAAGAACGAATTGCGCCTGGCCCTGACCACCGTGCAGAGCGCCGGCAACAACCCGCTCAAGCACACCGCCGACAGCAGCGAAGCCCTGACCGCCCTGCTACGCGGCGGCAAGGCCGGTGCGCTTTCCGCCGAGCAGACCATCAGCCGCAGCTTCCGCGATCTGCAAGCGCACCAGGTGGCGCTGCTCGCCGCCAGCCGCGCGGCGGTCAAGGGCATGTTCGAGCAGCTGTCGCCGGAGCAACTGAGCCTGCGTTTCGAACGCGAAGGGCGCAAGCCATTGATCGCCACTGCCGGCAGCCGCTGGCGCGCCTACCGCCGCCTGCACAGTGCACTGGAGCAGAACGACGACTGGAGCGACCGTCTGTTCGCCCGCGACTTCGCCAATACCTATGAAGAACAGGTCCGCCTGATCGCCACCCTCAACAACGACGTTCAAGGATGATCCCCATGCATCGCTTTGCCCCCCTCGCCCTGCTGGCCGCATTACTGGCCCTCGCCGGCTGCTCGGCGCTGTCGCCGTATTCCGACATGACCAAACTCGACCTGCGCCTGAGCGGCAGCGAACAGCTGAACCCGGACCTCAACGGCCGGCCCTCGCCGATCGTCCTGCGCCTGATCGAACTCAAGCACCCGGTGGCCTTCGAAAGCGCCGATTTCTTCTCCCTCTATCAGCGCCCGAAAGAAGCCCTGTCGCCGGACATGGTCACCTCCGAAGAGTTCGAGCTGCGCCCGGGCGAACACCGCGAACTGAAGCTGTCGGTGCAGCAAGGTAGCCGCTACGTCGGCGTACTGGCCGCCTACCGCGACCTGCCGGAAAGCAACTGGCGCGTGGTGATTCCGCTGCGCGAGCAGGAGCGCAACAGCAGCGAACTGGTACTCGATGCCCAGGGCATCAGGACGATAGACGACAACACCACGGAAGAGGATTGAGCCATGGCCATGCATAAAGTGGTCTGGCAGGAAGGCATGCTGCTGCGCCCGCAGCACTTCCAGCAGAACGACCGTTACTACGACTACCAGCTGAAAACCCGCACGCAAAAGCTCGAGAGCTACGCCTGGGGCTTTTTCGAGCTGGAGATCGACCGCCAGTTCCTCAACATGGGCAAGCTGGTGGTGAGCAAGGCCAGCGGCATCCTGCCCGACGGCACCCTCTTCGACCTCGGCGCCGAGCGCGAGCCGCTGGCCCTGGACGTGCCGCCGAACACCGGCAACACCTCGGTGTACCTGGCCCTGCCGCTGGTCACCGGCAACCATATCGAGAGCCGTCGCCCCGAGCAGCAGGACGTGCTGGCGCGCTTCACCGCCTTCGACGAGGAAGTCGCCGACTCCAACGCCGGCGACAGCGCCTCCAGCCAGGTCAGCTGCGGCCGCCCGGACTTCCGCCTGCTGCTCGGCGAGCAGCAGAGCGACCAGGCCTACGTCAAATTGCAGCTGTGCGACGTGCTCGACACCACCCCGGACGGGGTCATCAGCATCGACCCGGAATTCATTCCGACCTATGTCAACTTCCAGGCCTCCGGTTACCTGCTGAGCTGCCTGAAAGAGGTGATCAGCATGCTCGCCCACCGCGGCGACATCCTCGCCGAGCGTATTCGCGCCACCGGCAAGGTCGGCGGTGCGGAAGTCGGCGACTTCATGATGCTGCAGCTGATCAACCGCTTCGAACCGGTGCTGCGTCACTACCTGGGCATCGAGCAGGTCCACCCGGAGCACATCTACCGCGAACTGCTCGGCCTGCTCGGCGAGTTGGCGACCTTTTCCAGCGAGTTCAAACGTCCGCGTCTGGACAGCCGCTACCTGCACAGCGACCAGGGTCTGAGCTTCCGCAAACTGATGGATGCGATCCGCCAGGTGCTGTCGATGGTGCTCGAACAACACGCCATCGAACTGCTGCTGCAACAGCGTCAGTACGGCATCCAGGTGTCGCCGCTGCACGACCACAAGCTGCTCGGCACCTCGTCCTTCGTGCTCGCCGCCAGCGCCCAGTGCGACTCGGAAGAGCTGCGCAACCGTTTGCCGGCGCACCTCAAGGTCGGCCCGGTGGAGAGTATCCGCCAACTGGTCAACCTGCACCTGCCGGGGATCAAGGTCAAACCGCTGCCGGTGGCGCCGCGGCAGATCCCGTTCCACTCGGGCAAAACCTACTTCGCCTTGGAGCTCGGCTCCGAGGAACTGGCGCAGCTGGAACGCTCCGGCGGCTTCGCCTTCCACGTGTCCGGCGAGTTCTCCGGGCTTGAGCTGAAATTCTGGGCGATCAGGAACTGACGATGACTACCAAGGAAATGGAATACGGCCAGGACGACAAAACCGTCATCCTCAACCGCAAAGGCGATGCCCCGGCGCAAAGCCCGCTGACCGACTTCGCCGCCCCGCCGAAATTCGAGCAACTGGAAGAGCGGATGATTTATGCCGCCCGTCTGCGCCCGGCGGAAACCTTCAATATCAGCCTCAACCCGCTGGTGGCCGCGGCCTCCAACCTGCTCTCGGAAGTGGTGCGGCTGAAACACAGTTTCGAAGAGGAAGACCTGCACGCACTGCACCGGAACCTGTCCAGCGCGATCAAGTTGTTCGAGCACCGCTCCCTGCATGAAGGCGCAGAAAGCAGCCAGGTGATGGCCGCGCGTTACGTGCTCTGCACCGTGGTCGACGAAGCCGTGGTGACCACGCCCTGGGGCAACGAGAGCGAATGGTCGCAGATGAGCCTGCTGTCGAGCTTCCACAACGAAACCTTCGGTGGCGAGAAGTTCTTCCAGCTGCTCGAGCGCCTGTCGCGCAACCCGGTCAAGCACCTGCCGATGCTCGAGCTGATGTACCTGTGCCTGTCGCTCGGTTTCGAGGGCAAGTACCGCGTGTTGCCGCGCGGCATGCTCGAACTGGAAGCGGTACGCGACAGCCTCTATCGGCAGATCCGCCAGCTGCGCGGCGACGTGCCGCGCGAAGTCTCGCCGCACTGGCAGGGCCTGAAGGACACGCGCCGGCGCCTGGTGCGCATCGTGCCCTGGTGGCTGGTGGCACTGTTCACCCTGATGTGCCTGGCCGTGATGTATGGCGGTTTCGCCTGGGTGCTGGGCGAACAGCGCACTACGATTTTGCAGCCGTACGAGCAACTCGACCCGTCCGCGGGTGTAAGCATGGATGATCAGAAATGAAGAGCTTTTTCGGCAAGTTAGCCGCCTTTTTCCGCAAGACCTGGGTCTGGAGCCTGTGCCTGGTATTGGTCCTGGCGCTGCTGGTGTGGTTCGTCGGCCCGCTGCTGGCGGTCAATGATTACAAGTTCTGGGAATCGGCCACCAGCCGGCTGCTGACCATCAGCGGTTTGTTCCTGATCTGGGGCCTGGCGATGGTCTTCGCCAGTTGGAAGGCGACCGCGCGTAAGAAGGCCGAGGAAGAAGACGCCGACGCCCAGGAGCGCCTGCGCCGCGAAGGCATGATCAGCGAAGAGCAGGTCGAACTGCGCCAGCGCTTCAAGCAGGCGCTGCACACCCTCAAGCGTTCCAGCCTGTATCGCGGCCGTAGCGAGAAGTGGCGCAACGAGCTGCCCTGGTACCTGCTGCTCGGCCCCCAGGGCAGCGGCAAGACCAGCCTGCTGGACTTCTCCGGCCTGGAGTTTCCGCTCAACCGCGGTGAGCAGCAGCGCCTGACCAAGGACGTTTCCGGCACCCGTTACGCCGACTGGTATTTCGCCGATAATGCCGTGCTGATCGACACCGCCGGGCGCTACCTGACCCAGCCCGATACGCAGATCGACAGCCATGCCTGGGACTTCCTCCTCGGCCTGCTGCGCAAGCGCCGGGCCCGCCCGCTGAATGGCGTGCTGGTGAATATCCCGCTCGAGCACCTGCAAGGTAACAGCGAGGTCGAACTGGAAAACCTCGCCCGCCAGACCCGTCAGCGCCTGCATGAAATCAATCAGCGGCTGGGCGTCGATGTGCCGGTGTATCTGGTGCTGAGCAAGGCCGACAAGGTGCTGGGCTTCGACGAGTTCTTCGATCAGCTGTCGCGCGAAGAAAGCGATCAGGTGCTCGGCGCCAGCTTCCGCAAGGAACAGAACGCCACCGACGTGCAGGTGATCCGCCAGGAGTTCGAAGAGCTGCTGCGCCGCCTCAACAGCCAGGTGATCCTGCGCATGCACCAGGAGCGCGACACCCAGCGCCGCGGTCGTATCCTCGACTTCCCGCATCAGCTCGGGCTGATCGGCGAGCGCCTGTGCCTGTTCAGCGAGCTGGCCTTTACCGGCAACCGTTACCAGCGCGCCAGCCAATTGCGCGGCTTCTACCTGACCAGCGCACCGCAGCTGGACAACCAGCTCGACCCAAGCACCAGCGGCATCGGCCGCAACCTCGGCCTGGCCAGCAGCGCCCTGCCGACCTTCCGCAGCGGCCGTGCACGCTTTATCAACCATGTGCTGAGCCGGGTGATCTTCCCGGAAGCGGACCTCGCCGGTCTCGACCAGAAGGAAGTGCGACGCATCGATTGGGGCCAGCGCGCCATGTACGCCACCGCCTTCGTCTTCCTCGCGCTGTTCGGCGCGCTTTGGGCCAACGGCTTCTCCGGCAACCATGAGCGCCTGGAACAATTGCGCGATATCGCCCAGCAGCTGACCCAGCAACGCGGCGGCATCGGCGCCCAGGACGACGCCCTGCAAACCCTCAAGGCCCTGGACAGCAGCTATGCCGCGACCCAGGTGTTCCCGCCGGTGGACGACGCGGCCTATACCCAGCGCGGCGGCCTGTATCAGGGCGAGAGAGTCGACCCGACATTGCAACGGGTATACCGCAGCGAACTGGAAACCCTGCTGCTGCCGCGTGTCGGCCGTCAGCTGGAAGCGCAAGTGCGCGCCAACCTGAACGACCGCGAACGCCTGCTCAACAGCCTGCGCGCCTACCTGATGCTGAATCTCGAAGAACGTCGCGACAAGGCCTTCCTGCAGGAATGGCTGGCCGCCGACTGGTCGCTGCGCTACGCCGGCAACAGCACCGGCCAGCGTGGTCTCAACCAGCACTTCGAGCGCCTGCTGTCCGAGTCGTTCGCGCCTTACTCGCTGAACGAACCGCTGGTCGCCCAGGCCCGTCAGGTGCTGCGCAGCGAGTCGCTGGCCAACGTGGTCTACCGCATGCTCCGCGACCAAGCGCGTAGCCTGCCGGATTACCGCCTGAGCCAGAAACTCGGCCCGCAAGCCGCGCTGTTCGCTGGCAGCGACTACACCATCCCCGGCTTCTACACCCAGGTCGGCTACCAGAAAACCTTCACCGCCAAGGGCGCCGACCTGGTGCGCGATATCCTGCGCGACAACTGGGTACTCGGTGAAAGCGACACCCTGAGCAACAACGACCTCAGCCGCCTGCTGGTGGAAATGGAGCAGCTGTACTTCCGCGACTATGCCAACTACTGGGGCGAAGCCCTGGCACAGTTGAGCCTGGAACCGATCGGCAGCGCCAACCAGGGCGCGCTGCAACTGGCCGGCCTGACCGCCGCCAACTCGCCGCTGCTGCAACTGCTGGTGGAAGTACG
This sequence comes from uncultured Pseudomonas sp., assembly GCF_946885955.1. The sequence goes on from NZ_CAMPHI010000009.1 coordinate 63,750, forward strand.
CGACAACACCCGCTTCAAGGGTATTGCCGAGGCCGCGGACAGTGCGGGCGACGCCGCCGATGCGCTGAAAGGCGCGAAAGGCAAGCTCGGTAAGGTCGCCAAGATCGCCGGCGCCGCTGCCGAACAGGCACAAGCGGCCCTGGTGAAGAACCTGCCGGACACCGCGCGCAAGACCCTGGAGCGACGCTTCGAACCGCTGCACCGCCTGCTCGACGACAACGGCGGCGCCGGCCCGGAACTGGCCGCGACCCTGCAAGCGCTGGACGACCTGCAACGCCAACTGGCCAGCCTGGCGCACGCCAGCGCCCCGGAACAGGCGGCATTCGAACTGGCCAAAGCGCGCATGGGCGGCCAACGCGATGCGATCAATCAGGTGCGCAGTAGTGCAGCGCGTCTGCCACAGCCGGTCGGCAACTGGCTCGGCCTGCTCGCCGAAGACAGCTGGATGCTGGTGTTGGGCGATGCCCACCACTACCTCAACCAGCGTTACAAGAATGAACTCTATGCCGCTTACAAGGGCTCGCTGAAACAGCGCTATCCATTCAGCACGCATAGCGAAAGCGATGTCGCCATCGCCGACTTCCGTGAGTTTTTCAAGGCCCAGGGCATCGCCGAGCGCTTCTTCGATGGCTACCTCAAGCCCTTCGTCAGCGGCAGCGCCGGCCAATACCAGGTGCGCCGTATCGACGGCCGCGGCTTGCCGTTGTCGCGCGAGTTCCTGCTGCAGATGAGCCATGCGCAAACCATCCGCCGCAGTTTCTTCGCCGAGAACCCCAACGAACCGAAAGTGCTGTTCAAGCTCGAGCCTTACTCGCTGGACTCCAGCCTCGGCCGCGCCGACTTCCGCTTCGGCAGCCAGCGCATGGAGTACCGCCACGGCCCTATCGTGCAGACCGCCTTCAGCTGGCCTGCTGACGACAACGAAGGCCGCACCAGCCTGGTGGTCGAGGAGCTCGGTGGGCACAAGGTCGGCATCGAAATGAACAGCGGGCCCTGGGCATTGTTCCGCCTGCTCGACCTGATGAGCGTCGACTACCACAGCGGTCGCGATGTGCTGATGCTCAAGGCCGACCTTGGCGGCCGGCACGCCAACTACCTGCTGCACAGCCAGCGCTCGCCGAACCCGTTTGACGTCGACCTGCTGCGCAGCTTCAAGCTGCCGGCGACGCTCTGATGGCGGAGGCTATCGTCAGCGCCTGGCGTAGCGCCGCGCGCACCGATACCGGCAAGGTGCGGGGGCGCAACGAGGATGCGTTCCTGGCCCTGCCGGAGCAGGGCCTGTGGGTGGTCGCCGATGGCATGGGCGGGCATCAGAACGGCGCGCTGGCCAGCCGCCTGATCGTCGAGCAACTGGCCGAGCCCAGCGAAGGCGACTTGCAACAGCGCCTGGCCGAGTTGCGCAAACGCCTGCACGGGCTCAACCGCCGCCTCGGCCAGGAGCTGACGGTCACCGCCGCGCAACCGGACCCGGTAATCGGCAGCACCGTGGTCGCCCTGCTGATCGAGGGCGACCGCGCAGCCTGCATCTGGGCCGGCGACAGCCGCTGCTACCTGTGGCGCGGCAGCCGTCTGTACCAGCTCAGCCGCGATCATTCGTTGCTGCAGCAATTGATCGATGAACAACAGTTGAGCCCGAGCGAAGCCGCCCGTCATCCGGCGGCCCATGCCCTGACCCGAGCGATCGGCGCCAGCGAAGAGCTGAAGCTGGAAATTCTCGAACTGGACGTACTGCCCGGCGACGCTTTTCTGCTGTGCAGCGACGGCCTCTATCAGGATCTCTCCGCCGACGAGCTGGGCGCCGCACTGAATCTGCCGTCGCCACAGCTGACCCTCAATCGCCTGTTTCAGCAGGTACTCGACGGCCCGGCGCGGGACAACCTGAGCGCGGTGGTAATCCGCCGATGAGGACGCAAGGATGAGCGAATCACTGCTGGATGTTCCGCAGCGGGCCCGCGAAGAGGCCAGCGACTTGACCTACTTCGCCCTGGCCGCCACCGCGGCCAAGCCTGCCCTGGAGCCGGAAATACGCCGCAGCGCTCCCGGCGAGCTGCCGGAAGTGCTCGGCGGCCGTTACAAGATCGAGCGTCTGCTTGGCGTCGGCGGCATGGGTGCGGTGTATCGCGCCCGTGACCTGCTGCGCGAACAGTTCGGCGACCCCGAACCCTATGTGGCGCTGAAAACCCTCAGCGACGACTTTGCCGAATACCCGGATGCCAACTCGCTGCTGTATAGCGAATTCGCCCTCACCGCGCGGCTCACTCACCCCCACGTGGTGCGCCTGTTTGGCTTCGAAGTCGATGTGCCGAGCCAGCGCGCCTTTCTGATCCTCGAACTGCTCAAGGGTCTGACCCTCGATCAATTGCTCTGCGAGCGACCCACAGGAGTGCCCTGGAGCGAACTGCAGGAAATCGCCATCGCCCTGCTCGATGCGCTGAGCTATTCGCACAGCCTGGGCGTGCTGCACGGCGACCTGAAACCGAGCAATGTGATGCTCGCCGAAGACGGCTTGCGCCTGTTCGATTACGGTCTCGGCCAGCCGGTGGAAGGCCTGCTGCCCGGCCTGCCGCGTCTGTGCCGCAACCGCTTCACCGCCTGGACCCCGCGTTACGCCGCGCTGGAACTGCTCGATGGCGCGCCACTGACCGCCGCGGCCGATGTTTACGCCCTGGCCTGCGTGCTCTACGAACTGGCCAGCGGCCGTCATCCGTTCCGCCGTCTCAGCGCCAAACAGGCCAAGGCGATGGAGCTCGACCAACAGCTGCAGCGCCCGGAACAATTGCCGGCGCACTGCTGGCCGGCCTTGCGCACCGCCCTGGCATTCGACGAAGCGCAGCGCGGCATCGACTGCGCGCAACTGCTGGCGGTGTTTCGTCAGCCGCCGCCGAGTCGCTGGTCGCGCTGGCTGGGACGCGGCTGAGCGCGGCGGACGCGCTGCCCGAGCCGAGCCAGACGGCAGCGGCAGACGCCCGTCGGTAGGCGTGCCGATCCTTCTGCGCTAGGCTTCCTGCTTCCAGGTATGCCCCCGTTCGCTCTTCCGACAGGTCCTTAGATGAATGTTTCGCTGTTGAGCCGCTACGCATTTTTCGCCCTGTGCGCCCTCACCGCCCTGCTCTGTCTACCCTTTCTCGGCCATCCCTGGGTGTGGCCGTTGTTCGCCGTCACCGCCCTGCTGACGCTGCTGGGTATTCGAGATTTGTGCCAGCATGAACATGCGGTGCGGCGCAATTACCCGATCCTCGGCAACATCCGCTACCTGGTCGAAGGCATCCGCCCGGAAATCCGCCAGTACCTGCTGGAAGGCGATCAGGAGCGCGTACCCTTCTCCCGCGCCCAACGCTCGCTGGTCTATGCGCGCGCAAAGAACCAGATCGATGACAAGCCTTTCGGCACGCTGATCGACGTCTACGAAATCGGCTACGAGTGCATCGGCCATTCGATCCGCACCGCCGCGGTCAGCGATCCCGAGACGTTTCGCGTGTCGATCGGCGGGCCGCAGTGCAAGCAACCCTACTCCGCGTCGGTGTTCAATATTTCGGCGATGAGTTTCGGCTCGCTCAGCGGCAACGCGATTCAGGCCCTGAACCGTGGCGCCAAGCTCGGCGGCTTCTACCACGATACAGGCGAAGGCAGCATCAGCCGCTACCACCGCGAGCACGGCGGCGATCTGGTCTGGGAACTGGGCAGCGGTTATTTCGGTTGCCGCAGCGCAACCGGCACCTTCGACCCCGAGCGCTTTGCCGCCCAGGCGCGCGAGCCGCAGGTGCGGATGATCGAGATCAAACTCTCCCAGGGTGCCAAGCCCGGACACGGCGGCATCCTGCCGGGACGCAAGGTCAACGCCGAAATCGCCGCCACTCGCGGCGTACCCGAGGGTGTGGACTGCATCTCGCCGGCGAGCCACAGCTCCTTCGCCACCCCCCTGGAGCTGATGGCGTTTATCGGCCAACTGCGCGAACTGTCCGGCGGCAAACCGGTGGGCTTCAAGCTGTGCATCGGCCACCCCTGGGAGTTCGTCGGCATCGTCAAGGCGATGCTGCAGAGCGGCATCCACCCCGACTTCATCGTCGTCGACGGCAAGGAAGGCGGAACCGGCGCGGCGCCCGTGGAGTTCACCAACCACATCGGCATGCCACTGCGCGAAAGCCTGTTGTTCGTGCATAACGTGCTGGTGGGCTGCAACCTGCGCGAGCACATCCGCATCGGCGCCAGCGGCAAGATCGTCAGCGCCTTCGACATCGCCAGCGTGCTGGCCATGGGAGCAGACTGGGTCAACTCGGCACGCGGCTTCATGTTCGCCATCGGCTGCATCCAGTCGCAGCATTGCCATACCAACCGCTGCCCCACCGGCGTCGCCACCCAGGACCCGCTGCGCCAGCGCGCGCTGGTGGTCCCGGACAAGGCCGAGCGGGTCTTCAGCTTTCACCGCAACACCGTGCATGCCCTGGCCGAACTGCTCGCGGCGGCCGGGCTGTCACATCCCGGCGAGCTGGGGCCGCACCACCTGATCCGCCGCGTCAGCTCGACCGAGATCAAGCTGTTCTCGCAGCTCTACTATTTCGTCCAGCCAGGCGCCTTGCTCAAAGAGCGGATCGACAGCGAGTTCTACGCCCGCATCTGGAGCATGGCCCAGGCGGACAGCTTCGCGGCCATGCCGCAAAAGACCGAACAGGGCGCGGCAAAGGTCGAAGAGCCGCTGATCAGTTGAGGTCGGTGGCTACGTGTCTGCGAGAGCTTCAGCCGATTAGGCTGGGGCGACCGACGAAGGGCTAGCCACGCCCCCTACGCCGAACTCCGCAACCGCGCCAGATCGCGCAGCGGCGGCGCGCCGAACAGGCGGCTGTATTCGCGGCTGAATTGCGAGGGGCTTTCGTAGCCGACGCGGTAGCTGGCCGCGGCGGCTTCGAGGTTTTCGCAGAGCATCAGGCGCCGGGCTTCCTGCAAGCGCAGTTGTTTCTGGTATTGCAGCGGGCTGAGGGCGGTGACCGCTTTGAAGCGGTGGTGCAGGGTCGAGGGGCTGAGGTTGACTTCACGGGCCAGGTCGTCGATGCGCAGGGGTTCGTCGAAGTGTCTGTTCAACCAGTCGATGGCCCGGGCAATGCGCTGACTCTGGCTGTCGGCGATGGCGATTTCATGCAGGCGCTGGCCCTGGGGGCTGTGCAACAGGCGGTAGAAGATTTCCCGCAACGCCAGGGGCGCGAGCATGGCGATATCCCGTGGCGTATCGAGCAGGCGCAGCAGGCGGATCACTGCGTCGAGCAACTGCAGATCCAGGCGGTCGACGTACAGCCCGCGTCGCGTCCCCGGGGCGGGCACGCCGATGGGGCCGGCGTCGGCGATCAGGCTGCTGATCTGCGCCGGATCGATCTCCAGGCGCAGGCTCAGATAGGGCCGCTGCGGCGAGGCATCGATGATCTGGCCAGTGACCGGCAGGGTGACCGAGGCCACCAGGTAGTTCAGCGGGTCGTACACGTAGCGCTCCTCGCCCAGGCGCACGGCCTTGCTGCCCTGGGCCATGATGCACAGGCATGGGCGGTAGAGCGTCGGCACCGGCTGGGTCGGGCCGCTGGAGCGGAACAGGTCGAGGCCAGCAATGGCCGTGTTCTGGATGCCGTCCTGATCGGTCATGCGCTGGATGCGCCCGGCCAGTTCCGCCTGATAACGGCTGAAGCTGTCGTCGAGGATGGATGGCGCGCTGGCGATAGAGGACATGATCGACTCCTGAAGGTTGCCTGAAGCCTAGCGCGGTTTTTCAGGCAAGTCTGCGCCGCCGGCAGGATCAGGCAAGCATTCGCCAGTATTAGGCAAAGACCAGTCATCACCGGTTGTTGGTGGGCTACGAAACCCGCATTGACAGGGCCCAGGCTATTTCCATGGCGGCAATCGCCATGCGGTTTTAGGCAAGAATCGGCCAGTAATCGACTAACGCTCGCACGACCCGCCGCTTAACCTCTGGTGCTGTAGCGACACCCAGGTCGCACCCACTCAGCAGAGGATTCAGTGATGTCTAATATTCAAGACAAAGTGATTCTGGTTACCGGCGCCAGCAGCGGCATCGGTGAGGCCTGTGCCCGCTTGCTGGCGGAGAAAGGCGGCCGCCTGCTGCTCGGCGCACGGCGCACCGAGCGCCTGGAACGTCTGGTCGGCGAGATTCGCGAGGCAGGCGGCAACGCCGAATACCGCCGTCTGGACGTCACCAGTCGCGAGGATGTGCAGGCCTTCGTCGATTACGCCGTGGAGCGCTTCGGCCGCGTCGATGTGCTGATCAACAACGCCGGGGTGATGCCGTTGTCTCCACTCGAGGCGCTGAAGGTCGACGAGTGGAACCGGATGATCGACGTGAATATCCGCGGCGTGCTGCACGGTATCGCCGCGGCCCTGCCGCTGATGCAGGCGCAGCGCAGCGGTCAGTTGGTCAACGTGGCGTCGGTCGGCGCCTACAGCGTGGTGCAGACCGGCGCCGTGTATTGCGCGACCAAGTATGCGGTGCGGGCGATTTCCGAAGGTTTGCGCCTGGAGATCGGCGGCGACATTCGCGTCACCCTGATCTCGCCGGGCGTGGTCGAGTCGGAGCTGGCCGAGACCATCTCCGACCCGCAGACCCTGGAGAGGATGCGCGAGTACCGCAAGGTCTGCATCACTCCGGACGCGATTGCCCGCGCCATCGCCTATGCCATAGAGCAACCGGCGGATGTCGACGTCAGCGAGCTGATCGTACGACCGACCGCCAGCCTTCGCTGAAACTCGCCGAGCCGTTGCCCCCCCCTTGGAGGTCACCATGAACAGCACGCACCTGACCGTCATTCGCGCCCGCCCAGGCTGTGCCGAGCGACTCGGCGCCCGTCTGCACTGCCTGCTCGCACCAGCGCGCGGACAAGCCGGCTGCCTGGGCTTCGAGATTCGCCAGGCCACGGACGATCCGCTGGCATGGTGGCTATGCGGGACCTGGCAATCGCCAGGCGCGCTGCAGCAATACTTCGCCGCGCCCTGGCTGCAACGGTTACTCGACCAAGCACTGGCCGAGGGATTGATCGGCAGCCTGGCATGCACCGAGCAGGCCGCCTGAACACACCAATCTGTAGCCCGGGTCGAGCGCAGCGATACCCGGGAGCGGTGCCAAATGAAGCAAGCCAGTTTTACCAGAGCGGGTTAGTGGCGCAGAAAACAGCGCTTCACCTCACCGCAAGACCTCTGTCCCACGTCACCTTTCTTGCGGTGATAGCCGACCTCCTTAATTGAAGATCACGCACTGCGAGGCTTCTGGTTAGAAACTTTCCTGGGTATCGCTTCGCTCGACCCAGGCTACGTGTTATGCGGGATCAGGCATTCGCCGAGAGTTGATCGGCAGCCTGGCGTGCACCGAGCAGGCCGCTTGAGCACGCCAGCCCGTAGCCCGGGTCGAGCGAAGCGACACCCGGGAGAGGTGCCAAATGAAGCAAACCAGTTTTACCAGGGCGGGTTAGTGGCGCTGAAAACAGGGCCTCGCCTAACCACAAGACCTGTCTGCCACGTCACCGTTCATGCGTTGATAGCCTACCTCCTTAATTGAAGATCAAGCGCGGCGAGGCTTCTGGTTAGAACCTTTCCTGGGTATCGCTTCGCTCGACCCAGGCTACGTGTTATGCGGGATCAGGCATTCGCCGAGAGTTGATCGGCATCCTGGCGTGCACCGAGAAAACGGCCTGAACACACCAACCTGTAGCCCGGGTCGAGCGTAGCGACACCCGGGAGGGGTGCCAAATAGAGCAGACCAGTTTCACCAGGACGGATGCTTGGGGGGCCGCTGGCTGGCAGCGGCCGGGCGATGGCTTAGTCGAGCAGGGTCAGGGTGACGTCGATGTTGCCGCGGGTAGCGTTGGAGTATGGGCAGACGATGTGCGCCCGTTCGATCAGGGTCTGCGCCTGTTCGCGATCCATACCCGGCAGGCTGATGCGCAGTTCGACTTCGATGCCGAAGCCGTTGGGGATCGCACCGATTCCAACTATACCTTCGATGGACGCGTCGGCCGGCATCGCCAGCTTGTCGCGGCCGGCGACGAACTTCATCGCGCCGATAAAGCAGGCCGAATAACCGGCGGCGAACAGTTGCTCCGGGTTGGTGCCTTGACCGCCGGCGCCACCGAGTTCTTTCGGGGTGGTCAGGGCGACGTCGAGAACGCCGTCGGAAGAAATCGCGCGGCCGTCACGGCCGCCGGTGGCTTCTGCGTAAGCACGATAAGCGATGGTTTGAATCGACATGGGGTAATCCTCTGTAAGTGACGATGGTTCGGTTAGAGATGCTTCAGGTAGTGGTGGTGCGTTGGCAGCGGCGATCAACCTTGGTGGTTGATCAGCCAGTGCGGGTACAGGCCTTTGCCATCCTGCGGTTTGCTGTCAGCCAGCACCGGAGCGGCAAGGACGAGGGTTACAGCGAAAGCGACGAGGGTTTTCATAAGGAATTTCCACGAATCGGTTTGATCGATCGGAAAATATTCGCGCCAATATTTAGCGCGCAAGTCATTTCCATGGAGCGAAATTTACTCCGCATGTATTTAGTGCGCAATATATATTTTGGACTTATTTGCGATAAGCACTGCTGGGTTCAGGCATAAGCAGATGCCGCGAGGGTTGGCGGAACGCCAGGGAAATGGCAAAGCGACCCTGGGCGGCTGTACCCCTAGGGCCTGTTGAAAACTACCTGTGCTGCCATTGTCGAGTTGAAAACAGGCTCGGGTGTTTGCTCATTGACATCGAACGCGACCCTGATCGCTTTTTCGCCTGCTTTTGCGGGGCCGCCGTCGGCACTATGCCGGCTGCCTCGGCCAGGTTTTCAACGGACTGCTAGAGCACCCCCGCCTGGCGCAAGCCGGCGATCTGCTCCGCGCTCAGCCCCAGCCACTGCTGCAACACGTGCTCGGTATGCTCGCCCAATAAAGGCGGGGCGTTGCGATGCTGGATCGGCGTGGCGGACAGGCGGATCGGACTGGCGACTTGCGGCACGCTGCCGGCCAGGGGGTGGGGCAGTTCGAAACGTAAACCGCGGGCCTGCACCTGGGGGTCGGCGAACACTTGGGCCAGGTCGTTGATCGGCCCGCAAGGCACGCCGGCCTGTTCCAGTGCGCTGATCCATTCGGCGGTGGTTTTGAATACCGTGGCCTGGCGGATCAGCGGAATCAGTTCGCCGCGGTGCGCGACCCGCGCCGTATTGGTGGAAAAACGCGGGTCGTAGGCCAAAGCCGTAAGGCCGGCGACCTCGCAAAACTTGCGGAACTGGCCATCGTTGCCGACCGTGAGAATGAAGTCGCCATCGGCCGTGGGGAAGTCCTGATAGGGCACGATGTTCGGGTGGGCGTTGCCCAGGCGTTTGGGCGCGGTACCCGTGGTCAGGTAGTTCATCGCCTGGTTGGCCAGGCAGGCGACCTGCACGTCGAGCAGCGCCATGTCGATATGCTGACCGGCGCCAGTCTGCTCGCGGCTGGCCAGGGCGGCGAGGATAGCGGCGGTGGAATACAGGCCGGTGAGGATATCGGTGAGCGCCACACCGACCTTGACCGGGCCGGCGCCCTCCTCGCCTTCGGCGCGCCCGGTCAGGCTCATCAGCCCGCCGAGCCCCTGGATCATGAAGTCGTAGCCAGCCCGTTTGGCGTAGGGGCCGTTCTGGCCGAAGCCGGTGATCGAGCAGTAGATCAACTTCGGGTTGAGCGCGTTCAGCGCCGCGTAATCGAGGCCGTAGGCGGCCAGGCCACCGACCTTGAAGTTCTCGATCAGGATATCGGCCTTGGTCGCCAGCTCGCGGACGATGCGCTGGCCTTCGGCCTGGGTGAAGTCCACGGTGAGCGATTGCTTGTTGCGGTTGGCGGACAGGTAATAGGCCGCCTCGCTGGTGTTTTCGCCGGCGACGTTTTGCAGAAACGGTGGGCCCCAGTGGCGGGTATCGTCGCCGACGCCGGGGCGCTCGACCTTGATCACCTCGGCGCCGAGGTCGGCGAGAATCTGCCCGGCCCAGGGCCCGGCGAGCACGCGGGACAGGTCGAGAACACGCAGATGGGACAGGGCGCCGGGCATGGAAACTCCGTAGGGTGCGCCGTGCGCACCGATAGCAAACAGGACCTGGGATAGACCGAGCGCAGCGATACCCAGCGGATCGCGCGATGGGTTACGCCGTGCGCACCAGCATCAATCAACGGTGCGCATGACCTAGGCGGCCCCGCGCACCCTAGCTTTAGAAGAACGCCTGAATACCGGTCTGCGCGCGGCCGAGGATCAGCGCGTGGACGTCGTGGGTGCCTTCGTAGGTGTTGACCACTTCCAGGTTGACCAGGTGGCGGGCCACTCCGAACTCGTCGCTGATGCCGTTGCCGCCGAGCATGTCGCGGGCCATGCGGGCGATCTCCAGGGATTTGCCGCAGCTGTTGCGCTTCATGATCGAGGTGATTTCCACCGCCGCGCTGCCTTCGTCCTTCATCCGGCCGAGGCGCAGGCAGCCTTGCAGGGCCAGGGTAATTTCGGTCTGCATGTCGGCGAGTTTCTTCTGAATCAGCTGGTTGGCGGCCAGCGGGCGGCCGAACTGCTTGCGGTCCAGGGTGTATTGGCGCGCCGTGTGCCAGCAGAATTCGGCGGCGCCCAGGGCGCCCCAGCTGATGCCGTAACGGGCGGAGTTGAGGCAGGTGAACGGGCCTTTCAGGCCGCGCACATCGGGGAAGGCGTTTTCTTCCGGGCAGAACACGTTATCCATGACGATCTCGCCGGTGATCGAGGCGCGCAGGCCGACCTTGCCGTGGATCGCCGGGGTGCTCAGGCCCTGCCAGCCTTTTTCCAGGACGAAGCCGCGGATCTCGCCGGCGTCGTCCTTGGCCCAGACCACGAAGACATCGGCGATCGGCGAGTTGGTGATCCACATCTTCGCGCCGGTCAGGCGATAGCCGCCGTCGACCTTCTTCGCCCGGGTGATCATCGAGCCGGGATCGGAGCCGTGGTCCGGCTCGGTCAGGCCGAAGCAGCCGATGTATTCGCCGCTGGCCAGCTTGGGCAGGTATTTCTGCTTGGTCGCTTCGTTGCCGAACTCGTTGATCGGCACCATCACCAGAGACGACTGCACGCTCATCATCGAGCGGTAGCCGGAGTCGACGCGTTCCACTTCGCGGGCGATCAGCCCGTAGCACACATAGTTCAGGCCGCTGCCGCCGTAGGCTTCGGGGATGGTCGCGCCGAGCAGGCCGGTTTCGCCCATCTCGCGGAAGATCGCCGGGTCGGTCTGTTCATGGCGGAAGGCTTCCAGCACCCGCGGCGCCAGTTTGTCGGCGGCGAATTGCTGGGCACTGTCACGCACCATGCGCTCTTCTTCAGTGAGTTGCTGATCGAGCAGCAGGGGGTCGATCCAGTTGAAGCTTGCCTTGGCCATTGCGGGAACCTCGATATGTCGTGATGGGCCAAGACTAGGCCTGCTCGGGCAGCGGCGCAAACGAGGATTTCGCACTCATGTGTGCGCTTTTCGCACTCCGAAAACTATTCCGCTCAGTGCTTTGCCTATCTGGAATGCACTGCTTGCACTTAGCGCAAACCTAGCCGCTTGGCCAGGCGGCTCAGGTTGGCGCGATCCACGCCCAGCTCCCGGCCGACGTCGGCCCATTTGCCCTGATGCCGCGCCAGCGCCTCGCCGATCAGACGCTTCTGGTAGGCGTCCACGGCGTCGCGCAGCGGCAGGCCCTGAGCGCCCGACGGTATCGCTGGCGTGGACCCGATATCGGCTTCGCGCGCCACCAGGCCCAGATCCAACGCGCCGATGCTGAGGATCCGCGGGCGTTCGGCGCAGGCCGACAGGGCCTTCAAGGCGGCGCGAGCGACCAGGTGTTCCAGCTCGCGCACGTTGCCCGGCCAATCGTAGGCGAGCAGCGCCTTCTGCCCATCGGCGGCCAGGCGCAAGCTGCGCAGACCGAGGCGCGCGCGGTTTTCTTCAAGGAAGTAGCCGGCCAGCAGCAATACATCGCGACCGCGCTCGCGCAAAGCCGGCACGCGCAGCGGGTAAACGCTGAGGCGGTGATAAAGGTCGGCGCGAAAGCGTCCGCTGCGCACCTCGTGCGCCAGGTCGCGGTTGCTCGCCGCCAGTATGCGCACATCGACGCGATGCTCGCGATCCGAGCCGACCCGTTGCAACTGCCCGCTCTGCAGCACGCGCAGCAGCTTGGCCTGCACCGCCAGCGGCAGCTCGCCGACCTCATCGAGAAACAGCGTACCGCCGTCGGCTAGCTCGAATTTGCCGCTGCGCGGGCTGACCGCGCCGCTGAAGGCGCCCCGCACGTGACCGAACAGTTCGCTCTCCACCAGGGTGTCCGGCAAGGCGGCGCAGTTGATGCTGATCAGCGGTCGCGTCGCCCGCGCCGAAGCGGCGTGGATGGCTTCGGCAACCAGTTCCTTGCCGACGCCGGTTTCGCCGCCGATCAGCACCGTCAGCTCACTGTCGCCGAGCAGGGCGATCTCCCGCAGCAGATCCTTGTGGCCGGCGCTCTGGCCGATCAGTTCGCGCGGGCGATGGTGATCGGCGGCCTGCTTGTAGACCTCGGCCAATTGGTGCTCGTCCTCGACGCGGCGCAGCAGGCTGTTGATCCGCTCGTTGGCCATTACGGTGGCCGCGGCCAGGCTGGCGAATGCCTGCAAGGTGTTCAGGTCGACCTGGCCGTAGCGCGCCGGATCAAGCGAGTCGAGGGTCAGCAGGCCCCACAGCCGATCGTGCACGTAAAGCGGGCAGCCCAGGCAGTCGTGGACCTCCAGATGACCGCGATGGCCCTCGACCAGACCATCATAGGGGTCGGGCAGCTCGCAGTCGGCGGCAAAGCGGCTCGGCCCGGCCTGGGCCAGCAGCGCCTGCAACCGGGGGTGTTCGGCAATCCTGAAACGCCGGCCGAGGGTATCGGCGCTGAGGCCCTGCACGGACAGCGGCACCAGCACCTCACCGTCGAGCTTGAGCAGTGCCAGCGCATCGCAGGGCAACAGCTGGCGCAAGGCGTCGAGCAGGCGCCGGTAACGCTCGGCCTCCGGCAGCTCGCGGGACAGGTCGGCGACCAGGGGGATCAGGGCGCTGAGAAGCGGATTGGTTGTCATAAGGACCACTCGCAGTCATCACGACTCTAGATACAACGAGTCATAACGACACAGCAAAAAATAAGCAATTGAAATATAAGGAAATTAAATGTGGCACGCGGTTTGTAATGCTCTCGATAGAGAAACTTACCACGCTTGCCACCGGCGAGCCGAATTCACCCTGAGGAATACCCGTTTATGCTGACCACCGCGCAACGCGAATTGATCAAAGCCACCGTACCGCTGCTGGAAACCGGCGGCGAAGCCCTGACCCGGCATTTCTACCAACTGATGTTCAGCGAGTACCCGCAGGTGCAACCGCTGTTCAACCAGGCCCACCAGGCCAGCGGCGATCAACAGCGCGCGCTGGCCAACGGGGTGTTGATGTACGCGCGCAATATCGACCGCCTGGAAGCGCTCGGCCCGCTGGTCGGGCAAATCGTCAGCAAACACGTGTCGCTGCAAATTCTTCCCGAGCACTACCCGATCGTAGGCAGCTGCCTGCTGCGGGCGATTCGCGAGGTGCTTGGCGCCGAGATCGCCACCGACGCGGTGATCGACGCCTGGGCCGCGGCCTATGGCCAACTGGCGCAGATCCTCATCGACGCCGAGGAAGGCGCCTACGCGGCGAACGCCGAGGCTTCGGGCGGCTGGCGCGGCGCGCGGGCGTTTCGCCTGCTGCGCAAGGTCGCGGAAAGCGAAGAAATCGTCTCCCTCTACCTGGCGCCGGTCGACGGTGCGGCATTGCTGGATTTCCAACCGGGCCAGTACATCGGCCTGCGCCTGGAGCTGGACGGCCAGGAAATGCGCCGCAACTACTCGCTGTCGGCACGCGGCAATGGCCGCGAGTACCGCATCAGCGTCAAGCGCGAAGCCGGCGGCAAAGTATCCAATTACCTGCACGACCATCTGCAGCCGGGCGATACCCTCGAGCTGTTCCCGCCGGCTGGCGACTTCGTCCTGCGCCCCTCGAACAAGCCCTTGGCGCTGATAACCGCCGGCGTCGGCATCACCCCAGCCCTGAGCATGCTCGAAGCGGCCCGCGACAGCGGCCGGCCGATTCATTTCATCCACTGCGCGCGGCATGCCGGCGTGCACGCGTTTCGCGACTGGCTGCAGAGCCAAGCCGAGCAATCGCCGCAGGTGCGCCATTATGTGTGCTACAGCGAACCGCGCGCGGGTGACCTGGGCGATGCCGAAGGTTTCCTGACGCTCGAGCAGCTGGCCGAATGGCTGCCGCAGGAGCGCGACCTGGACGCCTATTTCCTGGGCCCCAAGCCGTTTATGAGCCAGGTGAAAAATCACCTGCGTCAACTCGGGGTACCTGAAAGCCAGAGCCACTATGAGTTCTTCGGCCCGGCCAGCGCCCTGGAAAACTGAGTCGACGGCTCGTTCGCATTGTGCACAAACCTCAATCCGATATAGCTTTATGCGACTTTTCCCGCTATTCGAATGAGCAAACCGCACAATGCGCCGAAAAATCCCCAGCACCGCGGCCCTGGTCGCGTTCGAGTCGGCGGCCCGTCATCAGAGCTTCACCAAGGCCGCCGAGGAACTGGCGCTGACCCAGAGCGCGATCTGCCGCCAGGTCGCCAGCCTTGAGGAATTTCTCAATGTCGAGCTGTTCCGCCGCTCGCGACGCGGGGTCAAACTCACCGATGCCGGGCAATCGTATGCCCGACGGGTCGCCAGCCAGCTGGATGCGGTGGAGCGCGACACCCTGGCGGTGATGGGCCAGCAGGGCGCGATGACCATCGAGCTAGCGGTGGTGCCGACCTTCGGCACCCAATGGCTGCTACCGCGCCTGAAGGATTTCCAGCGCCTGCACCCACAGATCACCGTCAACCTGACCAACCGCACCCGCCCCTTCCTGTTCGCCGATACGGCGTTCGATGCCGCGGTGTACTTCGGCGACGGCGACTGGTCGGGTACCAGCTCGCACCTGTTGATGCGCGAGAACCCGATGCCGGTGTGCAGCCCTGCGCTGCTCGCCGGGCAAGCGCAACTCAGCGCCGAACAGCTCGCCGAGTTGCCGTTGCTGCAACAGACCACCCGCCCCTACGCCTGGCGCCAGTGGTTCGGCGCCCGCGGCATGACGGCCGCCCGGGATATGAGCGGGCCACGCTATGAGCTGTTTTCCATGCTCGCCCAGGCCGCCATGCATGAAATGGGCGTGGCGCTGATCCCGCCCTTCCTGATTCAGCGCGAACTCGACGAGCGACGTTTGGTAATAGCCGCGCCCTATAGTTATCAGAGCGACAAGGCGTACTTTCTGATCATCCCCGAGCGCAAGGCGGAATCCGCCGCGCTGCTCGCGTTGCGCGACTGGCTGGTACGGGAAGCCAACCGCTACGCCGAGGCGCATGAACTCGACCAGTAAGTTGTGGAGATCGGCCGCGTCGGCCTGAAAACGCAAGCCCGCCAAAAAGCTGACCTGGTAGTCAACATATGCAGACGCTACACTGGCGCGCTTCATCGGACGCGTCACGCCGGCCGCCCCAGCGACGATGTCGCACCCAGAACAGCGGGCATCGGCCTGATGAACCATTATTCATGGCAAGGATCAGATTTGCCGGGATTAAACCCAGCTATTTATCCTCGCGGCCTTGTTCAGAAGGCTTTGCATGGCAACTTCAGCCCTACCAAGTCAGCGAATGACCTGTAGTTCGCCGCAGGTTTTACTCCATAACGCCTTGATGGTCTTAAGTATCACCTGCAAAATGCCGCGCCCCGCCGTTATCCGAGCATTTGTTCGAGCGGGTTTGTGCTGATCCCCCTTCGCCGGCGTGCCAACGTAGTGTGCCGGTTCACTAAAAAGATCACGCAGGAGAATAGAAGTGCACATCGGTGTTCCTCTCGAGACCCAAGCAGGTGAGACGCGCGTAGCCGCGACGCCTGAAACCGTCAAAAAGCTGATTGGCCAAGGCCATCAGATCACCATTCAAAGCGGTGCCGGCATTAGCGCGAGCATTCCGGACAGCGCCTATGAAGCGGCAGGCGCGAAGATCGGCAGCGAAGCCGAAGCCTTCGCCGCCGATCTGGTGCTGAAGGTCGTCGCCCCAAGCGATGCTGAATTGGGCCAGATGAAAACCGGCGCAGTACTGGTCGGCATGCTCAACCCGTTCAGCAACGAAACCATCGCGCGGATGAACGCCCGCGGCATTACCGCCTTCGCCCTGGAGGCCGCGCCGCGCACCTCCCGCGCGCAGAGCCTGGACGTGCTGTCGTCGCAAGCCAACATCGCCGGCTACAAGTCCGTGCTGCTGGCCGCGCACCACTACCCGCGCTTCATGCCGATGCTGATGACCGCCGCCGGTACCGTGAAGGCCGCGCGCATCCTGATCCTCGGTGCTGGCGTCGCCGGCCTGCAGGCCATCGCCACGGCCAAGCGCCTGGGTGCGGTGATCGAGGCCTCGGACGTGCGTCCGGCGGTGAAGGAGCAGATCGAGTCGCTCGGCGCCAAGTTCGTCGACGTGCCGTTCGAGACCGACGAGGAACGCGAATGCGCCGAAGGCGTGGGCGGCTATGCCCGGCCGATGCCGGCTTCGTGGATGGAGCGCCAGGCCAAGGCGGTGCACGAACGCGCCAAGCAGGCCGATATCGTCATCACCACCGCGCTGATCCCGGGCCGCAAGGCGCCGACCCTGCTGCATGAAGCGACCGTCGCCGAGATGAAACCCGGCTCGGTGGTCATCGACCTGGCCGCGGCGCAAGGCGGCAACTGCCCGCTGACCGTCGCCGAGCAAGTGATTGTCAGCAGCAACGGCGTGACCATCGTCGGCCACAGCAACCTGGCGGCCATGGTGCCGGCGGACGCTTCGGCGCTGTACGCGCGCAACCTGCTGGACTTCCTCAAGCTGGTCATCGACGGCGAAGGCAAGTTCCACCTCAACCTCGAAGACGACATCGTCAAAGCGTGCCTGATGTGCCGCGATGGCCAAGTCGTCCGTAGCAACGGCTAAGGGGAGAACAACCATGGATATGATTTCCGACGGCATCTACAACCTGATCATCTTCGTGCTGGCGATCTATGTCGGCTACCACGTGGTCTGGAACGTCACCCCGGCCCTGCACACCCCGCTGATGGCCGTGACCAACGCGATTTCCGCGATCGTCATCGTCGGCGCCATGCTGGCCGCCGCGCTGACCGTCACCCCGCTGGGCAAGTTCATGGGCACCGCCGCCGTGGCACTGGCCGCGGTCAACGTGTTCGGTGGCTTCCTGGTGACCCGGCGCATGCTGGAAATGTTCAAGAAGAAAGCGCCGAAAGCCGCTGCAGTGGAGAAGCACTGACCATGAGTATGAATCTGATCACTGTTCTCTACCTCGTCGCCTCGATCTGCTTTATCCAGGCGCTCAAGGGCCTGTCGCACCCGACCACGTCGCGGCGCGGCAACCTGTTCGGCATGCTCGGCATGGGCCTGGCGATCGCCACCACCGTCGGCCTGATCTACAAGCTGGGCGCGGACCTCGCAACTCAAGGCATCGGCTACGTGATCGTCGGCCTGCTGATCGGCGGCACCGCCGGTTCGATCATGGCCAAGCGCGTGGAAATGACCAAGATGCCCGAACTGGTCGCCTTCATGCACAGCATGATCGGCCTGGCCGCGGTCTTCATCGCCATCGCCGCGGTCGTCGAACCGCAATCGCTGGGCATAGTCGCGGCGCTGGGCGATGCGATTCCGGCCGGTAACCGCCTGGAACTGTTCCTCGGCGCGGCCATCGGTGCGATCACCTTCTCCGGTTCGGTAATCGCCTTCGGCAAGCTCTCGGGCAAGTACAAGTTCCGCCTGTTCCAGGGCGCACCGGTACAGTTCAAGGGCCAGCACCTGTTCAACCTGGCGGTTGGCCTGGCCATCGTCGGCCTGGGCCTGGTGTTCGTCTTCACCGGCAACCTGCAAGCCTTCGCCGTGATGCTGGCGCTGGCCTTCGTCATCGGCGTGCTGATCATCATCCCGATCGGCGGCGCGGACATGCCGGTGGTGGTGTCGATGCTCAACAGCTACTCGGGTTGGGCGGCCGCCGGTATCGGTTTCTCGCTGAACAACTCGATGCTGATCATCGCCGGCTCCCTGGTCGGCTCGAGCGGTGCAATCCTCTCCTACATCATGTGCAAGGCGATGAACCGTTCGTTCTTCAACGTGATCCTCGGTGGTTTCGGTGGCGCGGCTGAAGAAGCGGGTCCAGCGGGCGCCAAAGAGGCTCGCCCGGTCAAGTCCGGTTCGAGCGACGACGCGGCCTTCCTGCTGACCAACGCCGACACCGTGATCATCGTTCCGGGCTACGGCCTGGCGGTAGCCCGCGCCCAGCACGCGCTGATGGAACTGGCGGAGAAGCTGACCCATCGCGGCGTGACCGTGAAGTACGCGATCCACCCCGTGGCCGGGCGTATGCCGGGCCATATGAACGTACTGCTGGCCGAGGCCGAGGTGCCTTACGAGCAGGTGTTCGAGATGGAGGACATCAACTCCGAGTTCGGCCAGGCCGACGTGGTGCTGGTGCTCGGCGCCAACGACGTGGTCAACCCGGCGGCGAAGAACGATCCGAAGTCACCGATCGCCGGCATGCCGATTCTCGAGGCCTACAAAGCCAAGACCGTGATCGTCAACAAGCGCTCGATGGCCAGCGGCTACGCCGGCCTGGACAACGAACTGTTCTACCTCGACAAGACCATGATGGTCTTCGGCGACGCCAAAAAGGTCATCGAAGATATGGTCAAAGCAGTCGAATAAAGCAGACCGCCAGACAAGAAACCCGGCCAGCGTGCCGGGTTTTTTTGTGCCCTGCTAACTCGGCCGTCGCCAGTACAGTTCGCCCGAATCGGGCAAAAATATCGTCTAAAAACTGTAATACAGGTCAGGACTGCAAACAGTTCAATTCCAAACTGTACCTATAGAAAAACACTGCATAACACGTTCTTAAGCAGTGAAATATCTGGCAATCACAAACAACCCATATTATTTAACTTATTAGCCGTACAGTTAGGTTAAAAACAGACAAAACAGTTACAAAGCAACCTATCTAATAGGCCAGCAATATTCTTCATCTGTGACTATTGATCCGCTGATCGCCCCTGGATAATTAACCCCAAGCAAAACACTCTCTAACCCCGCCATAAGCGGAAGGATGTCACCATGGAACGTACCCTCAGTTCCGAGCTGTATCTCGAATCCAATACTTTCAATTCCAGCGCCGCCCTGCCGTTGCGCATGGCCGCCACTCTGCTGCAATGGCAGCGTCGTTTGGTCAGCCGCCGTCAGCTGGCGCGCCTGGATGCCCGCCTGCTGGCAGACGCCGGCATCAGCGAAGCCCAGCGTCATGCAGAGCTGAGCAAGCCGTTCTGGCGTTAAGTGTCAGCGCCAGCAAGCCGTTGAAAAACGTAGCCGAGGCAGGCAAAACAAGGCAAAAACGGCCGAGAAAGCGGAGTTTACTGGTGTAAATGAGCATTTCGAGACGCCGAGTCCCGGGTCGTTTTTAACGCAGTATTGCCAACGCAGGTAGTTTTTCAGCGGCTTGTTAATGCGCTTGACCAGAAACCCGCCCACACCTCAGGTGTCGGCGGGTTTTTCTATTATTGGGCGGCGCATTGCCCCTGATACCCACGAAACAAAAGCGTGGCTTGCAAGCAGAACAGTTTGCTGAAAAGCGAATCTGCACCCATACAAATCTATATTGCTGTGGCTACAACACAGCCTGTAGGCACGCGATCATGGCTCCCCATACCCCACACCCGCAAAAATGCGGGAAGGTTAGCCGCCATGGAACGCAGCCTCAGCACCGGCCTACCCACCCTCACCCCAACTCATCGGCAGGGCCTATAGCCGCCTGCTGGCGTCCCTGCAGCTCTGGGGGGGCGGAATATCCGTAGCCGCCGACAGTTGGCCAAGCTCGACGCACGCCTGCTCAGCGATGCCGGCATCAGCGAAAGTGATCGCCTTGCCGAACATAGCCCCTTCCAGCAAGGAAATGCCGAACGCCTCCGACATTGAGGATATGATTAAAGCGATGGAGTAACCGCAGGTCGTTGAGCAATAGCTGATCACTGCCCCATAAAACCTGGCTGCCGTGAGGTTCTTGTCTCTCTTGGGAAAGTATTAGGGAAGGTCTGAAGTAGGCCGGTATTTTTGGCCGACGTCGGCCTTCGCCGATTTTGAAAACGGTGATTTTGATCAAAAACGATCAAATCATCCGCCACTTCTGGGCTTTTTAGCCGCTGCGAGCACGTCGCGCTGGCCATTTCCCACATTACAGGCGCACGTCTCCTGCATTCGTCAGCAAATGTCGGCGCGCCATCCACAGATTCGACAGGGCAAACAATGTCATCAGCTGTGCCGTGTTCTTCGCCAGGCCACGGAAGCGTGTCTTCACATAACCGAGCTGGCGCTTGATCACACGGAACGGGTGCTCGACCTTGGCGCGTACCTGCGCTTTGATCTTCTCGATTTTGCGCTTGGTTTTGTACAGTGCGCTGCGCTTACTCAGCTTCTTGTATGTACTGCGGCGGGCAGCGATCTGCCAGATAACCTCACGACCTTCATGTTCTGGGCGCTTCTCTATGCCGGTGTAACCCGCGTCGGCACCAACCTGTTTTCCTCACCGTGCAGCAGTTTGTCGACCAGGGTAACGTCTGCAACATTGGCTGCCGTGCCGACCGCGCTGTGCACTAAACCCGATTCGTCATCGACGCCGATGTGCGCCTTCATGCCGGAGTAATACTGGTTGCTCTTCTTGGTCTGATGCATTTCCGCGTCACGCTTGCCGTCCTTGCTCTTGGTCGAACTCGGTGCATTGATCAGCATGGCATCGACGATGGTGCCTTGGCGCAACGACAAACCTCGGTCACCCAGGTAGCCATTGATGACGGCCAGGATGCCGGTAGCCAGCTCGTGTTTCTCCAGCAACCGGCGGAAGTTGAGGATGGTGATTTCATCGGGAATGCGCTCCAGACTCAGCCCGGCAAACTGACGCAGAATGGTCGTCTCGTACAGCGCCTCTTCCAACGCCGGATCGCTGTAGCCGAACCAGTTCTGCATCAGGTGAACTCGCAGCATCGCCATCAGCGGATAGGCTGGGCGTCCGCCTTCACCCTTGGGGTAATGCGGATCAAGACAATCAAACCCTTCCACGACACAACCTGATCCATCTTGATCAGGAATAACTCTTTGCGGGTCTGCTTGCGCTTGCCGGCGTACTCGGCGTCGGCGAAGGTCATCTGCTTCATGGCAAAACTCGGGGCGCGGGATCGGCGTATTTCACCAGATTCGAGAAGTGTTTTTCAGAGTGCCCTCAGCGATCCAAGTCCTTCTCGCTATTGAGCCAGTAGCGGGTCTTCCGGGTTGATGGCTTGAAGCGTTCTGAGGAGTAGGGCGGTTTTGTCCTTATCGCCGGTCTGTGCGGCATAAACCAATAACGCCTGACGTATCGCTCTGTTGGCTGGGTCTCGCTCAAGCC
Source organism: uncultured Pseudomonas sp. (assembly GCF_946885955.1). Next base: position 85,254 of record NZ_CAMPHI010000009.1, read on the forward strand.
CGATTTCGAGCAACCTTTCTGCCTTGGCCTTCTCCCCGCTTTCATGCAGCCCTATGGCATAGGCGTAGAGGTAATCGCTATTGTCAGGAGCCTGCTTATGGGCTTTAGCCAAGTGACCCAAGGCCTTGCCGCGTCGCCCCTGACGAAGACTGGCCATGGCCAGAGCATAGTGCAGGGGCGCGTCCTCGGCACGGTGTTCATTGAGCTTTTTTGCCGAAGCGTTGTTAGCCGCAGGCTCAAGGTGCATATTTTCAGCCGACGAACTCTGCTTTTCCGCATAGTGTTTCCTGGCTTCGGTTGTCTCTACCGGATTGTTTAGCGCTTGGTTAAGTCCGTCCTCAAGCAGCCTGATCCCTGCTCGGGCGTCACCTTGCGACTCAAGCCACTGGGCGAGCAGGATTCTGGCGGGCTGGTAGCGTCGGTCACGTTTCAAGGCTTCTCGTAGCGCGGGCTCCACATCCTTTGTCCTACCGTCCAGTTGGTAGAGCATGGCCAGATTCACATTTGCCTCGGGGCGCTCGCGGAGGCTGTGTTGTACCTGCTCATACTCACGAATGGCCTGTTCGAAACCAGCAGGAGCCGCACGGCCCGTCTGGGCTAGCTGCGCTATTTGCCACGCTGTCGCGATACGCACCGCGCGTACGGGGTCCCGTAACAAGGGGCTGAGCGCCTGCATCAGCAGTCGTTCAGGGGCCAAGGCAGCCAGGCTGCTTACTGCCACCTCGCGCACTTGCGGCTCATTGTCCCCCAGCGCCTGAAGGATGGCGTGCAACGTGCGTTGTGAAGGGTAGCGATATAGCTCTGCAAGCAAGGTCGCCCTACGAATGGCGGGCAGGGCTTCGTGCTGTAATTGCTCCAGTACGGCCACCAATGCGCCTTCCCTCCCATGCCTGGCGGCGAATAAAGCCGAGGCATAGCCGTGATCCCTGGGCTGAGGGTTACTGAACAGCTGTTTGAACCGCATTTGCAGGCGAGCCGATGGCATATCCGCATGGCAACCAAGGCAAGCGTCGCTGTACCCCAATGCCATGGCCTGAGCCGGATTCGGCACACTGAAACTATGATCGTGGCGCAGGTCCTTGACCATAAAGTGGCGAGCCGGCATATGGCAGCTGATGCATTGAGCAGCTGCAGTTTCCTGCCGATGCCGATGATGTTCCGGCGAGTCGTAGTTCTTGGGTATCAGGCCGGCGGAGTCGATGTCCGTGCGGACTGCCTGGCCCGATGAGTTGTGGCATTGCGTGCACAGGGCATTGCCCGTGGCGCGTAACCCGGCGGAGTGAGGGTCGTGGCAGTCCGAGCAACGCACACCGGCGGCATACATACGGCTCTGTATGAAGGAGCCATACTCAAAGACTTCGTCTTTGACCTTGCCATCAATTTCATTGAGGACCGGGCTAAGGGGGCTGGGTAGGTAGTCATCCATCATACGATTGGCATGCTGGTAGCCATCGGTGAGTGCGGCCCTGCGGCTGTGGCAGCGACCGCAAACTTCGGTCTCTCTTCTTGCACTGTCGTCCACGCCTGCGGATGAAAAGCCATAGCCAGCCTCACCGGCTGGGCGCTTAACCCATTCCAGATGATCGGCGGCGGGGCCGTGGCAACTTTGGCAGCCCACCCCGAGAGCCTGCCAGGTACTGGCATATTGGTCGGTAATCGGATCGTAGTTGCGCTTGAAGCCCGTGGTATGGCACTCGATGCACATAAAATTTGCGTTCTGATTCGGTCCCGTCCAATGCAAGGCGTCGTCATGCTCGATCTGCTGGTTTGGATAGAGTTCGAACCATTGGTTTTTCTGGGTATCCCAAGCCACGTCGAACGCTTGTAGCCGCCCGCCGGGCAATGCCAGCAGGTACTGCTGCAGTGGCTCGACACCAAAGGTGTAGGCGACAGGGTAGTCAGCCGGTTTGCCATCGGCACCTGTGGTGCTTACCCAGAAGTCAGCGCCCTTGCGCAGAAAGTGGGTGCGCCCTCGCGATCCGGAGAAAGTCCGGGCATTGAAGTTGCCCAGCACTGACTGCTCGCTTGCCTCCTGCATTGCCAGGTGGTGGTGGGAGCCCCGCCAGTGCTGATATTGCGTTTGGTGACAGGTCTGGCAGCTGTCTTCGGCTACCCAGTGGTCGACGGTTGGTGGATATGTTGCAGACTGCGAGGCTGTGGTGGTCCAAATTGCTGATCCAGCCGATAGCAGTAAAAACAACAAGCCATACGCTGCGATGCGATGGCTCAAACTGAGACGGCTACCGAGCAAGGCGGCGCGACTCGTGCAATAGCTCGGTGGCGATATGCTTATCAGCCACCGGCAGGCCCTTCCACACAGAGTTCTGCCTGCATATCCGAGAGGTCGTAGCCTTCCTGTTGGGGCAGTAGAAATTTATTGACGATCACGGGCTTCGCCAGGTGCTGGTTCAGGAGTGGGCTCTGTCCATCTGCGCTATTGCCTATCCAGGTGGGGTTTTTCAGCGGTGTGGCCGATCGAGGGCGGGTCAGTACGGTTGGGCTATCCAGCACCACTTTCCCGTTCCAATACAGTAGAAGCCTTGACGATGCCGGGCCGGGGAAAGGGTGGGTTCTCGCAGGCTCAATCTGAGTAGAAACCACCAACTTGTTGCATGTTTGCTTGAGTGGGTCGATGGGCGTGCTGAACTGCTCTTCGTTGCCTATCACGACCCTTAGGCGCTGGTCAGGCAGCCAGTCGATCCTCCACACCCCCTGCTGCTCAAGCAGTGTCTGCTGTACGGGATGCGCAGCTGGGTGCTGGAGGGACAATCCAAGGCTGTAGCCACCCAGTACCGGGGCTCTCTGGAAATCAAGGCCGCTCAATTGCCCGGCGTAAGCGGCTGTGCTGGGCTTCCAGGTAAACGGCGGTGTACGTACCTGTCGCTCAAAAGCGGTGATGAGTACGTCTGCGTCTGCGGCTTCGGGAAAGGCGTGCTCTGTTCGGGGCTCTGCCGATGGCGTGGCAATTGCCCCTTTGGCCAGCCCTTTTGTGTAAGTCCCGAACAGGTCTCGGTAGAAAAACAATGCATGTTCGAGTTGCTGTCCACCGTAGGTCATATTTCCTAAACCTCCATCGGCCATCCAGTAGAAGGCGGATGGCGCGTCTTGCGTTTGTCCATTCATCAGCGGACGCAGGTCTCGCCCCATGATTCCAGCCGGTGGAGTCCCTCCAGCCAAAGCAATCAAAGTGGGGAAAATGTCGGTGATATGTGAGGGTGCCGTGACTTCTCTATTTTCGTAATGATGCGGCCAGCGCAGTAGCATCGGGCTTCTCACGCCGCCATCAAGGTAGTTAGTTTTCTTACCTAAAAGAGGGAAGTTGTTGTCCCGCGCAAGATTGGGCCCACCGTTGTCACTGGCGAAGATCACAATTGTGTTTTCGCTCAGCCCTTTGCGCTCAAGGCTTTCCAGCAAACGCTCTACGTTGAAGTCAATGTGCTTGAGGATGGATTGGAATTGTCCATCGGCAGTATTCGGGAATTGATCGGCAAACCTGGGGGAGGGCTGATAGGGAGTGTGAGGAGCAAACAACCATAAATTGATAAACCAGGGCTGATTCCCCTCTGACATCAGTTCGATGGCTTTCTCGGTCAGGATATCGTCCAGATAGCCCCTGAATTGTTGTGGTTGTCCACCGTTCTCTTGTAGCCAGGGGTCAAGGTATGTCGGCGCACTACGAATGATCTGGCCTTCTGCGCCGGGGCCTCGTAGTACGAAGTGGTTGAGCATGCCCAGCCAGTAGTCGAAACCCTGAGCGCCAGGATTTATTTCAGGGTATTCCAAAGCTTCGCCCACATGCCACTTACCGATATGGGCGGTTCGGTAGCCCAGCGCTTTCAGGCTTTTCGGCAGTGTTCTCAGATCGCTAGAGAGCCCAAGGCCGTTGGTTTGAAAACCGACACTCACAGGGTGCTGGCCGGTCAGCAAGGCCGCTCGGCTGGGAGAACAGGTGCTGTCGGTAAAGTGCAGACGAAATCGCACAGATTGACGGCTCAGCTCATCCAGCGTCGGTGTCGGGGCCGTACCGTCGCCCCAGCTGGCGATATCGTTGTTGCCAAGATCATCGGTCAAAATCAGCAGGATATTCGGTCTGGCTTGTTGATCCGGGTCATTGCCTGAACAACCCGAGGTCAGCAGAATGACGAGCAGCGCCAAGCCGCAAAATATGGTTCTGAGAGAAGCCGACACAAAAGGATCCCTGATTAGTGAGTAACGTATCATTTCCGACATTGATCGGTGATCAAGCCACCATGCCAACTGCCTCGGGCCTGTTGATCAATTATGCGGCGTTGCGGGGCGCTGTAGAACGGTTGGCTCCTCTCTATCAGGATAACCAGCCATTTCCGCACATTGTAATTGATGACTTCCTGCCCCCGTCCACGCTGCAGAAGCTTTTGCAGCAGTACCCTTATGACCAAGGGCTGCCTATCTGGAACGATGCAACGCACAAGGACAAGAGCAGCGGCGAATATGTGCAGAAAGACAAACGCAATATCCGTGACTGCCTGCAGATGCCCGAGGCCTACAGGCAGTTGGTCTGGGAGTTGAATTCGCATTATTTTCTCGACTTCCTTAGCCGGATGACCGGTATCGATCAGCTGATTCCCGACCCCAATCTACGCGGGGCTGGAATTCATCAGATTAGCCGAGGCGGATTCCTCAAGGTCCATGCCGACTTCGCCACCCATCGCGACTTTGCTCTGGATCGCCGTCTCAATTTCCTTTTGTATCTAAATCAGGAATGGCCGGAAGAATATGGCGGCCATCTGGAGCTTTGGGACAAGGACATGCAAGGCCCACCCAAGCGCGTGCTACCGATTCTCAACCGTTGCGTCGTGTTCAGCACGACTTCGAACTCCTACCATGGGCACCCTCAGCCAGTGACTTGCCCGGAAGGGGTCTATCGCAAATCTCTGGCACTCTACTACTACTCCAATGGCCGTCCAGCAGGCGAGGCTGAACCGGGGTTCGCTACGCTTTGGCAGGAGCTCCCCGAAGCCTACCGGTGAGTACCGGCAAATGGGATTTCAGTTTAAGGAAGGGGCTTTCGATAAAGCGGTAACACAGGACCGCCCCCAACCATGACAACAGGAAGCCACCGACAACAGCGGTCAGCATCCTGATATCCAACAATGTGCCGGTATCGCCGATAGCCACCTTGACGGGATAGAGCAGATAGAACTGAACCGGTACATGCACCAAATATAGCGAGTAGGAAATAGTGCCGAAGTGACTGGCCAGCGGGTTAATAAATACACGCAAACCCAAGGTCAGCGGCCCCAGGCTACATAGCAGCAAGCCAGCCCAGATCAGGGCCTCCAAGTCATGGTAGAAGGGCATTGCCAGCAGGGCCGCGTTCTGCCCCGTCAGGCCATACCACTGTAAAAGCCACGTCAGCGCGCCAAGCAGCAGCATGGAGATCAAGCCAACCGCTTTAGGTGCGTTAGTCATTTTTGAATAGCCGCGGCTTAGATAAAACCAGCTAGCCAATCCGCCGAGCAAAAAGGCCAAGCCTCGGCCAAATAACGATGATTTACTTCCTGGTGGCAGCCCCAGCCACTGCGGTTGCAGCATGTGAATGCAGTGCAAGATAAGCCAGGCTACAACGCCTGCAATCACCAGCCAACGACCTCGGGGACAGTGCAGCGCCAACATCAACCAAGGCAGCAGCAGATAGAATTGCACTTCGGTACTGAGCGACCACCATGGCACGCTGAAGGGAAAAATCTCAAAACCAACTGGGACAAATAAGAGCGCTTGCAACGCGCTGGTGGAGTTCCCGGTGCTCAGCCAGGCCACCAGAATGGCCGCATAATAAAGCGGAATAATACGTAGCAGGCGAGCGCTGTAAAACTGACGAATATTGACGTGCGCGCCATCTCGGATCGCCCGAATAAATGGCTGCGCCAGGAGGAATCCACTCAGTACAAAGAACAGCGTTACTCCGGTATTACCTGCTCCAAAAAGTCGAAGCCACAACGGCGAGTCCGCAGGTAAGCCTCCGGTGCCATCGCCGCGAAGAATGCCAAAGTAGTGGAAAGCAATAACCAGCAGGATGGCCCAGCCACGCAGCGACTCCAACTGAGGGATATAGCGAGTTGGATTGCGCAACCCTGCTGGTGTAACTGAGTCACCCATCAGGCGGCGGGCTTGGCCGGAGCGGCTTGGTTAAGGCGCTTGAGTTTGCGGTTGTTCTCCAGATGCTTGCTGGCATGCACATAAAATGCGCGCATCCGAGCGCATGAGTCGTCTGTCTGCCCTTCAAACAGCAGCTTGAGCAGCTCGGGGTCATTGCTGCGATCACCGCCCGGTTTACGCAACACACCAAGACCAAAGCCGTGATTGAAGGTGAAGCTCTCGTGCTGACCGCGAATTTCGTCCCAGAACTTCCAGGCTCCAAAATCCTGCAGGCGCGCCTGCACGTCGTGAAACAGGATAATGCCGCCCGGCTTTATCTTGGGATACCAGTTGGCGAAGTCCTCGCTCACCGCTTCGTAGGTGTGAAAACCGTCAATATGTAACAGGTCAATGCTCTCCTCATTGAAATGCCGCAGGGCATCCTGAAAGTACATGCGCATCAAGTAGGAAAAACCATGGTAATTCTGACGGTTATGGTTATTCACTGCGTTAAAGACCGATTCGTCATATTTGTCGGTGTGTTCGTCACCCTCGAAGGTGTCGATCGCATAGCACAGACCATCGATCTCATTTTCCTTCATCGATTGGCAGAAGGTGAAATACGACAGCCCCTTGTGCGTGCCCAGTTCTACTAGCATCTTCGGGCGCAGGGCCGCGACCAGATCATAACCAAAGGGTAGATGATCGACCCAAGTGCTGAACACCATATGCGAGGGTTCGAAATGGCGAATCGACGGTGGCATATAGACGAGGCTCATGCTTTATATCCTTGCAGGGGTTGTGCTGGAATCAGCTTGTTTTTAAGGGATAGCGAGGGCTTCTCGATGGTCCAGTATAAGAGCTGGGCCGTAACCAGAGACAGCGCAATAGCTAGGAGGGTCGCTAACTCGGGCGCAGCAATATTACCTCGTGTCAAAACCAGATAAATAACCGGCACATGCGTGAGATATAGAGAAAACGATATGGTACCAAAATATCGAGTTATTCGATTATTAATCAAATTGCCATCAGGAGCACGCCGCATCAGCATGACCCACATAATGCCGCCCCAGATCATAGCCTCTGGTAGAACATACCAGGGTGACTCCCATATATAACGCTCCGGGCTGATTCTTGCCGGTGGTACAAGCACAAGTATCAAGCACACCAGCAGCACCAACAAAAACACATTGGCTCGCACCTCTGAGATGACCACTTGGCCTTTCATATGGGCAAATGCTATTAACGCACCGACTAAAAAGGCTGGCAGCTGACCGAACACGGACAAAATCATCCTATACTTAAATTCAAATCCCTCTATCCCACCAGGACCAAGTACCTTAAGCACGATAAGCACGTAGAGGACCACTAGGGACAGCAGCATGCATATCCTCAGCACCCTACCGGGAATGCACCAGACCAAATAACTCAGCACTGGCATCAGTATATAAAACTGAATTTCAGTACCGAGACTCCACCAGACGATGCTGAAGTAACCTACATCATAGGCACTAGCTGTGAACGTCAAGACCGGCAATAACTGCTCGAACTGCTGGGTAATGATAAGTCCTGCACAGGCAACGAAGTAATACGTAGGCAAGATGCGGATAGCACGCTGCGCCATATATACTCTGAACGAAGGTAGCTGCCCAATGGACAACCTCTCAATAAACGGACGCGTAACCAAAAAACCGCTGAGTAGAAAAAACAGCGTCACGCCAGTATTGCCGGCGTACAACAGTGCCAGGATAAATACATCACCCTCCATCACCTTTTTCCCAGAAAGTATTATCCAGGCGTGATAGAACAGCACAAGTAGGATGGCGAGGCCACGCAAGCCATCCAGGCTATTAATGCGCCCGGCTGGATTCATGAGTGAGATAACGGGTTGAGTGATTTAATGCGTTCATCCGCATACATATCTTCATTGCGCTCGGCACAGCGCTGTACCCTGTGCAGCCCGCGGGCGACCGAGTGCTGTAGATAACGTAAAGCCGGCCCTGGCACCTTGCCCAGTAGAATTGGCTCTACGGTTGGCGAGCGGAAGGGCTCGCCCAGCAACTCAGTGAGCTGTTCGCGCTGCCGTTGCAGGATGGCATCGCGCTCCACCACTTCCGATGTTGTAACTCCCCCATGCAATTGATGAAAAGAGCCCTCTCCCGCAAGCATGAACGCGCGAGTGCGTGGGTGCATGGCGGCCTTGCGGTAGATGCAGAGGTTCAGTGCGCCGCCGCCTGGCAGGTCGAAGCGTTCGTCTGCCTGACCGATCTCGCGAAATACATCGGCGGGTAGAAACAGGCAATTGCATTCCATAAAGGGGTGGAAGATCCCGTTGGGGTTGGCCCCACTCAGGCAGGAAATATCGAACAAGGCATAGCCGTTGCGTTGCCAGTCGATCTCGTCAAGCAGACGCTGCTCCTGCTCCTCGCAGTAGCCGTGGGTCAGGTGGAACTGTTGCTCGTTCTCCCCGAGGTGGTAACCCGGCACCACGACCATGGCATCGGCCGTCATGCGCAAGGCCATCAGCACATAGTGCACGACCCCCGGGGTCACCATCCGTGCGCCATCGATCATCAGGCCGATCTGCCGGCCTCGTGCCTGGCTGAAGGCGAAGTTGATCGCGGCCGCAGGTGAAACCCCTGGCTCATCGCGCAGAAAGTAACGGAAGTTCCCCGGCAGGCGGGCGATGGCATCGGCGTCCATGTTTCGCTTTGAACGGTTCTCTACCAGGATCACTTCATAGTCGTCGGCGTCCACTCCCTGCTGGTAGGCCGGGCTGAGGCTGATCAGGGTGTTGAGCGCCTGGCGTGGCATGTCGTAAGCGATGACGATAATCGACAGCAGGGGTTGGCTCATTGCGCTTGAACCTTATCCAGGGAGTGACGGATAAAGCGATAGACGCTCGGGTGCGGCGTGCCGAAGAGTATCGGCCTGACATTTGGCGGTGCCCGGTCATCTCCGCGCAAGGCCCGATCCTGGTCATCCAGCTGCTTGTAGATCAGGTCGCGTTCGGCTTTGCGCGTGCCGGTCGTGACTCCCCCGTGGAACTGGTGGAACGAACCTTCGCCGAACAGCATATAGAAGGCCGTGTCCGGGGATTCGAGCAGTCGTTTATAGAGGTCGAGGTTGGCATTGCCGCCGCCAAAGTCGTTGTATCGGGTATCGACGCCGCCCAACGCCTTCCACTTCTTGGTGGACATGGCGATAAAATTGCTCTCGTAGTTGGACTGGAAAAAGCCCCCCTGGCAGGAACCACTGAGGACGGCGATGTCGAACAAGCTGTAGCCGTCCTGGGGCCAGGCAATGCTTTTCAGAAGCTCGGCTTCGGCCTGCTCGTCATATCCTTCGTTAACGGCCACCTGCTGCAGCTTATGGCCAATGTGGTAGCCCGGGGCCGAGACCGCGGCCTGTGGGTCGGCCTGAAAAGCGGAAAGCGTCAAGCGCACGACGCCAGGCGTCAGCATTCGCGCCCCATCGATCATGATGGCGACATAACGCCCTCTGGCTTGAGCTGCGCCGAAGTTAATCGCGTTGACTGGGCTGCGCTGGGTTTCCTGGCGATGGTAATAGCGCACATTGGATGCATGCTGGCACGCGCGAGCCGCGCCGAGCAGTCGATCCGAGTGGTTTTCCACCACAATCACCTCATAGTCCTTCTCTCGGACGTCCTGCTGGTATGCAGGGCTCAACGAAAGCAGGGTTTTCTCGGCCTGGTCGGGCATCTTGTAGACGATCACCACGATCGACAGTTTGGGCCTGGGGCGAAATAGTGACATTGAAGTTTCTCCTGATCAGCGGGCGCAGGCGCGAAGTTCTTGGTAGAGCGCTTCATGCTCTCGCGGCAGGGGCAGTGACTGCTGTTGATGGTGCTTGAGTTCAGCGCTAAAGAAGCGTTCCTCGACCAGCGGCGCAAGCGCCATTTGTTGCAGGATGACATTCAATTTGTCATGCAGCGTGGCCTCATCCTCGTCGAAGCACAGCAATGGAAAGGCAAACTCCTGCTGCAGCTTTAGCAACTTCTCGTTGTAGGCCTGCCACAGTGTGAGCGCCTGCTCCAGAGGCATGCCGCCGCGGGCGGCGAGAGACTGGGCGACAGCTGTCGGGTGGCGGAATATGCCGACGAACTTGAGATCAGGGATCAGTTCCAGCCAGCCGTCCACGACTAGCAGGGAGCGCGGATCCTTGAAGCCCCAACGCGGCACGCCTTGGTAGTCGGCAATCAGCTGACTGGCCTGCCGCTCTTCCTCCGGTGTCCACTTGATAGGCTGGGCGGGTGGGTTATCCCAGGCGCAGCCGCGGGCCGTCAGCAGGGAGTCATGGAAGGCGACGATCTCTAAGTTTTCCCGATTACCTTTGAGGTTATGCGGGTTCCACGCGCTATGTTTGCCTAGCTCGAGCCCGGCTTGCTGCAGCGACCCGGTCAAAAAGCTGGTGCCGCTACGATGCATACCCACAACCATGACGGGGGAGGTCGATTGGGTGGCCAAGGGCTTGGACGATTGAACGCGTGAGAGCAGGGTCTGAATTAACCGCATGTAAAGCCTCTTGTTGTCAGCGGCGGAGCCATTTGTCGGAAAGGACGTGGGCAAGACTTGCAGGTATCTTGCTGAAAAAATACCGCATTGTGTTTAAATGAGCGCCCTATTTCAATCAGGCCAACATCTAGATGAATTACTGGGAAATTCTTTGGTACGGGGTTTATAGCGAGCTGCGCACGGAGATTGCCAGGCGCTTTCTCGGCTTCCTCTGGTGGATCATCGAACCGATCATGTATATGGCGGTCTTCTATGTCGTATTCGGCATGGCCCTGCGCCAGGGCGGTGCCGATTATGTGCCATTTCTGCTCAGCGGCATGATCGCCTGGAAGTGGTTCGATGGCTCGGTGCGGCAGGCCAGCGGGTCGATCCCAATGAATGCCGGCCTGGTGCAGCAAATCTACGTACCAAAGTTTCTATTCGGCCTGATTCAGATTTTCAGCAACACCTTCAAGTTTCTGATCGTCCTATTCCTGCTGCTGGTATTTCTCCTGCTGACCGGCAAAGCGCCTTCGGTCGAGTGGCTCGGTCTGGCGCCCGTGATACTGACGCATCTGCTGCTGATCATCGCGGTTGGCCTGTTGCTTGCCGCCGTGATTCCCTTCGCCCAGGATCTGAAACTGGTGGTCGACAACCTGCTGATGCTGATGATGTTCATGTCCGGAATCTTCTTCAGCGCTGACCAGGTTCCGGAGTCCATGCGCGCAGCCTTCGAGTTCAATCCCATGGTGCTGCTGATCTCCGCCTATCGCGAGGTGCTGTTGCATAACCAGTGGCCACTGTGGGGGGCGCTCGGTTACTGCGTGATGCTCGCCCTGCCAATACTGGGCGCGGCACTGCTGATTCTGCAGCGCAACGAGCGCCGCTATCCGAAACTCCTGTACTGAGACCAGCCATGAGCGAGCGGCAACTGATCCTCCAAGCACACAATGTCGGACTGTCCTACCGACAGCGTACCGGCGTGCTCAAATACCAGAAGTTCTGGGCGCTGGAAGATGTCAGTTTCACCCTCAATGCGGGCGAAACACTCGGCATCATTGGCGCCAATGGTGCCGGCAAGAGCACCCTACTACGCATGATTGCCGGTATCACCGAGCCAGATCGCGGTCGGCTCTGGCGTCAACCTGGCATGACCGCCAGCCTGCTGGCCTTGAATGTCGGTTTCAAACCGGAGTTGTCCGGGCGCGAGAACGTATACATCGGCGGCCTCTTGCTCGGTCTCAGTCTCAAACGAGTGCGTGCACTGATCGACGATATTCACAGTTTCAGCGAACTGGGCGATTTCTTCGAGCGCCCAGTGGGCACCTACTCGACCGGCATGCGCGCGAGGCTAGGCTTTGCCGTCGCCATCTACGCCGACCCGGACATCCTGCTGATCGACGAAGTACTCGGGGTCGGCGATGAGAGCTTCAAGGTGAAATCGCACAACGCCATGCGCCAGAAGATTTGCGACAAGAAGACCGTCGTGCTGGTTTCGCACAGCATGGAAGCGATCCAGTCGCTGTGCGATCGGGTGGTCTGGCTTCATGACGGGCGCAGCGTTGCTTGCGGCCCTGCCGACGAGGTCATCAGCGGGTATCTGGAAACCATCCGCATAGCCGTGAAATTGGAGCAAGCGAAGGAGCGCGAGGCTAAACGCCAAGCATTTGCCTAGCAGACCGTTGAAAAACGTAGGCGAGGCAGCCAGTGCAAAACAAAAACAGGCGAAAAAGCGGAGTTACGTGTTGTAAATGAGCATTTTGACAGGGCTCGCACCCGAGCCTGCTTTTTACGCAGCAATGGCAACGCCGGTAGTTTTTCAACAGCCTGCTAGATCTGCCTCCGAATAATCCGCCCCATAACAACAAAGGCTCTAGACAAGGTCTGGTTGAGGTACTCATGAGCGTTGAGTGTACGAAGATCATCGTCGTTCTCGGTATGCACCGCAGCGGCACAAGCGCCTTGACCAGGGGGTTACAGGCTCTAGGTGTGGAGCTGGGCGGCAATCTGATGCCTGCCTTCGAAGGTAATAACAGCAAAGGCTTCTGGGAGGACCTGGAGATCGTTGCCATCAACGATGCCTTGCTGGAGCAATGCGGGCAGAGTTGGCACAGTCTTGGCGATCTTAGCCAGGGCAATTGGGCTGCGCTGCTGGCCAGCCCTCATGGACAAAGGGCCGTTTATTATCTTTCCAAGCAAATCGAACGCTATCGTCTTTTTGCCTTCAAGGATCCGCGAATGGCGCGCCTGCTGCCATTCTGGAAACTGGTGTTCCAGCGCCTGGGTGTGACGCCGATTTTTCTTATTGCCAGCCGCAACCCGATCAGCGTTGCCTTGTCGCTTGAAAAGCGCGATGGCTTTCCTGCTGAGAAAAGTCACCTGCTGTGGCTCGAACATTGTCTACCCAGCTTGCTGGAAACCCAGGGCTATACGCGCCTGGTCATAAGTTATGACCGATTGTTGGCCAGCCCCCGTGAGCAGCTGTTGCGCATTGCCCGCCTGAGCGGACTCAATGCACCGACGGATGAAGATCTGGTCGAGTATGTCGAGAGCTTTCTCGATGAGCAGTTGCGCCATTCACATTTCTCCGCGAAGGACATCCAGTGTGCTCCCGGCCTGCTCGCCGAAACGCGGTTGTTGTTCGAGTTGCTAGAGCAACTGGCAACCGATGCGCAGGACTTGAACGATCGCAATACCAGTGAGGCATTGAGTAATCTGACGCTGCAGTTGCAGCGCTATGAGCCACTGCGCGCCTTGTTGGCTACGCAGGAGCATAGCGTTGCCAACCAGCAAAGGCAGATCAGTCTGCTGGAGCAGCAGCTGCAGCAAACCGTTATCGCCCACGCAAACGAGCTTGCGCAACAAGCAGTGCAGGTGCAGTTGTTCGTACAACAGAAAAAGTATCTGGAGCATCAGGTCGCAAGTCTGCAGCAAGACCTGTTGAATGCTCACGCCAGCATTGCAGAAATACGTGGCTCGTCATCCTGGCGGCTGACCCAGCCGTTGCGCGCCGCCGGCAGCTTCGCCAAGCGCCTGGTCGGCAGGTCTCGGAACGCGCTCAGGTCCATCGCTCGCACAGTCTATTTTCGCTTGCCGCAAAGGCTCCGCGCACCTCTGCTTAGTTGGGTATTTAGCCGCCTGGGGTTTCTGTTCCGGAACTCGATCCACTATGAGAACTGGCAACGGCAGCAGCAGGTGAGCCGCGCCGAGGGTATTCAGGGGTTATATGGGCTGACCCATAGCGCCGATGCGGAATCGAAATCCGCTGGTCGCTATGCTCTGGAGCAATCCTGCGCTAGTCGCTATTGCTACCTGCCGCCGCGGCGTTCGGCCAGCGTCGAGCAGGCACTATCCGGATTTGCTTGCCGTCCCTTGATTTCGATCATCACGCCGGTATATGGCGTTGCCCCACGTTATCTGGAAAAGCTTATCAAGTCCGTGGAGCTGCAGTGGTACACCAATTGGGAGCTGATTCTGGTTGAGGATGCCGGGCCTAATGAAGATACCCGACGCTTTATGCGAGAGCTCGATGATCCGCGAATCAAGGTCAGATTCCTTGAGCAGAACGGAGGTATATCCCATGCAAGCAACATTGCGCTAAGCCTGGCGCAAGGTGAGTATGTCGCTTTTCTTGACCATGACGATGAGCTGACACTCGACGCATTGTACGAAGTTGTAAAAGTCATAAATGAACATGACCCCGACCTCATTTATAGCGATGAGGACAAGATTGATGCGACGGGAAATTTCAGTGACCCCTTCTTCAAACCGGGATGGTCGCCTGATGCACTGATGAGCATCATGTATACCTGCCACCTGTGTTGCATTCGGTCACGTCTGGTCGAAGATGTGGGTGGCTTACGTCTTGGTTATGAGGGGGCTCAGGACTATGATCTTATCTTGCGGGTCACCGAGCAGACCCAACGCGTCGCGCATATTCCCAAGGTACTTTATCACTGGCGCATACTGCCCTCCTCAATTGCCTCAAGTATCGATGCCAAGCCCTATGCCAGTGACGCAGTTCGTCGCCTCAAGGAAGATGCGTTACAACGTCGTATGCTCTCTGGTTGTGTTGAGTCCGTGGCCCAAATGCCTGGGCAGTTTCGCATCAACTACCGTCCTGTCGACACTCCGCTGGTGTCGATCATTATTCCAAGTCGTGACAACTACTCGATCTTGCGGCAATGCATCGACTCCATTTTGGAGAAGACTCGCTACGAAAACTACGAAATCATTCTTATCGATAACCAGAGTGTCGACGAGGACGCTCTGTTGTATTACCGCAGCCTGGAACTGCATCCGCAGATACAGCTGCAACACTACCCTCACCCCTTTAACTATTCAGCTATTAACAACCTGGCTAGCCGTTATGCTACGGGTGAATTTCTGCTCTTCCTCAATGATGATACACAGGTCATAGAGGGCGATTGGCTGGAGCGACTGCTCGGTTTTGCACAGTTGGAACATGTAGGCGCAGTGGGGGCCAAATTGCTTTTTCCAGGTTCTGAGCGTATTCAACATTGCGGCGTACTGAATTTGGCCGATGGCCCGGGCCATGCGTTCTACAATGCGCGTCATGACATACCGCTGTATTTCGGGCGCAATGTTCTTGACTGGAACTGGCTGGCGGTAACCGGTGCCTGCCTGATGGTCGCTCGCCATAAATTCGAGTCTATTGGTGGTTTTGATGAGGCACTACCCATTGCCTATAACGATGTCGATCTGTGCTTGGGGCTGCATCGGGCCGGTTGGCACAATGTGGTGTGTTCTGCTGTAACGCTTGTGCATCACGAGTCAGTTTCCCGTGGAGTTGACCACGAAGATACCGTCAAGCTCAAGCGGCTTGGCCGCGAACGTCGCAAGCTGTTTTATAAGCATCCTGACTATTTCATGCGTGACCCCTATCACAATAATAATCTTCATCAGAATAGTGTCGACTTTCTGATGTTGAACTACTGACAAGAGAATCAGGTGCTATGGAACGCTATCAGCAGCTGCTGGAAGAGTTTGACAAGTTACTGCCTGCTGTCCGGGCTGTTTCGTTTGATGTATTCGACACCCTGCTTGTCCGTGTTTTGCATGAACCGGAAAATCTATTTGATCTGATGGGTCATCAGTTGGCTGATCGCGGCTTTGCCGAGCAGCGGAAAGTCGCCCAGATACATGGCTTTAAACAAATGGCTCGGGAGGGGCGTAAAGAGCTGACGCTGGCTGATATTTATGACAATTTGAGCCACGCACAGCATGACTCCGCCGTATTAGCTGAGCTGGAGCAGAAGCTTGAGCATGCAGTGATACGACTCAACCCTGAAGTCGTTGCGCTGTTCGACGAAGCACGGAGTCAAGGCAAGGTCGTTGTTTTGACCTCGGATATGTACCTGCCACAGAAATTCTTCGCGCAATTGGCTGAGCGCCTCAATTTACGGGCCGATCACCTTTTAGTCTCCAGCGCATGCAACTGTACCAAGCGCGATAAGGGTGAGTTGTTCGACCTGTTAAAGCAGCGGCTCGGACTTGCTGGCGAGGATATCCTGCATATAGGTGATAACCCGCTTGGCGATGTGCAGCGAGCCAAGGAAAAAGGGCTGCGCACTCTGCACTATCGTCCTCCTGCCTCTATCGCTCAAGGGCTCGTCGAATCTTTGCCGGCTTCTTCTGCAAGCACCTACCTCTGTGCCGGTCTTGCCCGTTATGCCTGCTACCAAGATTCCAGAAGCTCCTGGTATCGCCTGGGTTGGCAGTATGGCGGCCCGTTGTTGCATGGGTTTCTCGACTGGATTCAGGACGAGGTTCGCGATGAAGGTATTGATCGTCTGCTCTTTATCTCCCGCGATGGCTTCCTGCTGCATCAACTTCATCAGCAGTATTCGGCCGGAGGTGTGGAGGCTCAGTACATGCGAGGGTCGAGAGTGGCATTCACTATGGCCGCACTCTCCGAGCAGAATTTCCTCGAGTCGGTGACATTTTTTCTTTCCGGTGCCGACAACATCACGCTGGAAGATCTTTTTACCCGCATCGGCGTTGAATTGCCCGATGCTGGCGTGCTGGAGCCCCTAAATTTAAGCGCAACTACACGCATTACTCCGCGCACTCATAAGTCAGTCGGGCAGTTCCTAGTGGCCATGCGTCATCGAATTCTACAAGTAGCCCGTGAAACACGACGTGGTCTACACCGCCATCTGCTGGAGTTGGGGTTGACCGATGGTATGCGGGTGGCATTTGTCGATGTTGGTTGGAGCGGTACCACGCAGAAAGCTTTTGAACGCGCCCTGGAGGGAATGTTTGAACTCGATGTGCAGGGCTACTACCTGGGTCTTTCAGAGCCGGCCAAGAGCCTCTCGCAGAAAACCGGTCTGCGCCTGAAAACCATGAGCGAGGCGCTCCAGCTGGACGACAGAAGCCGTGCTCTGTTGTACGACAATCGAGCCGTAGCCGAGCTATTCTTTTCTGCGCCCTACGGCACAACCATCGGGTACCGCCAAGATGCCGAGGGTCATTTATCCTTTGTCGAGGATGGCGAACGCGGCATCGATTACGACATAGGCTTGCTCGTTGAGTCGATCAACCAGGGCATTAGTGATTATGTCGCGGACGCAGAACAGCTGCGGCTAACACTGGCTTTGCCAATCGAACGATATCTGCCGCTGCAGCACCTCTTGCAGTTGCTGGGTCGACCCTCGACTGAACAAGCAGTTCTTATAGGCCGAATCTATAACTGGGATGCCTGGGCGAGTAGCGAAGGCTACCGTATCTATTTCGCTGGCAGGCCCGAAGCATCGACAGATTATTACAAACCGGATTTATGGCCTGCAGGGTGGCAGATTGTGCGTTCATTGCCTCAGGGAGCATTGCCGTGCATGGAGCGCTTGAGCGACCCGCAACATAATCATTCCGTGCCGGTTGTCGAGGCTGCATCAGCTCGTCGCGCTGTTGAGGTGTCCGCTCAATGAGCCAATACGAAGAATGTCTTGAGTCTTCTGGAGCTGTCCGGAAAGAGTCTCCGAAGGTTGCGATCCTGCTGTCCACACACAATGGTGCCCGTTATTTGGCACAGCAGCTCGACTCAATCATCAACCAGTCATACCCACACTGGCAGCTTGCCGTGTCCGACGATGGTTCGTGCGACGGCACGCTGGACATCCTGCTTGAGTATCAACGCAGGCTTGGCCGCGATCGCCTGACGATCAAGCCCGGTCCCTGTTTGGGGTTCCATGCCAACTTTTTGTCTTTGGTGCTAGATGAGGCGATTGCTGCTGACGCCTATGCATATTGTGACCAGGATGATCTCTGGCATCCCGACAGATTAGAACGGGGCCTTGAGTGGCTGGCGCGGGCGCGGTCCGGGCTACCAGCCCTATATTGCGGCCGCACGCATTTGGTTGATGAGCGAGGCAAGCATTTGGGACAGTCTCCCTTATTCGATCGCCCCCCAACCTTTACCAACTCCTTGGTACAGAGCCTGGCCGGCGGAAACACCATGCTTTTCAACCATGCCGCCCGCGACCTGTTGATTGATGCAGGCCCGCTACCGATCATCTCCCATGACTGGTGGACATACATGCTGGTCAGTGGTGCTGGCGGGCAGGTTTACTACGATAAAACGCCATCAATTGACTACCGCCAACACGGGGGCAATCTGATCGGTGCCAATTCCAACCTGGGCGATCGCCTTTACCGGCTCCGCCGGATGTTCGCTGGACACTTCAAGCAGTGGAACGACATCAACATTGAGTCGTTGCGGCGCTGCCAGCACTTGCTGACCGAACAGCATCGCGAAGTGCTGCTAACGTTCGCTAAGGCGCGGAAAAACTCTCTCCTGTCGCGATGCCGCGGAGTCATGAGTTCTGGAGTATATCGCCAGACGCTGTTGGGTAACCTGGGCTTGGTAATAGCCATCCTGCTCGGCAAAATTTAAAGAATGGGTACAGCCATGACGCAAAGGATCACCTAAATGTCCCGCCTCCCTGAAGCGACAAACCTAGTCTGGCAGGCTGCCAGTGTGACTCCGGAAGCCCGGGCGCAATTGCTCCGACAACGCCCGGTGACCCTATGGATGACGGGCCTGAGTGGTGCGGGTAAATCGACCTTGGCGTTTGCCCTGGAAAAGCGTCTGATTGAACTCGGGCATGCCTGCTTCGTGCTCGATGGTGACAATGTTCGTCACGGCCTGAACGCCGACCTGGGTTTTTCTCCTGAGGCCCGTGCAGAAAATATCCGGCGTATCGCCGAAGTTGCCAAGTTGATGAATACTGCCGGACTGATCGTTATCACGTCGTTTATCTCGCCCTATGGCGAGGATCGACGCATGGCACGCGCGCTGATCGGCGCAGAGGGATTCCGCGAGATTCATATCAGTACAACCCTGAAGAGCTGCGAGCAGCGCGATCCGAAGGGACTGTATCAGAAGGCCAGGGCGGGGCTGATCAGCGAATTTACTGGCATTTCGGCCCCCTATGAAGCCCCCGATCAACCCAGCTTGAGTCTTGATACCTCTGAGGTGCAGATGGAAGAGTGTCTGGAGCGTTTGCTGGCGGTGCTCTGGCCCTTCATTGACGAGTCTGCGAGTCACCTCAATACGAGTTCAGCAGTTCTAGAGGGGCAGGCGAGTAAAAGCTGAATAACAGGTCAGTGCATTTCGCCAGTCTATTTGCAACCGTACCTGTCGCGGCTTGCTGTGAACTCGCCATATTTCATTGATCCCGTGCTTGTGTTGGTTAAGCGCGTCAATCGCTGACGTCAGATACAGAAACTGGCGCAGCAAGCAGAACAGTTGACTGAGAAACCAAGCTGCACCGATACAATTCTGCGTCGCTGTGGCTGCACCTGGCCGCGCTAGCACGCGATCATGGCTCCCCATACCCCACACCCGCAAAAATGCGGGAAGGTTAGCCGCCATGGAACGCAGCCTCGACTCCGATCTGTCCCCAAGTCTCCCGGCGCCACGACACTGGTTTTACCGCCTGCTGGCCACGCTGCTGCTGTGGCGCCGCAACGCTCGCGGCCGCAGGCAATTGGCGAAGCTCGATACGCGCCTGCTGAGCGATGCCGGTATCACCGAAAGCGATCGCCTGGCGGAGATGGACAAACCGTTCTGGCGCTGAACGGCCGCGAGGGCGCCGGATGCTGTCGAAACCGCCGAGCGTTGCTCAGCATTTGGCGCCCAGCTGTTCACCCAGCCCCTGCGGACTGCTCAGCAGCTCCCGATACAGCGCCGCCATTTGCCGCCCCATGCGCTCGGCGGTGAATAGCTGCCGATAGCGCTGCTCGGCACGCCGGCCCATCTGCACGGCCAAGCCAGGGTTATTCCAGAGCGTGCGCATCGCTTCGCGCAGCGCCAGGGGATCGCCGGGCGGCACCACCAGGCCGGTATGGTTGTGCTGGTTGATGTAGCTGGTGCCGGTGCCGATCTCGCTGGAGATCATCGCCTTGCCGAACATCGCCCCTTCCAGCAGGGAGATGCCGAACGCCTCCGAACGCAGGTGCGAGGGGAATACCAGGGTGCTGCACAATTGCAGCAGCGCCACCTTGTCCTCGTCACCCAGGCGACCGACAAAGTGCACATGATCCAGGCCCAGGGCCTGCGCCTGCGCGCGCAGTTCCAGCTCCAGCGGGCCGGCGCCGACGATCACCACCGGGTAGCCGGTGCCCCGCACCGCCTCGAGCAGAATATGCAGGCCCTTGTAATAACGCATGACCCCGACGAACAGGAAGAACCGCGAGCCGAAACGCCGGCGCCAGTGCGCGCTGCGCGCCGGCGAGGCCAGCGGATAGGCCACCTTGTCCAAGCCATAGGGAATCACCGTGGTCTTGTCGCGGTAGCGCGCCAGCACCTCGCTGGTTTGCAGGTAATTCGGCGACGCCGCGACTATGCGGTCGACGCTGCCGAGGAAGCGTTGCATCAGTGGCCGATACAGTTTGAGCAGATGCTTCTGGCGGATGATGTCCGAATGGTAGGTGACCACCGTCGGCTTGCGGATCTGCGCGGCGAAATGCAGCACATCCATGAACGGCCAGGGGAAGTGATAGTTGATCACGTCGGCCTCGGCCGCCAACGCCTTGAAACGCCGCAGCAGGCCAAAGGAAAACCCGGTGGAGGCCAGTTGAATGTCCAGCTTGGCGCGGTGCACCTGATGATCGGCGACCCTCAGCTCGCGCGGCTCGGGCCTGGCGCTGAGGGTCAGCACCTGGCTCTCGATGCCGTGGGCGATACCGCTCTGGCAGGCCTGAAAGATCGCCTGCTCGATTCCGCCGATGGTTTCCGGCAGATAGGTTTTGAACAAATGTAGTACGCGCATCTAGTGCTCCAGGGCCTGTCGGTAGGCGGCAACCGTATGGGTCGCGCAGCGCTTCCAGCTGAAGCGCCGCGCCCGTTGTAAACCGCAGGCGCGGCGCGCCTGCCATTCCACCGGGTCCTCGATCAGGCGCAGAATCGCTTCACACCAACTGCGATCATCCCCGGGTTCGCGATACACCCCGGCCTCGCCAGCCACTTCGGGTAATGCGGCGCGCGGCGCCAATACCACCGGCACCCCGCTGGCCATCGCCTCCAGTACGGGCAGGCCGAAGCCTTCGTACAACGATGGAAACAACAACAGTCGCGCGCCGGCCAGGACTTCGGCCAACTGCCGGTCCGGCTGATAACCGAGCAGGCGCACCTGGCCGCCAGCCAGCCCGCGCCGCAACTCCCCGGCGAAATCCTCGCCGCGCCAGCCTGCCATGCCGGCGATCACCAGCGGGAAACGGGCGCGCGTGGCCGCCGGCAACAAGGCATGCGCACGCAGGGCCTGCGCCAGGTTCTTGCGCGGCTCCAGGGTGCCGACGCACAGCAGGTAGGCGCCGGGTTGCAGACCGAGCGCCGCCAGGCCGTCGCGCAGGTCGCGGGCCTCACGCGGATAAAAGCGCGCCGCACAGCCCAGCGGAGCGACCCGCAAACGCGCGGCGGCCACCCCGTAGTGCCGCTTGATTTCATCGGCGACGAACTGTGAATCGGTGAGAATGCACTGCGCCCGCTCAAGCGCTGGACCGATGCGCCGCTCGATCTCCGCCAGGCGATCGGCCGGCTGGGTTTGCGGGTAATGCAGGTGCGTCAGGTCGTGCAGGGTCATTACCATCGGTCCGGCGAATTGCAGCGGCCACAGACTGGGTTCGTGATAAAGCTGCACCCCGCCATGCCGCGCGCAGCGGTCGAAGTGCCGCTGATCGAACGCACGACGCAAGCGGTAAGCGCCGGGCAGCTGCTTGGCCAGCGCGGCCCAGCGACTATAGCCGGGCAGCGCAGCTGGCAGCTCGGTGCTCCAACCCCAGCCGTGGAACAGCTCCAGCTCTATTCGCGGGTCGTCGCGCAGGGCGCCGATCAGCTCGACCAGGTACTGGCCGATGCCCGTGCGCGGCGCCTGCAGAATCCGCGCGTTAAGGGCAATCCGCATAGCTCACCTGATTCGCCTGGTTCGCCTGCAACGCCGGCGCAGATCGCCGCAAGCCATTGGAGGCGCCTGCGATCAACTGCCCGGCGGCACCGCGCCAATCCACCCATTGCCACTCGACCACCGGGCGCGCGGCGGGAAACTGCCCGCTCGCCTCGAATGCCTGGATCAAGCGCACCAGGGACTGCGGATCGGCCAGGTCGAAATACGCCATGAAATCCCCGCCAACTTCGCGAAACACCGGAATATCGCTGGCCATCACCGGCAGCCCGCGCTGCATCGCCTCGACCAGCGGCAGGCCGAAGCCCTCGGCATGCGAGGGGAAAACCAACGCCCGCGCACGCGAATAGGCATGCTCCAGACTGCGGTCATTGACCCGGTTGAACATGAACAGGCGCTTGCCGTTCAACGGGTGCTGGTTGATCCGTTCGAGCAGCGCCTCGCACTTCCAGCCGACCTTGCCGATGATGCACAGGCGCGCCTTGGAGCCCTGCGCCCACAGGCGCTCGAAGGCGTCGAGCAGGTAAGCGTGGTTCTTGCGCGGCTCGACGGTGCTGACCATCAGGTACACCGGCTCACGCTTGGCGAACATCCGCCGCAGGCCGGGGTGCAGCGGCGCCTCGGCGTAGTTCAGGTCCAGTTCGCAGCCGAGGTGGAAGTGGCCATGCCAGCGCCGGCTGGCTTCATCTATCCCAAGACGCTGCTGCAGCTCGCGCTCGACCTGTTCGCTGATGGTCTGCGAAATCGCCATGAATCCATCGGCGGTCTGCGCGATCCAGTCGAACCAGCGGTCGAACACCTTGACCAGCCCGGCGTCGCAGAACTGCGGGTGGGTCAATGGAATCAGGTCGTAGATTACCGAGACGATGCCCACTCCGCGCCGCTTCAGGCGCTCGGCCAGCTCGAAGAAATCGGCATGCCAGGAGGAGTCGAGCAACAACAGCTGATCGCCCTCCTCGACCTGCAACGGCACGGCCCGCTCGGGGGCTGGCTGCGCATTGCGGTTGAGCCACAGTGCGACGCGCAGCGGCAGGGTGATCGCCAGGCCGAGCAGTTTGCCCAGCACGAACAGCAGGCGGCGCGCCGCATGCGAGGTGCTGAACGGGCGCAGCCGTTCGAGCCGCGAATGCCACCACCAATAGCGGTTGCGCATATGGTCCAGGCGAATGATCGCCGCCTGGCGCAGCGGCGTCTGTTTTTGCGGTTTCAGCGGCGTCAGGCTGAGCACCCGGTAGAGCATGCCGCCGTGCATCATTACCGGTATGCATTCGACCTCGCTGTGCAGACCGTCCAACTGTTTGATCACGTTGCGCACCACGCGCTGGATGCCGGAGTTGTCCTGCGGGTGCTCGTAAACGTAGGTGCATTCAATCAGGAAGCGCATGCTGTATTTCCGTGTCTTGGGTATCAGACGAAACAACCGCAGACGACGAACGCTCGATGGCGACTTGCGAATCCAGCCAGGCGCAACCGACGAAGTCGGGCCGCCCGGTATTGATGACGTGGAATACCAGGGCGAAATCGCGCCATTCGTAGTTGGTATCCAGGTGCGAATCGAAGCGCGACAGCGACAGCGCGATCGAATAGTTGCCCTTGCCCAGGCGCGCGGGAAAGGCGAAACGGTAGATCACCTGCTCGCCAGCCCGCAGGCTCTCCAGGGGCCGGCCGAGCCGATGGGTGTTGATGCCGTAGATGGCCTGGCCCATGCGGTCCTTGATCATGAAACCGAGCACCAGACGGGCGATATCGACCTTGATGTCGACGACCACCTGCAGCGTGACCTGGCTGCCGACCGAGACCACCTCGACGCGTTGCTCGTGCTCGTTGAGCAGCGCGACATCGGCGAAACAGGCCTCGCCGGTGCCGGAGATGGTGCGAATCTGCCCGCCGGGCAGGCGTTCCTGACGCACCGTCTGCTGTTCCCTCTCGGCCAGCATGGCGCTATAGAAATCCATCACTTCCTCGGGCGCGCCCTCCAGCGCCAGCCGCCCGCTGGCCAGCAGGATGGCGCGGTCGCACAGCGACTGGATCGCCTGGCGATCATGAGAAACGATCAGCAGGGTGGTGCCGGCCTTGCGAAACCGGCGGATGCGATCGAAGCTCTTGTGCTGGAAATAGGCATCGCCGACCGACAGGGCTTCGTCGACGATCAGCACGTCCGGACGCCGCGCCGTCGCCACGCTGAACGCCAGACGCATCTGCATGCCGCTGGAATAGGTGCGCACCGGGTGGTCGAGGTATTCGCCGATCTCGGCGAAGGCCTCGATCTCGGGCATCAGCCCGTGCAGCTCCTCCATACTCAGGCCCAGCAGCTGGCCCGCCATAAAGACATTCTGCCGACCGCTGAAATCCGGGTGAAAACCCATGCCCAGTTCAAGCAGCGCGGCGACCCGGCCGTGAATTTCGATCTGCCCGGCATTCGCCTGGGTGGTGCCGGTGATCATTTTCAGCAGCGTGCTCTTGCCCGCGCCGTTGACCCCGATTATCCCCAGCGCTTCGCCGGGCTCGACCGCGAAGGTAATGTCCCGCAGCACCCAGGTCAGTTGATGGCGCGGCGGCGAAAAGGGAATCAGCCACTCCGCCAGCCGCGACCAGCGCGTCGGGTACTGTTTGTAGGCCTTGCCCAGTTGGTTGACGCGAATGCTGCCCATCAGAGTTCATCCACCATTTCACCGGAGCGTTTACGGAACAGGCGCATGCCCAACAGACACAGCGCCAGCGCGAGCAGTGCGGGCGGCCAGAGCGCGGCCCAGTCCGGCCAGGCGCCGTGCACGAAGATGCCCTGATACGCGGCGATCAGCGGCACCATCGGGTTGAGGTCCAGCAGCGGCTGAATGCCTTCGGGAAGGATCGAGCGCGGGTAGACGATCGGGGTGAACCAGAACCAGAACTGCAGGAAGATCCCGACGAACTGCCCGACATCGCGGAAAAACACGTTGAGCACGCCGAGAATGATCCCCAGGCCGATGGAGAAGGCGCATTGCACCAGCAGCACCGGGATTGCGCCGAGCACCGCCCAGCCGGGAAAGTTATCGGTCACCACGAGGAAGCCGAGAAACAGCGCGAAGATGATCGCGAAATTCACTCCGGCGTTGAGCACCACGATCAGCGGCAGGCAGATGCGCGGGAAGCTGAGTTTCTTGATCAGGTTGGCGTGTTCCAGAAACACCGCCTGGCTGCGCCCGATCACTTCGGCGAAAAAGCCCCAGGCCAGCACCCCAGCGCACAGGTAGATGCCATACGCCAGGCTGTTGTCCACCCCCGGCAGCCGGGCTTTCATCAACTGCGAGAAGATCACCGTGTAGACGATGATCATCGATAACGGATTGAGGATGGTCCAGGTCGCGCCTAGCAATGAGTTGCGGTAGCGCGTTTGAAATTCGCGCTTGACGCTGCCCAACACGAAACCACGGTAATTCCATACCGCGCCCAGCATATGATTCGCCGCCACTATCGAGCCCTGCCGTATTGATCATCGAAACGGGCACCGCTTTCAGCGCCCGGATGCATCTCCCGCGCGCCGCCGGCGCCGGGAGCGGATGAGCCGCGCTATTCCCTGGCCACACGCTTGAGGTCGGCGTCGACCATCATCCGGATCAACTTCTCCAGGCTGGTCTGCGGCGCCCAGCCCAGCACCCGCTCGGCCTTGCCCGGGTTGCCCAACAGGATGTCCACTTCGGCAGGACGGAAAAACGCCGGATCGACCACCACGTGCTGCAGGTAGTCGAGCTCCACGTGGGCGAAGGCGATGCTGCACATCTCCCGCACGGTGGTGGTGACGCCAGTGGCCACCACGTAGTCGTCGGCCCGGTCCTGCTGCAACATCAGCCACATCGCCTCGACGTAGTCGCCGGCAAAGCCCCAGTCGCGTTGCGAATCGATATTGCCCAGGCGCAACTCGTGCTGTTTGCCGAGTTTGATGCGCGCCACCGCGTCGGTGACCTTGCGGGTCACGAACTCGATGCCGCGCAACGGCGACTCGTGATTGAAGAGGACTCCGCTGGAGGCGTGCAGGCCGAAACTTTCCCGGTAGTTGACGGTGATCCAGTGCCCGTACAGCTTGGCCACGCCATAGGGGCTGCGCGGATAGAACGGGGTGTGTTCGTCCTGCCGCTCGGCCTGGATCAGACCGAACATTTCGCTGGTGGAGGCCTGGTAGAAGCGCGTGTGCGGGCTGACCTGGCGAATCGCTTCGAGCACATGGGTCACCCCCAGCCCGTCGACGATGCCGGTGGTGATCGGCTGGTCCCAGGAGCTGCCGACAAAGCTTTGCGCGCCCAGGTTATACAACTCGTCCGGGCGTACCGCGGCGATTGCGCGCTGCACCGAGCAGGCATCGGCCAGGTCGCCTTCCAGGTAGCTGATACGCGCCTCGACGCCCAGTTCGCGCAAGCGCCAGCGGGTGTCGGTGCTACGCCGTGCGACCAGGCCGTAAACCTGATAGCCCTTGCCCAGCAGCAGCTTGGCCAGGTATGCGCCGTCCTGGCCGGTGATTCCGGTGATCAAAGCTTTCTTGTTCATTGTGGTCGTTCTCTCGCATCCCAGTCAGAGAGCACTCTGCGCAGGGTTTCCGTGAAATTTACTGCGGGTTTCCAACCTGTTTCCCGACGCAGCTTGTCGGCACCACCGACCACCCGACGCTGCTCGGCCCGACGCATGCGCGCCGGGTCCTGCACCAGTTCCACCTCCACTTCGGCCAATCTGGCCATCTCGACGATCAGCTCGCGGATACGCCGCTCCTGACCCGAACAGACGTTGTAGATCTCGCCATTGCGGCCCTTGCCCAGCAACAACAGGTAGGCCGCGACGACATCACGCACATCGAGAAAATCGCGGCTCACATCGATATCGCCGACCTCCAGCTGCGGCGGCTGCAGGCCGAGCCGAACCCGGGCGATCTGCCGGGCCATGCTGGCGACCACGAAGGACTCGCCCTGGCCTTCGCCGATATGGTTGAACGCGCGCGCGACTACGATGCGCCAGGGTTCGACATGGCTCCATTGCCGGCACAGCAGCTCGGCGGCAGCCTTGCTCACGGCGTAGGGATTGCGCGGCTGCGGCGTCAGCGTCTCGTCGATCGGCAGCGCCGCTTCCGCCACCTGCCCATAGACATCGCCGGAGCTGACATACAGGAAGGTGCCGCAGAAGCCGCTACGCTTCAGCCCTTGCAGCAGATTGAGCGTGCCCAGCAGATTGATCCGCAGGGTACGCGCCGGATCGCGGAATGCCTCGGGAACGAAGGTCTGCCCCGCCAGGTGAATCACCGCATCCGGGCGCAGCCGCTGGAGCATGGCGTCGAGCGCTTCGCTGTCGAGCAGGTCGCAACGGCCCTCGGGATGCAGCAACTGCCACTGCGCCGTATCGGATGCGCCATCAGCGAAAGCTTGGGCCAGATGGCGCCCGACGAATCCTGATAAGCCAGTGACCAGAAGTTTTTTTCTCATGCATGTTCAACCTGTGTAGCGGCAGTCACTGCCATAGCTATGTGAGCGAGAAACGGCTTAAGTTCAGCGCGGATTTACAGGCCTAAAGTTGGGTCCGCACGGACGGTTGGCGAACCCGCTACGGCTGGCGAACTGCCCTGTCGCCGGCTGCAGCCTTGAATTGAACCTGTCGCCAAAAGCGGCAAAAAATCGCAAAAAACAAGCGATCCTCCAGGTTAAGCACAGACTCCTACTGCAGCGCCGAAGACCTCGAAACAGCAAACGACCGGCGCGACTGTGCCTGACGCCGCGCGAGGGGCGCGGTGCCGGTTGTAGCGGCGCGAAGAATGCCGTTCAGCGAACGCTATGGCTGCTATGAAGCATTGAATTACCGGACGACCGGTACCCCTATCAGCGACCGGTGGCCCATCGTTTCGCCTGCGTGACCAGCGTCACCAGGCGCCATAAGCGGCTGCCGTAAATCGCCGCCAGCTGCGCTTCGGCCGCAGCGGCGCGGCAGCCGTCTGTGGCAGCGGACGTTTGCGACGCCAGGGGCGGCGCGACCGCATCGAGCGGATGGCTGAGACGATGGCCGGGGCACAGCTGAAAATCATCGAGGACGTTCGGCGGCATCGATAACGGCGCCATCAGCTGGGACTTTTCCAGTGCCACGTAAAAGCGGTTGATGCCATCGCACAGGGCGAAACGGTAACCGGCGTCGAGAATGATCGAAGCCCATTGCGGCTCTGTGTCGAACGCCGATTCGATAAGGATGATCCAGGGTCGCCATCGCTGAAAATCGATGCCCCTGAGCACCTGCTCTTCGAAACCCTCGACATCGATTTTCAGAAAATGAAGCGGCACCTCGGGACTCAGGTGTTCTTCGCAGATACGGTTCAGCGGGCGCGTCACCACGGTACGCGGGACAAACCGAATGCCGTCGCTGCTTTGTCGTTGCGCCGTCTCCACGCTGAGCGTCGAGAGTCCGGTGTCCGTCGACTCGAAAAACTCCAGACGATCCTCCTTGTCGCCGATCGCCAGGCACAGGTTGATGTCCTCCGGGCGCTCTTCGCACAGCGACCGATGATAGTGCAGCACCGGCTCGATATTGATCCCGCGCCAGCCGCGCTCGTACAGCGAGCGGGTCACCGAATCGCGAGTCGGGTGGTTGGCGCCGATGTCGATGTAGAAACCGGGGCCGAACAACCGCAGGGCGCGCCAGAGCATCACGTCTTCGAAATTTTGCGCGTAGGAAATAAAGGGCATGGTTGCAGTCATCCTGGCGATGTTGGAGGCGATGAAAGTCTGGAACTGGGCGCCGGCTCGGCCCGCACAACCGGCTCGGCCGGGGTATCGACGAACAGACGCCGAACGATGCGCTTGCCGTGCTCGCGTAGCGGAGACTCGAGCAGGCGGTAATTGAGCTCGCTGAGCAGCAGGATCAGCAGCGCCGCGGTCGACACCAGTGGCACCATCCAGGCCGGGCCGAGCGGGCCCTGCTCCGGGGCCAGGCGAAAGTAGAACTCCCGGGTGAAGTAGAACGCCGGGATATGGATCAGGTAGATCGCATAGGAGCGCACGCCGAGCCAGATCAGCAGGCGCTTGCAGCTGCCTTCCGGGCAGAACAGGTTCTGGTTGTACGAGGCGATCCAGACCAGCGCGGCCGACAGCAGGGCGATCAGGCCGACGCGGATCGAGACGATCTGCAAGGGTTCCGCGCCAAGCGTGCCGAGGCACAGCAGCAGCCCCAGCAACACCACACTGCCGAGCCCGCGGCGCGCCAGGAACAGCGGCTGAAACACCCGATAGGAGGGTCGCGTGCTCCAGAGCGCGATCAGCACCCCGAGCGCCAGCGCATCGGTGCGAAACACCATGGCCAGCGGCGTGCGTACCGAGAACAGCTGAAACGCGACCAAGCCGAGCAAGGCGTATGGCAACCAGCGGCGACTGAGCACGATCAGCAACGGAAACAGCAGATAGAACTGTTCTTCCAGCGCCAGGCTCCAGTAGACGAAGCTGCTGCCGTACTCGCGCTGCATGAAGGTCTCGGCGAAACGCACGTTGGCCACCTGCAGCACGGCGGCCATGGTCGCCTCGACGTTGGCCTTGACGCTGCCGAACACCCCGGAGCGATTGAACGCCAGGGTCGCGAGCAGCATCACCAGCAGCCACAGCCAGGCCGAAGGTAACAACCGCCAGGCCCTGCGCAGCCAGAACGCCAGGCTCAGCCGTAGCGCCGCGGCGCTGTTCTGTGCGCCTTGCAGCTGCGGCACCAACTGGCGCGCGATGACGAAACCGGACACGGCAAAGAACAGGTCGACACCGACCCAGCCACCGAAATAGCTGTAAAAGCGCGTCAGCGCCGGGGTCGTCCAGGTAATCAGGTTGGCGCTGGCGTGGTGCACCACCACGAAGAGCACGGCACAGCCGCGCAGCACCTCGATATCGTCGATCCGCTGGTTCATCGCGAAGCATCCTCAAGGTTTGCGGGCGATAACCACCTGACTTTTCGGCATCACCGCATCCAGTGCGTGCTTGATCCGCGCACCGGCCGGCTGCGCCAGCAACAACGACCAGGTCTGCGCCCAACTTTCCAGCAAGGGATGCCAGGGCGGGTTGAGCGGCTGGTTCTCGCAGGCCCAGTACAGCGACCACCACACCGAATGATAGAAACCGTAATGACAGCTACGCTCGACGAGCAGCCCGGCATCGCACGCCAACTGTTCCAGTTCACCCTGCTTGAACACGCGGATATGGTTGGGCTTCTGGAAGTAGATCGGCGGCGCGATATGCCGCTGCACGCCCTCTATCACCTCGCCAGGTACGGTCAGCAGAAACAGCGCGCCGGGTTTGCCGACCCGCACCAGTTCGGCCATAAATTGCGCGGGGTCGTCGACATGCTCGAGCACTTCCATGGCCACCACCCGGGTCACCCTGGCGTCGGGCAGCGGCAGCGGGTTGGCGTCGGTGACCAGGATCTGCACGTTGCGCGGCGACTCCGCCTGCAGGCGCTGGCGGGCGATTTCCAGGCTCTGCGGATCGACGTCGGCGAGGATCATTTCCGCACCCTGTTTCGCGCAGAACTGCGCATAGCCGCCCTCGCCGCAACCGATGTCGAGCACCGTGTCCTCGGGGCCGATGGCAAAACCTTCGAGCAGTTCGCCGCTGTGGTTCTGGATCCAGCCGCTGCCGTGGATGTCGATCAGGCCGATATCCAGCTCCGGCTCGGCGGCGGGCTCCGGCACAGGCAGCGGCGCGACCGGCGCGGCGGCGGCGACCAGTTGCAGTTCAGGCGAGGGCGCGAGCAGGCGCTTGATTCGGTTCAGCATGGCTGGATTCCCGTGATTGGAAAGTGAGCATCGCGGGCCCGGCTCAAGCCGGTTTGCGCGCGACTATGACCTGACTCTTGGGCATCAGGTGATCCAACTGCTGTTTGATCGGGGCGAACTCGGGCATCTGGATCAGCCGGTACCAGAGCTGGGCCCAGTCGTCGAGCAGCGGCGCGTAGGGCGGATGCACCACATCATGGGTCTCGCCGCCGTGCTGCTCGCCGTTGGCCTTGAACTGCGCCCAATAGATCAGCATCCACAGGCTCCAGTAGAAGCCGTAACCGGCACGCCGCTCGATCACCAGCCCGGCGTCTTCGACCAGGCGGCCGAAAGCCTCGCGCTCGAATATGCGGATATGGTTGGGCCGTTCGAAGTAATGCGCCGGCGCGCACTGCTCCTGGATATGCTCGGCGACCGGGTCCGGCACCGCCAGCAGGTAGAGCGCCCCCGGACGGCCCACGCGCACCAGCTCAGCGAGCATCTTGGCCGGGTCGTCGACGTGCTCGAGCACTTCGAGGGCGATCACCCGAGTCGCATAGGCATCGGCCAGCGGCAGCGGGTTGCTGTCCGAAACCAGCCCCTCGACGACCCGCGCCGGGGTCCGCGTCAGCTTCTCGCGCAGCGCTTCGATCTTTTCCGCGACCACGTCGCTGAACACCACGTGGGCACCGCGGGCGGCGCTGAACAGGGTGGCGCCGCCCGCGCCGCAACCGACATCCAGCACCACGTCCTGGGCGCCGATGGCGAAGCCGGAAAACAGCTCGTCGCTGGCATTCAGAAACCAGCCGCTCTGCACCGCATCGACCAGCCCGCAGTCACGCGAGTCCACGTATTCCGGCGGCAACGCGACGGGCGTCGCCTGGGCGCCGAGCAGGCGGCGCCAGCCATCGATGACCCGCGTCATGCGTAGGCCCTCTGTTCGACCGCTAGGAAATCCATCAGGGCGGCGCCGGCGGCCTCCCGCGAGCAGTGCCCGCGCATGCGCTCGATGGCGTTACGCGACAGCTGCCGATAACGCTCAGGCTCGTCCTTGACGCATTTGTATGCGGCCCGATAGGCGTCGCGCAGCGACGCCCAGTCGATCTGGTGGCGCTGGGTGCGATAGGCCAGGCGCGGATCGTGGGACCAGGCGGTGGCGTCCAGCCAGCTGTCGACGACGAAGCCCACCTGCTCGTCGATATAGTCGGCCATGGCCGAGTGACGGGGGGCGATCGCCGGCTTGCCGCAGGACAGGAACTCCATCAGCGGCAGGCACTGACCCTCGCCATGGGAGGCGTTGACGGTAAAGGCGCTGGCGCGGATCAGGGTGTCGAACTCGCTGCCGTCGAGGTAGCCGTGCAGCAGCACGATACGGCACTTGAAGCGCGGCATGCGCGCCATCCAGATCAACATGTCGTGCATCGCCGAAAGGTATTCGTTGTGTCCGAGTTTGAACACCAGGGTGGCGTCCGGGGTATCGCGAAAGGCCGCACAAAACGCCGTGAGCATGTCCGCCCAGTTCTTGCGGCCATCGTAGGGATTGAACAGCGCGGTGAAGATCACCCCGGACAGCTTCACCTGCGTATCGCCCGGCAGCCATTGCGGCATCAGCGGTGTCACGCCAGCGGCCGGCGGCTGCCTGGGCTCCACGGTATTGCGCGGCTCCAGACGTTTGCCCGGATCGTCGCGGACCAGTTCCAGCACCGCGGCGCTGGCCTGCCGGGTTTTCGGTAGGAATGGCAAATGCCGACACCAGGCCTTCAGGTACCACTCGCCCAGGTAACGCCGGGTGACCTGCAAACGCGACTGCTGACGCACGGGCGGCGGCACTTCGACTTCCGGCGTGGCGCGCTGGCGCTTGAGCGCGTGCTCATGCTCGCGAATCGCCTGCACCACCCGCGCCGTGGCGTTCTTGCCGAAGATATAGGGGCTCAACGCCGGGGCCTGACTATCGACCACCACCCCGCCGCGCATTTTCAGCAGCACCGGTTTGCTCAGCGGCAACTCGATCGGCTGCCGCCTGATCCAGGCGAACTTGTCCCAGACCGGCGCCGGAATCGCGACTATCGGAAATCCCACGCCCATTTCATTGCGTACCGCGCGCACGGTCAGCTGCGAATGGGTGATGGCCATGGCGCACTTGCCCAGCACGTGGCGCCAGTCCTGGCGCAGGTCATCGAGCCAGGGCTCGCTGGGGATGCTGTCGAACTCCCAGGCGAACACCGGGATGGTCGGACAGCGCAAATCGATCAGGGTTTTCTGCGGTGGCGAGAAGGACAGGAACAGGCAGCGCTGACCCAGCGCTTGGGCCTCGTCGTAGAGGCGGTCGACTTCCAGCTCCGGCTGCTCGACGAAACGCACCTCGCCGAGCGCCCGCAGCGCCGGAAGGAAATCGCGCAACACGAAGTAATAGCTGTATTCAGGCGCGCCCATGCTGGTGGCGATATGCGCCGCGGTAACCTGCGAATAGACCAGAATCCTCATGACAATACGCTCGCATCCTGCTGTTTGGATGGGGATAACGGGCTGCGGCGCGTCTCGCCGTCTTGCCCCAGCTGACGCACGAAGCCGCTCAGGGGCCGGGCCACCACCTCGACCGAGGCGAAGGCCTGCATCGCTTGCAGGGCGTGCGCCGCCATCCGCCGATAGACCTCGGGCTCGCGCCGCGCCACGCGATAGCTGGCCTGGAACGCCTCCAGCAGCGATTGCCAGTTCAGCCGGTGACGATGGGTGGTGAACATGCCGGTGGGATCGTGGGGCCAGCAGAACGGTTCGAGAGTGGTCTTCAGCACGAATGCCAGCTGCTCGCTGACGTAATCGGCCATCGCCGTGTGCACCGGCGCGATCGCCGGCTTGCCCGCACTGAGGAACTGCATCAGCGGCAGGCACAGGCCCTCGCCGGACGAGGCATTGACGTAATAGCTGGAAGCGTCGATCAGCTCGCGGTATTGCCCGTCGTCGAGAAACCCATGCAAGGCGATGACCCGGCAGCGGAACGGCGCCAGGCGCGACAGCAGGGTAATCAGCACGATCCGGTAGTACTCCAGATCGTGGTGGGTCATCTTGACGATCAAGGTGGCGTCGTCGCTGTGCTTGAACGCCCAGCAAAACGCGGTGATCACCTCGACCCAGTTCTTGCGGCTGTCGGCGGGGTTGAGCACGGTCGTGTAGACCACGCCGCTGACTTCGAGCGACTGCAACGGCGACTCGGCGGCCGGCGGCTCAGGGGCAACGGGTTCGGCCGGCGCATCCTGCGCGTTCCCGGCGGCGCCCACGGAACTCTGCGGCAGGCGCATTTCCCGCCACCAGCCTCGCAGCAAAGCCTTGCTCAGCTGCCAGCTGTCGACGAAGCCGCGCCGCATTGCGGGCGCCGCCTCCACGCATGGCGCCAGTTCGCAGGCGGCTTGCGGATCCGCTGCGGCCGGCGCCTCGATCGGCTTGCGCACCAGGCCGTCCGCCGACAGACCCAGCAGCGGGCTGTCGATGACGATGCCCTGGAACGGAAAACTCCGCCCGCCCAGGTCGAGCGACAGAGCCGGCGCCGCATCGACGCCATAACGGTCCCAGACCGGTGCCGGGAGGGCGATCACCGGAAACCCGGCGGGCATGTTATCCGCGACCAGCCGCGCGGCTTCGCGGCTGGTGCAGACCACGCCCTGCAAGTGGCTGAAGGCATAGCGCCAATCGTTCTGCGGGTTATCGTCCCAGGTGCTCGAAGGCAGGCTGTCGAACTCCCAGGCGAACACCACCACGGTCGGGCAGCTCAGCCCCAGCGGCGCTTGATGGGGCGGGCTGAAGCTGAAAAACACCACCTCTTCGCCTGCGGCCCGGTAGCACTCGCAGAGCGTTTCGACCTGGGCGATGCTGTCGACGATACGCACGCTGCCGAGCCGCTCGAGTGCCGGAATGAAATCCCGCATCAGGAAGAAATAGCTGTATTCCGGTTTACCGAGGGATCCCTGGATATTGGCCTGATCGATTTTCGATCCCACGAGGATGATCATTGTCAGAGGTAACTCCCTACGTCCGGGCAATCCTGCCCGATAGCGCAATTGGTTGTTATGAGCCCTACTGCAATGAATTCCGAGCCTGTTGAGTGTCCTTTGCCCATCCCCCGCATGCCTGTTAGAGGCGTATCCAGGGGCGGCCGCGTCAGTTCCCGGCTATTGACCGCAGGTTTTTGCACAAAGTTCGCCGGCCGCTTTGCGTGCCACCGCCGGCTTTGCGCAAGCGGCCGAGACGCGAGGCAGGCGTTGCAACCAAATGCCCGACGGTCCGGTCAAAGCTGGCACCTGTTAACCGTTGCGTTCGCCCAAGGAACTCGCATGAGCCCTCTACGCCTGCTTGGCCTCAGCACATTACTCAGCTTCGCCACTGGCGCCTCGGCGACCAGCTTCGTGGCGACCACCGATGCGCTGGTCGGCGCCGTCGCCGCCAGCGTCGATGCCACCTCGGATGCCTCGTCGTCGTTGCGCGATGACAAGGTACTGCTCGCCGCCCGGGACGATGCCGCCAGCTTCGTAGCCAGCCGGGGCGCGATCCGCGGCGTGCGCTTGCAGGCGGCGCTCATGCATATTCGCCAACGCGCGCCACAACTCGACGCTGACGACCTGCAACTGGCCGAGGCGATTCTCAGCCTCTGAGCATTGCGGTTTCCGCACCGCCGATCACGACGCTGAAGCGCACGTCTGCGGCCCCGGCAGGCGTATCCGCGGCGCCGTGCTTTCCGCTACGCTTACCTGCGGCAAGCGCGGTTGCGCCCCGCATTGCGGCGCGCGCTGCATGCCGCCGTGGGAACCGCGACGCCTGCCACTCGTCCAACCTCTTATCGACATTCTTTCGCTCTATCGGAGTTCGTCATGCCTCGTTCCCTGCTCTGCGCCGCAGTCGCCATCGCCCTGTTCGCCGGCGGCGCCCAGGCGCAAACCCTGGTCGCCACCAGCAATATCATCATCCGCGCGGTGGATCGCAGCCTCGACTTCACCTCGGACACCACCACCTCGATTCGCGACTCGAAAGTCGTGCTCGCGGCCCGCGACGACGCCGCCAGCTTTGTCGCCAGCCAGGGCGAGATCCGCGGTGCCCACCTGGAAGCGGCGCTCGGCGAAATCCGCAGCCGTGTGCCCGAAGCCGCAGACGTCACCGACCTGACCCTGGCCGAAGCCATACTCGCACTGTGAGATCCGCGCGTGGCTGGCTGCCGCTGGTGGCGCTCTGGGTCAGCCTCGCCAGCCATGCCGAGCTGCGCCTGACACTCGACAGCCAGGCGCTCGACCCGCACCAGCGCGATGCCAGCCAGGCTCTGCTGGACGAGGCGCTGGCGGCTCTGCCGCCGCGCTTCAAACAGCAGCTCGACCGGCAGATAAACGTACGCTGGCAGCCCATGCCGGAAGCGCTATTCGGCCGCGCCGGGCGTTTCAGCGGCATCGAGCTGAATGCCCGGCTATTGCCCGCCCTGGTCGACGGCAGCGCCGCCCGCGAGCCGACCCAACGCACGCACGGCACCATGCGCCGCGAGCTGCTGGCCACGGTGGTGCACGAACTGACTCACCTCTATGACCGCGCGCGGCTGTGGACGCCCGCACAGAAAAGCCACTTACAGGCCTGCCGGCGGCGCTACCAGAGCACCGGAGCGGTCGGCCAGCGCGACAGCTGCCGCGGTCAGAACGCGCGCCGTTTCACCCTCAGCGACGCCCCCCGGCTGCTCGACCTGGCCGGCTGGCCGCAACGGGTCGGCAGCCGCGGCCAGCGCGAAGCGCAGAACCGCCAGCTGGCGCGCAGCGCGGACCGCTATGAGCTGAGCAACCCGCGCGAATTCGTCGCGGTGAACATGGAGTATTTTCTCCTCGACCCTTCCTATGCCTGCCGGCGCCCTTCGCTGGCGCGCTACCTGCGCGAGCACTTCGCCTGGGCCCCGCCGCGACAGGATAATTGCGCCAGCAGCTACGCCTACCTCAATGCCGGTAGCGATTTCGCCCGGCAACCGCTGGCCAGGCTCGATCCGGCGCGGGTCTACGCGGTCGACTACCTGCTTGCCGAAGCCAACGACGCCTGGGTCAGCCGCTGGGGCCACAGCATGCTGCGCCTGGTGATCTGCGCGCCCGGCCGACCGCTCGGGCCGGACTGCCGACTGGACCTGGAGCACCACCTGGTGCTGTCCTATCGCGCCTTCGTCGGCGACGTGCAGCTGTCCAGCTGGGACGGTCTGACCGGCGTCTACCCGTCGCGGCTGTTCGTGCTGCCGCTGGCCCAGGTGATCGACGAATACACCAAGGTCGAGCTACGCAGCCTGGCCTCGGTGCCGCTGCGCCTGCAGCGCGATCAACTCGAACGCCTGCTCGCCCGCGCCGCCGAGCAACACTGGAGCTACGACGGCCAGTACTACTTCATCTCCAACAACTGCGCGGTGGAAACCCTCAAACTGCTGCGCAGCGGCAGTCAGCACCCGGCCCTGCAAACGCTCGACAGCATCATGCCCAACGGCCTGCTCGAGGTGCTCGTCGCCCGCGGCCTGGCCGATCGCAGCGTGCTCGACGACCCGCGCGAAGCACTGCGCCTGGGTTACCGCTTCGATTCGTTCCGCGATCGTTACCAGGCGATGTTCGAGGTGTTGCGCGAGCGTCTGCCGATCGAACAGAAGGATGTCGAAACCTGGCTCGCGCAAGCCGCCACGGCGCGCCGGCCCTGGTTCGCCAAAGCCGATCTGCGCGCCAGCGCTGCACTGCTACTGCTCGAACAGGCGGCGTT
The DNA here is from genome assembly GCF_946885955.1 of uncultured Pseudomonas sp. Next base: position 122,786 of record NZ_CAMPHI010000009.1, read on the forward strand.
GCGCCGACAATTGCTGCTGGCCCAGGACGAACTCAAGCAACGCTACCTGAGCGGGCGCGAGACGGCGCCAGGGGAAACGCAGAAAGCCGGCGCGGTACTGGAGAAAATTCTCGCCAATAGCGGCTTTCTCAGCCGCCCGGCGGAACTTCTCGACGGCGGCTACGGCCTGCCACAGCCCGGCGAATGGCAGCGCCTGGAGAGCGAAAGCCGCAAGCGACAAAAGCAGTTGCGCCAATTCAGCGACGAACTCGACCAGGAAGTGCGCCGCCTGCTGGAGCCGCCACGCCTGGCCGAACTGCAGGCCAGCGAGGCCAACCTCACGCAACTCGGCGAACACTTGCGCGCGCTGCACAAGGCCAGCGGCGGTTTAGTGCTGCCGTAGTGGCAGCCCTGCGGGCTGTATTCGCCGCGAAGCTGCGCCATGTCCGCCGCACTGCGTAGCTCGGATGCAATCCGGGGAAATGTTGCGCCGTTACCATCGCTCCCGGATTGCATCCGGGCTACAAAAGCGTCATCCACCACCGAGCATTCATGAATGCCTGGCTATAGATCCCCTGTTCATATGCAAGCTCTACGCCTCGTAGGGTGGACATGCCGAAGGCTTGTCCACCATCCGCATGGCCGCGCCATATCCGCCCTACCAACGCGCACTGCGTAGCCCGGATGAAATCCGGGGAAATATTGCGCCCTCACCATCGCTCCCGGATTGCATCCGGGCTACAAAAGCACAACCCCTTAGGGAATATGTTCCTGCTGCTCCTCCGGCAAGTGCTCATCCAGGTGCAGCCAGGGCAGGCGGCTCTGCACCCAGATATGCCGATCAGCCGGCGCCCGCTCCGGCTGATCCAGAGTGGCGACAGTGATGTCCAGGGTAGTCGGGCTGAGGCTGGTGAATAGCGTCAGCTGGGCGCCGCAGTTCGGGCAGAAGCTGCGCGTGCAGCTGGCCGAGGAGGCGTACTGGCTCGGCGTGCCGAGCAGCCAGCGAAAGCTTGCCAGCGGCACCGTGAGCCAGGTGGTGACAATGCCGCCGCTGCTACGCCGGCACACCGAGCAATGGCAATGGGCGATGTCCCGCAACGGGGCATCGAACTGGTAACGCATGGCGCCGCACTGGCAGCCGCCGCTGTATACCTCGGTCATAGCTTCTCCTCATACGCGCCGTCTCGAACGCCAGGTGCCGCTATCGGCCTTGCGCAGCCTCGGTGCGCTGATCAAGATAGGCGTTTGCCACGACCTGGGGTTCCCGTGATCGATCTACTGCTGGCCCTGTGGCCGTTGTTCGCCCTGATTGTCGCCGGCTATTACCTGCGCCGCTGGGAATTTCCCAACGAAGCGTTCTGGCCCGGCGCCGAGCGTTTGAACTATTTCGTACTCTTCCCCGCCCTGCTGTTCAGCAGCCTGGCCAGGGCGCCGCTGGACAACCCGGCGCTGCCGCGTCTGGCCCTGGCGGTGATGCTGGGCCTGGGCATCGCCTGGCTCGCGCTGCTGTTGATACGCCGTCTGCGCGACTGGCCGGCGGGACGTTTCGGCGCCTTCACCCAGGGTACTCTGCGTTTCAATACCTACCTCGGGCTGGCTGCGGTGGCCAGCCTGTTCGGCCAGCAGGGCCTGAGCCTGGCCGCATTGATGCTGGCCTTGATGGTGCCCACGGTCAATGTGCTGTCGGTCTGGTCGTTGACCGCCGAGCGCGGCGTCAGCGCCCGCAGCCTGCTACTGCCGATCCTGAAGAACCCGCTGATCCTCGCTTGCATCGGTGGCGCCCTGGCCAACCTCGGCGGCATCGGCTTGCCCGGCGGCAGCGACCGCCTGCTCGGTCTGCTCGCCGCCGCCAGCCTGCCGCTCGGCCTGCTGTGCGTCGGCGCGGCATTGAAACCCGAACAGTTGGGTCGCGAAGTGCCAGCCCTGGCCTGGAACAGCGGCCTGCGCCTGCTGGCCATGCCGTTGCTGGCCTGGGCGGTGGCTTACGGCCTGCACCTGCCCGCCATGGAAAGCAGCGTGCTGGTGCTGTTCTTCGCCCTGCCCACGGCCCCCACCGCCTATGTGCTGACCCGCCAGTTGGGCGGCGACAGCCAGCTGATGGTTGGCATCATTACCCTGCAAACCCTGCTGGCGGCGGGCAGCCTGTCGCTGGTGCTGCTGGCGTTGGCGGCGATATGAATCGGCATCCATCCGTTAAATATATTGGACTATGCAAATTCAAATAATAGTGTTTTAAAACAGATATTTACCTCAATATTTCGCGCCACTCACGCCCCATCGTCGCGCAATTTATCGATCAATATCGGCTTATTCGTTTGACATATTTTACGGCTTTGGCAGACTGGCGCAGCTTTCCACTGCCAATGTACCGCTGCGCGAGACCGGCATTCGATCTATCGATTCGATGCATCGAAACGCCCACGTAGCGGTCTATCGGCAGAGGCTAGCCGAACCAGGAGACGGCGCCGCAACCATGCGGCCCCTCCTGCACAGCCATGGCAGGCGCGCCCTGCCCCAAGGTGATTTATGTCTTCCAACAACAAAACCCCGACCGCCAAACGCAAGCCCGTGGTGCTGATGTCCATGGGCGCTCAAGAGCGTAAAGGCCACGCCTATCAAGTCATGACCCACAAATACATCACGCCCCTGGTCGAGTTTTCCGGCTGTGTGCCGCTGCTGGCGCCGACCTGCTGCGGCACCGAGGATCTCGAGCAGTACCTGGACATGGTCGACGGCGTCTACCTGACCGGCGCTGGCAGCAATATCGACCCTACCCTCTACGGCCAACCCAATCTGACCCCGGAAAAGGGCCAGGACAAGGACCGCGACCTGTTCGACCTGCCGCTGATCCGCGCCGCGATCGCCCGCGGCCTGCCGCTGTTCGGCATCTGCCGCGGCATGCAGGAAATCAACGTGGCCCTGGGCGGCGACATCCACCAAAAGCTCTATGCCGAGGCCAATTTCGACGACCACCGCGAAGATGCCGATGCCCCGGTGGAAGTGCAGTACGGCGAGAGCCACAGCGTCGATCTACGTCCCGGCAGTTGGCTGGCGGAACTGCTGCAGAAGGAGCGGATAACCGTCAATTCGCTGCATGGCCAGGGCATCGCGCGCCTGGGCGAGGGCCTAGAAGTCCTGGCCGAAGCCGAAGATGGGGTGATCGAGGCGATCCATGCGCCCGGTTTGCCGCAGTTCACCCTCGCGGTGCAATGGCACCCGGAATGGCAGGCGGCGCAGAATCCCGACTCGGTGAAGATTTTCCAGGCGTTTGGCGAGGCCTGCCGGCAACGCGCTGCGCAACGCTAGTCAATCAATCGGCCTGGCTGTGCTGCGGCTGGGCCTGTTGCAGCAAATACTCTTCGATCAGCTGCTGGTGTTTGCCGCTGGTACGCAACCAGGCCAGCCCTGCGTTGAAGTCGGCGATGATTTCCTCGGCGCGTGGATGCGACCGGGCTACGATCAGGTGCAAGGCGCTGTCACCGAGGATGTTCGTCGAGCGCCGAAAGCGGCTCGGCGACTCTCCGCTGGTACGCAGGGCCGCCTCCCCCAGGCGCAGGTCGGCGACGAAGAAGTCGTCACGGTTAAGCAGCAACAGCCGCGCGCACTCGTCCAGGCCGATCGGCGAATGGCGGGTCAGTCGCCCCTCCTCGACCAACTGGCGAATCGCCGCCGGCGGTTGCCAGCCCAGTGGATAACACAGCCGCTTGCCGATTAGTGCCGACAGATCATCGGGCTCGAAGACCTCCCCGGCGCGGCTGAAAAGGTGCTGCTTCGCAACAAACAGCGGCGCCGAGTAGAGGTACTCGCGCTCGCGCTCTGCGGTACGGACATAGGGGAAGGTGGCGTCGTATTCGCCCTTCAAGGTCATCAGGTAGCCGCGGTTCCACGGCCGCCAATCCACGCTGCTGCCGATATGACGGGCGGCCAGCGCCGCCTGTACCACCTGCGTCAGCATGCCGCCGCCGGGCAACTGCTGGCCGGTAAAAGGCGCGTAGTCGTCGCCGCTGACCAGGCGCAACTCCTCCGCCTGGGCAACCATCGGCACGCTCAACAGTAGATGGACCAACAACCGCCGCAGCATCAAGTCCGAACTCGCTTCTATAACTTGGCCAATGGCTGCAGTGTAGATGCTCGGCGTTGCAAACGCGGGCAGCGACAGATGCCCGCGGCTACAAGGGCGCCAATGACTACTCCAGGGTAAACCACTGCACCTCGACGCGGCGGTTCTGCTCGCTGTCCGTGCCGAGCGGTTCTTCCCAGCCGCGGCCGACCAGTTCGATGCGCTCTTCCTTGATCCCGGGATGGCGCGCCAGCAGCGCTTCCTTGACCGCCTGGGTGCGCTGGCGCGACAGCTCCATGGCCTTCAGCGACATGCTGCGCACCAGCGCCGGGCCGCCCTGACGCTCGAATTCGCCGACCATGGCGTTATCCACATGGCCGCGCAGCAGCACGATGGAGCCGGGGCTGACCTGGAGGAATTTCTTGATGGTGTCCAGGTAGTCCTGGTTGTCCTTGGCCTGCTTGTCCAGCTCCGCCGAGTTCGGCTCGAAGAAGAAGCGGATGTCCTTGCTCAGCAGCGCGTCGCCTTCCAGGGCGACCTTGCCGCTGGTGCGGATCGGCGCGATGGCGATGCTCTGGCCCTTGAACTGGCCGCTTTCCTGCAGCGCCTTGAGGTGCGTGAGGTCGGCGAAGCGCGCCGGGTCGGCCGGGTTGCGGATCAGCGAGCCGTAGGCCAGCACCGAGGACTGGAAGATGCCCTGGAACGAGCCGGCCGAGTCGATGCTGCCGTCGAAGAACGCCAGGTTCTCCGGCAGGTTGCTCAGGTGCACCTTGCTCAGCTCGTCGAGGGTTTCCTCGGGCGTCCAGCCGAACGCCTTGCCGACTTCAGCGGCATGGGCCTTGGGGTCGTCGCGCAATTGCCGGTTGCCTTCCAGCAGGCCGTGCACCAGGCCCTTGACGATCTCCGGGTGGGCCGTGGCGAAGCCCTTGTTGACCGCCAGGATGTCAGCCACCACCAGCAGGTTGCGGTTGGACACCAGCATCTTCGCCGCACCGGCGGAACCGGCGACCACCTCGTCGGTGCGCGGCGACCAGCCGACGCAGCCGTTCAGGCGCTGCTTGCCGTTCAGCTCGGCGGCGTAGGCGTCGCAGGCGATAAAGGCGTCCTCGTAGAACACCAGGCCCAGCTCGTTCGGCCCCGGCCGGCTGTCCAGATCGCGCAGCACCTTGACCGGTACCCCGGCCTCGGAGGCCAGGTAGCGGATAAAGAAGTCGCTCTCGTTGAACTGGGTGGCGCCGAGCACCTTGCCCTTGAGCTGGTTGACGCTGGCGATGCCGCTGTCTACCACCACCTGGTCGGCACCGCGGGAGAAGCCGATCTGCGCCGGCACCGTGACCTCGAACTGACGGCCGAGCACCGCCAGCACGTCGGCGGTGGTCGCCACCGCGGCCATCTGGCCGTTGTTCAGCGCCGACCACTCCTCGCTCTCGCCCTTGGTCAGGCGCACCTGGAAACCGTACTGCTTGGCGAAGAACGACTCGGGGTTCGGCTCCAGTCCGCCGTTGGCGACGATCAGGCCGCCATAACCGGCGTACTCGCTCATGTCGATATCGATGATGTTGTTCTTCATCTCGTAGGGCGCGGCCGATTGCAGGGTCGGCGTGCCGCTGACCGGCTCCACCGGTGCAGGTCCGCCCGCAACGCCGAGGCTGGCGGGCAAGCCGCTGAGTACGCTGCCATCGCCTTCCTTGAGCATGTCCTTGCCGACCAGCCAGGCGCCCAAAGCCAGCAGGCCGAGTATCAGCAGAATGGTCAGCAGCTTGCCGGCGGCATTGCCCCGTTGCGGCCTGATTGCGGATGGATACATGACGCCTCTCCCTGTCGGATGCGAGCCAGCGGCCCGCCAATCGAAAATATGTAGTGCCTGAACCGCGGCCCGGATTGCATCGAGTGAATCGGGGCGCGTAGCTGACGCTTTTTTCATCCAGCATGGTTATTGGTGGATGGGTGAAGCGTCATCCACCCTACCCTTAAGCCCGTAGCCCGGATAAGCCTTGGCGCAATCCGGGAATATCGCGACCCCGGATTGCGCTGCGTTTATCCGGGCTACGTCTATTTCACCCACCAATCACTGGCGCAACGACTCGCCCTGCGCCGGCTTATCACCCTGCCCTTGCAGCACATAACGCGGCAGGGCCTGTTGTTCGTTGAGTTCGAGCACGCCGAGCAGGTCGCGTTGGCTATTCAGCCAGCGGCTGGCTTCGTTGAACGAGGCGGTCAGGGCGTTCAGCGCCATGCCTGCCTGCTCTTCGTCGGTGGCCAGCAGGGTCTGCTCGCGGATCAGCGCGATCTGCTGCTCGATGCGCTGCAACTCGGCGTCGACATGCTCCTTGCGCCGGCTGCCTTCGGCATGCCCCGCCTGGCGCGCGTCTATCACCTGCTTCTGCTGCTCCAGGCTGCGCCGCAGATCATCGGCCAGGGTCGGGTCGCGCAGGCGTTCGTCGATCTGGTCTTCCTGCGCCTGCAGCGTGGCGCTGTCCTTCGCCGCGGTATCCACCACTACGCTCAGGGCCTGGGCGGCGGTCAGCAGGCGCAGATTGAGCCAGACCAGTTGCTCCAGGCTGCTGGCATGCGACGCCATCAGCGGCGAACGCGAGAGCAGCTGCAACACCTCACGGGCTCTTGCCTCGATGCGCTGCTGGCGCTGCCGCTGGCTGTCGCCGAGCAGTGCCAGGGTCGTTTCGTAGCGTTGCTCGGCGGGGTTCGCCGGCTTCTCGGCGGCATCCACCGTGCGGCGGAATCGCGCGCTGCGCGCCAGCAGCGCCAGATAGGCCAGCTCGGCGCCGGCACCGAGCACCCAGAAACCGGGGCTGAGAAAGGCCCCGAGCAAGCCGAACGCGGCCAGGCCGAACCAGTTCGGTGGCAATGGCATGCCCAGCGGGCGGGCATTGAATGCAGCCCAGAGATAACGTCCGGTGCTCATGGTCTGGCCGCCTCCTGACCGAGGGCGCGCAGCGACTCGGGGACGAAGGCCATATCGGTGGCTTCGCGGATGGCGATGCCCATCTGCATGCGCAGCACCTGTTCGGCCACCGGTGGCTGATAGCCCTGCAGGCAATGTTTCAGCGCCGCCAGGGGTTCCATCTGCGCGGTGCGCACCTGCCGGTAGACCTTCACCGCCAGCGCCTCGGCGGCACCGGGCGTAAGCAGCAGCGGTAGCGGCAATTTCACCAGCGCCTTGATCTCCAACTTGAGCTCGAAGCGTTTGAGCAGCGCCTTGAGCAGCGCGGCGCTTTCCTCGACCGTGGTGGTCGGCAGTAGCGGGATTTTCACGTCGACCCGGCCCGGCCGCTTGAGGTCGACCTCGATCAGATCGGGGCGCGATGAGGCGAGAATCCAGATCACCTTGCCGCGGTTGTCGGCATCGCCCATCTCCTGGGCGATCATCGAGTAGAGGCGCCCGGACAGGCCGCTGTCGCCGCTGCCGCCGTCGCGCTTGCCGAGGGTCTGGTCGGCTTCGTCGATAAATACGATGCAGCGCCCCAAGCCACGAATCAGGCGGAAGATCTTCTCCAGGTTGCCTTCGCTGGAGCCGACCCAGCGATCGCGGAAATTCTTCAGCTTGACCACCGGCACCCCGGCTTCGCCAGCCAGGCACTCGACCAGATAGGTCTTGCCGGTGCCCACCGGACCGCAAAAGATGTAGCCCTTGGGCAGCGCGCGCAGGTCGGCGGCCTGCCACAGCGCCATGTCCTGACGCAGCCAGACTTTCAGCGCCTCCTGGGCGTGGTAGTCGTCCAAGGTGCGTTTCGATTCGATAAATTCCACCAGCCCGGCGCTGTCGTTTTCCACCAGCTCCTTCTTCGCCTCGATCCAGTCCTGGGCGCCAAGCACCTTGCCTTCATGGGCGCGGCGCTTGACCAGGCTGGCCAGGGCGCTGAGGCTGACGCCGGCGAGGGCCTGCACCGCGCCCTGATCTTCGGCGGCGAAGGCCGCGGGATGATCGACATGCAGTTGCGCCAGGCACTGACCGAGGCTCAGGGCATCGGGCAGCGGCACCTGCACCCGGTCGATGCGCGGGTTGTTGGCCACCAGTGGGTGCAGGTCGTTGAGGTTGTCGGCCAGCAGCAGGCTGGCGAAGGCCATGTCGGCGAACGGCGGCTCGGCGGCCCAGTCGCGCACCAGGCTGGCCAGGCTGGCACTGGCGAAATCGCCCTGGCGGCTGGCCGGCAACATCAGCTCGGCGCCGCGCAGAATCACCGCCACATGGGCTTCACTGCCGCGCCCGAGGGCACGCAGATTGGCGCGGTAACGCAGGTAGCGGCTGATCAGCTCGACCGCTTCGCGCGGGTCATGGGGCCAGGGCTGGATCTTCTCCGCCGCCGGCCACTCGGCGAAGTGCTCGCCGCCGCGCAACAGGCTCAAGCCGTTGCCGGGGTCGTAAAGAAACACCAGCTCGAAGGTGCCGAACAGCTTGGCGTCCAGATAGCGGGTCAGACTGACCAGACGGCCATCCAACGGGAAGCGATCGGCGACATTGCCGTACAGCACGAATTGGCCATGGGCGCCGCTTTCGTAGGCCAGGCGCAGCTCGTCGAGCCAGGCGGGGGCTTTGCCTTCACTGCTCATGGGCGCGCCTTACTGGCTTTCGGACTGCGCAGTGCTGCCGCCCATGCTGCGGTTGGCCGCCGGTGCTTCGCTGGCTTCCTGGCCCGGCAGGCTGATGCCCTCCTTGGCGGCGAACTCGGCCAGGGCCTGGTCGGCCAGGGCGTCCATCTCGGCTTCCTTGAGGTTGACTTCGCTCATGTCCATGGCGTCGCGGGCCATGCGCGCGCGGCCGGCGGCCTGGGTACGCTCTTCCTCGACCATCTCGTGCAGGCGGTTGAGGGTGTCGCCGGAGCCGCCGATATTGCTCACCATGCCGGCGGCCATCTCGTTCATCTCGGCCATCGCGGTCTTCATCCGCAGGTCGTTGATCGCCCCCTTGAGCGCCTCGATCTTGCTGCGCGCGGCGGCCACGGCCACCTCACGGGCCTTGGTCAGGTTCTGATAGGTGTCTTCGGCCTGGGCCAGCTGGCGACGGTTCTCTTCCAGCTCGCGGGCCAGATTCTGCAAGCGCAGGGCATTCTGCGCGGCGGCCGACTTGTTGCCGGCGCGCAGGTGGGCGGTGGTGCGCGCATGCAGCTCGCGCTCCTCGGTTTCCTGCTTGCGTACCTGGCTCATCAGCCGCTCGGCGAGGCCGGCATGGGCGGCCAGGCCCTGATTGAAATTGGCGATCTGCTTGCGCAGGTTCTCCTGCTCCAACTCCAGCAGGGCTTCCGGGTTCTTGCGTTCGATGTCCTTGATAAACAGGGAAAGCATGCCTTTGAGGATATTGCTGAGGCGGGCGAACATGGCGACTCCTTGCTGTGTGCGGGCAAACCTGCAAATGCCCGGATCAGGCCGGACAGGGTGCTGGCATTTTTGGTGAGCAGCCCGACGGATGCAACCTCAATCGATAATTGTGCTTATACGATCGCCCACCGCGGCGATAGAACACGGCCCGCAACCGGGCCGTGGATGGTTTAAAGCAAGGCTTCGAAGCGCTCGCCTTTAAAGGTACGCCGCGGGTTGCCCCGCTCTACCTGGTGATGAAACAGCCGGCGCTCGGCACGCAATGCGTCGCTCGCCTGTTCGGCTTGCTCGGCCAGGCGCCGTGCGATCAGCAGCAGCGCCAGACGCTTGTTGGCATGCTGGCTGCGCTCGGACTGCACCTTGACGCTGATACCGCTGGCCAGGTGAGTGGCGCGTACCGCCGAGTCGGTGGTATTGACGTGCTGGCCGCCGGGACCGGAAGAGCGCAGGGTTTCGAAGCGGATCTGGCTTTCCAGACTGGCCGGCGGCGCGGCAAAACGCGCGCCGCCGAAGAACCAGTTCTTGCGCCGATGCGCAGGCCGATAAGGGCTGACGCAGATCCACTGCAATGAACCGCTCCAGGCATCGGCCAACGGCTCGGCGCCTTCACCGCTCAGCGCCAGCAACACCGAACGCAAGGTTGCCGGACGTTCGCCGGCCTCCTCCTCCAGCACCCGCACCTCGACGCCCTGCTCCGCGGCCTCTAGCAGCAGGCGCTTGAGCGCCTTGGCCACCGCCAGGGCGCATTCTTCCGGCCCTTGGGCCGCCGACAATTGCAGAAGGATCATCAGCAGCAGCCTCCCCGCGTCTTGTAGGTCAGCACCGGCTTCAGCCGCGCCAGAACCCGCAGCAAACCGGCCTCACGCAGCGCACCGACCACCGAATCGATGGCCTTGTAGGCTTCCGGCGCTTCCTCGTAGATCAGAGCCCGGTCGGCGCAGATCACCCGGCTGCCCAGGACCGTGCGCTCCAGCTGTTTGACGCTGTAACGCGCGGCCAGGCGATCCTTGCAGTCACTGCGCATCCATTTGCGCCCGGCGCCATGGGCCAGGGACAGCAGACTGCGCTCGTCGGCCAGCGGCTGCACCAGGTAGCTGTAATCGCCACGCGAGCCGGGAATCACCAGCACGCCCTGATCGGACGGGGTGGCGCCCTTGCGGTGCAACCAGCCGTCCTGCTCCGCGATGCGTGCCGGCGACACCAGGTTGTGGTTGATATCCAGCAACTGCCCGCCCTCGGCGCGCAGGCGTTCGAGCATGCGCCGGGCGATCAGCTGCCGATTGGCCTCGGCGAAGCGCAAGGCGCCATCGTGACGCGCCAGGTAGTGAGCGCAAGCCGCAGAGCCGGCCTCCAGCCCCTGATGGCCGAACAAGTCGACCTGCTCGCGCAGAATCGCCTCGCCCAGCCCACGCGAACCGCTGTGCACCAAGAGCAGCAGCTGCTTGCGGTCGATACCGAGAGCGGCCAGCGCCTCGTCATCGAAGCTCTGGTCGAGTTGCTGCAGTTCGGCGAAATGGTTACCGCCGCCGATGGTGCCCAGCGAGCGTTCGTGACCGCAGGGCGGCAGGCCGAAGGCGCTGACGGCCTCCTGCCAGTCATCCTCCAGGGGACCGTCGAGGTTACCGAGGCGCTTTTCCAGCTTGTCCAGATTCAGCTTGGCCACCGCAATATCGGTGCGCCATAGCGCCATGCCACAGCCGATATCGTTGCCGACCAACGCCGGATACAACCGGCCCACGGAAAAGAATGCAGCCCCCACCGGATAACCGCGCCCCGGGTGCAGATCCGGCATCCCGGCGACCCGTTGCATGCCCGGCAGGCGTGCGGTGGTTTCAAGTTGTTGGATCGCTTTTCCTTCGATCCAAGTGTCGTCCGCGGCGATCAAAACGATGCCGTCGGACAAATTGCGAATGCAAGTGCCCATAGTCCAATCCAAATTGGTTGAAACGAAAAAATCTTGGAATTGGCAGGCCGAAGCCGGGCGTTGCGAACCGCGGCTGAGAGCGGCGGTAAAGCGGTTCAGTCCGTTGTAAAACGTAGCGAGCGAAGACTAGACAAGGCGGGATCAAGCGAAGAAGCGCAGTTTACGTGGAGTAAATGAGCATTCTGAGGTTGATTCCAACGCCGCATAGTCGAGCGCAGTAGTTTTACAGCGGGCTGATAGCCAGACGCGACCTGCAAAGGTTAATCAGCTGCTGCATGATGTGGCTCCTTTGCTGTCGGTTGAGAGAAGGCGCGCATCCTAGGCCGATGATGCGCGCAGTGCAATACCCGCCTCAGTCCGGCAATGCCAAGCGCAACCGACCGGGGTGCTTCCCGACCAGCGCATAAGGCAGCACCGACCACTCAGGACCCTCGCAGGCACGTGCGACGCGCGGGAAGATCGGATCGAACACGATACCCTCCTCGCTGAGATACCAACTGGGAAAATCCCAGATGTCCGGGTCGGCATAGTTGCATTCAAGGTCATCGGCAGGCTCTGGCAACTCGTCTGGAGCAATCTGTCGCCACTGCTCGACCAACCAGGGCGCGAAGTACCGATTACGGTATGTGGAGAACACATCGAAGTTCACCGAGTCCTCATCCGGCTTGTGCTCTCGCGTTTCTTGATAGTGAAAAGCGGAACCCTCGCCGACCCAGAGCAAGTCCTCCAAGCCCAGCGGCTCTCCGCTATGTACATCCAGAGTGAGCGGCGCATCGCCGAAATCCGGATGGGCTCCACCGCAGTAGTAGCTGGTAAAAATGCTCAGGCTTACAACATCCGCCGACAGAAGCCGGGGCTTCACGGTCTGCAGAAACTCAGCCCCTGTACCACCCGCCCCAAGCTTGCACGCGTGATAGTCGATTACTTCCTCGCGCAGCCGCGCCCGCAACTGCTGGTTGATCGAATCCAATTGTGCCTGGGGATAACCACTCAGCACTTCGAACATCACCAGCCCCGAAACGGGTTCCGTCCACCATTGCAGCTCATGGCCCATAAAGTCCTGCCGCTTACCAGGTTTCAGCGGCAACCCCTCGAAACGCAGGAACTCGTAGGGTGACGCCTCGTATAGGCTGAACCAGAAGGGTTCGGCTCCTGCTGGTGGCTCCTCGATGGTCGGCTGGGTGAGTTTAACGGCCAGACGTTTGCCCTGCGGCCCGACCCATTCGCCCTGCCACCCATGTGGACTGAGCTGCAAGCGCAGTTCGGGACGCGGTGCGTCGTCGTACCGGTCTCGCCCCTCGACCAGGCTGAGTCGCTGGTCTTGCAGCCGGCCCTCCAGAGCCAGGTCGTGATGATGCTTGCGATAAAAGTAGCGGCCAATGACCTGCTCGGGGTCGCGCAGATCGAGCTCCATGACTATCGCCATCTTGCCCAGCATCCCGCTGTAGACCTGCGGCCCTTCGGCAGCGAGTAGCGCAGGTGAAACCACACACAGGCAGAGCGCCAGCAATCGGCACCAGAACATTCCTTTGCTCATCAAAAACTCCTAGCTAGAAAAGATCGAGCTGCCCCTGCGTCGTCGCAGAGGCAGCATTTTCCGTTATCGGTATCGCCAACCGCTGCGCCAACCCCGCCGCCCGCTCCGCGCGGGTGGCGACCGCCTCACTCAGGCGCGCCGGCAAACCCCAGATTTCCACCTTGTGTTTGGCGCGGGTGATGCCGGTGTAGAACAGGCTGCGGGTCAGCAGTGGGCTGGGTTGTTCGGGCAAAGCCAGCAGCACTTCGGAAAATTCCGAGCCCTGGCTTTTGTGCACGGTCATGGCGAAGGCGCAGTCGTGGCTGGGCAGGCGCGCCGGGGCGAAGGGGCGGTAGCCGTCTTCGCCTTCAAAGAACACGCGCAGGCCGAACTCGCTGTCCAGGCAGATGCCGATATCGCCGTTGAACAGGCCGAGGGCGTAGTCGTTCTGCCGCACCATGATCGGCCTGCCGGCGTACCAGCGCTCGCGGCTAGGCAGGCGTTCGCGGCGTTTGATCCGCGCTTCCAGCGCTTCATTGATGCCGGCCACGCCCCAGGCGCCTTCGCGCTGGGCGGTAAGGGCGCGAAAGTCGTTGAAGGCGGCAAAGGCCGCCTGCGGATCGGCGCTTTTCGCCGCGGCGAGAAAAGCTGCATAACCGCGATCCAGGCGTTCGAGCAGATCGGTGGGGGTTGGCTCGGCGTTCCAGGCCAGGTCTCTGCGCTGTTCTTTCAGCAGATTGAGGGTGCCACTGACGTCGCCGCCGTTGATCCGCCGCGCCAGTTCGCCGATGCCACTGTCGCCGGCGAAGCGGTGGCTATGGGTCAACAGCACCACCGCATCGCCCAGGCGTGAAGTCGGTGGTGCAACCGATACTTGCTGGCCGGTGATGCGTTGCAGATCGGCGGCGGCCTGGGCGTCGAAGCCACGGCCTTCGCAGAGTTCGGCGAATACCGCGCCGGCTTCCACCGCGCAGAGTTGGTCCTTGTCGCCGAGCAGGATCAGCCGCGCGTTGGGCGGCAGGGCGTCGACCAGTTTGGCCATCAGCGCCAGGTCGACCATCGAGGCTTCGTCGACCACCAGCACGTCGAGCGCCAGCGGGTTGGCCGCGTTATGCCGCACCTGCGGGCTGTCGCCACGGCTGCCGAGCAGACGGTGCAGGGTGCGCGCCTCTTCCGGCAGCGCCGCCTTGATCGCCTCGCTGACCGGCAGGCTGGCCTTGGCATTGCGGATCGCCTCGGCCATGCGTGCCGCCGCCTTGCCGGTGGGCGCAGCCAGGCCGATGGCCAGCGGAGCGCCGCCCGGACGTTCGCAGCCGGGCTGTTCTAGCAATGCAGCGAGCAGACGCACCACGGTGGTGGTCTTGCCGGTGCCGGGGCCGCCGGAAATCACCGCCAGCTTGCGCCGCACCGCCTGGGCCGCGGCCAGGCGCTGCCAATCCGGCTGGTCGCCCGCGGTGGTCGCGTTGAAGGCGAACAGGCGGCTCAGGCTTTCGCTCAGCTGTGCTTCATCGACCGCCGGCAAATCGGCAGCACGGCTGAACAGTTGCTCGGCGAGCTGGCGTTCGTAGGCCTGGTAGCGCGCCAGGTACAGGCGCTCGCCGTCAAGAATCATGGGGGCGAACGAATCCGCATCGCCGACCAGGGGGCTGGCTTGCAGCTGCCGGCACCAGTCGGTCAGGCCCGGCAGCTTGAACGGATGCTCCGGCCAGGGCCTTTGCCCGGCCATGCGCGCCAACGGCAGGCAGACATCGCCATTGTCCAGCGCCGTGCAAAGCAAGGCCGCCGAAATCAAGACCAGCGGCTCTGCAGCAGGGTCGAGCCGACGCAGGCTGTCGACCAGGGCGCGTTCCAGTGGGCCGAGGGGCAGATCGGCGAGGTTCATGCGATACCTCCGCAGGGTGAATGGCGCTTTACCCATCCACCGATCGCGATGGTGGATGAAAAGAGCATCATCCACCCTACCAAAGCGATCACCGTCTCCCGTAGGAGCGGCCTTGGCCGCGATGCTTCGGCAGCGCCTGGATCGCGGTCGAGACCGCTCCTACACGGCGACTGCAAACCCGCAGCCCGGATGCAATCCGGGGAGTTTTTCAGCCGCCGCGAAGACCGCTCCCGGATTGCATCCGGGCTACGAAGCAGACCGTAGGGTGGATGACGTTTTACCCATCCACCGATCGCGATGGTGGATGAAAAGAGCGTCATCCACCCTACCCAACCGATCACCGTGGCACGCAACTCGTAGGTTGGGTTGAGCGCAGCGATACCCAACAAGGGGCGACATCTGATCATTTGCCCTCCTCGAACAGCCGATCCAGCGCATTCAGCAAGCCATCCTCCGGGCGCGAGAAATACACCCCGGCGCTGGGCATACCGCGCAGGAACAGGTAGTAGGCGCCGCCCAGCTGGCTGCCGTCGAAGTCGGCCAGGCGCTGGCGCAGGAAGCGTCGTAGCGCCACCAGGTAGATCAGGTATTGCAGGTAGTAATGCTCGCCGGCCAGGGCCTGGAGCAGGCGTTCGCCGCCGTAGTAGCTGGCGTCCGGGCCGAGCCAGTTGGATTTGTAGTCGGCGATGTACCAGCGGCCATCATGCTCGAAGGTCAGGTCGATAAAGCCCTTGAGAAAGCCCTTCAAACTGTCGAACTCCAGCCGCGCGGCGGCTTCGCGCATCGGTGCGGCCAGGCCATGGGCCGGGTCGGCGAGAATTGCGCGCAGGCGTTGCACGTCAAGATTCGCCACCGGGAAAGTAAAGCCGAGTTCGGGCAGACGCCGCGCCGCTTGCAGGCTGGCCAGGGTCAGGCCATGGCCGTCGAGGTCGGTGTCGAGCACCTGCTGCAACTGACTCAGCGCCACCTCGCACCAGTCGCTACTGATGCCATGGTCGCTCAGCGCAGGCTCGATCAGCTCGGCCAGGGTTGCCTTGCCGCGCGCCCAGTCTTCCAGGATCGCGTGCAAACAGGTGCCGGCACGGGCGCCACGGGGGAAGGCGAAGAAGCCGCTGCCGGCGTCGCTGGCGTCGGGCATTACCAGGCCGTCGCGGTCCGGCGCTTCCATATGCATGCCGGCGGCCAGACCGGAGAAGCTGCCGATGCGCCAGGCGCTGTGCAAACTGCGCTCGAAACGCTGCAAATGTGCCGGCGGCTCGGCACGCTGTTCGCCACCGACGCTGGCCTCACGCTTCAACAGCGGCAAGCGGACGATCTTGCCGGCGCTGGCCGCCGCCAGCGCATCCAGCTCAGCGGCCAGGGCCACGCCGGGTTGCTCGCACAGATGCCCGGCCAGTTCGCCGAGGGCGTCCTGGCCGGTGAGTTCGCGGCCATGTAGCAGCCAGGCCAGGGCGCTGCTGTGCAGGCCCTCATCGGCCAGCTCGCCGCTTTTCTGCGCCGGTTTGGGCACCGCCACCGGGCCCCAATGCAGCCACAGGCGATCGCGCGCGCGGGTCAGGGCGACGTAGGTCAACCGCAGTTTTTCCGCGAATGCCTCGTGCCGCGCTCGCTGCAAACGCTCAGGCAACCGCTCGCTGCCAAAATCGAGCAGCGGCTGGCCGTTTTCGTCATGGCAACGGGCGCTGTCGGTGAATTTGCCGAGCAGCTTGCCGTCCCACAGGAAGGGGCAGAACACCAGCGGGTATTCCAGGCCTTTGGAGGTATGGATGGTGACGATCTGCACCCGTTCGGCATCGCTTTCCAGGCGCAGCAACGCGTCATCGGCGGCGCCCTCGCTGGCGCGCTGGGCATTGAACCAGGCCAGCAGCGGCTCCAGGCCGGCACGTTGCAGGCTTTCCTGCTGCAGCAGTTCGGCGAGGTGCAGCAGGTTGGTCAGGCGGCGCTCGCCGTCGATGCGCTGCAACAGCCGCTCGGCAACCCGCTGCTCGTCGAGCCAGGCGCGGAACACGCGCATAAAGCCCTGCTGTTGCCACAGCTGGTGGTAGCGCTCGGCGGCCTCACGCTCGTCGTCCCAAGCTTTCTGATCGTCCTGGCACAGCGCCAGTTGCAGGGCGTCGCGGCCGAGCAGGCGGGTGGCCAGGGCATAACGCAGCACGCCTTCGCGGCCGGGCTCGGCATAGGCGGCGAGCACCGCCGCCAGCTCGCCGGCCTCTTCGCTGTGCCACACGCTGTCGCGCCCGCGGCGCACGCTGGGCACTCCACGGGCGGCCAGTTCGGCGGCGATGCTCGCGGCCTCGCGGTGGCTGGCGACCAGCACGGCGATATCGCCGCCTTGCAAGGGCGTGCGCTGGCCGTCCTGGTCGAAATAGGCCTGCCCCTGAGCGCTGGCGGCGAGCAGACAGGCGATGCGCTGCGCCGTGTCCAGCGCGGCCAGGTCGGCGGCGCGGGCCTTGTTCAGCGCCTCGTCGCCAAGCCAGACCAGGGCCAGCGGCG
>NZ_CAMPHI010000010.1 GCF_946885955.1 uncultured Pseudomonas sp.
AGTACTCGGCTACGAACCGAGCGGTCGGAGGTTCGAATCCTCCTGAGTGCACCATATAGAAGTATCGAAAAAGGGCCTGCAGCGATGCAGGCCCTTTTTCGTTTGTGCTGCGATTAACAGGTGCTAGCGCTTGCCTTTAACGCAGCCGGCTTCGTCGAAGCTGACTTGGCGGCTGTTGCCTTGCTGGTCGCGGTAGTGATAGCGAGTCTGGCCATTCTGGCGGCTGATCTTGTCCGGGGTGCCCAGGCTGCTTTCCACGTCCTCGAGGGTCATGCCGCTGCGGATCTGCTGTTTGATCACCGCCTCGCGCCGGGCGCTGCCGGTCACGCGATTACCGCAGCCGTCCTGTTTCTCGCCCACCACGATCAGTCCATTGGGCTCGCTTGTCGCCTTGCCTTTGGCCTTGCTGTGCGAGGCTCTTGCTGTTTGCGCCAGGGGTATCGGCTTGCCGCTGCCGGGCGTTGGGTTATAGGCCTCCTGCAGGTATTGCGCCTGCTCCACGGGGCAGCCTTGCCGGGTGAAAGTGACATTCCCCTGTCGATCTTCGCAGCGGAAAACCGTGGCCGCCTGAGCGGTTGTCGACGCCATGGCGATGACGCAAAAAAAGACGCGATGCAGTCCGTGCATGCGGTTGTCCTCCTTGACCGTTGAATCGCAAGGGTAGTCGATGTGTCTGGCAATGCCAGTGGTGCCTTGTTTCGATTCGCGGGCGTCGCAGCTACATGCATTGAAAAACCATTTGAAGATTGTGATGCAAAGGCTTGTTCTAGACTGGTTTTGTAACGTGCAATGAGATCATGCAGTGTTATCATTTGCCGCGTCAGCTCCGCCGGGGCTTGTGGAAAATCACCATGGACTTACCCAGTAGTTCCTCAACATCTCGATTGTGCAATCGCGTATTGACTGATTGACCCTCCGTGGCGAGCGCTGCTGCTGGGGGTGGAGCGCGCCATGACTGAAGTAGTAGAAGTAAAGAAACCGCAAGAAAGCCTTCAGGATCGCCTGGCCCAGGTGGTCGAACTGCTGCACCGCCACAAGGTGGTCGAAGACCTGACTCATCGTCAGGACGGCCCGCAGCAGAGCCGGGTAGAGAGCCTGGTTCATCGGCAGAACCTCGTCGAACTGCAGCGCAAGCTCGATGATCTGCACTCTGCCGACGTTGCTCATATCCTCGAAGCGCTCCCGCTCGATGACCGCCTGACCGTTTGGCAATTGGTCAAGGTCGAGCGCGACGGCGACATCCTTCTCGAAGTATCCGACGCGGTGCGCGAAACACTGCTGGCGGACATGGACGACCACGAGATTCTCGCGGCGGCCAAGGACATGGATGCCGACGAGCTGGCGGACCTGGCCTCCGAGCTGCCGCGCGATGTCGTTCACGAACTGATGGAAACCCTCGATGCGCAGCAGCGCGAGCGCGTGCGCTCGGCGTTGTCCTATGAGGAGGATCGGGTCGGTGCGCTGATGGACTTCGAGATGGTCACCATCCGCGAAGACGTCAGCCTGGAGGTGGTCCTGCGTTATCTGCGCCGTCTCAAGGAGCTGCCGGGCCATACCGATAAATTGTTCGTGGTCGACTACGACGGTGTGCTCAAGGGGGTGCTGCCGGTCAAGCGACTGCTGGTCAACGATCCTGAAAAACTGGTCAGCGAGGTAATGGCGACCGACCCGGTGAGTTTTCATCCGGATGAGGACGCCTACGATGCTGCGCAGGCGTTCGAGCGCTACGACCTGATTTCTTCGCCGGTGGTGGACAAGAACAGCAAGTTGATCGGGCGCCTGACCATCGACGAAATGGTTGACCTGATTCGTGAGGAAAGCGAAAGCGAAGTCCTCAACATGGCCGGTCTGCGCGAAGAAGAAGATATCTTCGCCTCGGTATGGAAATCGCTGCGCAACCGCTGGGCCTGGTTGGCCATCAACCTGATTACCGCATTTATGGCGTCGCGGGTTATTGGCCTGTTCGAAGGTTCGATAGAAAAGCTGGTGGCCTTGGCGGCGCTGATGCCGATCGTTGCCGGTATCGGTGGCAACTCCGGCAATCAGACGATCACCATGATCGTCCGCGCCATGGCGCTGGATCAGGTGAGCACGGGCAACACCTCGCGGCTGATTCGCAAGGAGGTGGGCGTCGCGCTGGTCAATGGTATCGTCTGGGGCGGGGTGATCGGTGTGGTCGCCTATCTGCTCTATGGCAGTTGGTCGCTGGGGGTGGTGATGACTGCCGCGATGACGCTGAACATGTTGCTCGCGGCCATGATGGGGGTGCTGATCCCCATGACTCTGGTGCGCATGGGGCGCGACCCCGCATTGGGCGCCAGCGTAATGATCACGGCGGTCACCGACAGCGGCGGATTCTTTATTTTCCTTGGACTGGCCAGTCTGTTTTTGCTCTAGCCGGTCATGTGCCACGATGACGCTTTTACGTCAGGAAATGTCCCATTGATGGCACTTGGATTTGCCTGAAACAACTGTTTCAGGCTAAGGTTCGCCAGCTTTGCCCGGTGCAAATTTCCGGGCGCTCCTCCTAATAATATGAATGCAGCGAGCGCTGCTGGCACAAGGAGCCAAGATGACCCCTAGTGAACTCCTGCTCGAGGGCGTCGAGCTCATGCTATTCGGCCTGGGCTTCGTGTTTCTTTTCCTGATCCTGCTAGTGGCGATGATTCGTTTTATGTCCTGGGCCGTCGAGCTTCTGGAATCGAAAAATCCTGCGCCTGCAGCTGTAACCCCCATCGCCAAGTTTGCCGACGAAGCGCCAAGCGCCGAGTTGCTGGCCGCCATCCAAACCGCCATTCATCAGCACCGCGATCGCCGCGGTTGAATCAGGTTCGAAAGGGAGCACCTGTATGACTGCCGTAAAGAAAGCACTCGGAATTACCGATGTGGTGCTGCGCGACGCCCATCAATCGATCCTGGCCACGCGCATGCGCCTGGAGGATATGTTGCCGATCGCGCCGAAGCTCGATCAGGTAGGGTTCTGGTCGGTCGAGTCCTGGGGCGGGGCGACGTTCGATGCCTGCATTCGTTACCTTGGCGAAGATCCCTGGGAGCGCATCCGCGAACTGAAGAAGGCGATGCCCAATACCCCTCAGCAGATGCTGCTGCGGGGCCAGAATCTGCTCGGCTATCGCCACTATGCCGACGATGTGGTGGAGAAGTTCGTCGAGCGAGCGGCTTTCAACGGTGTCGATGTGTTCCGCGTGTTCGACGCGATGAACGACCCGCGCAACCTGCAGACCGCACTCAAGGCGGTCAAACAACTGGGCAAACACGCTCAGGGCACGATTTCCTACACCACTAGCCCGGTCCATACCCTGGAAATGTGGGTTGATCTAGCCAAGCAGATCGAAGACATGGGTGCCGATTCTGTGGCCATCAAAGACATGGCCGGGATTCTCAACCCCTACACCGCTTTCGAGCTGGTGACACGTCTGAAGGCCACGCTGTCGATCCCGATTCACATGCAGTGCCATGCCACCGCGGGCTTGTCGACCGCGGCCATCCTCAAGGCGGTCGAGGCGGGGATCGATAACGTCGATACGGCGATTTCCTCGTTGTCGATGACCTATGGCCACTCGCCGACCGAGTCGGTGGTGGCGATCTTCCAGGGCTCCGAGCGCGACACTGGCTTGAACCTGGAGCTGCTTGAAGAGGTCGCCGCCTATTTCCGCGAAGTGCGGAAGAAATATGCCAAGTTCGAGGGCAACCTCAAGGGCGTCGATTCGCGCATCCTGGTCGCCCAGGTGCCAGGCGGCATGCTGACCAATATGGAGAGTCAGCTGAAGGAGCAGGGGGCACAGGATAAGTTCGATGAAGTGCTCGCGGAGATTCCGCGCGTGCGCGAGGATCTGGGCTTTATTCCGTTGGTAACCCCGACTTCGCAGATTGTCGGCACCCAGGCGGTGATCAACGTCCTCACCGGCGAGCGTTACAAGTCGATCACCAAGGAAACCGCGGGTGTATTGAAGGGCGAGTACGGCGCAGCGCCGGCGCCTTTCAATAAAGAGCTGCAGGCTCGCGTCCTCGATGGTGCTGAAGCCATTACTTGCCGTCCGGCCGATCTGCTGGAAGCGGAGATGGACAGGCTCACGGCAGAGCTCAAAGGCATGGCCAGGGAGAAGGGCATTCAGCTGGCCAAGGATGAGATCGACGATGTACTGACCTATGCCCTGTTTCCGCAGATCGGCCTGAAGTTCCTGGAGAACCGCGGTAATCCCGCAGCGTTCGAGCCGGTGCTGACCGGCAACGAGTCTCCGGTGCCCGTGGCTGGCAAGCCCGAGGTCTACACCGTTGAAGTCAGCGGCAAGTCGTTCGTCGTGCAGGTTAGCGAAGGTGGCGATATCGAGGGTATCAAGCCGCTCGGTGCTGCTGTCGGCTCGGCCGTGGCGTCGACCGCGGCGGCCGCCGTCGGTGCTGGCGAGCCGCAACTGGCTCCGCTGGCTGGCAATATCTTCAAGGTGCTGGTGCAGCCGGGCCAACTGGTCGAGGAGGGTCACCTGGTGATCATTCTCGAGGCGATGAAAATGGAAACCGAAATCCGCGCGTTCAAGTCCGGCACCATTGGTGCGGTCAACGTCAAAGTGGGCGATGCGGTGGCGGTGGGCGACAGTCTGCTGACCATCGCTTAAGGGGCGCAGGTAATGGATAAGCTCCTTAAACTTTGGCAGAGCACGGGCTTGTATCACGTTGAGCCGGGCCAGCTGTTCATGATGGCGGTCTGCGTGCTGCTGATCTATCTGGCGATCAAGAAGGGCTTCGAGCCCTTGTTGCTGATCCCGATCGGTTTCGGCGGGCTGCTGGCCAACATTCCCGTGGCCAACATGGCGCAGGGTTCCGGATTTCTGCACATGATCTATGAGGTCGGCTTGCCGACCAGTATTTTCCCGCTGCTGATTTTTCTCGGTGTCGGCGCCATGACCGACTTCGGCCCAATGCTGGCCAACCCCAAGACGCTGTTACTGGGGGCGGCGGCGCAGTTCGGGATTTTCGGCACCTTGCTCGGCGCCTTGGCGCTGGCCGCCAGCGGGATTCCCGGGTTGGAATTCACGCTCAAGGAGGCCGCCTCCATCGCCATCATCGGCGGGGCGGACGGCCCGACCTCGATCTTCGTGACCTCCAAGCTGGCGCCCCATCTGCTCGGGCCTATCGCTGTTGCGGCCTATGCCTATATGGCGCTGGTGCCCTTGATTCAGCCGCCGATCATGCGTGCCCTGACCACCAAGGAAGAGCGCGCCATCGTCATGCAGCAATTGCGCCCGGTTGGACAGACCGAGAAGATCATCTTCCCTATCGTGCTGTGCCTGCTGATCGGTTTGTTGTTGCCCGACGCAGCACCGCTGGTGGGCATGTTTGCGCTGGGCAACCTGCTGCGTGAAAGCGGTGTGGTCGAGCGTCTGGCGGATACCTCGCGCAATGCGCTGATCAACATCGTCACCATCTTTCTCGGCCTGACCGTGGGTTCGAAATTATCGGCTGAGTCCTTCCTGCAGGTGAAAACCCTGGGCATCCTCACTCTCGGTATGTTGGCGTTCTGCGCGGGTACGGCGGCTGGCGTATTGATGGCCAGGCTGATGAATCTTTTCAGCAGCAACAAGATCAATCCGCTGATCGGCTCTGCTGGCGTCTCCGCAGTGCCGATGGCGGCGCGTGTATCGAACAAGGTTGGCCTTGAGTCCAATCCGCAGAACTTCCTGCTGATGCATGCCATGGGTCCTAACGTGGCAGGTGTGATCGGCTCGGCGGTGGCGGCGGGGGTATTGCTCAACTTCGTCGGCTGATGTTCCGCTGGTCAAAAAACCGCCTGCTCAGGCGGTTTTTTTTGCAGATTTGCCCGGGCTAGACCGGCGCCGCTTGCAGAGGCCGTGCAGGGCGGAATGTCCTGTCCGACAGGAGTCTGCGCCGGCGCTGCTGCGCCGAATGTTTAGTCCCGGGCGTGGGCGGCGGAAGCCTAAATGCAGATGCAGCCCCTCGGCGGCCATCTTTCAGCCGGCACTGGTGGGGAAAACTTACCGAGGTCTTTAGTCCTGCGGCGCGTTTATGCCCTTGGGCTCGGGCGGCAATCATGGCTGCAAGGTGGCGTCTTGTCTGATATTTCGCGCGCAAGCAAAAAAACCGGCCAGTAGCCGGTTTTTTTGTTTGTCGTGCGTCAGGCTTCTTCCGCGGCCATCTCGGCGTCGTGAGCAATCAGCGCCACTAGGGCGTTTTGCTGGCGACGAGACAGTTGACGGAAGCGCTGCAACAACTCTCGCTCATGCAGGGACAGCTCGGGGCTGTCCAAACGCATGTTCAGGTCATCACCCAGGCTGCCTTCCTGGAGCATGCTCTGCTCTAGACGGGCGATGATTTCCGAATTCATGCTGCGATGGTGGTTGCGAGCGACATCAGCAATACGCTCACGCATGCCATCGGGCAAGCGAACGACAAATTTGTCAGCCGTACGGCTGGAATAGAGAGCTTGTTTCATAGGGCGCACACAATAAACCGGTTAGTTCAGGAAGGCGATACTGGCAATGAGCTATTTGATAGTCACGGTTTTGACCACCCTTGGCTCTAGCCGTTCCGTCAGAATCGCAATTTGTATCGGTACGTCGATTGGCGAAAAGGGTTAGTCATTCCGTTGACGCCAAATACATGTCGTATTTTGGCTTTCATAAAGGCTTTTTGCCAGCACCGATTGTCAGAAATGCGCGGTTTAGCATAAAGGTGCTTGTCGGCGGCACTGATTGATCCTCCTGTCGTAATTGTCGTCGAAGCGTCGCGGGCCACTAATGGCGCTGACATCTGACTTGCCTACCTTGGTCTACACCAGTAAGCGGCCGTGAGCCCTGGTGTAACGTCTTTATAAAGGAGGCATTTTATGGGTGTAGTGATCCGGGTCGAGAGTTTGAAGAAAACCTTCGATCGCAATAAGTGTTGTTCGACCTGGCGCTGAGTGTAGAACCGGACGAAATAGTTGCTCTGATTGGTGCGTCGGGTTTCGACAAGTCGACTGTGCTGCGCCATCTTGCCGGCCTTGCCTGTTGTGACCGCGGCACTGGCGATAGCGTTCGAGTGTTCGATCACGAAGTGCAGGTCCAAGGCCACCTGAATAGTCAGGTGCGGAGCGTGGGGGTGGATATCGGTTACCTCTTCCGGTAGTTCAATGGGTCCGTCAACTGGCGCGTTCTGAATATTCTTTCCCGCGACTATATAGGGCCTGCCTGCTGAAGGTTGCTTTACTTCTGGCTGACCGAGACAACGGCTATGATTTAGCGCAGGCGATTGCCGTCGTCAGCCGAATTCCCGAGCACGCAGCCTGCGCGCCGATCTGCTGCAGGTATAGGTGCATGCCGCGCAGGCGGTGAATCAACGAGTCTGGCGACGGGCCAAAAGGGTGTTCTGATGGGCGGCAGATTGATCTATCTAATGGGGCCTTCGGGTTCGGGCAAGGACAGCTTGCTGAATGCCGCGCGCGAGCGCTTGGCGGCGGATGGCTGTCGGATCGCCCGTCGGGTCATCACCCGTTCCGCCGAAGCGGTCGGCGAAGCGGCCGTTGCGGTATCCCTGGCTGAGTTCGAGCAACAGGAAGCGTCCGGCGCTTTTGCCTTGAGTTGGCGCGCCAATGGCCTGGCCTATGGCATCCCGAAGCAAATCGACGATTGGCTGGCGGCCGGCGAGGATGTGCTGGTCAATGGCTCGCGCGCCCATTTGCCCGAGGCGCGCCAGCGCTATCCGGCATTGCTTGCCGTGCTGCTGCGGGTCGACAGCGCGGTGCTCCGTGAGCGGCTGTTGACCCGCGGCCGTGAGGCGCCAGCGCAGATCGAGCAGCGTCTGGCGCGTAACGCGCTGTTCGACGAGGCCGCTGCCGATATCGAGGGCGTGCACGTACTGGATAATTCCAGTGATTTTCCGCGCACCCTGGATAACCTGCTGGCATTGGTCGCCAGCGGTCGTCGCGCAAGCGCCTGACCCTGCTCGTAAGCGGCGATATCCGTCAGGTGTCGGTGTGCAGCCGGAGCTGCGTGGCCTGCGCGCACGGGCCGATTCGCGCTGCCGGCGTGGCCCAAGAGCTATCGCGGCTAAAGCACCTTCCGTGGTACCCAGGGCTCTTCTCAATCCAGCGGTAGTTCGGTGGTGCGTTTGACTTCGCTCATGGCGATATTCGAATGGGCCTCCTGCACGTGCGGGCGTTGCAGCAGGTGGTCGCGCAGGAAGCGCTCGTAGCTGGCGATGTCCTTGGCCACCACCTTGAGCAGGTAGTCCGAACTGCCGGCCATGGTGTGGCATTCCAATACCTCGGGGTAGCCGACCACCGCCTGTTCGAATTCCTCCAGGTTCTTGCGGCCGTGGGCCGACAGTTTGATATCGACGAAGACCGTCATGCTCAGGCCCAGCAGCTTGGGGTTGAGCAGGGCGACCTTGCGTTCGATCAGGCCTTCCTCCTGCATGCGATGGATCCGCCGCCAGCAGGGCGATTGCGACAATTCCACCCGCTCGGCGATCTCGGCTGCGGAAAGGTCGGCATCGTGTTGCAGCAGGCGGAGAATCTTGCGATCGATGGGACTGAGTTTATCTTGCATATTTTATCTCCGATTTCTAATTAAATTAGAAGATTTATGCGAAGTATCAGGGTTTTGGCTGAAAATTAGAAAGAAAAAAGCGACACCGCTCAGTCATATTTTTAGCCAGCCGTTACGCCCGGTGATCCTGGGCGCAACTGAATCGGGACGGCATTAACCGGTGCCGCCATAGCTCGTCAAAATAATAAAAGGAGCGCTCCAATGTCTCTGGCCGAGATCCGCCTGGATGACAAGTATCGCCTTGCCACTGGTCACCTGTATCTCACCGGCACCCAGGCGCTGACCCGCCTGCCGATGCTGCAGAAGCAACGCGACGCGGCCCATGGCCTGAACACCGCTTGTTTCATTTCCGGCTATCGCGGTTCGCCGCTGGGCAACCTCGACAAGAGCCTGTGGGAAGCCAAGGGCTTTCTCCAGGAAAACCACATTCACTTCCAGCCCGGAGTCAACGAAGAGTTGGCCGCCACTTCGGTATGGGGCAGCCAGCAGACCAGCCTGTTTCCCGGCGCCCGCTACGACGGCGTGTTCGCCATGTGGTACGGCAAGGGCCCCGGTGTCGACCGCTGCGGCGACGTGTTCAAACACGGCAATTCGGCTGGCGTTTCCGAGCATGGCGGTGTGTTGCTGCTGGCTGGCGACGACCATGGCTGCAAGTCATCAAGCATCGCCAACCAGAGCGAGCACGCGTTTATCGCCGCCTCGATCCCGGTGCTCAACCCGGCAAACGTTCAGGAGATCCTCGACTACGGCATCATCGGCTGGGAGCTGTCGCGCTACAGCGGCTGCTGGGTGGCGCTGAAGACCATCGCCGAAAACGTCGATTCCTCGGCGGTGGTGGACGTCGACCCGCTGCGCATTCAGGTGCGGATTCCCGAAGACTTCCAATTACCGGAAGACGGCGTGTATATCCGCTGGCCCGACCCGCCCCTGGCCCAGGAAAAGCGTCTCAACACCTACAAGATTTACGCCGCCCGCGCCTTCGCCCGCGCCAATAACCTGAATCAGGTGATGCTCGATTCGCCGAATCCGCGCCTGGGCATCATCACCACCGGCAAGTCCTATCTGGATGTGCGTCAGGCCCTGGAAGACCTCGGCCTGGACGAAGAACTCTGCGCGCGGGTCGGTCTGCGCGTGCTCAAGATTGGCATGAGCTGGCCGCTGGAACCGGTCTCGGTGCACGAGTTCGCCGAGGGGCTGGACGAAATTCTGGTGGTCGAAGAGAAGCGCAGCATCATTGAGGACCAACTGACCGGCCAGCTCTACAACTGGCCGGTGGGCAAACGCCCGGTGGTGGTCGGCGAGTTCGACGAGCAGGGCGTCTCCTTGCTGCCGAACCTGTCCGAGCTGACCCCGGCGATGATCGCCCGGGCCATCGCCAAGCGCCTGGCGCCGATCTATACCAGCGATACCATCGAACAGCGTCTGGCCTTTCTCGCAGCCAAGGAGAAAGCCCTGGCCGCGCCCAAGCACGCCACGCTGCGCACCCCGCACTTCTGTTCCGGTTGCCCGCACAACACCTCGACCAAGCTGCCGGAAGGCAGCCGCGCCCAGGGCGGCATCGGTTGCCATTACATGACCCAGTGGATGGATCGCAATACCGATACCTTCACCCAGATGGGCGGCGAGGGTGCGACTTGGATCGGCCAGGCGCCGTTCACCGATACGCCGCATATCTTCCAGAACCTCGGCGACGGCACCTACTTCCACTCCGGTCAGTTGGCCTTGCGCGCGTCGGTCGCGGCCGGGGTGAATATCACCTACAAGATTCTCTATAACGACGCGGTGGCAATGACCGGTGGCCAGCCGATTGACGGCGAATTGCGTGTCGACCAGCTAAGCCAGCAAATCTTCGCCGAGGGCGTCAAACGCATCGCCCTGGTCAGTGACGAGCCGGACAAATACCCGACCCGCAAAACCTTTGCGCCCATCGTGACCTTTCACCATCGCAGCGAGCTGGATGCGGTGCAGCGCGAGCTGCGTGAGTTCAAGGGCTGCTCGGTGATCATCTATGACCAGACCTGCGCCACCGAGAAGCGACGTCGGCGCAAGCGCGGAAAACTGGTCGACCCGGCCAAGCGTGCCTTTATCAACCCCGCGGTGTGCGAGGGCTGCGGCGATTGCAGCGTCAAGTCCAATTGCCTGTCGGTGCTGCCGCTGGAAACCGAATTGGGGCGCAAGCGCGAGATCGACCAGAATTCCTGCAACAAGGATTTCTCCTGCGTAGAGGGCTTCTGCCCGAGCTTCGTCACCGTGCACGGCGGCGGCCTGCGCAAGCCCGAAGCGGTGGGCGCCAATGCGTTGTTTATCAGCCTGCCGGAGCCCAGGCAGCCGAGCCTGGAACGCCCCTGGAACATCCTTCTGCCGGGTGTCGGTGGCAGCGGCGTGACCACCGTCGGCGCACTGCTGGGCATGGCCGCGCACCTCGAAGGCAAGGGCTGCAGCGTGCTTGATCAAGCGGGTCTGGCGCAGAAGTTCGGCCCGGTGATCACCCATATCCGCGTCGCCGCCAAGCAAGACGATATCTTTGCCGTGCGCATCGCCGCTGGCGAGACCGACCTGTTGCTTGGTTGCGATCTGGTGGTGGCCGCCAGCGAAGAGGCCCTGGCCAAACTCAACGAAAACATCGCCCATGCGGTAATCAATAGCTTTGAGGCGGCCACCGCCGAGTTCACCCGCAACCCCGATGCCCAGGTGCCGGGCGCTGCCATGCGCGAGGCCTTGATCGAGGCGGTGGGCGCGGGCAAGACGTATTTCGTCGACGCCACTCGCCTGGCCGCCAGCCTGCTCGGCGACAGCATCGCCGGTAACCTGTTTATGCTCGGTTATGCCTATCAGAAGGGCTTCGTCCCGGTTTCCGCCGAGGCCATCGACAAGGCCATCGAACTCAATGGCGTGGCGGTGCAGCTGAACCAGCAGGCGTTCCTCTGGGGGCGTCGCACGGCGCACGATGCGGCCGCGGTGGAGAAATTGGCGACGCCGAAGACGGCCGCGGCGCCGCGCTGCGAAACCCTGAAAGAAATTGTCGACTACCGCGTCGAGTTTCTCACCGCGTACCAGAACGCGAGCTATGCCGAGCGTTACCGCGAGCTGGTGGCGCGGGTAAGTCGGGCCGACAAGGGCGCCGATCAGGCGCTGAGCCGTGCCGTCGCCCGTAACTATTTCAAATTGCTGGCCTACAAGGACGAGTACGAGGTGGCGCGGCTTTACAGTGACGGCAGCTTTATCAAGCAGCTCGAGGCGCAGTTCCAGGGCGATTACCGTCTGGAGTTCCATCTGGCGCCGTCCTGGCTGAGCAAGCCCGATGCGGTTACTGGTCAGCCGCGCAAACGCCAGTTCGGTCCCTGGATGCTCAAGGCCTTCGGCGTGCTGGCCAGGTTCAAGTTCCTCCGCGGTACGCCATTCGATCCGTTCGGCTATAGCGCCGAACGCCGGCTGGAGCTGGACTTGATCGAGGAATATGAGCGCAACCTCGATTACCTGCTGAAAGAGCTCAACGCCGACAACTACCGCACCGCGGTGGCTCTGGCCGAGTTGCCGGAGCAGATCCGCGGCTACGGCCACGTCAAGGAGAAGAGTTTGCCCAAGGTGCGCGAGCAGGCCCAGCAGCTCAAGGCGCGCATGCTGGTCAGCGAGATTCAGGCGGTGCAGCTGTTCGAACCGGCCGCCTGATTCACGTATTCGTAACCTAGGAGCCAGCTTGCTGGCGATCATTGGCGCCCGGTGCGGTCCAACGGATCGCCGGGACGCCGGACCGCAGCAAGAACTAGGCGTCCCCCTGGCTCCTACAGGTTGTTAGGTCTACGCAAAGCCTCCAAATCCCTTATTACAAAAACGCCCAAGGAACCCCCATGTCCGTGTTTTCCCATATCGAGTTCGATGGCCACGAGCAAGTTGTATTCGGCCACGACAAAGCCAGCGGCCTGAAAGCCATTATCGCCATCCACAACAGCAACCTCGGCCCGGCCCTGGGCGGTTGCCGCATGTGGCCTTACGCCAACGACGAGGAGGCGCTACGTGATGTGCTGCGGCTGTCGCGCGGCATGACCTACAAGTCGGCGCTGGCGCGCTTGCCGTTGGGCGGTGGCAAGGCGGTGATCATCGGCGATCCGCACTCCGGCAAGAGCGAGGCGCTGTTCCAGGCCATGGGCGATTTCGTCAACAGCCTGGGCGGGCGCTATATCACCGCCGCGGATTCCGGCACCGGCGTGCCCGAGATGCAGATCATGGCTGAGCGCACCAAGCATGTATCCGGCGCCGGCCAGCGCGAGGCGTTTGGAGGTGGCATGCGCAATGGCGACCCGTCGCCGTCCACGGCTTATGGGGTGTTCGTCGGCATTCAGGCAGCGGTCAAGCAGCGCCTGGGGCGCGACGATTTGCAAGGGCTCAGGGTTGCGATTCAGGGCG
The DNA here is from genome assembly GCF_946885955.1 of uncultured Pseudomonas sp. The sequence goes on from NZ_CAMPHI010000010.1 coordinate 12,966, forward strand.
TCGGGCAGGTCGGTTTCAGCCTGGCGCGGCACCTGAAAGAGGCCGGTGCCGAGTTGTGGGTCACCGATATAGTCGAGGCCAACGTACAGCGCGCAGTCGAGCAACTGGGCGCCAAGGCGGTGGGCCAGCAGGATATTTTCGGCCTGGACGTCGATGTGTTCGCACCCTGTGCCATGGGCGGCATTATCAACCGCCAGACCCTTGAAGCCCTGCGTGCGCCCATTGTTGCCGGGGCGGCGAACAATCAGCTGGCCGATGCCGGCTTGGCCGAGGAACTGCGCCGGCGCGAATGCCTGTACGCGCCGGATTATGCGATCAACGCCGGTGGGATTATCGATGTCTGCTACGAACGCATCGGCGGCAGCGCAATGCAGCTGAAGGCGCATATCGAAGGCATCGGCGAGACCTTGCAGCAGATATTCCAGCGCGCCGAGCACGAAGGGCGTACCACCGTCGAGGTCGCCGATCGCCTGGCCGAAGAGCGTTTCGGTCGACGTTGATCCTCCGTTAATCCAGCGCCAGGGCCAGGCTGATGCCGTGGGGCTCGAAGCCCAGTCGCGCATAGAATCGATGAGCGGCTTCACGGCTCTGGCTGCTGGATAGCGCCACCTTGTAACAATCCCAGGCACGGGCGCGTTCCATGGCTTTGCCCACCAAGGCCTGGCCGATGCCCAGGCCGCGGGCATCGCTATCCACCACCACGTCCTCGAGAATCGCCGAGCGAGCGAAATTGTGCGCCAGGTGCTCGATCAGGTTCAGGGTGCAGGTGCCGAGCAGTTTACCGTCGCGCTCGGCCACCAGGACGACGCGGCTGGTGGGCAGCTCGGCCAGGCGCAGGGCCATCAGCTTTGGGTCGGCGCGGGGTTCGTCCGGCGCCAGCTGTTGCAGCAACACGGTCAGTGCGGGTGCGTCGGTTGGGCTGGCGGCGCGCAGTTGGAAGTCGGCGAACGGGGAGTCGGGCAGGTGCTGCGGGGCGGCTTGGCGCATAGCGATCTCCAAAGCGATCTATGAGCAGTATGGCAACGCGACAAGGCAGTGGCATGACAAATTCGCTCAGGCTCGCTAAGATGCCGCCCGCTGGATGTTCGTCATCCGGCCTGAACAAGTCTCCTTAGTTCAATGGATAGAACAAGCCCCTCCTAAGGGCTAGATGCTGGTTCGACTCCAGCAGGGGACGCCAAACAAAAAAGGCCTGCGCATTGCGCAGGCCTTTTTCGTTGCAGCGTTGAGCCGCTTTGATGGTCGCCCGCTATCAGGCTAGGCTTGCGCCAGCTCAGAACAGGAGAGGAATGCCATGCCCAGCGATATTGTCACCGAGATTGCAGAAGCCCCGTTGACCGCGGTTGAAGCGCGGATCCTCGGTTGTCTGATCGAAAAGCAGGCCACCACTCCCGAGGTCTACCCGCTGACCTTGAATGCGCTGGTGCTGGCCTGCAACCAGAAGACCAGTCGCGAACCGCTGATGAACCTCACCGCCGGGGCGGTCGGTCAGGGTTTGCGCAGCCTCGAAGGACGGGGTTTCGCACGTCTGGTGATGGGCAGTCGCGCCGATCGCTGGGAGCAGCGTTGCGACAAGGCCCTGGAATTGGTGGCACCGCAGCTGGTGTTGCTGGGGTTATTGCTGTTGCGCGGACCTCAGACGGTCAACGAGCTGCTGACGCGGAGCAACCGCATGCATGATTTCGAGGATGCCGAGCAATTGCAGCATCACCTCGATCGTATGATCCATCGCGGACTGTTTTGCCAACTGCCGCGTCAGGCCGGCCAGCGCGAAGACCGCTATATGCATCTGTTGGGTGAGCCGGCGGATCTGCAGGCGCTGCTGGAGGCGCGTGCGCACGAGCCCGTTCGCGGCGCCGATCACGGTTCTCATGCCGAGGCCCGTCTGGAGGCGCTGGAGGCGCGCGTAGCGGCCTTGGAAGCGCGTCTGGCCGAGCTCGAGTAGCGCGACGCCAGCGGTTAACGGCGATGGCGTCAGTTCTGCACTCCTGAGTGCTCAGCCAAGCTGGTTGTCTGCGCACTCGGCGCCGTCTTCGGCAAAGCGTTCGAGCAGGCGCTCGCCATTGTCCAGCGGTTTCTGTTGCCGGGGCTCGCTACAGCCTTCGACAAAGTGCTGTTGCAGCTGCTCGGAACCTTTCTCAGTGAAGTGCTCAAACTGGTGCTCCGCGTCGTTCTCGGCGAATCGTCGGGGGTCGCTTGTCAAGGCGAAAGCGGCGATGGAAAGGCTGGCCAGGAGCAGCGTGGCGAGTATCTGGTTTTTCATGTCTGGGTTCCTGGTAAGGGCGAGGAGTAACCTTGGATCCCATATTACATTGATTAAGTTGATTGGTAGTTGCGGAAAGTTCATGTAAGAAATCGATGAAATTGATGCTTGATGCCAGCATTTCTGGCCTGTCGGTGAGGCTGGCTGGTTGCAAGAGGGCGATGGGTGATTGGTTCGATCGATAATGCCGAATGGCTACGATCGCTTGGCTGCCGCAGGAATGGTGGCGGTAGCGGAAGGGTCGAAGGGGCTAGCTAAAAAGCCAAAGGCACCGGTTGCCGGGCCTTTGGCTCTGGGTTAGGTGAAACGCTGCGCGCTGCCATGGATTTAGCCAATGCGCTGATTAAGGGTGCGCTCGGCACCGCCCTCGGCGAAGCGATCCTGCAGACGCTTGGCACCGCCTTCGGCGAAGCGATCCTGCAGACGCTCGGCACCGCCTTCGGCGAAGCGATCCTGCAGACGCTCGGCACCGCCTTCGGCGAAGCGATCCTGCAGACGGTCGGCACCGCCTTCGGCGAAGCGTTGCTGCAGACGATCGGCACCGCTCTCGGCGAAGCGTTCCTGCAGACGCTCGGCGCCGCTTTCGGCCAGCGGGTTGACGCCTCTGAAGCCTTCGAGTCTGGTGGCTTTGACTTCACCCAGTAGAGGTTGGGGATCTGTTTGCGGCAGTGCGAAAGTGGCTGCGGATAAGCTGCTCAGGATCACGGCGGCGAGGATTTGCTTTTTCATGTTTGGCTCCTGGTTCAAGCGGTGAGTGACTGTGGAGCCCATCTTACATTTGGAATTTTGATTAAGAAGTAGAGGTGATTCATGGTAATAATCGATGTCGTCGATACTGGGGTTTAAATGCTCTATATCAATACTCTCCGCTGCACAGCCGGGTAAATTTCAAGTGTTTGTCAGCGCTGGGTCTTTGATCCTAAATATCTAATTATTAGATGCTTATGCCGGTAGGTTATCCGTGTGCGCGGTGCGTTGTGTCGGATGTGGTACGGCGAGATAGGGCGGCAAGCCGCAATCGCGGCGGCAGCGCATGTATCATGCGTGCATCGATCGCCGTCTATCCCTATCGCCGCGATGGCTTGGGGCATGGCGGCGATCTGTTCGGAGCAGGTTCGTTGCGGATCTTCGCTCTTCGCGGGCCTCTCGCGCTGCCGTTCACCATATGCCCCAGAGATTCGGGGCATGGTCAGTCGGTATGGTTCAATCGCCCGGGGTCTTTTCATTCCGTAGGTTCCGCGTTCGCCGCGGGCGCGCCTCAGGTCTATGCTGGCGCCCGTCTGGCGTTTTCACTTCTTCCCCATTGGAGTCGGTCGCAGGTCCATGCCACATATCATGAAATTGTTCGGCTCGTTGTATGCCGCCACTCTGCTGATGCTGTTGGGGTCGGGTTTGTTGGGTACCTATCTGGCGTTGCGGCTGGCGGAAACCGTCGACGGCCTCTGGGTTGGTGCGCTAATGGCGGCCTACTACGTGGGGTTGGTGCTCGGCGGCAAGGTGGGGCACAGGCTGATCGCCAGGGTCGGCCATATTCGTGCGTACGTCGCCTGCGCCGGCGTGGTAACGGCTGCCGTGCTCGGGCACGGCTTAAGCGATTGGCTGCCCAGCTGGCTGGTGCTGCGCATGCTGGTGGGGCTGGGAATGATGTGCCAGTACATGGTGGTCGAGAGCTGGCTCAACGAACAGGCCGGCACCCTGGAGCGTGGCCGGGTGTTTTCCGGCTACATGAGCGCTTCTTATCTGGGCCTGATTCTCGGGCAGCTGGTATTGGTCGTGCACCCGGCCCTGGGGGTGGAGTTACTGATGCTGGTGGCTTTGTGTTTTTCCCTGTGCCTGGTGCCTGTCGCCCTGACGCGCAGGCTACACCCGGCGCCTCTGCATCCGGCACCCTTGGACTTGCGCTTCTTCATTGAACGGGTACCGCTGTCGTTGACCACCATCCTGGCGTCCGGGTTGCTGATCGGTTCGTTCTATGGCCTGGCGCCGCTATATGCCTCCCGCATGGGCTTGTCCACCGAGCAGGTCGGCTTGTTTATGGGCTGCAGCGTTTTTGCGGGTTTGCTGGTGCAGTGGCCGCTCGGCTGGCTTTCCGACCGTAGCGACCGGGTCTGGCTGATCCGCCTCTGTGCGGGATTGATGGCTCTGGTCGCACTGCCGTTGGCCCTGGCTCCGCAGGTGTCGCTGCTGCCGCTGCTGGGGGTGGGGTTTGTCGTGAGTTTGTTGATGTTCAGCCTTTACCCGCTGGCGGTAGCGTTCGCCAATGACCATGTCGAAGGCGAGCGGCGGGTTTCCCTGACGGCGACGCTGCTGGTCACGTTCGGGGTGGGCGCCAGTCTCGGGCCATTGCTGGTCGGGGTGCTGATGCGCTTTTTCGGTGCCAACATGCTTTACGCTTTCGTCTGCTTTTGTGGGGTCGTGCTGGTCTTGCGGGTGCGGCCCGCCACCGTCACCCATCAGCACCAGGTCGACGATGCACCGCTGCACCATATCCCCATGCCTGACAATATGACCGGCTCGCCGCTGATTGCTGCGCTCGATCCGCGTGTCGATGAGCAGGTCGTGCAACAGCAGATGCTCGACACCGCGCCTGTCGATGCGACGAATGACGAAGTGGTTGAGGAGCCTTTGAGCCGATGAGTGCCGCGCACCTCAGCGTCATCATTCCGGCGCGTAACGAGGCGCAGGCTCTGCCTTTGCTGCTGGCTGACCTGGCGCCGCTGAGGGCCATGGGGGCGCAGTTGATTCTGGTGGATGGCGGCAGTGAAGACGGCACCTGCGAACTGGCGGCCGCGCAGGTCGATCTGTTGCTACGCAGTTCGCCCGGGCGTGCGCTGCAGATGAATGCCGGCGCGGCGGCCGCCACCGGCGAATATCTGTGGTTCCTGCATGCCGATACGCGCGTCCCGGCCACCGCTATCGAACGTCTGCTGCATGTCCTCACGAGGCGGCCGCGTTGGGGGCGTTTCGATGTGTGCTTGTCGGCTCCGGGGTTGGCATTTCGCTTGATCGGCAGCATGATCAATCTGCGGTCGCGGTTGACCGGGGTGGCGAGCGGAGATCAGGGCATTTTCGTTATGCGCACGACTTTCGAAGCCTTGGGCGGCTATGTGCAGATCCCGCTGATGGAGGATCTCGATCTCTGTCGTCGACTCAAGCGTTTGTCCCGTCCTGAATGCCTGCGGCCGCCCCTGTCGACCTCGAGTCGACGCTGGGAGCGGGGAGGTGTGTGGCGCACCGTGTTGCTCATGTGGCGCCTGCGCCTTGCGTATTACTGCGGCGCGAGCCCGGAGCGCCTGGCGCGCCAGTATTACCGAGGGCCACCGTTATGAGTCTGACGATTTCATTGCATATGCTGGCGCGCTCGCCCATTCCGGGGCGGGTCAAGACCCGGCTGATTCCTGCCTTGGGAGAGGAGGGGGCATGCGATCTGCAGCGCCGGCTGCTCTGCCATGCATTGCAATTGCCCGGCGCGATATTCAGTCAGCGCTTCCTCTGGCTGGACGACATACCCGATAACGAACTCGAAACCTTGGCCGAGAGTCTCGGTTGGGTGTTGGTCGAACAGCCCGCGGGTGATCTGGGCGAGCGGATGCGGCGCATTGCGACCCTGGGGTTGGCGGAAAGCGATGCGGTACTGCTGATCGGCAACGATTGCCCGGCGCTGGACGCCGATTACCTGAGCAGTGCCTGCGCGGCGCTGCACGATGAGCCCGTGGTGCTGGGGCCGGCGGAAGATGGCGGTTATGTATTGCTCGGTTTACGGCGTATCGATCCACAGCTGTTCTGTAATCTGCCCTGGGGGACCGATCAGATCCTGGCGATGACCCAGGACCGCCTGCAGCAACTGAGCTGGGGGCATCAGCTGCTGCCGGTATTGTGGGATGTCGATCGCCCTGAGGACTTGCCGCGCCTTGCCAGGTTGGGGATTCATGTCGACATCTGAGATGGCGCCGCACATGAGGTGCGCCATGGGCGGCGACCCATTGCGGCCCCGGCAAGCAGTTCACTTCCCCAGGCGGCCCGCGCAGCACGCAGGGGCTACGCAGTCTTAAAGGGCCTTGTATGCAAGCCCAGCGTTTTTCAGCGGCCTGCTAGAACAGGCCGTCGCTATCGAAGCGTCGGGCTTCACGCTGGAGCTGATAAACGAAACGTTCGATCTGGCGTTGTTGCTGCCCGTTTATGCGATAGAAGCGTGCACCGATAAAGGTGGTGTCGACTTTCTCCAGGTATTGCAGGTGGCGCAACTCCACTGCGAGCGTCAGCGCCCCAAAGGGCAACTGGACGCTTAGGCGTTCGTATATCTGGCCGGATTGCAGGCCGGAAGTCAGGTTGCCGGGAAGGCGTAACTTGCAGCCGGTAGCCGAAATGTCCAGCAGGAAGCCTTTTAACGGCACGTTCAATTTATCGCCCGCCAATTCGATCGCCACCTGTTCGCCCTGCTTCAGTGGTGCCCTGAATGCATTACGGCGCTGGTGATAGTGCACCTGGGTGGGCATCTGGCTGACATAGCAGCGGGCACCTTCGTGCTCGACGATCTCCGGGCTATGCAAGCATTCCCACGCAACACGCACGCCTTCATGGAAGGCTTCGACATGAAAGGTTTCGCCATTCTGCAGGAAGCGCTCGCCGTCCCTCGGCATGAGCTCGTCGAGCAGCAGCTGATTTTTGTCGCGGTTGACGTCGATCAGATAGCTTTGAAAACGCTGATTGCGGCCGGTGAAGGTAACGATCAGCGGATCATGGTTCTGCTGCAGTTGGCGTAGGTTGGCAACGATTTCCACCGGCGTCTTGAGCACCTTGGGTGGTTGCGGGCCATTGTCCTCGCTAAAGGAATTGGACACGGTCCAGTAATCTCCGAACAAAACGTTGACACTAGCATACTGGCATTGTGACAGTATGTCGCCGGTGTCTTATTGGAAGCGCTCAGGCTTGGCTGAGTGGGCGATGCTGGCCGATTCTAGCGGTACTGCCGCGCCTGTCATAGAGGTTTGGCGTTTCCCCGCCGCGCAGTATGCCGAGCATGCTGGTCGTCGATGCCTGGCTGGAGCGTATCAGTCGGCCGTTGCGCAGGTTGGCGGCTTGGCAGTGTTCGAGCAATGCATTCAGCCGATCGCCGGCGTCAATCAGCTCTTTGCCCACACTTGATCCCTTCGCCAGTGCCAGCAGACCCTCGCGGTCGGCGCTCAGTTGCAGGCTGAGGAGCATTTGGCTACGCGCCTTGGCGTGCTGATCGAGTAGGCTGAGTAGCGGCAGTTTGTCGGCCAGGATGGTTTGCAGGCGGGGTAGGTCGCGTTCGCCGAGCGTCTGGAATTCGCTATCGATCAGCTCAAGCAGGCGCTCGGCGGTGTCGATATCCTGGGTAAACAGGTCAAGCAGGCTGGTGTCATGCATAGTGCGGGCTCTTGGGGTATGCAGTGGATCGAGGAATCACTGCGAGCAATCCTTGCCAAGCGTCAAATACCCCAGTGCCGGCTGAAGGCTAGCGCTGGGATTCGAAATTGAGCAGTTTGCCGGCAACGCGCTGGCTATCGACTTTATAGCTACCGTCGGCAATGGCTTGCTTGATCTGGGCAACCCGCTCTTTATCCACGTCCGGCTGCTCGCGCAGTTTGTCGCTGATGGTCTGCAGTTGCTGTGCCTGGCTGCTGAGCTGAACGGATTCCCCGCTCTTGGGGGCGGCCGAATCAATCGTCGGTGCGCTGGCAGGCTGCTGGGTGGCGGCGGTTTCGCTGCGACCGCCGGATTGAGCACTGCCGGCACGCCCCGTATTGGCTGGCGTTACTGCATTGTTAGGTCGGTTGAAGTCGATGACCATGGTGCTGAACCTCGAACGGTGTATGGACGCTTGCCTAGCTTGTCGGCGATTAGCGGAAAAACTTTAGAGCGCAACTGATAAAAAAGTTCGCTCGATAAGCTGATAGTGGTCCGTGCTAGCCACAGTCTAAACGCAGTATGAAAAATCGTCAGCTAATCGTCACGCCAACCACTCAACAAGAAACCTAACAAGAATCATGCCTACATCGCCACTTCGACTTGGCCGGGGCCGGTCACCCGCGCTCTGATCACTCGCTGCGAACTGAGGTTGCGTACCTTGATCTGTTGGCCCATGCCGCCATCCGATAAGGCTTCGCCGGGCATGCGTACACTGATGCCACCACTCAGGGCGCTGATCACGACATGCTCGCCGCGGTGAACCACTTCGGCTTGTTCGACATGCAGCGGTGCAAGTATCTGGTCGGGCAGCAACGGGCGTGTCAGTTTTTTGCCGATCGCTTGCTTGAGCGCATTCAGGTAGCCCTGATTGAGCAGGCCGACATCGCGCTCCGCCAGCGCTACGTCCATTTCGCTCAATACGCTGTCGCGCTTGAGCGGACGACGGGCGACGACCACTTCCCGGTACAGGCTCACCTGGCCGGGAACAAATACCGTCCAAGGCGCGCTACCGTCGCAGCGAACGCGCAGGGTCACACGGCCCAGCGGTTGCGCGGGGCTTTCCAGGCTTGTAGTCAATTCTTTGTCGCACAGGGGCATGCGCAGGCGTGGGTCGAGGCGGCTGATTTCAATTTCATACCGCCCCTCGATTCCGCTACGCTGCAAATAGTCGCTGACGGCTTGCTCAAGAAACACCTGAGCGGTGCCGATAAGCTGTTCGGTCGTGGTGATGGCTGCCGCCGCCTGAAGGGGATAGCCGAGCGCCGCTAAAGCGGGTAGAACTAGCCAGTGATGGCGGCATTTTGCCATTAACCGTCGAAAAGTTGTCGTTTGTGTGCTCATGCTGAGTTAAAAGCAAGGCTCGTGCCGCCTGCTAGGCTGTAGGTGCGGTGCACGATCCAAGAACAAGAGGAGTTTGGGCATGGCCGGTGTATTGGATTCAGTCAACCAGCGCACTCAGCTGGTTGGACAGAATCGCCTGGAATTGCTGTTGTTTCGCCTGGGTGGCCAGCAGCTCTATGGCATTAACGTGTTCAAGGTAAAAGAAGTACTGCAGTGCCCCAAACTTACCGTCATGCCGAAGTCCAGTCCCGTGGTACGAGGCGTCGCGAGCATTCGTGGCGGCACCATTCCGATTCTGGATCTGTCGATGGCGACCGGCAGCGGGCCTCTCGATAATATCGAAAACAGTTTCGTCATCATCACCGAATACAACACCAAGGTGCAGGGCTTCCTGGTCCATTCGGTGGAGCGCATCGTCAACATGAACTGGGAAGAGATCCACCCGCCACCCAAGGGCACTGGGCGCGATCACTACCTCACGGCGGTGACCCATCTGGATAACAAGATGGTCGAGATCATCGACGTGGAGAAGGTTCTGGCCGAGGTGGCGCCCACCTCCGAGGTCATCTCCGTGGGCGTGCTCGACCCGCAGACCCAGGAGAAAGCGATTAGCAAGAAGGTACTGACCTGCGACGACTCATCGGTTGCACGCAAGCAGGTCACCCGTTGTCTGCAGACGGTCGGCGTGGAGGTGGTGGCCCTGAACGACGGGCGGCAGGCCCTGGATTATCTGAAGGCCATGGTGGCGGAAGGTCGCAAGCCGGAAGAAGAATTTCTCATGCTGATTTCAGACATCGAGATGCCGGAAATGGATGGTTATACCCTGACGGCGGAAATTCGTGCCGATCCACGCATGCAAAAGCTGCATATCATCTTGCATACTTCGCTTTCAGGGGTATTCAACCAGGCAATGGTAAAAAAGGTAGGGGCGGATGATTTCTTGGCCAAGTTTCGCCCGGATGAGCTGGCTGCTCGGGTGGCAGAGCGCATCAATGCGGCAGCAGATGGGGGCTGAGGGCGTAGCCCTCAGTGCTAACTATGATCGGCGAGGCCTCGCTAGTGTCTTCAGGTAATTTGGATTTTGAGCAGTTCCGGACTTTCCTGGAAAAAGCGTGCGGCATTCTGTTGGGTAGCAACAAGCAGTACCTGGTTTCCAGCCGGCTGAACAAACTGATGGAGCAGAACAGCATCAAGACCCTTGGGGAGTTGGTGCAGCGTATGCAAAATCAACCGCGTAGCGGCTTGCGTGAGCAGGTCGTGGACGCCATGACCACTAATGAAACCTTGTGGTTTCGCGATACCTATCCGTTCGAAGTACTGAAAAAGCGGATTTTGCCGGAGTTGATCAAGGCTAATCCCGGGCAGCGCTTGCGCATCTGGTCCGCGGCCTCGTCTTCGGGGCAGGAACCCTATTCGCTGTCGATGAGTATCGACGAGTTCGAGAAAACCAATATCGGGCAGCTCAAGGGCGGTGTGCAAATCATCGCCACCGACCTCTCTCCGTCGATGCTGGCCAACTGCAAATCCGGCGAATACGACAGTCTGGCCATGGGCCGCGGTTTGTCGCAGGAGCGTTTGCAGCGTTACTTCGACCCCAAAGGCCCGGGCCGTTGGGTGGTCAAGCCGGCGATCAAAAGCCGCGTCGAATTTCGTCCGTTGAACCTGTTGGATACTTACGCCGCGCTGGGCAAGTTCGACATCGTGTTCTGCCGCAACGTATTGATCTACTTCTCCGCCGAGGTGAAGAAGGACATCCTCACCCGCATCCATGCCACCCTGAAGCCCGGCGGTTACCTGGTGCTAGGCGCATCCGAAGCCCTGAACGGCTTGCCCGAGCGTTATCAGATGGTGCAGTGCAGCCCTGGGATCATCTACAAGGCGAAATAGCGGCGACAGGCAATTGATAAACGGGAGGCCAAGGGTCTCCCGTTTTTGTTTGGCTCCGTATCCGGCAACCGTGGCATTCGTGGTCTCTTGCAGGAAGGGCGGCACGGCATTCCTTGGCCCGGGGTACGACGGTAACGGCAGACGAATTCCTAGGGGCCGCGGGCCATTCGCCCCTGGCAACACCTCGCCTGCCAGTGCGGCAAGCGCCACTCAGGCTTGCCGCTTTGCTTGCCGGGAGGCGGAAAAGCCTTGCCGCTCGGCCTGATTTCCGGTGGCAATTATTTATTAAGTAATTGATAAATAAAGAGAAAATTATATGGCACGGGCCTTGCTAAATGTCTTGCACGGAACAACTGCAAGCCAACGGCAAAGGTTCAGACCATGAGTATCAGCTTCGATCGCGCACTCGGCATCCATGAGCAGGCTCTCGGCTTTCGCGCCCAGCGTGCCGAGGTGCTCGCCAACAACATCGCGAACGCCGATACCCCGCACTACAAGGCGCGGGACCTGGACTTCGCTTCGGTTCTGGCCGAGCAAAGCGCCAAAACCCAGCGCGGCCCGGTCGACCTGAAGCTTACCGACAGTCGTCATATCGCCGCAGAGGGTCTTAGCACTGGCGACGCCAGCCTGGTTTACCGCAACCCGCTTAGCGCCTCGATCGACCAGAACACCGTCGATTTGCAGATAGAGCAATCCAGCTACGCGGAAAACGCGGTCGATTTCCAGGCCAGCTTCACCTTCCTCAACAGCAAATTCAAAGGGCTGATCGGCGCCCTGCGCGGCGAATAAAAGGAGCTGATGCCATGTCACTAGCCAGTGTTTTCAATATTGCCGGTACCGGCATGAGTGCCCAGAGCACTCGCCTGAATACCATCTCCAGCAACATCGCCAACGCCGAGACGGTTTCGTCGAGCATCGACCAGACCTACCGTGCCCGTCATCCGGTATTCGCCACCATGTTTCAGCAGGCGCAAGACGGCAGTCGCGGTTCGCTGTTCGCCGAGCAGGACGAAGCCGGTCGCGGCGTGCAGGTGCTGGGCATCGTCGAGGACCAAAGCAGCCTGATGCCGCGCTACGAACCCAACCACCCGGCCGCCGATGCGGATGGCTATGTGTACTACCCCAACGTCAACGTGGTCGAGGAAATGGCTGACATGATCTCCGCCAGCCGTGCCTTCCAGACCAACGTTGAAATGATGAATACCGCCAAGCAGATGTTGCAGCGCGTGCTGACCCTGGGTCAGTGAGCCATCGCATAAGGAGCGCATAGACATGAGCAGTGTTGGCGACGTTACCGGTTCGTTCCTCGATCAATACCAGATCAAGAACGAGCGCAGTACCAATAAGGACCTGGGCAAGAACGAGTTCCTCAACCTATTGGTGGCCCAGTTGAATAACCAGAACCCGCTGGAGCCTCAAGGCAATGGCGAGTTCATCGCCCAGTTGGCGCAGTTCAGCCAGGTCGAGGGCATCGAGAAGCTCAATACCAGCATGGGCTCGTTGCTCAGCGGCTATCAGTCGTCCCAGGCGCTGCAGGCCTCGTCGATGGTCGGGCGCAAGGTGATAGTGCCGACCGACAAGGCGGTGGTCGATACCAGTGAAAGCTTCAAGGCCAGCGCGGTATTGCCGGTGACCAGCAATAACGTCTTCGTTAACGTCTACAACAACGCCGGGTCGGTGGTGAGCCGCATCAACCTGGGCGAGCAGGCGGCCGGCAATGTCAACTTCATCTGGGATGGCAAGGATTCCAGCGGCAATCTGTTGCCGCCCGGCACCTACAAGTTCGAGGCCCAGGCCACCTACGACGGCGAAACCAAGGCGCTTTACACCATGCTGCCAGCCAACGTCGACAGCGTCACCCTGGGCGGCAGCGAGTTGATGCTCAACCTCGCCGGGCTCGGCAGCGTGCCGCTCTCGCAAGTTCAGGTCATCGGCCAGTAACCAACAGATTCTAAGCGCCGGCGGGACCGGCAAAGGAGACATCCATGGCGTTCAATATCGGTCTGAGTGGACTGCGCGCGGCGACCAGCGACCTCAACGTGACCGGCAATAACATTGCCAACGCCGGCACAGCCGGTTTCAAGCAATCGCGCGCCGAATTCGCCGATGTCTATGCGGCATCCGTGCTGGGGTCCGGTTCCAACCCGCAGGGTAGCGGTGTGCTCCTGGGCGATGTGTCGCAACTGTTCAACCAGGGCAATATCAACTACACGCAGAATGCCCTGGACCTGGCGATCAACGGCAACGGCTTCTTCCAGACCAGTAACAACGGCGAAATCAGCTACACCCGTGCCGGTTATTTCGGCACCGATCGCGACGGCTACATGGTCAATAACTTCGGTTACCGCCTGCAGGGTTATGCGGTGGACGCAAACGGCAATCTGCAGAACGGCATCATCGACGACTTGCGCATCGAAACCGCCAGCCAGGCGCCAAAGGCCACCGAGAATCTCGACCAGGTCTTCAACCTCAACTCGACCAATACGGTGCCGACCACCGTGCCGTTCGACCCGAGCGATCCGACCTCCTATAACTCCTCGACCTCGACCAATATCTATGACACCCAGGGCAACTCCCATGTGTTCACCCAGTACTTTCTCAAGACCGGGGCCAACACCTGGGATATGAACGTGCTGATCGACGGCCGTAATCCGGATGATCCGACCCTGACCACGCCCTCGACGGTGAACCTGCAATTCACTACCTCCGGGCAGTTGGATGTGGCCGCGTTGATCGCCTCGACACCGACCGGCTTCTCGGTCACCGCCGACGGCACCATCGATCTGACCACCTGGGTGCCGGCCGCACCGGACACCTCGATACCGCCGGTATGGTCGTCCAACGGTGCGACCGCCGCGGCGACCGGGGTGAATATCGACCTGCGCGGCGCCACTCAATTCTCCAGCTCGTTCGCGGTCAACAGCGTCAGTCAGGACGGTTACACCACCGGCCAACTGGCTGGTTTGGAAATCGACGATACCGGGGTGATTTTCGCCCGCTACACCAACGGCCAGTCGAATATCCAGGGCCAGGTGATTTTGGCCAGTTTCGCCAACGTGCAGGGGTTGACCCCGGTGGGCAAGACCGCCTGGGTGCAATCCTTCGCCTCCGGTGAGCCTGTGGTCGGCACGCCGCGCAGCGGGACTCTCGGCGCCTTGCAGTCCGGCGCTCTGGAGGACTCCAACGTCGAACTCTCCGATCAGTTGGTCAACCTGATCGTCGCCCAGCGCAACTACCAGGCCAACGCGAAAACCATCGAGACGGAAAGCGCGGTGACCCAGACCATCATCAACCTGCGTTGATAGGAGGGCGCGGTCGGGGTTGCCACCCCGGGCCGCGCCTTGCCGCAGGCGGCAACCATTCGCCGTAGAAGACTCCTTTATGGGGTCTTTTTTATTTAAAAAATATATAAATTTCAATTGGTTAAATAGATTCTGCGTTGGCTGGCACGAGCCTTGCTGTATTGCTTGTACAGAGCACAGGGCGGCATGCCCATCGCGGAGAATTGACCATGGACAAAATGCTGTACGTCTCCATGACCGGAGCCCACAACAACACCCTGGCCCAGCGCGCCCACGCCAACAACCTGGCGAACATCTCGACCAATGGCTTCCGCCGCGATTTCGAGCAGGCGCGCTCGATGCCGATTTTCGGTGACGGTTATCCGACGCGGGTCTATGCCATGAGCGAGCGTCCCGGCACCGACTTCACCCCCGGCTCGATGCAGGAGACCGGCCGCGACCTCGACGTGGCGGTAGGCGGCAAAGGCTGGCTCGCGGTGCAGGCGCCCGATGGCAGCGAAGCCTATGTGCGCACCGCCAGCCTGAATGTCGATGCCCTGGGCGTACTGCGTACCGGCAATGGCTTGCCGGTGATGGGCAATGCCGGACCGATCGCGGTGCCGCCGGAGCAGAAAATCGAAATCGGCCAGGACGGCACCATCAGCATCCGCGCCCTCGGCGAGGGCCCCAGCGTGCTCGCCGAAGTCGACCGCCTGAAGCTGGTTGATCCCGATCCCAAGCAGTTGGAGAAGGGCAGCGACGGCATGATTCGCTTCAAGGGCCAGGAACCCGTATTGGCCGACGCCACGGTGCAAGTCACCTCGGGCTTTCTCGAGTCGAGCAACGTCAATGCCGTGGAGGAGATGACCGCGATCCTCTCGCTGTCCCGGCAATTCGAACTGCAAGTGAAGATGATGCGCACCGCCGAAGACGACTCGGCAGCGATGGCGCGCGTTTTGCAGATGAACTAATTACCAGCACGCGGCGCCGATAAAACGGCACCCGAGGAGAATCGTTATGCTTCCGGCACTGTGGGTCAGCAAGACCGGTCTGTCCGCTCAGGACATGAACCTGACCACCATTTCCAACAACCTGGCCAACGTCTCGACCACTGGCTTCAAGCGCGATCGCGCCGAGTTCGAAGACCTGTTGTACCAGATCCGTCGCCAGCCCGGCGGTCAGTCCAGCCAGGACAGTCAACTGCCGTCCGGCTTGCAGCTCGGTACCGGCGTACGGGTGGTTGGCACCCAGAAGATTTTCACCGCCGGCAGCCTGCAGACCACCGAGCAGCCCCTGGACCTGGCGATCAATGGTCGTGGTTTCTTCCAGGTGCTGATGCCCGACGGCACTGTGTCCTACACCCGCGACGGCAGTTTTCACCTGAACTCCGACGGGCAGATGGTCACCTCCAACGGTTACGCCCTGGAGCCGGCGATCGTGCTGCCCGATGAAGTACGCACTTTCACCGTCGGCGAAGACGGCACCGTCTCGGTGACCACCACCGGCAACCCGCAGCCGCAGATCGTCGGCAACCTGCAGACCGCCGACTTCATCAACCCGGCGGGCCTGGAAGCCATCGGCAACAACCTGTTCCTGGAAACCGCCGCCAGCGGCGCCCCGCAGGTCGGTACGCCGGGCCTCAACGGCCTCGGCCCGACCCTGCAGAACACCCTGGAAAACTCCAACGTCAGCGTGGTCGAGGAGCTGGTGAACATGATCACCACCCAACGCGCTTACGAGATGAACTCAAAGGTCATCTCCACTGCCGACCAGATGCTCGGTGCGCTGTCGCAGAATCTTTAACACCGGGGTAGGGCGTTAGCCCGGTCCCGTTTCACCATGCAACGCCGTGAGGTAGTGGTTATGAACCGGCTTCTTATTCTTCTCGCAGTCCTTGGTCCTATGGTCCTGAGCGGCTGCGTGGCGCCTGCGCCCAAGCCGGACGATCCGTACTACGCGCCGGTGCTGCCGCGTACGCCGTTGCCGGCGGCGCAGAACAACGGGGCGATCTACCAGGCCGGCTTCGAAAACAGTCTGTTCGACGACCGCAAGGCCCACCGCGTCGGCGACATCATCACCGTGACCCTCAACGAGCGCACCCAGGCGAGCAAGAACGCCAGCAGCAAGGTTCAGAAGGACAGCACCACCGATATCGGATTGCCGACCCTGTTCGGCATGGCGGTAACGCCGAAGAATCCGCTGGCCGCGATCAGCGCGCTGGGCATGGGCGCGGATAATCTGGGGCTTAATTCGAGTTACGACGCAGCTCGGGATACCGATGGTTCGGGTCAGGCGGGGCAGAGCAACAGCCTTACCGGCTCGATCACCGTGACCGTGGCCGAAGTGTTGCCCAACGGCATTCTTTCGGTCCGCGGTGAGAAGTGGATGACCCTCAACACCGGCGACGAGCTGGTGCGTATCGCCGGCCTGGTTCGCTCCGACGATGTCGCCACCGATAACACTGTGCCGTCCACCCGCATCGCCAATGCACGGATCACCTATTCCGGCACCGGCGCTTTCGCCGACGCGAGTCAGCCGGGCTGGCTGGATCGCTTCTTCATCAGCCCGTTGTGGCCGTTCTGAGGCTGAGGAGCATGCACATGTACAAATCGATGATCATGGCGCTGGCCCTGTTGCTGGCTGGAACCGCCCAGGCTGAGCGACTCAAGGACCTGGCGAGCATCCAGGGCGTGCGCAGCAACCAGCTGATCGGCTATGGCCTGGTGGTCGGTCTGAATGGCACCGGCGACCAGACCACGCAGACGCCCTTCACCGTGCAGACCTTCAACAACATGATGGCGCAGTTCGGCATCCGCGTGCCGCAAGGCGGCAACGTGCAGTTGAAGAACGTCGCGGCGGTGTCGATCCATGCCGACCTGCCGGCGTTCGCCAAGCCGGGGCAAACCATCGACATCACCATTTCCTCGATCGGCAATGCCAAGAGCCTGCGCGGCGGCAGCCTGCTGATGACGCCGCTGAAAGGCATCGACGGCAATGTCTACGCCATCGCTCAGGGCAACCTGGTCGTCGGCGGTTTCGATGCCCAGGGCGGCGACGGTTCGCGAATCACCGTCAACGTGCCTTCGGCCGGGCGGATTCCCGGCGGCGCCACTGTCGAGCGGCCGGTGCCGAGCGGCTTCAATCAGGGCAATACCCTGACCCTGAACCTCAATCGTCCGGATTTCACCACCGCCAAGCATATCGTCGACCACATCAATGAACTGCTCGGCCCTGGCGTGGCGCAGGCGCTCGACGGCGGTTCGATCCAGGTCAGCGCACCGCTCGATCCGAGCCAGCGCGTCGATTATCTGTCGATCCTGGAAAACCTTGAGGTCGAGGTCGGCCAGGCGGTGGCCAAGGTCATCATCAACTCGCGTACCGGCACCATCGTCATCGGCCAGAACGTGCGCGTGCAGCCGGCCGCCGTGACCCATGGCAGCCTCACCGTAACCATTACCGAAGACCCGATCGTCAGCCAGCCGGACGCCCTATCCAACGGCGTCACCGCAGTCGTGCCGCGCTCGCGGGTTAATGCCGATCAGGAAGCCAAGCCGATGTTCAAATTCGGCCCGGGCACCACCCTGGATGAAATCGTCCGGGCGGTGAACCAGGTCGGCGCCGCACCTTCCGATCTGATGGCCATCCTGGAGGCGCTCAAGCAAGCTGGCGCGCTGCAGGCCGACCTGATCGTTATCTGAGGACCACGCCCATGGACTCTCGACTTTCGGCAGGACTACTCGGCGCGGGCAACAGCCCGCTGGATAGCGGCGCCTTCAACGACCTCAATCGCCTGCAGCAATTCAAGGTCGGCGGCGACAACGAAAAGAACATCAACAAGGTCGCCAAGGAATTCGAATCGCTGTTCCTCAATGAAATGCTCAAGGCCATGCGCTCGGCCAACGAAGTGTTCGCCGAAGGCAACTTCATGAACAGCAACGAGAGCAAAACCTATCAGGACATGTACGACCAGCAGCTGTCGGTGAGCATGTCGAATAACCAGCACGGTATCGGCCTGGCCGACGTGCTGGTGCGCCAGCTCTCGAAGATCAAGCAGGCCGACAGCCGGCCCAACCCCTTCGCCAAGGTCGATGCGCCGTCACCCGCCGCGCCGAGCAAACCGCTGGCCAAGGTCGAGGCCAGTGCTGACGATAG
This sequence comes from uncultured Pseudomonas sp., assembly GCF_946885955.1. The sequence goes on from NZ_CAMPHI010000010.1 coordinate 31,323, forward strand.
CCGCAATGACGCGGCCCTGATCAACCAGCGCCGCCTGGCGCTGCCGGGAAAATTGAGCAGCCGTTTGCTCGCCGGTATCGTGCCCACCACCGATACCACGGGCACCCAGGCCCTGGCGCAGAACAACTGGCTGCCGGCCAAGGCGTTTGCCGCGCCTGGCGACAAGCCGCTCAGCGTCAATGGCAGCGATGCCGTCAGTGGCCGCCGCCTGACCAAGCCGACGGGCGTAGACGGCAAGACCGCGTTCGGCTCTAAGGATGAATTCATCGCCGCGATGCTGCCGATGGCGGAAAAAGCCGCGGACAAGATCGGCGTCGACCCCCGCTACCTGGTGGCCCAGGCCGCGCTGGAAACCGGTTGGGGCAAGTCGATCATCCGTCACAGCGACGGCACCAGCAGCCACAACCTGTTCGGTATCAAGACCCACAACAGCTGGGACGGCGAGTCGACCAAGGTGCTGACCACCGAATATCAGGGCGGCAAGGCAGTGAAGGCGGCGGCGTCGTTTCGCCAATACGATTCCTTCGCGCAGAGTTTCGAGGATTACGTGAGTTTCCTGCAGAGCAACGGCCGCTACGAAACCGCGCTGAATTCCACCGACAATCCCGAGCGTTTCGTCCGCGAACTGCAGCAGGCCGGTTATGCCACCGACCCGCACTACGCGCGCAAGATCAATCAAATCGCCCGGCAGATGCAGACCTACCAGATGGTCGCCGCTGCCAGCACCCCGACCACCAGCGGATAAGATCGAGCCATGGCTGACTTACTCAATATTGGCCTGTCCGGGCTGTCCGCGAACAAGACCTCGTTGGCGGTCACCGGCCACAACATCACCAACGTCAACACTCCGGGCTTCTCGCGTCAGGAAACCATCCAGGCCACGCGCACGCCGCAGTTCAGCGGTGTGGGCTATATCGGCTCCGGCACCACCCTGGTCGATGTGCGGCGCATCTACAACGAGTTCCTCACGACCCAGGTGCGCAGCAGCACCGCGCTCAATAGCGATGTGCAGTCCTACCTGAGCCAGATCAACCAGCTCGACTCCCTGCTCGCGGGCAGCACCACGGGGATCAACCCGGGGATGCAGAAAGTCTTCGCCGCGCTGCAAACCGCCGCCGAAGACCCCGCCAATATTCCGGCACGGCAGTTGGCACTGTCCGAGTCCGAAGGTCTGGCCAAGCGCTTCAACACCGTTTACGACCGTCTGTACGAACAGAACGAATTCATCAACAAACAGCTGTCGGCGGTGACCGATCAGGTCAACCAGCTGGCCGGCACTATTGCCGGCTACAACGATGCGATTGCCGTGGCCGCCTCCAATGGCCAGCAGCCCAACGACCTGCTCGATGCCCGCGAGGAAGCGGTGCGCAAGCTCTCGACCTTTATCGGCGTCACCGTAGTGCCTCAGGACGACAACAGCTACAACCTGTTTGTCGGCTCGGGGCAGCCGCTGGTGGTCGGTAGCACCGCGTCGCGTCTGGAAGTGTCGCCCGGCCTGTCCGACCCGCTGCGCAGCGAAGTGGAGTTCGTCAGCGGCAATTCGCGCCAGGGCATCACCTCGCTGATTACCGGCGGCGAGATGGGCGGGATGATCCGTTACCGCGAAGACGTGCTGGATACCACCCTGAACTCGGTCGGACGCCTGGCCCTGTCGATCACCGATCAGGTCAATCGCCAGCTCGGCCAGGGCCTGGACCTCAATGGCGAATTCGGCAACAACCTGTTTCGCCCGCTCAACGATACGACCGTGATCGGCGAGCGCAGCCTGGCGCGCCTGGGTAACAGCGATACCACGGCCAACCTCAATGTCTACATCGAAGACACCACCCAGCTGACCACCAGCGACTACGAGGTGGAGTTCACCAGCGCTGTCGATTACACCGTGCGTCGGGTTTCCGACGGTACCAGTTTCGGCCCCTTCGATATCACCGTGGTGCCGGCGGCGGAGGTCGATGGCTTCTCCCTTGATGTGGCCAGCGGCACCTTCGCCGCTGGCGACCGCTTCCGCGTGATGCCCACGCGCAACGCCGGCTCGTATATCCGTGCCGACATGACCAAGCCCGAAGAGCTCGCGTTCGCCGCGCCGCTGAAGTCGCAAACCAGCCCGGCGAACATTGGCACCGGTGCGATCAGCCAGCCGACCCTGATCACCGAGATCGACATATACGACCCTGTGGCCCAGGCCGATCTGGAAACCAGCCTGCGCAATGCGCCGCCGCTGCGCATCGTCATGGGCGCGTCCGGCGGCGCGAGTCAGGGTTACGACGTGGTCGATATCAACGGCAACGTGATCGACAGCGGCATCATCGTGCCGGGGCAGAGCAACAACCTGACCATCAGTGTGCCCGCGGCGGCCGGCCCGCCCGTGGTGCCGACAGCTTTCGAATATGAAGTGAGCATTGGTGGCCGGCCGCAGAGCGGCGACAACTTTACGGTGTCGTTCAACACCAACGGGGTTTCCGATAACCGTAACGCGCTGAAGCTGATCGACCTGCAGAACCGTACGGTGATCGGCATCAACCCGGCTGCACCGGCGACCACCGGGTCGAGCTTTACCGATGCCTATGGCGATCTGGTCGAGCGGGTCGGTACCTTGACCAGCCAGGCGCGAGTCGATAGCGAGGCGACCGGGGCGATTCTCAAACAGGCCACGGACAACCGCGACTCGATTTCGGCGGTCAACCTCGACGAAGAAGCGGCCAAGCTGATCCAGTTCGAGCAGTACTACCAGGCCTCGGCGCAAATCATTCAAGTTGCCCGCAATCTGTTCGATACATTGATTAATACGTTCTGACGGCGCTTCGCGTCGCTCGGAGCATTGAGGTTAGTTCTATGGTCATGCGCATCTCTTCGATCCAGGCATTCAACAACGGGGTAACCGGCCTCGGGCGTAACTATGCCAATGTGATTCGCACCCAGGAGCAGATCAGTAGCGGCAACCGCATCCTCACCCCGGCGGACGATCCGGTGGCCTCGGTGCGCTTGTTGCAGCTCGAACAACAGGATGCGCTGCTCACGCAGTACAAGGACAACCTCACCGCGGCGCAGAACAGCCTGACCCAGGAAGAAACCACCATCACCTCGACCGTCAACGTACTGCAGCGTATCCGCGAGCTGGCGGTGCAGGCCGGTGGCGGGGCGCTCTCCGGCGAAGACCGCCGCTCCATCGCCAAGGAGCTCGGCGAGCGCGAGGACGAACTGCTCAACTTGATGAACAGCCGCAACGCCCGTGGCGAATACCTGTTCGGTGGTTTTCTCGGCAAGACCGAGCCGTTTCAGCGTAATCCGGACGGCACCTATTCCTATCAGGGCGACGAGGGGCAGCGCAGCCTGCAGGTCGCCGGCTCGACCAACGTGGCGATCAACGACAACGGCAAGCGTCTGTTCGAAGCGGTGAGCAACGCCGACCGGGTGCTCGAAGCTGCCGGCATCAGCAACGCCGCGCTGCCTACGCCGCCGTTGCCCGCGACCACCATTCCGGCGCTGCCGGCCGCCGATCAGCGGGTGTTCATGTCGCCGGGGCTGGTGCAGGACAATCAGACCTTCAACAGCGACTTTCGTGGCGGCGAGCCCTATTCCCTGGCTTTTGTCAGCGGTACCGAATTCCGCATCTACGACAGCGCCGGCGCCGATGTCACCTCGGAAATACCCGGCGGCGGCAAGATCGAACCGCTGGCCAAGGGTGGCAACACCATCAATTTCCGCGGCATGCGCTTCCAGCTCGACGTGGTCCTGCAGGACGGTGACAACGAACTGGATCTCGACAGCCTGCTGGCCGATACCACCACGCCCGGCACCCCGGGGATCAACACCCACACCTTCACCCTGCAGTCCGCACCAACCGATTTCGCCGTGACCCGCTCCTCGACCAACAGCTCGACCGCGATCATCTCGGCCGGTGGCATCAGCAACCAGGCGACCTTCGACAGCCAGTTCCCGACTTCGGGTATCGTCCTGCGCTTTATCAACGACACCGACTACGAGGTGTATTCGCAGCCGGTGGGCCCAAGCAGCCCGGCCATCGCCACGGGCACCGCGGCCGGGCCTTACCCGTCGACGTTCACGGTGTTCGGCGCCGACTTCAGTATTTCCGCCCCGGCGGCTGTTGGCGGTGGCGACGAGTTCACCGTGCAGCCGCAATTCCAGGAACAACGCAGCATTCTCAACACCATCAGTCGCCTGCGTCAGGCGCTGGAGTCCTCGCCGGTTTCGCCGGTCGGTAACCTGGCGATTCGCGATGAGGTCGCGATTGCGCTGACCAATATCGACAACGGCGTCGGCAAGGTGCTGGAGGTGCAGACCGAAATCGGCGCGCGGCTGAACCTGATCGACTCCACCGAGACCGACAATGAAAGCGTGACCCTGGTGAACAAGTCGATACAAGCCGACCTGCGCGAGCTGGATTACGCCGAGGCGCTGTCGCGTCTGTCGTTCCAGACCGTGGTTCTTGAAGCCGCCCAGCAGAGCTACGTGAAAATTGCCGGATTGAACCTGTTCAATCAGCTGCGTTGAGTTTCTGGCGGGATCCCGGCACGGCCTGGAGCCGGCGTTTGCCGGTATCGATGGCATGCTATGCGTTAATTTTTTCCGTTCATCTGGCGTGTTAATTGCTAACTTGCTTAGACGACGCTGAAAAATTGACGGAACCGGGCATGACAGTTGATACCGAGTGGATTGTGGATTTCTTTCGCCGGCAAGCACGTTTGGGCTTCGAAGAAGGCGACTACACGCGTACCCGCAATAGCTGTCGTGAACTCCTGCAATACCTGCCCGACGATGCCGAGGCCTGGACCCTGCTTGGCGAAGCCGCCCTGGCCAGCCGCGACAGCGTGGCGGCCTTGCGCGCATTCGATCAACTGCTCGAACTGCAGCCGGACAATGCCGACTATGCGATGAAGCTCGGCCAGGCCTGCCTGCAGGCTCAGGACTGGCCCGCGGCGGTCTCGGCGTTCAGGCAGGTGCTCGAGTTGCAACCCGAGCACGCCGGCGCCCAGGAGGCTCTGGCCCTTGTCGATCAATTGCAGGCGCGTCTGAACATCCTCGGTCAAAGCACCGGCGCTCAACCCAGGCGCAACGATCCCTGCCCCTGCGGCAGCGGTCTCAAGTACAAGAAATGCTGCCTGGAAAAAAGCTCCCAGGCGATGATTCGGCAGCGCTTCGACCAGGCCTTCGCCGCAGAGCAATGGCAGCAGGTCATCGATCTTGGCGCCGAGCTGCAGCAAGCGCCGGATGAGGTTTGCCGGGCCCTGGCCCTGGCGCGTTATCAACTGTCCCAGCGCGCGCCGGCCTATCCATTGATCAAGGCCGCCTATCAACGCAATCCCGGCGATCTGGAGCTGCGCGCGGCCTTGGCCGACCTCGAACTCGATCAGGATGTCAGCCTGGCGCAGCGCCTGGCCGAGTCGGTGCTGGCGGCCGAGCCTGGAAGCTGGCGTGCGAGCCTGGTGCTGGCGGCCTGCCATGCGCGTTTTGGCCGGCCGCTGGAGTCGGAACGGGTGTTGCGCGAGTTGTTGCAGCACAACCCGGGTTGCGTCCTGGCCTGGCAACGCCTGAGTTACTTCCTGCGCAAGAATCAGCGTGTCGAGGACGACCTGGCGGCGATGCGCGAATGGACCCAGCGTTGCCCGGACAGCGCCGAAGCCTGGTGCCACTGCGGCATGTCCGCAGTGATGAATGGCGAGATCGAGGCCGGGCGCGAGTACCTGAACCGTGCCTTGGCATTGGACCCCAACAGCCACGAGGCGATGTGCTGGCTGGGGCAGTCCTATCAGCAGGAACAGGATCCGCACCGGGCGTTGGAATACCTGGCGCGTGGCCTGCAGCTCAAGCCCGATTACCAGCCGGGTTGGAACATGCTCGGTGGCGTCTACCAGTCGGTGGGTCGCCAGCACGAGTCCGAGGGCTGCTTCATGCGCGCCCTGGCGATCGCGCCCCTGCAGCCGCTGGCCTGGAACAACCTGGCCAATACCTATCTGGACGGCCATGTGCTCGACGAAGCCGAGCATGTCATGCAGGTCGCCTTGCAGCTCAATCCCGACGACCCCAGCCTGTGGAACAACCTGGGCAATATCCTCAGCGCCGGGCGCCGGCTCAAGGAAGCGCGCGAGGCCTTCCGCAAAACCCTGGAGGTTCACCCCGGCTACGAGCCGGTGCTGATCAACCTGGCCGGCGTCGAGTCGCACTTCGGCAACCTCGACCGCTCGATTTCGCTGCTGCGCCAGGTGCTCCATCTGCCGGGGTCGCGGACCAACTTGCTGTTCTTCGCCAACTACCACCCGGATTGGACCGGGGAGCAGGTGTTCGAGCTGTATCGCGAGGTCACCCGGCGTTTTCCTGATCGACTGTATTTCGACTATGCCAACAGCCTGGAGCCGCAGCGCCGGCTGCGCATCGGCTATGTCTCGCCAGATTTCCGTCATCACGTCTGCGCGTTGTTCATCGAACCCTTGCTGCGCAACCACGACCGCACCCAGGTCGAGCTCTTCGCCTATTCGCTGGTGCGCCGCGAGGATGCGGTGACCGAGCGCTTTATGGGTCATGTCGACCATTGGCGTCACTGCGTCGGCCTCAAGGACGAAGCGATTGCCGAGCGAATCCGCGAAGATGGTATCGATATCCTCGTCGATCTCGCCGGCCATACCGGCAACAACCGTTTGCAGGTCTTCGCGCTCAAGCCCGCGCCGGTACAGGTCAGCTGGTGGATGGGTTTCGCGTTCGGGACTGGCCTGGATCAGGTCGACTATTTCCTCGCCGACGAGCAGATGCTGCCGGCCGGTTGCGAATCCTCGTTCGCCGAGTCGCTGTGGCGTATGCCGGCACCCGCCGTGGCCTACTGCGCGCCTGCGCACATGCAGGCGGCCGAGGTGGGGCCGCTGCCGGCTTCGAGCAACGGCTATATCACCTTCGGCAGTTTGACCCGTCCGGTGCGCCTCAATCACCGGGTGATTCGCGCCTGGTCCGAGTTGCTCAAGCGCGTGCCGAATTCGCGGCTGATGCTCGACAGCGGCTCGTTTCAGGATGAGAGCCTGCGCGATCACTACGAGACCTTGTTCGCCGCCCAGGGCATCGAGCCGGAGCGCCTGCTGCTGGGCTATACCTCCCCGGCGACGGCCGCTTTGGCACAGATGGATATCGCCCTCGATTGTTTCCCGCACAACTCCGGCACTACGCTCTATGAAAGCCTGTGGATGGGCCTGCCGGTGGTCAGCCTGCGCGATCGTCCCTCGATGGGCCGGGTCGGCGCGCTGATCCTGCACGGCATGGGCCGCGACGAGTGGATCGCCGACACCGAGCAAGAGTACCTCGACAAGTTGGTTGCCCTGGCCAGCGATGTGCCCGCCCTGGCAGCGATCCGCGCCGGGCTGCGCGAAGAGATGCGCGCGTCGCGGTTATGCGACGACGTCGATTTCACCCGCCGAATGGAAGCGACCTATCGGCAGATGTGGCAGCGCTACTGCGCAGGAGAACAAAAATGAAGGCAGTCATTCTGGCCGGTGGCCTGGGCACGCGTATCAGCGAGGAATCGCACCTCAAACCGAAGCCGATGATCGAGATCGGCGGCAAGCCGATTCTCTGGCACATCATGAAGCAGTACTCGGCCCATGGGATCCACGACTTCGTCATCTGCCTGGGTTACAAGGGCTACGCGATCAAGGATTTCTTCGCCAACTACTTCCTGCACACCTCGGACGTCACCTTCGACATGCGCAGCAACGAGATGGAAGTGCACCAGAACTACAGCGAGCCCTGGCGCGTGACCCTGGTCGACACCGGCGAGGACACCATGACCGGCGGCCGGCTGAAGAGCGCCGGACGTTATCTGGATGCCGACGAGGCGTTCTGCTTCACCTATGGCGACGGTGTGTCCGACCTGGATATCAGCGCCCTGGTGGCGTTCCACCAGGCCCATGGCAAGTACGCGACCGTTACCGCGGTGCAGCCGCCGGGCCGCTATGGCGCGCTGGAGCGGATCGGCGATCAGGTCACCGGCTTTATCGAGAAGCCGCGCGGCGACGGCGGCTGGATCAATGGCGGGTTCTTCGTGCTGTCACCGAAAGTGCTGCCCTACATCGCCAGCCTCGACACCTCGTGGGAGGCCGAGCCGCTGACCCGCCTGGCGAGCGAAGGCCAATTGCAGGCGTTTCAGCACCAGGGCTTCTGGCACCCGATGGATACCCTGCGCGACAAGAACTACCTGGAACAACTGTGGACGAGCGGGGAGGCCCCGTGGAAACAGTGGAGCTGAGCCCGGCATTCTGGGCCGGCAAACGCGTCCTGCTCACCGGCCACAGCGGTTTCAAAGGCGGTTGGCTGGCGCTCTGGCTGCAAAGCTGGGGCGCCCAGGTCAGCGGCTTCGCCCTGGCGCCGTCGACCTCGCCGAACCTGTTCGAACTGGCGCGGGTGGGCGAGGGCATCGACAGCCATATCGGCGATTTGCGCGATCTCGCCACTGTGCAGCAGGTGATGGACAGCGTCCGGCCGGAGATCGTCTTGCACCTCGCCGCCCAGCCGCTGGTGCGCGAAGGCTACCGTGACCCGCTCGGCACCTACGCGAGCAATGTGATGGGCACCCTGCATCTGCTCGAAGCGGTGCGTCGAACCGGCGGCGTGCGCGCCTGCGTGCTGGTGACCACCGACAAGGTTTACGCCAACCACGAATGGCCCTGGCCGTATCGCGAGAACGAGGCCCTGGGCGGCCACGATCCCTATAGCAGTAGCAAAGCCTGTTGCGAACTGGTCGCGCAGTCCTTTGCCGCGTCCTATTTTCCGCCTGCCCGCTACGCCGAGCATGGCCTGGCAATGGCCACCGCGCGTGCCGGCAATGTCCTGGGTGGCGGTGACTTTGCCGCCGATCGGCTGGTACCCGACATTCTCGCCGCCTGGGATCGCGGCGAGCCGGTGACCCTGCGTTACCCGCAGGCGGTGCGCCCCTGGCAGCACGCGCTGGAGCCACTGGCCGGCTATCTGCAATTGGCCCAGGGGCTGTACGAGCAGGGCTGCGCCTTCTCCGGTGCCTGGAATTTCGGCCCCGCCGATAGCGATATGTGCACGGTGGGCGAGGTGGTCGAGCGCATGGCTCGGGGCTGGCCCCAGGCGCCGGGACTGATCGTCGAGCGCAGCGAGTTGCACGAGGCCGGGCTGCTACGCCTGGACAGCAGTCGTGCGCGCCAGTTGTTGGGTTGGCAGCCACGCTGGTCGTTGGACGACTGCCTGGCGCATACCCTGGATTGGCACCAGGCCTGGCAGCGTGGCGAGGACATGCGTGCGGTCAGCCTGGCGCAGTTGGCAACCTACCGGGGGGGCGTATGAGCGAATTGAATCTGCTCGCGCTGCCGTTGGCCGGGCTATTCAGCCTGCAACACAAGGTCCATGAGGACGAGCGTGGGCGCTTCGCCCGGTTGTTCTGCCAGGGCAGTCTGGCGGCGTTCGGCCAGTCGTTGCAGATTCGCCAGATCAACCATTCGCGCACCGCCCGGCGCGGCACCGTACGCGGCCTGCACTTTCAGTACCCACCGCATGCCGAGAGCAAGCTGATCACCTGTTTGCGCGGCGCGGTCTGGGATGTGGCGGTGGATTTGCGCCGTGACTCCGCGACTTTTTTGCACTGGCACGCCGAGCGTCTGCAAGCCGGCGACGGTCGCAGCCTGTTGCTCTCGCCAGGGTTCGCCCATGGCTTCCAGACGCTCGAGGACGATAGCGAATTGCTTTACCTGCATAGCGCCGACTACAGCCCCGAGCATGAGGGCGGGCTGTCGCCGAGCGATCCGCGCCTGGCGATCGACTGGCCGCTGGCGATCGACAATCTGTCCGCGCGCGACGCGGCCCATCCATTGCTGGACGACAGCTTTCAAGGTGTGAGCCAAGGAGTCGAGTTATGAACTGCCGTGGTTGTGGGGCCGCGCTGCATCTGCCCTTGATCGATCTGGGTACCGCGCCGCCTTCCAACGCTTACCTGCGTCCTGAACAACTCGACCAGGCCGAGCAATGGGTGCCGTTGCGGGTATTGGTCTGCGACAGCTGCTGGCTGGTGCAGACCGAGGATTTTCGTTCCGCCGACAGCCTGTTCGATGCCGACTACGCCTACTTCAGCTCCTACTCCAGCAGTTGGCTGGCGCATGCCGAGCGCTACGTGGCGCAGATGGTCGAGCGTTTCGGTTTGGATGCACAGAGCCGGGTGGTGGAGGTCGCCGCCAATGACGGCTACCTGCTGCAGTACGTGGCCCGGCGTGGCATTCCCTGCCTGGGCGTCGAACCGACCGCGAGCACGGCCCGTGCGGCTCGCGATAAAGGGCTGGAGATTCGCGAGCTGTTTTTCGGCGAGCAGACGGCTCAAGCCCTGGTGGCGGAGGGTTGGTCGGCCGATCTGATGGCGGCCAATAACGTTCTGGCCCATGTGCCGGATATCAATGATTTCCTCAAGGGCTTCGCGATGCTGCTCAAGCCGAGCGGGGTGGCGACCTTCGAGTTTCCCCATTTGCTACGCCTGATGGCCGAGCAGCAATTCGACACGCTCTACCACGAACACTATTCCTACCTGTCCTTGACCGCCGTGCAGGCGCTGTGCGCGCGCAATGGCTTGGCGATCTTCGATGTCGAAGAGCTGCCGACCCACGGCGGATCGCTGCGAGTCTACGTGCAGCGGGCCGCATCGGCGCGCGCGGTTTCGCCTGCGGTCGCCGAGTTGCTGGTGCGCGAAGAGGCCGCGGGAGTCAAAACGGCTGCGTTCTACGCGACCCTGGCGCCGGCGGCCGAGCGCATCAAGCATGACCTGTTGGGGTTCCTGCTGCAGGCCAAGGCCGCAGGCAAGACGGTGGCCGCTTACGGCGCCGCGGCCAAGGGCAATACCTTGCTCAACTATGCTGGGGTACGCAGCGATCTGGTGGCCTGGGTGGCCGACGCCAACCCGCACAAGCAAGGCAAGTTCATGCCGGGCAGCCGCATCCCCATCGTCGATCCGGCGCGTATTGCCGCCGACAAGCCCGATTACCTGCTGGTGCTGCCATGGAATTTGCTGACCGAGGTAATGGAGCAGCAAAGGCAGGTCATTGATTGGGGCGGGAAATTTATTGTGGCGGTGCCGGAGCTGCGAGAATTTCCTCAGCTGGACTGAGAAGTGCCGCATCATTATTCAGGAGTGAAAAATGGCTAATTTTATTACCGAAGAATTCTATGGCGTCATGGATAAGAAGATGTTCTCCGAAGGGATGTCGAGTGCCATTAATTCGCTCACTCCCGATGGTATTTTTGCCGGAGACAATCTTCTTACTTGGTCACGGAGTCTGGGTTTTCTGCAGGATAAGGACTTCGCTTCGGCAGTTGACAACAATCATCCCGATCGCCAGGAGTTGTCGCTGGTCTGGCGCCTGAACACACTGTGCTGGGCGGCGCGGCAGTGCAGTCAGCTCTCGGGCGACTTTGTTGAGGCTGGCGTTTATAAAGGGTTTACGGTCAAGGTTATTTGCGATTATCTAAATTTCAATTCGATGGATCGGGATTATTACTTGTATGACGTTTTCCATCATTCCGCTGAAATGGAACACCCTGAGTTGTCGGCGCATTCCGATAGTCTCTATGAGACGGTGTGTGCGCGTTTCCAGAATTATCCGCGGGTGAAAATAATTCAGGGCTTGGTGCCTGAATCCTTCAAGAAGGGGATTCCGGAAAAGATCGCGTTCATGCATATCGATATGAATAACGCGACCGCGGAAGTGGCTGTCCTGGATGCTTTGTATGAACGCTTGGTGCCAGGGGGAATGATCGTTTTCGACGATTACGGCTGGATATTTTATGAGGAGCAGAAGCTGGCCGAGGATGCCTGGTTGGCCGAACGCTATTTCGAGCGAATTCTTGAATTGCCCACCGGCCAAGGTCTGCTGGTCAAACCCTGATTGCCCTGATTAAAGCCTGAAGTGCTGGAGTGTACGAGACGGTATGAGGCGAATTCTGCTGACGGGTGCCGGAGGCTTTGTTGGACGCCAGGTGCTCCAACAACTTGCGGATGGAAAGCGCGAGGTGCATGCGGTTTATAGCCGACATCAGCGAGTGGACGATGGGGCTGAGGGCTGTACAGCGCATGTCGTCGATCTGCTGGAGCCAGGGGCTGCCGCCCGCTTGATGGCAGTCGTTCGCCCCGATCGTTTGTTGCACCTGGCTTGGTGTGCCAAGCCAGGGGTCTACTGGACTTCACCGGAGAATATCGGTTGGGTACGCGCGACCCTGGAGCTGCTGGAGGCCTTCCAGCGCCACGGCGGCGAGCAGGCCGTGCTGGTCGGCAGCTGCGCCGAATACGACTGGAGCGGTGAGGGCATCTGTCGGGAGTATGAAACGCCCCTGCAGCCGGCGACGCCCTATGGGCAATGCAAGAATGCCACCCGCGAACTAGCCGAGCTGTTTGGCCAGCTGCACGGCCTGCCGGTGGCCTGGGCGCGGATCTTCCATGCCTATGGTCCCCATGAGGCCCCGGGCCGCCTGGTGCCGGCAGTGCTCACCGCGCTGCTCAAGGGCGAGCCGGCGCGCTGCTCCCATGGTGAGCAGTTGCGTGACCTGCTGCATGTGGCGGATGTGGCCTCGGCCCTGGTGCAACTGCTGAATGTGAAGGCCGAAGGGGCTTTCAATATCGGGGGCGGTCGCCCGATACGCCTGCGCGAGGTCATCGAATACCTGGCCAGGCGGCTGAATGCCGAGCATCTGCTGCAATTCGGGGCGATCCCGGTTGCGGCCAACGATCCGCCGCTGCTGATCGCCGACAACCAGCGTCTGCTGGCGACCGGCTGGCGGCCGCGGTTCGATCTACACAGTGGTTTGGACGACGCCCTGGCCTGGTGGCGTGGGCAAATTTAATTCTCGATAGGATTCTCGATAGGAGCAGGACATGAAACTGACGGTCGATACCGATAACAACAAGCTGATCCTCGACGAGCAGGGCGCCGTTCGCGAGCTGGAGCTCTATACCGACGAGGCCTTCGAGCTGCTGAGTCATGAGTGGGTGCGTCTGGGCTGGAATCAGAAGTACCCCTATACCTTCTCGTGGATGGGTCGCCCGGTCATCCAGTTGCCGGAAGACATGATTCGCATCCAGGAGGTCATCTATCAGGTCAAGCCTGATGTGGTGATCGAAACCGGTATCGCCCACGGCGGCTCGCTGATCTATTACGCCAGCCTGTTCAAGGCCATGGGCAAGGGCCGGGTGATCGGTGTGGACATAGAAATCCGCCCGCACAACCGCAAGGCCATCGAAGAGCACGAGCTGTTCGAATACCTGACCCTGATCGAAGGCAGCTCGATCGCCGACGAGGTCGTCGCTCAGGTTCAGGCGCTGGTCAAACCAGGCGAGAAGGTATTGGTGATCCTCGATTCCAACCACACCTATGCCCATGTCAGCGAAGAGCTGCGTCGCTATTCGCCGCTGGTTACACCCGGCTCCTATATCGTCTCTACCGATGGCGTGATGCGCGACCTGACCGACGTACCGCGCGGTAACCCGGGCTGGGGCAAGGACAATCCGTCCCAGGCGGCGATCGATTTCGCCAAGGACAATACGCAGTTCGTTATCGAACAGCCGGGCTGGCCGTTCAATGAAAGCAGCTTGAGCAAGAACATCACCCACTGGCCCAATGCCTGGTTGAAGCGCCTTTCCTGATTCCGCTTGGCCGCCGCGCTTGGCCGGCGGCCATTCCTCTCCCCCGGCGTCTATGCGCCTCGTCTTCTTCTGCTTCCTGATTTTCGTCCTCTTTCCTCTCTCTGTGCTCCGGGTGCTCGATCCGGACCGGCCAGGCATTGCCTGTTTACCCTCAGATAGTTGTGCAGTGCCATAGCCTCGCGTCTGGGTGCGCTGTCGATGGCTTGCCGCGGTCGGCGTTTTGCCGCAAGGGGCAAGCAGGGCGGCAGCGGCTTGCCGGGTGCTGCCGCTAAAACCCCGGCAAGCCTTTGCCGCTAGGTTTTCGAATAATTACAACTAACTGTTTTTTATTGGTTTTTTATAGAAAAACTGAATTGGCACGCTATTGGCATTGCAGGGGTTGTCACTAGATGTCGGCGCCTGGTGCTCTATCGGTTCCGGCCCGAAGCGCATATGCAGCAGACATATTCATTGGAGAAAAACCATGGCTCTGACAGTCAATACCAACGTGGCGTCGCTGAATACTCAGCGCAACCTGAATTCCTCGTCCAAGGGTTTGGACACCTCCCTGCAGCGTCTGTCGACCGGCTTGCGCATCAACAGCGCCAAGGACGATGCGGCCGGCCTGCAGATTTCCAACCGGCTGACCAGCCAGATTCAAGGTCTGGCGGTGGCGGTGCGTAACTCCAACGACGGCATCTCTCTGGCGCAAACCGCTGAAGGTGCCCTGCAGCAGTCCACCGGTATTCTGCAGCGCATGCGCGACTTGGCGTTGCAGTCGGCCAACGGTTCCAATGGCGCCAGCGAGCGCGCCGCCCTGCAGGGCGAGGTCGCGCAACTGCAACAGGAGATCAACCGTATCGCCGAAACCACCAGTTTCGGCGGCCGCAAGATTCTCGATGGCTCGTTCGGCTCGCAGAGCTTCCAGGTCGGCGCCAATGCCTTCGAAACCATCAGTGTGTCAGTCGGTGCTGCGTCCGCTTCCCGTATTGGCGCCAGCCGCTTCAACAGCAGTGTGGCCAGCGATACCGCTGCGCAAAGCGGGATCGCCGCCAGCACTGTCACCGGTTTTGCCGAAATCACTTCCACCGATGTGGGCTACGCCTCCTCGCCGGCGACCACCGATGGTCTGACCATCAAGGGCAAGCTCGGTGAGGCGTCGATTGGCTTGGTCGACGGCAGTTCGGCGCGCGAACTGTCCACCGCCGTCAATCGCGCCACCGATTCCACCGGCGTCACCGCCAGCGCGCGCACCTCGGTTCGTCTGCAGCAGGATGCCAGTGGCGGTTTCACCAACACCGACATCTCCGGCACCATCAGCTTCACGCTCTATGGCGCCAACGACGCCAAGGTGGGCGATGGCGTGGCGATTTCCGCGACCATCTCCGACTGGGGCGATCTGTCCGGCCTGGCCGACGCGATCAACAAGGAAACTGGGCGTACCGGCATCAGTGCCAAGATATTGGTCAACGGTTCCCTGGAGATGGTCAACGAGCGAGGCGACAATATCGCCATCGATGGTTACACCGCCGAGGGCTCGACGGGCAATACCATCGCCGCCGAGTTGCAAACCCTGGCGTTTAATGGCGATAACAGCATCGATGACGCGGCGGACGCCAGCGATACCGTCGGCGTAGCCGCGACCTTGACCGGCGACGGCACTAACGGCGCGGTTGCCGTGGGCCAGGTGCGCTTCGAGTCGCCCGATGCCTTCAAGGTGGAGAACTTCGACACCATCGATGGCGGTGTGCAAACAGCCGACGTTTACAGTCAGCTCGAGTCAGTCGACGAGGTGGACGTGAGCACCTATGTCGGTGCGCAGAACGCACTGGGCATCATCACGGCTGCGATATCCAACATCGATAGCCAGCGAGCCCAGTTGGGTGCGGTACAGAACCGCTTCGAGAACACTATTTCCAACCTGCAAAACATCGGGGAAAACGCATCCGCTGCGCGCAGCCGGATTCGTGATACCGACTATGCGGCGGAAACCTCGGAGCTGACCAAGAACCAGATCCTGCAGCAGGCCGGTACCGCGATTCTGGCTCAGGCCAACCAGTTGCCGCAGGCGGTGCTCAGCTTGCTTCAGTAATTCAAACTGGCGGGGCAACGGGGCGAGGCGGAGTGATCCGCTCCGCCCCGTTGTCGTTTTGCTCGCTCCTTGTCCGCATTATCTCCCGGCGCTGCGCTTTCCTGCGTGCGTCCAGCCAGGCCTAAACTATTCGATGACGCTGCCGATAGCCTCGTAGGCAGTGCCCCGGGCCGACCGAAAATGAAGCGTCAAGTTTTCGACATGACCTCATCGGCCAGTGTAACTGCCTGATCGATCGGCAGAAAAAAGTCTCAAATTTTTCTTGCCGAAGCCGCCTAAAGTTGCTCCGGGTGGCGCCGATACAAAGATCGAATGCGAACTTTATAGGGTGTCTGAGCATGCAGGCCCGAAGCTCGCAGGCTCAGGCAAACTTAGCGGTCCTTTGGAGGCAAATACCATGGCCCTTACAGTCAACACAAACGTAGCGTCGCTGAATACTCAGCGTAACTTGGGCAGTTCGGCCAAAGGCCTGGACACCTCCCTGCAACGTCTTTCCACCGGTTTCCGCATCAACAGTGCCAAGGACGATGCGGCCGGCCTGCAGATTTCCAACCGTCTGACCAGTCAGATCAATGGTCTGAACGTAGCGGTGCGCAACTCCAACGATGGTATCTCCCTGGCGCAAACCGCTGAAGGTGCCTTGCAACAGTCGACCGGTATCCTGCAGCGGATGCGCGATCTGGCACTGCAATCGGCCAACGGCTCGAACGGCGCCAGCGAGCGTGACGCTCTGCAAGGCGAAGTGGCCCAGCTGCAGCAGGAACTGAACCGTATCGCTGAAACCACCAGTTTCGGTGGTCGCAAGATTCTCGACGGTACCTTCGGTTCGCAGAGCTTCCAGGTCGGCGCCAACGCCTTTGAAACCATCAGCGTTGCGGTGGGTGCGGCTTCGGCTTCGCGCATCGGCGCCAGCCGTTTCAATAGCAGCGTGGCCAGTGATACCGCAGCGCAAAGCGGTATTGCCGCCAGCGTCGTCACCGGTTTCGCCGATATCAGCTCTACCAGCGTGGGTTATGCCTCTTCGCCAGCTACTACCGATGGTTTGACCATCAAGGGCAAGCTGGGCGAAGCCTCGGTCGCTCTGGTCGATGGCAGTTCGGCGCGTGAGCTTTCCAGCGCGGTGAACCGCACCTCGGATTCCACCGGTGTGACCTCCACCGCCCGTACTGCAGTTCGCCTGCAACAGGATGCCAGTGGCGGCTTCACCAACACCGACACCAGCGGGACCATCAGCTTCACGCTGTATGGCTCGAACAATGCCAAAGAAGGCGACGGCGTGGCGATCTCCGCCAGCATCACCGACTGGGGCGATCTGTCCGGCCTGGCCGACGCGATCAACAAGGAAACCGGCCGTACTGGTATCAGCGCACGGGTGCTGAACAACGGCTCCCTGGAAATGGTCAGTGAGCGTGGCGATGACATCGCCATCAACGACTACAACGCGGTGGGCGATGACGGCACCACGGCTATTGCCGCGCAGTTGCAGAGCCTGGCGTTCGATGGCGATAACGGTATCGACGATGCCGATGATGCCAGCGATACCGTGGGTACCGCAGCTGCTCTGACCGGTGATGGCACTAACGGCGCTACCGCTGTAGGCCAGGTGCGTTTCGAATCGCCGGATGCCTTCGAGGTGGAAAACTTCGACACCGTTGATGGCGGTAACCAGGCAGCCAGCAAATATAGCGTCCTGGAAGCGGTGGATTCGGTCAACATCGGCACGGCGATCGGTGCGCAGAACGCGCTGGGTATTATCAGTAGCGCGATCTCGAACATCGACAGCCAGCGTGCGCAACTCGGTGCGGTGCAGAACCGTTTCGAGAACACCATCTCCAACTTGCAAAACATTGGTGAAAACGCTTCCGCTGCCCGCAGCCGGATCCGTGATACCGACTATGCTGCTGAAACCTCGGAGCTGACCAAGAATCAGATCCTGCAGCAGGCCGGTACCGCGATTCTGGCCCAGGCCAACCAGCTGCCGCAGGCTGTACTCAGTCTGCTCGGCTAAGGGTAAAAAGCGCTAGACTGCGGGGAGAAGGGCGTGGCTCTTCTCCCCGTTCCCTCATTGCGAGGAGAAATTTATGGACATCGGCTCAATACAAAATCCGCTTATTCAAGTTGCATCACGGGAGTCTGTGCGTACGGCGCCGGATGATCTCGCGCGGCAAAAGGACTTGGCGCCTAATGCTGCAGGCAACCCTGGCGATGAGCCGGTGGCTGGCAAGACCCCCGCTACGGCTGACGGCGAGAGCGTGAGCCGCGAGCAGATCGAGGGCGCGGTGGCTTCCATTCAGGACTTCGTGCAATCGGTTCAACGCAGCATCAATTTTTCCGTCGAAGAAACCAGTGGCCGAGTCGTGGTCAAGGTTACCGACGCCGGGTCCGGCGATGTAATCCGGCAGATACCTTCTGAAGAAGCCCTGCAACTGGCAGAGAACCTTTCGGAGGTCCGCAGTTTGTTGTTCAAAGCCGAAGCCTGATTATTGGCACGGCTTTTGACTCTCCAAAGTATTGATGACTTTGGAAGTCACTTTTTTGGCGAGGTGAAAGATGGCTGGAATCACAGGTCTTGGGTCCGGGATCGACATCAACAGCATCGTGAAAGCGTTGGTCGATGCCGAACGAGCACCCAAACAAGCCCAACTGGACCGGCTTGAGCAAACCACTTCATCTCGCATCTCCGCACTGGGCACCATGCGCTCGGCGATCGGGGAATTTTCCAGTGCGCTGACAAGCCTGAACAAGCTCTCGGCTTTTCAGAAACAGACGGTTTCCTCGACCAACTCTTCGATACTGACGGCCACTTCCACCGGCACTATACCGGCCGGTCGATTCAGTCTGCAGGTGCAGCAGGTGGCCTCCAGCAGCAAGGTCGCGTTGCAGTCGGTGAGCGGCACCTCGGCCGCGACCTTCAACAGCGGCAAACTGACCATTTCCGCCGGTAGCAGCAGTATCGATATCGACGTGACCGAAGATAACAACAGCCTGTTGGGTATCCGCGACGCGATCAATACCGCCGGTTCAAGCCAGGGCATCAGTGCCAGCATCGTTAGCGACGCGTCGGGTTCTCGCCTGGTATTGAGCTCGAGCAAGACGGGCGCCGGTAATGACATCCAGGTAACGGCCACGTCCGACGGCGTCACCCAGGGCGCCAATTCGCTGTCGGCATTGGGTTTTTCCAGCACTGCTTCCGCGGTGCAGTTGCCGTCTTTCTCCGCCGGGGCTGCTGCGACCTTCAAGGCCGGAACGCTGAGCCTGACCAGTGGCGCGGTTAACCTGGATATTGCGGTCGCCGCGGATGCCACCCTCGACGATATTCGCGCCGCGATCAATCTCGATGGCGCCGGCCAGGGTTTTTCCGCAACGCTGGAAAGCGTCGAGGGCGGCGCGGCGCGCCTGATGGTCTATTCCAGCAGTGGTGACCCGGTAGCGGTTACGTCCAGCAGCCCGGACACCGGTTTGGGCGACAATAATCTGTCGGCGCTGAACTCGGTCAGTGATAGTAATGCGCGCACTATCGATACGGCGAAGTCCGCAATGTTCACCGTTGATGGTCTGGCGGTCGTTCAGGACAGCAACAGCGTTACGGGCGTCATCGACGGCCTTACCTTGAATCTGGTTGCCGCTCAGTCCGCCGACGATATCGCGGCCGGTAAAACCATTGATGTGACGGTTGGGCAGGACAAGGGCAGCGTCAAAAGCAATCTGCAGAAATTTGTCGAGGCTTATAACAAGCTGATCCAGACCAACAATGACCTGACTGCTGTCGTGCAGGTGGGTGAGGGCAAAAAGCCGGTTACCGGCGCCTTGTTGGGTGATAGCTCGCTGCGAAATCTGCTTTCCGGCGTGCGTAAGGAAATGACGCGGCTCGGTGACGAGTCGGGGCTCGGTTCGCTTGCGGAGCTCGGTATCTCCACGCAAAAGGACGGCAAGCTCAGCATTGACACGGTCAAGCTCGATGAGGCGCTTAGCAGCAACTACGACGCAGTCGCTACTTTCATGGCTGGCGATGATGGTTTGATGGGACGTCTGGAGGCTGTCGTCAAGCCCTATGCCGATGACGACGGCATATTGGGCCAGCGCCAGAAAAGCCTGCAAGGCACGCTGAGCAGCGTCGACAAGCAGAAAGAGGCGCTGGATTTGCGTATCGAAAAAGTTCAGGCTCGCTTGTTCAGTCAATACAACGCGATGGACATGCTGGTTGGCCGCCTACAGAAAACCAGCGAGAATCTCGCCAACCAACTCGCCAGCCTGCCGGGCCTCGTGAAAAAGGATAACTAATGAGCAAGCACCCAATCGACACCTACAAGCAGGTCAATACCAGCCAGGACGTATCGCCGTACCGCACCGTACAGCTGTTGCTCGAGGGCGCTTTGCAGCGGGTGATGCTGGCCAAGCATGCCCAGGTCGAAGGCGATACCGAGATCAGGGGAATGGCGGTAGGCAGCACCATTACCATCCTCGGCGCCTTGCAGGCCAGTTTGGATAAGGAGCAGGGCGGCAACATCGCCGAGAACCTCGACTCGCTCTACGACTACATGACCCGCCGTCTGGCAGGTGTTGCGCTGGATGACACACCGCGCACGCTCGATGAAGTGCAAGCGCTACTTGAGCAGATCAAGAGCGCCTGGGACGCTATCGATCCCCAGACAGAATCTACCGCAGGAAACTGATTTCGGCGTTAAAGCTTTGCGCCGCTGCGCCGATACTAAGGTATCCAGCAAGCAGAATAGCGAGAGCGACAATGAACGCGATGGCGGCCCTCAAGCAGTATCAAACCGTCAACACCCAGGCCCAGGCCATGGAAGCCAGCCCGCATCGGCTGATCCAGATGCTGATGGAAGGCGGCCTGACGCGTTTGGCCCAGGCGCGCGGTGCGATGGAGCGCGAGCAGACGGCCCTCAAGGGCGAACTGATCGGCAAGACCATCGGTATCATTGGCGGTTTGCGTGAAGGGCTTAATCTGGAACAGGGTGGCGAAGTGGCTGCCAATCTGGATAGTCTCTACGAGTACATGGTGACGCGTTTGCTCGAGGCGAACCTGAAGAACGAAGCTGCGCCGCTGGACGAGGTGGCGGGGCTGCTGCGTAATGTGAAGAGCGGTTGGGATGCGATCGGCCAATGATTGCGTTCCGAGTGTGAGGAGCAAGTCCATGAGTTCATCTGTCCAGCGCTTGGAAGAAACCGGTAGTGCTCTGCGCACCGCCTTGGCCAATAAGGATTGGACGGCGATTGGCGAGCTGGATCTGCAATGCCGGCAAGCTGTCGACGAAGCCATGGTCGAGGCCGTTCTCGACGAAGAGGTGTTGCGCGCGCGCATGCAGGAGTTGCTGGACCTGTACCGTGAGCTGGTTGGTGTCTGCCAAGCCGAACAGCGGCGTCTGGCTGGCGAATTGCTGCAATTGAACCAATCCCAGCAAGGTGCCAAGGTCTACCAGCTGTTTGGCTGAGAACTTTTGGAGTTGCCTTGCCAGGTACATTTCTCCCTTCCTGCACCATTAGCCAATTTGGCTACACTCCTATTGCTAATCCGATCTTTTCAAACAGGCCCTTGGGCTATCTGTCGGGTGGAACAAAAAAAGCACGCCATAAAATTGACTGCGCCTGCTAAATTGACTTTACTAGTGGCCAATTGATTGCTCTCACTGTGCGCTGTGCGCCCGAAGGATGTGCGCATCCTGTCATTCCCGAGTCAGAAAAATAATATGTGGCGTGAAACCAAAATTCTGCTGATTGACGACGACCATGAACGGCGTCGCGATGTAACGGTCATCCTGAATTTTCTGGGGGAAGATCATCTCGCTTGCGGTAGCCATAATTGGCGCGAAGCAGTCGATGCATTGCCATCCAGCCGAGAAGTCCTGACGGTGTTGCTGGGGGACGTGCAGAGCAAGGGCGGTGCGCTCGAGTTACTCAAGCAATTGGCCGCCTGGGATGAGTTCCTGCCGGTGCTGATGCTCGATCAGCAGGCGGCCATGGAATGGCCCGAAGACCTGCGCCGCCGCGTCCTTGCCAGCCTGGAAATGCCGCCCAGCTACAACAAGCTGCTCGACTCGCTGCACCGGGCGCAGGTCTACCGTGAAATGTACGACCAGGCCCGCGAGCGTGGTCGCCAGCGCGAAACCAATCTGTTCCGTAGCCTGGTCGGTACCAGCCGGGCGATTCAGCAAGTGCGGCAGATGATGCAGCAGGTGGCCGACACCGAAGCCAATGTATTGATCCTTGGTGAGTCCGGTACCGGCAAGGAAGTGGTCGCGCGTAACCTGCATTACCATTCCAAGCGTCGCGATGCGCCCTTTGTCCCGGTCAACTGCGGCGCGATTCCCGCTGAATTGCTGGAAAGCGAGCTGTTCGGTCATGAGAAAGGCGCTTTTACCGGCGCCATCACCAGCCGCGCCGGACGCTTCGAACTGGCTAACGGCGGCACCCTGTTTCTCGACGAAATCGGCGATATGCCGTTGCCCATGCAGGTCAAACTGCTGCGGGTACTGCAGGAACGAACCTTCGAGCGGGTGGGCAGCAACAAGACCCAGCACGCCGACGTGCGCATCATCGCGGCCACCCACAAGCAACTGGAGCAGATGATCGAGGCCGGCAGCTTTCGTGAGGATCTGTATTACCGACTGAATGTCTTCCCCATCGAAATGGCGCCGCTGCGTGAGCGTGTCGAAGACATCCCGCTGTTGATGAACGAGCTGATCTCGCGCATGGAGTTCGAGAAGCGTGGTTCGATTCGCTTCAACTCGGCGGCAATCATGTCGCTGTGCCGGCATGACTGGGCGGGTAACGTGCGCGAGCTGGCCAATCTGGTCGAGCGCATGGCAATCATGCATCCCTACGGGGTGATCGGCGTCGGGGAATTACCGAAGAAATTCCGTCATGTCGACGACGAAGACGAAGACTTGACCAGCAGCCTGCGCGACGAGCTGGAAGAGCGCGCCGCGATAGTGGCAGGCCTGCCCGGTATGGATTCGCCGGCGATGCTGCCGCCCGAAGGGCTCGACCTCAAGGACTACCTCGGCAATCTGGAGCAGGGCTTGATCCAGCAGGCGCTGGATGATGCCAATGGCGTGGTTGCCCGTGCCGCCGAACGCTTGCGTATTCGTCGTACCACCCTGGTCGAGAAAATGCGTAAGTACGGCATGGGCCGCCGTGAGGGCGAAGAGCTGGACGAGTAAGTCCGTTCCTCGCGTCCGCGGTTTACCCTGTCCTGGAATGTCGTAGGGCGGACATGCCGAAGGCTTGTCCGCCATTGAGGCTACAGCTCTTCCTCTGGTGGTCTGGGTGAAATCCGCAAAGGTTGCTGTTAAGCCAACCCCTCCCTGATAGCCGGCACTTTGACGCCGTTTCCCTCGTTATTTTTAAGTAACTGAAAAATAAGCGATATTTTTTAGGCACGGGTATTGCTATCTCTCCTGTAACCGCCTGTCTTATGACGGCTTGCTGCACGAGAGAAAACCATGAAGCCTTCTGCCGTACCGCCCTTGCAGGCTGAGCCCGTTTCATCCGCTGCCGCCGAAGATGCCAGCCGCGCCGGCCTGGAACAGGCCTTCGCCTTGTTCAACCAGATGTCGACCCAGCTCAGCGAGTCCTACAGCATGCTGGAGGCCCGGGTCACCGAGCTGAAAGGGCAGCTGGCCCTGGTCAGCGCCCAGCGCATGCAGGAACTGGCGGAAAAGGAGCGCCTCGCGCATCGCTTGCAAAGCCTGCTCGACCTGCTGCCCGGCGGGGTGATCGTGATCGATGGCCAGGGCGTGGTGCGCGAAGCCAATCCAGTGGCGCGCACGCAGCTCGGCCAACCCCTGGTCGGCATGCTGTGGCGCCAGGTGATCGCGCGTAACTTCGCCCCCCGCGAAGACGACGGTCATGAAATCTCGATGAAGGACGGGCGGCGTCTGTCTATCGCCACCCGTTCGCTGCATGCCGAGCCCGGTCAATTGGTGCTGTTGACCGACCTGACGGAAACCCGGCGCCTGCAGGACCAGCTATCGCGCCATGAACGCTTGTCCGCCCTGGGGCGAATGGTCGCCTCGCTGGCCCACCAGATTCGTACGCCATTGTCCGCTGCGCTGCTTTACGCCAGCCATCTGAGTGAGCAGGTGCTACCGGCCGAACAGCAGCAACGCTTTGCCGGGCGCTTGAAAGAGCGCCTGCACGAGCTGGAGCATCAGGTGCGCGACATGCTGATCTTCGCCCGTGGCGATCTGCCGCTGCCCGATCGTCTGCCGCCCAATGCCCTGTTCGATGCTTTGCGTGGAGCTGCCGAGTCGCATGTGCAGGGCATGGCCGTGCGCTGGCAGTGCGACAGCCGCGACGGCGAATTGCTGTGCAACCGCGACACCCTGGTCGGCACCGTGCTTAACCTGCTTGAAAACGCCATTCAGGCCGGCGGGCGCGAGGTGCGCCTGAAGGTTCACCTGTATCGGCGCGGCAACAGTCTGCGCCTGTGCGTCAGCGACAACGGCCCGGGCATGGATCCGGCCACCCTGGCGCGCCTCGGCGAACCCTTTTTCACTACCAAAACCACCGGAACCGGACTCGGCCTGGCGGTGGTCAAGGCCGTGGCGCGCGCCCATCAGGGCGAGTTGCAGCTGCGTTCGCGTGCGGGTCGTGGTACCTGCGCCTCGTTGATTTTGCCGCTGATTCCCGCGGCGCTACCTTTGATTCAGGAGTAACCCCATGGCTGCCAAAGTTTTGTTGGTCGAAGACGACCGCGCCCTGCGTGAGGCCCTGGCCGATACCCTGGCGCTGGGTGGGCATGATTTCCGCGCGGTGGACTGCGCCGAGGCGGCATTGCTGGCCATCGAGCAGGAAGCCTTCGGCCTGGTGGTCAGTGATGTGAATATGCCGGGCATGGACGGCCACCAATTGCTGGCTGCGATTCGCCAGCGTCAGCCACAGCTGCCGATGCTGTTGATGACCGCCTACGGCGCAGTCGAGCGCGCGGTGGAGGCCATGCGTCAGGGCGCGGCGGATTACCTGGTCAAACCGTTCGAACCGAAAACCTTGCTCAACCTGGTCGAGCGGCATGCCCTGGGGCGCATCAGTGCCAGCGAGCAGGATGGGCCGGTGGCATGCGAGCCCGCCAGCCTGCAGTTGCTGGAGCTGGCGTCGCGGGTGGCGCAGAGCGACTCGACGGTGCTGATCACTGGCGAGTCCGGTACCGGCAAGGAGGTGCTGGCACGTTATATCCACCAGCAGTCGCCGCGTGCGGGCAAACCCTTTATTGCGATCAACTGTGCGGCGATTCCCGACAACATGCTCGAAGCGACGCTGTTCGGTCACGAGAAAGGCGCCTTTACCGGCGCTATCGCCAGCGCACCCGGCAAGTTCGAAATGGCCGAGGGCGGCACCATCCTGCTCGACGAGATTTCCGAAATGCCCCTCGGCTTGCAGGCCAAATTGCTGCGCGTACTGCAGGAGCGTGAAGTCGAGCGGGTGGGCGCGCGTAAACCCGTTACCCTCGATATCCGCGTGCTGGCCACCAGTAACCGCGACCTGGCCGGCGAAGTGGCGGCGGGGCGCTTCCGCGAGGATCTCTACTATCGCCTGTCGGTATTTCCGCTGGCCTGGCGGCCACTGCGCGAGCGCCCTGCGGATATCCTGCCGCTGGCCGAGCGCCTGCTGGGCAAATACGTCAAAAAAATGAATCACGCACCGGTGCGGTTGTCTCCGCAGGCGCAGGCGAGTCTGGTTCGTCACCCATGGCCGGGCAATGTGCGCGAGCTGGACAACGCCATCCAGCGCGCGTTGATCCTGCAGCAGGGCGGGCTGATTCAGCCCCAGGATCTGTGTCTGAGCGCGCCCATCGGCGCGGCCCCGGTCGTCGCCGCGCCGCTGCTGAGCATGGTGCCAGCTAGCGTACCGGCGCCGCTGCCGGCCGAGCAGGCGGCGGAGGCGGGCGCCCTGGGCGATGACATGCGTCGCCACGAGTTCCAGATGATCATCGACACCCTGCGCGCCGAACGCGGCCGTCGCAAAGAGGCCGCCGAGCGCCTGGGCATCAGCCCGCGTACCTTGCGTTACAAGTTGGCGCAGATGCGTGACGCGGGGATGGATGTGGAGGCTTATCTGTTCGCCAGCTAGCCCTGGCAGCTATGCACTTGTAGCCTGGACGCAATCCGGGAGCGGTGTCGATCGCGCCACCGCCCCCCGGATTGCATCCGGGCTACGCGCGCTGGTTAAGGACGGGTTGTGGACACGGTACGTTTCTCGTAAATCTGAGCGCAATCCTGGCGCGCAATCCGCCCGGCGATCTACCGCGTTGCGCCGCATCCCTTGCGGCCTAACCCTCTACGAGAATTTTTCTTGCAGCTTATGGCTTGGGGCTTATGGCTGCTCCCATCTGGCACCCTTGTTGCAATCATTCCTGTATCAAGCCGCATAGCGTCAAAAAACTGCGGTCGTGGAGGAAAGATCATGAGCCAGGGTGTTGAATTCAATCGCCTGATGTTGGAAATGCGTTCCATGCAAACCGAGGCCATGGCCCGGCAAAAGCCGGTGGCCAGCGCCCCGGAGCCGGGCGCGCCGAGCTTTTCGGAAATGCTTGGCCAGGCGGTCAATAAGGTCAACGAGACCCAGCAGGCCTCCAATCAGTTGGCGACCGCCTTCGAAATGGGCAAAAGCGGCGTGGATCTCACCGATGTGATGATCGCCTCGCAGAAAGCCAGTGTGTCCTTCCAGGCCATGACCCAGGTACGCAATAAGCTGGTTCAGGCGTATCAAGACATCATGCAGATGCCCGTTTAAGGATAGGTGCTAGACCATGGCCGAAGCCGCCGCTGCAAACGTACCCGCCACTCTGGATGGCGACGAGTCGAAGAAACCGCTCTTCGGCCTGACTTTTCTGGAAAACCTTGCCGATATGTCGATGCTGCGACAGGTCGGCCTGCTGGTCGGATTGGCGGCCAGCGTGGCGATCGGCTTTGCCGTGGTGCTCTGGTCGCAGCAGCCGGACTATCGCCCGCTGTACGGCAGTCTCGATGGCATGGACGCCAGCCAGGTCATGGAGACCTTGTCTGCCTCGGATATCCAGTACACCGTCGAGCCCACTTCGGGGGCCTTGCTGGTCCGCGCCGATGATTTGGCGCGCGCGCGCATGCGCCTGGCTGCTGCCGGCGTATCGCCACGCGACACCAGCGTCGGTTTCGAGCTGCTCGATCAGGAACAGGGGCTCGGCACCAGCCAGTTCATGGAGGCGACCCGCTACCGCCGGAGCCTGGAAGGCGAATTGGCCCGCACTGTATCCAGCCTGAACAACGTCAAGAGCGCCCGCGTGCATCTGGCCATCCCGAAAAGCTCGGTGTTCGTGCGCGACGAACGCAAGCCCAGCGCCTCGGTGCTGGTCGAGCTGTATTCCGGGCGTGCGCTGGAGCCGAGCCAGGTCATGGCGATCACCAACCTGGTGGCCAGTAGCGTCCCGGAGATGAACAAGGCCCAGGTCACCGTGGTCGATCAGAAGGGCAACCTGCTCTCCGATCAGCAGGAGCTGTCCGAGCTGAGCATGGCCGGCAAGCAGTTCGACTACAGCCGGCGCATGGAAAGCATGTTCACCCAGCGCGTGCACAACATTCTGCAGCCGGTGCTCGGCGCCGGCCGCTACAAGGCCGAGGTCTCGGCGGACGTGGATTTCAGCGCGGTCGAATCCACTTCGGAGATGTTCAACCCGGATCAACCGGCGCTGCGCAGTGAGCAGCAGGTCAACGAGCAGCGCACCAGCGGCCTGGCACCGCAGGGCATCCCCGGTGCGGTCAGCAATCAACCACCGGGCGCCTCCTCGGCTCCGGAAAAAGCCGGCGGTACCGCGGTCGCCGCGGCCGTCGCGCCGGGGCAACCGCTGCTCGACGCCAATGGCGAACAAGTCATCGACAAGGCCACCGGTCAGCCGATGCTGGCGCCGTATCCGGCCGACAAGCGCGAGCAGTCCACGCGCAATTTCGAGCTGGACCGTTCGATCAGCTACACCAAGCAGCAGCAGGGGCGTTTGCGTCGCCTGTCGGTCGCGGTGGTGGTGGACGATCAAGTGAAAGTCGACAGCGCCACCGGCGAAACCACCCGGGTGCCGTGGAGCAGCGACGACCTCGCGCGGTTTACCCGCCTGGTGCAGGACTCGGTCGGCTTCGACGCCAGTCGCGGCGACAGCGTCAGCGTCATCAACACCCCGTTCACCTCGGTACAGGATGAGTTGGCGGACGTGCCGTGGTACGAAAGCGAATACTTCCGTCTGGCATTGGCCGGGTTGAAGCAACTGATGCCGGCGTTGCTGATTTTCATCCTGGTCTGGTTCGTCTTGCGTCCGGTGATGAAGAACATCACCAGCGGCGGCAATGGCAAGGCCCTGCGTGACGGTCGTGGCGACGATGCCGAGCTCGGCGATATGGGCGGCCTGAACGGCGAGCTGTCGGACGATCGGGTCAGCCTCGGAGGGCCGCAAAGCATCCTCCTGCCGAGCCCGAGTGAAGGGTATGATGGGCAACTGAACGCGATCAAAAATCTGGTCGCCGAAGACCCGGGTCGGGTCGCCCAGGTGGTGAAAGAGTGGATCAACGCCGATGAGTAACGAAAACGCCCGTACCACGAAACTGAGCAAGGTGGACAAGGCTGCAATCCTCCTGCTGTCGCTTGGCGAAACCGACGCCGCCCAGGTATTGCGTCACCTCGGGCCCAAGGAAGTTCAGCGGGTCGGCGTGGCCATGGCGGGCATGCGCAACGTGCACCGCGAGCAGGTCGAGAAGGTCATGGGCGAATTCGTCGACATTGTCGGCGACCAGACCAGCCTGGGCGTCGGTGCCGACGGTTATATCCGCAAGATGCTGACCCAGGCCCTCGGCGAAGACAAAGCCGGCAACCTGATCGACCGCATCCTGCTCGGCGGCAGCACCAGCGGCCTGGACAGCCTGAAGTGGATGGAGCCGCGAGCGGTCGCCGACGTGATCCGCTACGAACACCCGCAGATCCAGGCGATCGTGGTCGCTTATCTCGACCCCGACCAGGCTGGCGAGGTGCTCGGCCATTTCGACCATAAGGTGCGCCTGGATATCGTCCTGCGCGTGTCCTCGTTGAATACCGTGCAGCCTTCGGCACTCAAGGAACTCAATCAGATTCTCGAGAAGCAGTTCTCCGGCAGTTCCAACACCACGCGGGCTTCGATGGGCGGGGTCAAGCGTGCGGCGGATATCATGAACTTCCTCGACAGCTCGATCGAAGGCCAGTTGATGGACTCGATTCGCGAAGTCGATGAAGACCTGTCGTCGCAGATCGAGGACCTGATGTTCGTCTTCGACAACCTGGCCGATGTCGACGACCGCGGCATTCAGGCGCTGCTGCGCGAGGTGTCCTCCGACGTGCTGGTGCTGGCGCTCAAGGGCGCCGACGAGGCGATCAAGGAAAAGGTATTCAAGAACATGTCCAAGCGCGCGGCGGAATTGCTGCGCGACGACCTGGAAGCCAAGGGGCCGGTGCGCGTCAGCGACGTGGAAACGGCGCAGAAAGAAATCCTCACCATCGCCCGCCGTATGGCCGAAGCCGGAGAAATCGTGCTCGGTGGCAAGGGCGGCGAAGAAATGGTGTAGCAGGCCGTTGAAAAACGTAGGCGAGGCAGGCAAGACAAGGCAAAAATGGCCGAAAAAGCGGAGTCTACGTGCTGTAAATGAGCATTTTGAGGCCGTTTTTAACGCAGTATTGCCAACACAGGTAGTTTTTCAACGGCCTGTTAGCCCGCGCGGCTAGAGGATATCCAGCATGGCTGCCAAGGAATTACCCAGCGAGTTGATTCGCGCCAAAGATATCAGCGGTTTCGATCGCTGGTCGCTGCCCAGCTTCGACGTGGAGGGCGAAACCGACCCAGCCGAAGCGGAAGAGGCGCCGGCCGATGTCGAGACGATCGCGCAGGCTGCGCCGGCCGAAAGCGAAGACGTGGCGCTGGAAGACGTCAAACCCCTGACGTTGGACGAATTGGAGGCAATTCGTCAGGACGCCTACAACGAAGGGTTCGCTACCGGCGAGAAAGACGGCTTCCATGCCGGCCAATTGAAAGCCAAGCAGGAGGCCGATGCCGCCCTCGGCGCCAAGCTGGCTGCGCTCGAGGGGTTGATGGGGCACTTGTTCGAGCCCATTGCCGAACAGGATCAGCAGATGGAAGCGGCGCTGGTGGACCTGGTCAGCCATATGGCTCGTGAGGTCATCCGACGCGAACTCAACAGCGACTCCAGCCAGATCCGCCAGGTGTTGCGCGAAGCCCTGAAAATGCTGCCGATGGGCGCCGACAGCATTCGTATTCATCTCAATCCGCAGGACTTCGAGATGGTCAAAGCCCTGCGCGAGCGCCATGAAGAAAGCTGGCGCATTCTCGAAGACGATGCCCTGATGCCCGGCGGGTGCCGGGTCGAAACCGAACATAGCCGCATCGATGCGAGCGTCGAAACCCGGCTCGCTCAGGTACTCAAGCAGTTATTCGAGCAGCAGCGCGAGCAAGCGGCGCACACGCCAGCGGCCGATCTGACGATGGACCTGGATGGTTCCGGGGAAACCAGCGATGCGCCTTGAACGCACCAGCTTCGCCAAACGCCTGGCCGGTTACAGCGAGGCCATCCAGTTACCCAGCCAACCGGTGGTGGAAGGGCGCCTGCTGCGCATGGTCGGGCTCACCCTGGAGGCCGAAGGTTTGCGCGCGGCGCTGGGCAGCCGCTGCCTGGTAATCAACGACGACAGCTATCAGCCGGTGCAGGTCGAGGCCGAGGTGATGGGGTTTTCCAGCGGCAAAATCTACCTGATGCCGGTCGGCAGCCTGGCCGGCATCGCGCCGGGCGCCAGGGTTGTGCCGCTGCCCGATAGCGGACGCCTGCCGATGGGTATGTCGATGCTCGGCCGGGTGCTCGATGGGACGGGTCGCGCGCTGGACGGCAAGGGCGGGATGAAGGCCGAGGATTGGGTACCGCTCGACGGGCCGACGATCAACCCGCTCAAGCGCCATCCGATCAGCCAGCCGCTGGACGTCGGTATCCGCAGTATCAATGGTTTACTCACGGTCGGGCGCGGTCAGCGCCTTGGTCTGTTCGCCGGTACCGGGGTCGGCAAGAGCGTGCTGCTGGGCATGATGACCCGCTTCACCGAGGCCGACATCATCGTGGTCGGGCTGATCGGCGAGCGTGGCCGCGAGGTCAAGGAATTCATCGACGAGATACTCGGCGAGGAGGGCATGCAACGCTCGGTGGTGGTCGCTTCGCCCGCCGACGAGGCGCCGCTGATGCGTTTGCGTGCTGCCATGTACTGCACACGCATCGCCGAATATTTTCGCGACAAGGGCAAGAATGTTCTGCTGCTGATGGACTCGCTGACCCGTTTCGCCCAGGCCCAACGGGAAATCGCCCTGGCCATCGGCGAACCGCCGGCGACCAAGGGTTATCCGCCTTCGGTGTTCGCCAAACTGCCCAAACTGGTCGAGCGGGCCGGTAATGCCGAGGCTGGCGGCGGCTCGATTACCGCGTTCTACACCGTACTGAGCGAGGGCGACGACCAGCAGGACCCGATTGCCGATGCAGCGCGCGGCGTGCTCGACGGCCATATCGTGTTATCGCGGCGCCTGGCTGAGGAGGGGCACTATCCGGCCATCGACATCGAAGCCTCGATCAGTCGGGTGATGCCGCAGGTGGTTTCGGTCGAGCACTTGAAGCATTCGCAGCGCTTCAAGCAGCTGTGGTCACGCTATCAACAAAGCCGCGACCTGATAAGCGTGGGGGCCTATGTGCCAGGTGGCGATGCCGACACCGATCTGGCCATCGCCCGCCACCCGGCGATGCAGCAGTATCTGCGCCAGGGGCTGCGCGACAGCGAAGGCCTGCAGCGCAGCAGCGAGTTACTCGCGACCACCCTCAAGCCCTCCGCCGCACCGGGGGCTTAAGGCATGGCGCAGAGCCGCGCTGCGCGCCTGGCACCGGTGATCGCGATGGCCGAGCGGGCCGAGCGCGAAGCCGCCCTGCAATTGGGCCATTGCCAGGGCTTGCTCAGTCAGGCCGAGGTGAAACTGGGCGAGCTGGAGCACTATCGCAGCGATTACCAGCAGCAGTGGATCGATGAAGGCCAACGCGGCGTGTCCGGCCAATGGTTGATGAACTATCAGCGGTTTCTCTCGCAACTGGAAACCGCGATCGGCCAGCAGCGCAACACCATGGAGTGGCACCGCAACAATGTGCAGAAGGTGCGCGATGTCTGGCAGCAGCGCTACGCACGCCTCGAAGCGCTGCGCAAACTAGTCCAGCGTTATCATGACGAGGCCCGTAGGGCCGAGGATAAACGCGAGCAAAAACTCCTCGACGAGTTGGCACAACGCCTGACTGGTAGAGATTTGCACTGATTGGCAGTTGCCGTAAGTGGTTCTGGGTGCTAAATCTTCTTCATGCGGATTACGCACTTGGCTATTCGCGGCGGACCTTGACCGGCTGCTGAGCGGGCGCGTGGTCGGTCAACTGTTTCGCTGAGTAAAGGAGTAGTTCATGGCCATCACCTCGCTGCCTTCGGCAGATGGGCAAGAGTTGACCATTACCATTCAAGGGCGCTTCGATTTCGGTGCGCATCAGGAATTTCGCGATGCCTACGAGCGTGTCGACACCACGCCGAAGAGCTACGTAGTCGATCTCAAGGGCACCACCTACCTCGACAGCTCCGCGCTCGGCATGCTGTTGCTGCTGCGCGATCACGCCGGTGGCGATCAGTCGCAGATCCGTCTGCTCAACTGCAATCCGGACGTACGCAAGATTCTCGCCATTTCCAATTTCGAACAGCTGTTCCAGATCGCCTAGCAGGGCGCCAACATGCCAGCGAGTCTGTCCATCCTGATCGCCGAGGACAATGCGGCCGACCGCATGCTGTTGTCGACGATCGTCAGCCGCCAGGGGCATCGTACGCTGACTGCCAGCAATGGCCTGGAAGCGGTCGCGCTGTTCGGACAGGAGCGTCCGCAACTGGTCCTGATGGATGCGCTGATGCCGATGATGGATGGTTTCGAGGCAGCGCGACGGATCAAGCTGATGGCTGGCGAATCGCTGGTGCCGATCATCTTCCTGACCTCGCTGACCGAGGGCGAAGCGCTGGTGCGCTGCCTGGAGGCCGGCGGCGACGACTTTCTCGCCAAACCCTACAACCGGGTGATTCTCGAAGCGAAGATCAAGGCAATGGACCGTCTGCGACGCTTGCACGATACGGTCCTGCGTCAGCGCGACCTGATCGCCAAACACAACGAGCATCTACTGACCGAGCAGCGCGTAGCCAAGGCGGTATTCGACAAAGTGGCGCATTCGGGCTGTCTGGCGGCGCCGAATATCCGCTATCTGCAATCGCCCTATGCGCTGTTCAACGGCGATCTGTTGCTGGCGGCCTATAAACCGTCCGGCGGCATGCATGTGCTGCTCGGTGATTTCACTGGCCATGGTTTGCCGGCGGCGATCGGTGCCATGCCCCTGGCTGAAGTGTTTTACGGCATGACGGCGAAGGGACACTGCTTGACGGAGATCCTTCGCGAGCTCAATGCCAAGCTCAAACATATCCTGCCGGTTGGCGTGTTCTGTTGCGCGACCGTGCTCAACCTCAGCTTTCAGCGCCGGGTGATCGAGGTTTGGAACGGCGGCCTGCCCGACGGCCACTTGCTCCATGGCGACGGGCGCATACCTCTGGTATCGCGGCATCTGCCGCTCGGCATCCTCGACCCCGCGCAGTTCAATGACAGCTATGAGGTCTATCCGATGCAGCTGGGCGATCGCATCGTGCTGCTCTCCGACGGGGTGCTGGAGGCTTGCAACGAGCAGGCCGAGCTGTTCGGTGAGGCGCGTTTGCTCGAGGTGTTCGCGAATAATCGCGAGCCGACACAGCTGTTCGCCGAGATTCGCCAGGCGTTGGCCCATTTCAGTGGTGCGCCGCAGGACGATGTCAGCCTGGTGGAAATCAGCATGATCGACGAGGCGCTGCTCAATCGTCCGCCGTTGCGCTTCGCCGACAGCGGGCAAAGCAGCCCGCTGGACTGGTCGGCCACTTTCGAATTCCGTGGCGAGACCTTGCAGCGTTTCAATCCCTTGCCGTTTCTACTGCAACTGCTGCTCGAGGTGCAGGGCCTGCGCCCCCAGGGCGGGGCACTGTTCAGTGTACTGGCGGAACTCTACTCGAATGCCCTGGAGCATGGTGTGCTGGGGCTGGATTCGGCGCTCAAGCGCAATGCCGCGGGCTTCGCCGAGTATTACCGGCAACGCAGCGAGCGACTCGGCGATCTCGCTGACGGCTATGTGCGTTTCCATCTGCAATTGTCGCCGGAGGCATCGGGCGGGCGCCTGGTGGTGCGCGTCGAAGACAGCGGTGCGGGTTTCGACGGGCAAGCGATTCTGCAGCAGCAATTGCACAGCAGTCGGTTGTTCGGTCGCGGTCTGACGCTGATCCGCCAATTGAGCGAGCGCTGCACTCTGACCGACGACGGCCGCGGGGTTAGCGTGGAGTTTTCATGGTCAGCTGAGGCATAATCCGACGCCTTCTGTTCGGGGAGTGACCCATTGTCCGATATTCATCTAGATAGCACCGTTCTGGCCGCATTGCAGGACGTCATGGAGGACGAGTATCCGGTGCTGCTGGATACGTTCATGGCCGACTCCGAAGAACGCCTGCGCCTGTTGCGCCAGGCGCAGCTGGCGGGCGATGCACAGAACCTGCGCTTGGCCGCGCACAGCTTCAAAGGCAGCTGCAGCAACATGGGGGCGTTGATGCTCGCCGGTCTATGCAAGCAGCTGGAAGAAGTCGGGCGGCGTGACTTGATGGCCGATGCGCCGGACCTTATCGAACAGGTCGAACGCGAATTCGCCATTGTGCGCATCCTGCTGAAATCCGAGCGTCAGCGCTACCGACTGTAAGCGCTATCCCAGTGGCTGCGCTTGCGGCCAGAAAGTTGGCCCAGCCTTTGCTTTCTCTCCGTTACGACCCATACCGAACGGAGACCATCCATGTCCGTCGCTCCCGATCTGCTGCTCAAGTCGGCTCCCGACATAAAGCCGAAAAGCGCTGCGAGCAAAGCCCCTGCCAAAGCGCATGAGCCGCGCAACCATGAGGCTTCCAGCTTCGCCCAGGTATATGCCAAGGAACGCCAGGCGAAAGCCGCGGAGCGCTCCGAAGCACCAGCCAAGCCCGGTCGCGATGCACAATCCAAGAACGCAGACGAGCGCTCCAGCGACGATGAGACTGCCGTTCAGCAGCCGCCCGTTGCCGATAGCGGCAATCCGTTGCCGACCGACCCCGCACTGCAACCGCCGGTGCTCGATCCGCTGATGCTCTTGGGGATGAGTCCCGTCGCCGACGCTGAATTGGATAGCGAGCTCGATACGGCGCTCGACGTCGAGCTGGAGGGGGGCGACCCCGATGGGTTGGTGGCTAGTGCCAATTTGCTCAGCTCCGGCCCAGCGAGCATGACCGAGGCCAGCTTCGACGCGGAAATCGACGCGCTCAATCAGCTGCCGGCAGTGAAGCTGGCGCTCGAGGTCGGCGCCAAGACCGGTGCGGCGACCCCCGGCTCACCCGATGTCCTGGCGAATTTGACCGCGCAGAGCGCCGGGCAAGGTTTTGCCGGCACCCTGGCCGCCCTCGGTGCCTTGCAGGTCGAGCCGGATGCGGCCGAGAGCGGCGAGGTGCCGTTGATCGAGCTCACCGCAGAGGGGATCGAAGCGCTCAAGGAAAGCTCCGCGGATAGCCTGCCGGAAAATTTCGTCAGCAAGCTCAGCGCCTTGAGCGAAGCCATCGGCCAGCAAGCCGCGGCCGCGCCACGGGCTCCGTTGGTGCCGGGGGCGCCGGTACCAATGCAGCAGGGCGCCTGGGGCGAGGCGGTGGTCGACAGGGTGATGTGGTTGTCCAGCCAGAACCTCAAGTCCGCGGAAATCCAGCTGGACCCCGCCGAACTGGGGCGGCTGGAGGTGCGCATCCACATGAACCAGGATCAGACCCAGGTGACGTTCGCCAGCCCGCATGCCAACGTACGTGATGCGCTGGACGGTCAAATGCATCGTTTGCGCGAGCTGTTCGCCCAGCAGGGCATGAACATGGTTGATGTGAATGTCTCCGACCAGTCGCTCAGTCGCGGCTGGCAGGGCCAGGAGGGCGACGGCCGTGGGCGCGGCGGCAATGGCGGCAACGAGCTGGCGGGTACGTCCGAGGACGGCGCGGTGAACGCCGCTATGGAGCTCAAGAGCCGTCCGCTCGATGGCGGGCGCGGTATGGTCGACTATTACGCCTGACCTGTACCCCTTGAGGGTTGATGCGCGGTCTCTTGTGGGACGGGCCGGGCGACGTTCCGTGACCTTGCGGCGAGCGTTTCGCCGTCTGGCTCAAGCGATCGGCGGGCAGCTCTGCAGGCCGCATGCGCCGCGGATCGCGCTTCCTGCGGGTCGCAGGGGGATCACGGCTGGTCGTCGCAATCGCTGCGGCGCGGCGTTTCCCGAAGCGGCCCCTGTACGGAACATCGCCGACCTTCGGCACGGTTTGCGCTGTAGTCGACAGTGCCACTGATCTAAACTGCACCTCGCCCGTTGCTCGCAAGAGTCGCGGGCGAGGTGCTTTCAGATGGGGCCTTTGCTTTTTCGGGTCGTCAGGCTCTTGGCGCCGTGGCCAAACGGCGCGGGCCGCTACTGTTCATAAGCTGGCATAACACTTGCTGCTAAACCTTTGAAAGCGTATAGAGTTCCGAGAATTGACGGATTATTGGCATGGCTAAGAAAAACGCGCCGCAAGACACCGCAGCAGCCGAGGCTGGCAAGCCGGCCGGCAAGATGAAACTGATTATCCTGATTGTGGTGGTTCTGCTGCTGGCCGTGGGTCTTT
Organism: uncultured Pseudomonas sp.; assembly: GCF_946885955.1. The sequence continues at coordinate 67,871 of NZ_CAMPHI010000010.1, forward strand.
CCGTAGGCGTGACCTGGTTTGTGCTGAACAAGCACGCGGACAAGAGCGAGGTCAAAGAGCAAACCAGCGAGGTCAGCGCGCCAGTCAAACGGCCGGCGATATACGAAGAGTTGACGCCAGCCTTCGTGGTCAACTTCAAACACAAGGGGCGTGCCCGCTATATGCAGGTGAGTGTTGCGCTGATGGCGCGTGATCAGGCCGCGCTGGATGCCCTCAAGGTGCATATGCCGGTATTGCGCAACCGCCTGGTAATGCTGTTTTCCAGCCAGGATTTCGAAGTCTTGACCACCCCCATAGGCAAGGAAATGCTGCTTCAGCAGGCCACCGCCAGCGTGCAGGAGTTGGCCGAGAAGGAAACCGGCAAGGCGGCCATCGAGCGCGTGTTGTTCACCAATTTAGTGTTGCAGTAGTCAGGAGCCGACCATGGCTGTGCAGGATCTGCTGTCCCAGGATGAAATCGATGCGCTGCTGCATGGCGTCGACGACGGCCTGGTCGATACCGAAGATGCGGTCGAGCCGGGGAGCGTCAGGCAATACGACCTGACCAGCCAGGACCGTATCGTTCGCGGACGCATGCCGACCCTGGAAATGATCAACGAACGCTTCGCCCGCTATACCCGCATCAGTATGTTCAACTTGTTGCGTCGCTCCGCCGACGTCGCCGTGGGTGGCGTGCAGGTGATGAAGTTCGGCGAGTACGTGCATTCGCTGTATGTGCCGACCAGCCTCAATCTGGTGAAGATGAAGCCGTTGCGCGGCACTGGCCTGTTTATCCTGGATGCCAAGCTGGTATTCAAACTGGTCGACAACTTCTTCGGTGGCGACGGTCGCCATGCCAAGATCGAGGGGCGCGAGTTCACTCCCACCGAACTACGCGTGGTGCGGATGGTGCTGGACCAGGCGTTCGTCGACCTGAAAGAGGCCTGGCACGCGGTGATGGACATCAACTTCGAGTATGTCAACTCGGAGGTCAACCCCGCCCTGGCCAACATCGTCAGCCCCAGCGAAGTCATCGTCGTCTCGACCTTCCATATCGAGCTGGATGGCGGTGGCGGCGACCTGCATATCACCATGCCGTATTCGATGATTGAACCGATTCGCGAGATGCTCGACGCCGGCTTTCAGTCCGACGTCGACGATCAGGACGAGCGCTGGGTCAAGTCGCTACGCGAGGACATCCTCGATGTCAGCGTGCCCCTGGGCGCCACCGTGGCCAAACGTCAGTTGCGGTTGCGCGACATCCTGCACATGCAGCCCGGCGACGTGATTCCGGTGGACCTGCCCGAGCAGGTGATCATGCGCGCCAACGGCGTTCCGGCCTTCAAGGTCAAGCTGGGTGGGCACAAGGGCAACCTGGCGTTCCAGATCATCGAACCAATCGACCGCCAGCGCTGAATGCCTGCGGCAAATCCCTTTGAGCCAGCCGAGGAAAGACGATGGCAGACGACGAAAACACCTCCCCCGAGGAACAAGCGCTAGCCGATGAATGGGCCGCCGCCCTGTCGGAGTCGGGCGATGCCGGTGGGCAGGACGATATCGATGCGATGCTGGCCGGCGCCTCGAGCGAGCCGGCGCCGCCGCGTGCACCCATGGAGGAGTTCGGCAGCGTCGCCAAGAGCAACCAGCCGGTCAGCCTGGACGGGCCGAACCTGGATGTGATCCTGGATATTCCGGTGTCGATCTCCATGGAGGTGGGCAACACCAACATCACCATCCGCAACCTTCTGCAGCTCAACCAGGGTTCGGTCATCGAGCTCGACCGTCTGGCTGGCGAACCGCTCGATGTGCTGGTCAACGGCACCCTTATCGCCCATGGCGAGGTGGTGGTGGTCAATGAAAAATTCGGCATCCGTTTGACCGACGTGATCAGTCCGAGCGAACGCATTCAGAAGCTGCGCTGACGCCATGAGCAGAATCCTCGCCATCCTACTGTTATCACCGTTCGCCGCGTTCGCCGCCGAACCCGCCACGCAAGCGGTCAAGCCGCTGGGCAGTAGCGGTTTCGGCGCGGAATTGGGACAGATGCTGCTGGGCCTGCTGGTGGTCATCGGGTTGATCTTTTTGCTGGCCTGGTTGATGCGCCGGGTGCAGCAAATGGGGCCGCGTGGCGGCCAGGTGATCAAACTGCTGGCCAGCCAGGCGCTTGGCCCGCGCGACCGCCTGGTGCTGGTGCAGGTCGGCTCCGAACAGATTCTGCTCGGCCTGACGCCCGGGCGGATCACCCCCTTGCACGTCATGGCCGAACCGGTGCATCTGCCCGATGGCGAGCCGGCCAGCGCCGAATTCGCCCAGCGCCTGATGGAGCTGCTGGGCAAGGACCAGAAGGACAAGTCTTGATGAGCGCTTTGCGCCTGCTGTTGCTCCTGCTGTTCAGCGTCGCCGCGCCACTGGCCTGGGGCGCCGACAATCCATTGTCGATTCCGGCGATCACCCTGAGCACCGATGCTCAGGGCCAGCAGGAGTATTCGGTCAGTCTGCAAATCCTTCTGATCATGACGGCGCTGAGCTTCATTCCGGCGTTCGTCATGCTGATGACCAGCTTCACCCGCATCATCATCGTGTTCTCCATACTGCGTCAGGCGCTCGGCCTGCAGCAGGCACCGTCGAACCAGATCCTCACCGGCATGGCGCTATTTCTGACCATGTTCATCATGGCGCCGGTGTTCGACCAGGTTAACCGCGAAGCGCTGCAGCCCTACCTCAACGAGCAGTTGCCGGCCCAGGAAGCGATCAGCCGGGCGGAAGTGCCGTTGAAGAACTTCATGCTGGCGCAGACCCGCGAGAGCGACCTGGAGCTGTTCGTGCGACTGTCCAAGCGCACCGATATCGCCGCGCCTGAAGACGCCCCGCTGACGATCGTGGTCCCGGCGTTCGTCACCTCCGAGCTGAAGACGGCGTTTCAGATCGGCTTCATGATCTTCATTCCGTTCCTGATCATCGACATGGTGGTCGCCAGTATCCTCATGGCGATGGGCATGATGATGCTTTCGCCGCTGATCATCTCGCTGCCGTTCAAGATCATGCTGTTCGTGCTGATCGATGGCTGGGCGCTGATCATGGGTACCCTGGCCGCCAGTTTCGGAGGCACCTAGGCATGACTCCCGAAGTTGCCGTCGATCTGTTCCGCGAAGCGCTCTGGCTTACCGCGATGATCGTCTCCGTGGTGGTGGTGCCGAGCCTGCTGGTCGGTCTGCTGGTGGCGATGTTCCAGGCGGCGACACAGATCAACGAGCAGACCCTGAGCTTTCTGCCGCGCCTGCTGGTGATCCTGATGGTGCTGATCGTCATCGGCCCCTGGCTGGTACACCAGCTGATGGAGTATACGCAGAACCTGATCATGAACATCCCGATGTTGATCGGCTGAGATGCTCGAACTCAGCGATGCGCAGATCGGCGGCTGGGTGGGCAGCTTCCTGTTGCCGTTATTTCGTATCGCCTCGATGTTCATGGTGATGCCGATCATTGGCACCCAGCTGGTGCCCAATCGCGTGCGCCTGTACCTGGCATTGGCGGTTTGCGTGGTGGTGATGCCGACACTGCCGGCGATGCCGCAGGTCGACGCCATCAATTTGCGGGCGTTTCTGCTGATCGCCCAGGAAGTGCTGATCGGGGCACTGCTGGGGTTTACCCTGCAACTGCTGTTTCAGGCGTTCGTGATCGCCGGGCAGATCGTGGCGACGCAAATGGGCCTGGGTTTCGCCTCCATGGTCGATCCGGCCAACGGCATTTCGGTGCCGGTGATCGGTCAGTTTTTCCTGATGCTGGTCACCCTGCTGTTCCTGGCCATGAATGGCCATCTGGTGGTGTTCGAGGTGCTGGCGGAAAGCTTCGTCACCCTGCCGGTCGGCGAGGGGCTGGTCAATCAGCATTACTGGGAGCTGGCGAACAAGCTGGGTTGGGTGTTCGGTGCCGCCCTGATCCTGGTGTTGCCGGCGATCACCGCCTTGCTGGTGGTCAATATGGCGTTCGGGGTGATGACCCGCGCGGCGCCGCAACTGAACATCTTTTCCATCGGTTTTCCGCTGACGCTGCTGCTCGGTTTCATCATCGTCTGGATCGGTATGGCCGACATTCTGGCGCAGTATCAGGTGTTCGCCACCGAAGCGCTGCAGTTTCTCCGCGAGATGGCCCGGGCGGGCTGAGGATGAGCCATGGCTGAATCCGAAAGTGGCGCCGACAAAAGCGAGGAACCCACGGAGAAACGCCTCCGTGAGTCCCGTGAAAAAGGCCAGGTCGCCCGATCCAAGGAGCTCAATACCCTGGCGGTGATGCTCGCCGGTACCGGCGCGTTGCTGGCCACCGGCGGCGAGTTGGGGGCCGCCATGCTGCAGGTCATGCATGCCAGCTTTTCCCTGAGCCGCGAAGTGTTGATGAGTGAGCAGAGCATGGGGTTGCTATTGCTCGCGGCGGGGAAGGTCGCGCTGGAAGCGCTGATGCCCCTGCTGCTCGCGTTATTGATTGCTTCGATTGTCGGCCCCATCGCCCTGGGCGGCTGGTTGTTCTCGGCCGAGGCGATGGCGCCCAAGTTCAGCCGCATGGACCCGTTGGCCGGGCTCAAGCGGATGTTCTCGGTCAAGGCCCTGGTCGAGCTGGTGAAGGCGCTGGCTAAGTTCCTGATCATTCTCGCGGTGGCGCTCTCGGTGCTGGCATCGGACCAGGACGACTTGCTGGCAATGGCCCATGAGCCGATCGAGATGGCGATCCTGCATGCGGCTCAGGTGGTCGGCTGGAGCGCGTTGTGGATGTCCTGCGGATTGATCCTGATCGCTGCTGTCGACGTGCCGTTTCAGCTCTGGGACAACAAGCAGAAGCTGATGATGACCAAGCAGGAAGTGCGCGACGAATACAAGGACAGCGAGGGTAAACCCGAGGTCAAGCAGCGTATCCGTCAACTGCAGCGCGAGATGGCCGAGCGGCGGATGATGCAGGCGGTACCGCAGGCCGATGTGATCATCACCAACCCGACGCACTTCGCCGTCGCCCTGAAATACGACCCGGCGAAGGGCAATGCGCCGATGCTGCTGGCCAAGGGCAGCGACTTCACTGCGTTGAAAATCCGCGAAATTGCCCAGGAGCATGGCGTCATGCTGCTGGAGTCGCCGGCGCTTGCCCGCGCGGTGTTCTATTCCACCGAACTGGATCAGGAGATTCCCGCTGGCCTCTATTTGGCGGTGGCCCAAGTGCTGGCCTACGTCTATCAGTTGCGCCAGTACAAAACCGGCAAGGGCAAGCGGCCCTCGCCGTTGCCGGACCTACCCATCCCGCCGGACCTGCGCCGCGATCAGTAAGCCTAAGGCAGCCTACCCCGCGGTTGTAGCCTGACCAGCTTGCTGCTCCTGCGGGAGAGGGGCTGAGGGAGCGCGCGTAGGTCGCGGCCATCCCGGCTATTCGATTACCCCGCAGGCCACGCGCGCACCGCCACCACCCAGCGGGGCGGGATGGTCGGCATGGTTGTCGCCGCCCTGGTGAACCATGATCGCCAGCCCTTTCAGGTCGTCCAGGCTCTTGAGCCGCGGCGCCAGCACCGGTTGATTGGCGTTGCCTTCGGCATCGACCAGCAGCGCCGGCAGGTCGCCAAGATGGCCATCGCCCCAGGGCATGTCGTGCTTGCCGGTGTTTTGCGGATCCCAATGACCGCCGGCCGCTCCGGCAGCAATGGTCTTGCCGTCCTTTTCAGCCGGTGCGCAGTTGCCCTTGGCGTGCAGATGAAAGCCATGTATGCCCGGTTCGAGACCTTGCAGGTGTGGCGTAAATACCAGCCCGTAAGGCGTCTTGTCGATTTCCACGTTGCCCACCGAGCTGCCCTGGCCTTCGGCGCTGACACTCTGCAGCGATACTTCGAGACTGGCGGCGTGCAGGCTCATCGAGGCGCAGCCGGCAACGGCGGCGGCTATCCATTTGTTCATCGTTTGCTCCTTCATGGGTGGAGAATTCCACGCAGTTGGGACTGGATTTTTTCCGGGAGGTTCGTGGGCCCGCACCGATGGGCGTGCCTGGGAGGTTTTTTCCGTGACCGGGTAAAGCTGGACAGCTTTTTGCAACCCAGCGCTTAGCGGCGCCGCGGCGTCAAAAGATTGAATCGGTTGGGGTAATGCAGTGGCAGTAGATCGCTCACAAATGATCGGCAATGTGCGGAGCAACCTGTCCGGCTTGCGTCAAGGCAACCTGGGTATTCCATTGTTGCTGCTGGTCATGCTCGGCATGGTCATGTTGCCGATCCCGCCGTTTCTCCTCGACGTGCTGTTCACCTTCAGTATCGCCTTGTCGATCGTTGTGCTGCTGGTCAGCATCTATGCGCTGCGGCCCCTGGATTTCGCGGTGTTCCCGACCATTCTGCTGGCCGCCACCCTGATGCGTCTGGCATTGAATGTGGCTTCGACGCGGGTGGTCCTGCTCAACGGCCATGATGGCCATGCGGCGGCAGGGCAGGTGATCCAGGCATTCGGTGAAGTGGTGATCGGCGGCAACTACGTGGTCGGTATCGTGGTGTTCGCGATCCTGATGATCATCAACTTCGTGGTGGTCACCAAGGGCGCCGGGCGTATTTCCGAGGTGTCCGCACGTTTCACCCTGGACGCCATGCCGGGCAAGCAGATGGCCATCGACGCCGATCTTAATGCAGGCCTGATCGAACAGGCGGAGGCCAAAAAGCGCCGCGCCGAGGTCTCGCAAGAGGCGGATTTCTACGGTTCGATGGACGGTGCCAGCAAGTTCGTGCGCGGCGACGCCATCGCCGGCCTGCTGATTCTGTTCATCAACCTGATCGGCGGCATCGCTATCGGGATTTTCCAGCATAGCCTCAGCTTCGTCGATGCGGGCAAGGTCTATACCCTGCTGACCATCGGTGACGGCCTGGTCGCGCAGATTCCTTCGCTGTTGCTGTCCACGGCCGCCGCGATCATGGTCACCCGGGTTTCCAGCGCCGAAGACATGGGCGCTCAAGTCGGTCGGCAGATGTTCGCCTCACCGCGCGCCCTGGCGGTTGCGGCAGCGATCATGATCGCCATCGGCCTGGTGCCGGGGATGCCGCATTTTTCCTTTATCGGCCTTGGCCTGGTGGCGGCCTGCGCCGCTTACTGGATTGCCAACAAGCAGCGTCTGGTCAAGGAAAACGAGGTCAAGGAAGTGCAGCGCCAGCAGGAGCTGCTGCCGGCCCAGCGCGCCCAGGAAGTCAAGGAACTGGGCTGGGATGACGTGACCCCGGTGGACATGGTCGGTCTGGAGGTTGGCTATCGGCTGATTCCCCTGGTGGATCGCAACCAGGGTGGACAGCTGCTGGCGCGGATCAAGGGGGTGCGCAAGAAGCTCTCCCAGGAGATGGGCTTCCTGATGCCCTCGGTGCATATCCGCGACAACCTCGACCTGCAACCGAATGCTTACCGTCTGACGCTGATGGGCGTCAGCGTGGCCGAAGCCGAGGTGTTCCCGGATCGCGAGTTGGCGATCAATCCCGGGCAGGTTTTTGGCACGCTCAACGGCATCGCCGCCAAGGACCCGGCGTTCGGCCTGGAGGCGGTATGGATCGATCCGAACCAGCGCGACCAGGCGCAATCCCTCGGTTATACCGTGGTCGACGCCAGCACGGTGGTGGCCACCCATATCAACCAGATCCTGCACAAGCATGCCCACGAGTTGCTTGGCCACGAGGAAGTGCAGCAGTTGATGCAGGTGCTGGCCAAGAGCTCGCCGAAGCTGGCGGAAGAGCTGGTGCCCGGCCTGGTATCGCTGTCCACCTTGCTCAAGGTGCTGCAGGCGCTGCTGCAGGAGCAGGTACCGGTTCGTGATATCCGTACCATCGCCGAGGCCATCGCGAACATCGCGCCGAAGAGTCAAGATCCCGCCGCGATGGTCGCCGCGGTCCGGGTGGCCTTGGCCCGTGCAATCGTGCAAAGCATTGCAGGACTAGAGCCGGAGCTGCCTGTGATCACTCTGGAACCAAGGTTGGAACAGATATTGCTGAATAGTCTTCAGAAGGCCGGTCAGGGCTCCGAGGATGGGATCCTCCTGGAACCTGGCATGGCCGAGAAGCTGCAGCGTTCCCTGGTGGACGCGGCGCAGCGCCAGGAAATGCTCGGCAAGCCGGTGATACTGCTGGTGGCCGGTCCGGTCCGGGCGATGCTTTCGCGATTCGCGCGGCTGTCGGTTCCGAGTATGCATGTACTGGCATACCAGGAAATTCCGGATAACAAGCAGGTCACCATCGTTGCGACGGTGGGGCAGAACTAACCGAGGTAACAGGCCATGCAGGTCAAACGCTTTTTCGCCGCCGATATGCGTCAAGCCATGAAACTGGTGCGCGATGAGTTGGGCGCGGATGCCTCGATCATCGCCAATCGCCGGGTTGCCGGCGGTGTCGAACTGACGGCGGCGCTGGATTATCAGATTCCCGCCGCACCTGCTCGCCAGCCCAATCCGGCGCTGGAGGCCGAACTGCGCAAGACCCAGGCGCGGATCCTGTCGGCGCAAACTGAACTGGCTACCCGCGAGAACGGCGACGGGGCCAAGGATCGCCAGCTTTTTGGCGCCGCGCCGAGCGTGCCGGCGGATAACCTCGCCGCCGCATTGCGCAAGCCGCAAGCCCCGGCCGCCGCAACCGACCAGCGCGCTCTGGATGCCATGCGCTTCGAACTGCATGGCCTGCGCGAATTGATCGAAGTGCAACTGGGTTCGATCGCCTGGGGGCAGATGCAGACCCGGCGCCCGCAACAGGCCAACCTCTGGCGTCGCTTGCAACGCATGGGCCTGTCGGCCGAGCTGTCACGGGCCTTGCTCGAGCGCGTGGGAACCATCGCCGAGCCGCGTCAGGCCTGGCGCATGCTTCTGGCGCACCTGGCCCATGCGATCAAAACCCCGAAGCAGGAACCTCTGGAGGAGGGCGGAGTGATCGCCCTGGTCGGCCCGGCGGGCATGGGCAAGACCACCACGCTGGCCAAGCTGGCCGCGCGTTATGTGCTCAAGTACGGCGCGCAGAACATCGCCCTGGTGGGCATGGACAGCTACCGCATCGGCGCTCAGGAACAACTCAAGACCCTGGGGCGGATCCTCAATGTCTCGGTGACTCAGGTCGACCCCAGCCAGTCGCTGACCCAGGCGTTGGCGCCTTTGGCGCGCAAGCGCGTGGTGCTGCTCGATACCGCTGGCCTGCCGGGCAACGATCCGGCGTTGCGCATGCAGCTGGAAAGCCTTGCGGGGCGCGGGATCAAGTCGAAAAATTATCTGGTATTGGCGGCCACCAGCCAGAGCCAAGTGCTCAAAGCCGCCTACCATAGTTATAAGCAGTGCGGTTTGTCCGGTTGCATTCTGACCAAACTGGATGAAGCCACCAGTCTGGGCGAGGTATTAGGGCTGGCTATTAGCCAGCGTCTGCCGGTAGCCTACATAACTGACGGCCCCAGGATTCCGGATGACGTGCATGTGCCGCGTAGCCATCAGTTGGTAAGCCGTGCGGTGGGGCTGCAAACGGAAGAAGTTCCAAGCGAAGATACGATGGCGGAGATGTTCGCCGGTCTCTATCAGCAGTCGACTCGGCGGGCCAGTTGATGGCACGCGTCGTGATCAGGGTGTCATCCTGGCCGCTCGTGAAAGCGCGGACGGCCATGCGGCTCCAGTCGAAGATTGACAAGGTGTATAGATAACATGGGTATGCATCCCGTACAGGTGATCGCGGTGACCGGCGGCAAGGGTGGCGTCGGCAAGACCAATGTGTCGGTGAATCTGGCCCTCGCATTGGCCGATCTCGGCCGCCGGGTGATGTTGATGGACGCCGACCTCGGTCTGGCCAACGTCGACGTGCTGCTCGGTCTGAGCGCCAAGCGCACCCTGGAAGACGTGATCAATGGCGAGTGCGAACTGCGCGATGTGCTGCTGCAGGGGCCGGGCGGTATTCGCATCGTTCCGGCGGCGTCCGGCACCCAGAGCATGGTGCAGCTCACGCCCATGCAACATGCCGGTTTGATCCAGGCGTTCAGCGATATCAGCGACAACCTCGATGTGCTGATCATCGACACCGCGGCCGGTATCGGCGATTCGGTGGTCAGCTTCGTGCGCGCCGCCCAGGAAGTGCTGGTGGTGGTATGCGATGAGCCAACCTCGATCACCGACGCCTACGCCCTGATCAAGTTGCTCAACCGCGACCACGGCATGAATCGCTTCCGGGTGTTGGCCAATATGGCCCACAGTCCCCAGGAAGGTCGCAATCTGTTTGCTAAGCTAACCAAAGTAACCGATCGATTTCTCGATGTGGCGCTCCAATATGTAGGGGCCGTGCCCTACGACGAGTCGGTTCGCAAGGCCGTACAGAAACAACGTGCGGTCTATGAAGCTTTTCCGCGTTCCAAATGTTCGTTGGCGTTCAAGGCGATAGCCCAGAAAGTCGACACCTGGCCGCTACCGGCCAACCCGCGCGGCCATCTGGAATTTTTCGTCGAGCGCCTGGTGCAGCAACCGACTGCGGGCTCGGCTATATGACAGCAGCCACTGGACTCCTTATGTACAGCAAAGCGCAGGCTCAGGATTCCCAGCATCAATTGATCGAGCGCTATGCGCCCTTGGTCAAACGCATTGCCTATCACCTGCTGGCGCGCTTGCCGGCGAGCGTTCAGGTCGACGATTTGATCCAGGCCGGCATGATCGGCCTGCTCGAAGCCTCGAAAAAATACGACGGCGGTAAAGGCGCCAGTTTCGAAACCTTCGCCGGTATTCGCATCCGCGGCTCGATGCTCGACGAGGTGCGCAAGGGCGACTGGGCACCCCGTTCAGTGCACCGCAACAGCCGAATGGTCAGCGATGCCATCCGGGTAATTGAGGCCAGAACAGGACGAGACGCTAAAGATCAAGAGGTTGCGGCCGAACTCCAATTGAGTCTCGAGGATTACTACGGCATTCTTGGCGACACTTTGGGCAGCCGTCTGTTCAGCTTCGACGATCTCTTGCAGGACGGCGAGCATGGCGGGCTGCGCGAAGACGCCAGTTCGGCATACACCGAACCCTCGCGCGACCTGGAGGACGAACGTTTTCAGGCCGCCCTGGCCGATGCGATCGCGCATCTGCCGGAGCGTGAACGTCTGGTGCTGGCGTTGTATTACGACGAAGAACTGAATTTAAAAGAAATTGGTGAAGTGCTCGGGGTTAGCGAATCGCGCGTCAGTCAGCTACATAGTCAATGTGCGGCGCGTTTGCGGGCACGGCTCGGCGATTGGCGAGCGAGCTAGACGAGTACACTAGGGCCGGATAATTGCCGGCCCGACAACACGGGCACAGCCGAACGCAGTGATTTTGCAGCGGCCTGCCAGGCCGGTTTCACGATTAAGGGCGTAACCAGATGCTGGTTACGTTTGGGACGGTACGGAGGTCGACTTGGACAAAAATATGAAAATCCTCATCGTTGATGACTTTTCAACGATGCGACGGATCATCAAGAACCTCCTGCGTGACTTGGGGTTCACCAATACCGCGGAGGCCGACGACGGCACCACTGCGCTGCCGATGTTGCAGAGTGGCGGTTTCGACTTTCTGGTAACCGATTGGAACATGCCGGGCATGACGGGTATCGATCTGTTGCGCGCAGTCCGCGCCGACGATCGCCTGAAGACCCTGCCGGTTCTGATGGTGACCGCGGAAGCGAAGCGCGATCAGATCATCGAAGCTGCGCAAGCTGGCGTGAATGGTTACGTAGTCAAGCCGTTCACGGCTCAGGTGCTGAAAGAGAAGATTGAAAAGATCTTTGAGCGAGTCAACGGCTGATGTGCGCCGCGAGGTTCTATGGAACACGATGATCATCTTCAGGACGACTTCGAGTCGAGCCTGAAAACCAATGCTCGCCAACTGGTCGATAGCCTTGAAACAGGCAACTTTGGCGAAGCGGTGCAATTTATCAACGAGCTGAACAAGACGCGTGATCGCGGTTTGTATCATGAAGTCGGCAAGCTGACCCGTGAGCTGCACAACGCCATTGTCAATTTCCAGCTCGATCCGCGTGTGCCCCATGCCACCGAAGTCTCGCAGATCACCGACGCCACCGAGCGTTTGAACTATGTGGTGACGATGACCGAGAAAGCGGCCAACCGCACCATGGACCTGGTCGAGCAGAGTTCGCCACTGGTCAATGGTATTGGCGATCAGGCGCAGGCCCTGAGCGCCGACTGGGGTCGGTTCATGCGCCGGGAAATGAGCGCCGACGGCTTCCGCGATCTGGCCAAGCGCATCGAGGCGTTCCTCGCCTTGAGCGAGCGAAGCAGTGGCGAACTGTCCGGGCATCTCAACGATATTCTGCTGGCTCAGGACTATCAGGACCTGACCGGTCAGGTGATCAAACGCGTGACCCAGTTGGTCACCGAAGTGGAAAGCAATCTGCTCAAGCTGGTGCTGATGGCCAGTCATGTCGACCGCCTGGCCGGCGTCGAGCATGACCACAGCGCGCTCCGCGCCGAACAAGAACAACAAAAATCGCCTTCCCGTGGTGAAGGTCCGCAGATTCATGCCGATAAGCGTGAAGACGTCGCATCGAATCAAGATGATGTCGACGACCTGCTGTCCAGTCTGGGATTTTAGGAGCACGTCTTATGAGCTTCGGCGCCGATGAAGAAATCCTCCAGGATTTCCTGGTAGAGGCCGGCGAGATTCTCGAACTGTTGTCCGAGCAGCTGGTTGAGCTGGAAAGCCGCCCGGACGATATGAATCTGCTTAATGCGATCTTTCGCGGCTTCCATACCGTCAAGGGCGGCGCTGGATTCCTGCAGCTCAACGAACTGGTGGAATGCTGCCACATCGCGGAAAACGTGTTCGACATCCTGCGCAAGGGCGAAAGACGCGTCGACTCCGAGCTCATGGACGTCGTGCTCGAAGCGCTGGATGCGGTCAACAGCATGTTCAGCCAGGTGCGTGAACGGGTCGAGCTGACCCCGGCAACTCCCGAGTTATTGGCAGCATTGGCACGCCTGGCCGAACCAGCCGGCGCCGAGCCCGAGCCTGAGCCCGAAGCGGAACCTGAGTCCGAGCCTGAACCGGTGGAAACTGCGGCCGCGGGCGATATCACCGATAGCGAGTTCGAACAGCTGCTCGATGCGATGACCGAGCAACCAGCGGCCAGCGCAGCCCCCGCATCCAATTCCGATGAAATCACCGACGACGAATTCGAGTCGTTGCTCGACCAGTTGCATGGCAAGGGCCAGTTCGCCGTCGGTGCGGCCGCGGCTCCCGCTGCGCCCGCGCCAACGGCGAAAGCGCCGGCACCGGATGCCGCTTCCAGCGACGAGATCACCGACGACGAGTTCGAAGCACTGCTCGATCAGCTGCATGGCAAGGGCCAGTTCGCCGCGGCGGCGAGCGCCGAGCCGGCTCCTGCCGCGCCGGCAGCGCCTGCGCCCGCTCCTTCGGCGGCGGGCAGCGACGAGATCACCGACGACGAGTTCGAAGCGTTGCTCGATCAGTTGCACGGCAAGGGCAAGTTCGTCGAGCCAGCTGCGGCGCCGGCCAAGCCGGCGGCACCGGCGGCACCGGCCAAACCGGCTGCATCTGCCGCGGCGGCCAAGCCTGCCGCGAAGCCCGTCGCCAAACCGGCCGCGGCGGCCAAGGCCGAGCCGGCGAAAGCCGCTGCGCCAACACCGGCACCCGCACCGACGCCAGCGTCAGCGGGCGATAAAGCCCCGGCGGCCAGCGAAGCGGAAACCACGGTGCGGGTCGATACCGCGCGCCTGGACGAGATCATGAACATGGTCGGTGAACTGGTGCTGGTGCGTAACCGCCTGGTTCGCCTCGGCTCCAACAGCGGCGACGAGGCCATGGCCAAAGCCGTGTCCAACCTCGATGTGGTCACCGCGGATCTGCAGACGGCCGTGATGAAGACCCGCATGCAGCCGATCAAGAAAGTCTTCGGACGATTCCCGCGCCTGGTTCGCGATCTGGCGCGCAGCTTGAAGAAAGAAATCATCCTGGAACTGGTCGGGGAAGAAACCGACCTCGACAAGAATCTGGTCGAGGCGCTGGCCGACCCGCTGGTGCACTTGGTGCGCAATGCCGTCGACCATGGCATCGAAACCCCGGAAGAGCGCGAAGCCAGCGGCAAGCAGCGCGGCGGCAAGGTGGTACTGTCGGCGGAGCAGGAGGGCGATCATATCCTGCTGTCGATTTCCGATGACGGCAAAGGGATGGATGCCAATGTGCTGCGCGCCAAGGCCGTGGAGAAAGGCCTGCTGGACAAGGACGCGGCCGACCGGCTCAACGAATTCGAGTGCTACAACCTGATCTTCGCCCCGGGCTTCTCGACCAAGACCGAGATTTCCGACGTATCCGGCCGCGGTGTCGGCATGGATGTGGTGAAGACCAAGATTTCCCAGCTCAACGGCACGGTCAACGTGTTCTCGGTGCAAGGGCAGGGCTCGAAGATCGTGATCAAGGTGCCGCTGACACTGGCGATCATGCCGACCCTGATGGTGATGCTCGGCGATCAGGCCTTTGCCTTTCCGCTGGTCAACGTCAATGAGATTTTCCACCTCGACCTGTCACGCACCAACGTGGTCGATGGCCAGGAAGTGGTTATCGTGCGCGACAAGGCGCTACCGCTGTTCTACCTCAAGCGCTGGCTGGTGAGCAAAGCGGCCCATGTCGAGCAGGGTGAAGGTCACGTGGTGATTCTCACGGTCGGCAACCAGCGCATCGGCTTCGTCGTCGACCAACTGGTCGGTCAGGAAGAGGTGGTGATCAAGCCCCTGGGGAAAATGCTGCAGGGCACTCCTGGCATGTCCGGTGCAACTATCACCGGTGACGGCCGTATCGCCCTGATTCTCGATGTACCCAGCATGCTCAAGCGCTACGCCCGGCGTATCTGATTGTTTATGGCACGGGCATCGGCCCGGCCATTGGGGAGTGTTTAATGGTTGTTAAGGTATTGGTGGTAGACGATTCCGGCTTTTTTCGCCGGCGTGTTTCGGAAATTCTAGCTACCGATCCGAACATCAAGGTGGTTGGCACGGCCACCAATGGCCGTGAAGCGATCGACCAGGCGCTGGCGCTGAAACCCGATGTGATCACCATGGATTATGAGATGCCGATGATGGACGGCATCACCTCGGTGCGGAACATCATGCAGCGTTGTCCGACGCCGGTGTTGATGTTCTCCTCGCTGACCCATGAAGGCGCGCGGGTGACCCTGGATGCGCTGGACGCCGGCGCTGTCGATTTCCTGCCGAAAAATTTCGAGGACATCTCGCGTAACCCGGAGAAGGTCAAGCAACTGCTGTGCGAGAAGGTGCATACCATCGCCCGCACCAATCGCCGCGGTATCGTCACGACACCGCCGCCGGCTTCGTCTGCTGCCGCTCCCGGCAACCTCGCCAAGCCGGCTGCGCCTGCCAGAAGTGTGGCGCCGCGAGCACCTGGCGCCGCGCCGGCCGCACCGGCAGGGGCCGCCGCGCCTAAACGCAAGGCATACAAGCTGGTCGCAATCGGTACCTCAACTGGCGGCCCGGTGGCCTTGCAGCGGGTCTTGACCCAGTTGCCGGCGAATTTCCCTGCGCCCCTGGTGCTGATCCAGCACATGCCCGCCGCCTTTACCAAGGCGTTCGCCGAGCGGCTCGACAAGCTCTGTCAGATCAGCGTCAAGGAAGCCGCCGACGGCGATGTCCTGCGTCCCGGTCTCGCACTGCTGGCACCAGGAGGCAAGCAGATGATGGTCGATGCCCGCGGCGTGATCAAAATACTGCCGGGCGACGAACGCCTGAATTACAAGCCCTGCGTGGACATTACCTTCGGCTCGGTGGCCAAGTCCTACCACGACAAGGTATTGGCCGTGGTCCTCACCGGCATGGGCGCGGATGGCCGTGAAGGCGCGCGTCTGCTCAAGCAGGGCGGCAGTCAGGTTTGGGCCCAGGATGAGGCCAGTTGCGTCATCTACGGCATGCCCATGGCCATTGTCAAAGCGGACCTGGCCGATGCGATCTATCCCCTGGAAGAAATCGGCAAGCATCTGGTCGAGGCCTGCATTTAGGGCTGTAGCGGCGCGCCCATGGTTGCGCCGGGACCCCGAGGAGAAACGCTGTGGTTGATTCGGACACATGCCGCCCGGCGCTATGCGTTGATGCCCGCGCAGGCGTTCGTTCGCTCGGTGCGGTTATCGCCAATGTGAGTGCGCCATAGTGGATGTACTGAGCCTGATTGGCGTCATACTCGCGTTCGTGGCCATTCTCGGGGGCAATTACCTCGAGGGCGGCCATGTGGGCGCTCTGCTCAATGGGCCGGCGGCGTTGATCGTAATCGGCGGCACCCTGGGTGCGGCCTTTCTGCAGACGCCGATGAGTGTGTTCAAGCGTTCGCTGGTGATCATCCGCTGGATCGTCTTTCCGCCGCGCATCGATCTGCCCGGCGGCGTCGGGCGCGTGGTCGGCTGGAGTATGGCGGCGCGCAAGGAGGGGCTGCTGGGGCTCGAGTCGATCGCCGACGCCGAGCCGGACCCCTACGCGCGCAAGGGCTTGCAATTGCTGGTGGACGGTACCGAGCCGGAAGCCATCCGCAGCATTCTCGAGGTCGATCTGTACACCCAGGAAGGTCGCGATATCCAATCCGCCAAGGTATTCGAAAGCATGGGCGGGTATGCCCCGACCATCGGCATCATCGGTGCGGTGATGGGCCTGATCCATGTCATGGGCAACCTCGCCGACCCGAGTATGCTCGGCAACGGCATCGCGGTGGCCTTCGTCGCGACCATTTACGGGGTCGGTTTCGCCAACCTGCTGCTGTTGCCCGTGGGTAACAAGCTCAAGGCCATCGCCCAGCGCCAGTCGCGTTATCGCGAGATGCTGTTGGAGGGGATTTTGTCGATTGCCGAAGGCGAGAACCCGCGTTCCATCGAGCTGAAGCTGCAAGGCTTCATGGACTGAACCATGGCCCGTCGTCGTCCCCATGAAGAACATGAAAACCACGAGCGCTGGCTGGTCTCCTATGCGGACTTCATCACCTTGCTGTTCGCCTTTTTCGTGGTGATGTATTCGGTATCGTCGATCAACGAAGGCAAGTACAAGATTCTTTCGGAGAGCCTGGTCGGGGTTTTCAATCAGCCGGATCGGGCGATAAAGCCGATTCCCGTTGGCGAGCAGCGCCCGCGTACCAGCGAACCGGACCATTCACTGGTCGACGAGGACCTCACTCAGGCGGCCCCGGATTCCCTGGAGAGCATCGCCGGCCTGGTCCGCGAGGCCTTTGGCGATCTGATCGCCGACGAGCAACTGCAGGTGCGCGGCAATGAGCTGTGGATCGAGATCGAGCTCAGTTCCAGCCTGCTGTTTCCCAGTGGCGATGCGTTGCCGAACAATGCCGCATTCGACATCATCGAGAAAATTGCCAAGATTCTGGCACCCTACGAAAACCCTATTCACGTAGAAGGCTTCACCGATAACTTGCCGATCCAGACCGCCCAGTATCCGACCAATTGGGAGCTATCCACCGCACGTGCCGCGAGTATCGTGCGGATGCTGGCGATGGACGGGGTCAACCCTGGGCGTTTGGCCGCGGTGGGCTATGGCGAGTTTCAGCCGGTCGCCGACAATGCGACGGCGCAGGGGCGGGGGCGCAACCGGCGGGTGGTGCTGGTGGTTTCGCGTAACCTCGACGTACGCCGCAGCGTCAGCGGTGTCGGCAGCGCCAACGCGCGGCCCGATGCGGCCTTGCAGCGCGCTGGCACGCAACCTGCAGCGCCGCCCTCAGCGCAGGCCCCGCAAGCGGGTGCCGTCAATTCCCCGTCGTCAGCCCCGTAGGTTGGCGCCAGTTCTCGGCCAGGCCAGGCCTGTGCCGGGAGGATGAAGAGAATGAGAGTCTGGGCAGTAGCCAATCAAAAAGGTGGTGTTGGCAAAACCACCACGACCATCGCCTTGGCGGGCTTGCTGGCTGATGCCGGCAAGCGCGTGCTGGTGGTCGATCTCGACCCGCATGGCTCGTTGACCAGCTATTTCGGCCATGACCCGGATACCCTGGAGCACAGCGGATTCGATCTGTTCCAGCATCAGGGCGGCGTTCCCGAGGGCTTGCCCAAGCAGTTGTTGCTGCCGACCAGCCACGAGCAGATCGCCCTGTTGCCGTCGAGTACCGCACTCGCGGTCTTGGAGCGCCAGTCACCGGGACAGAGCGGCCTCGGTCTGGTGATCGCCAAGAGCCTGGCGCAGCTGTGGCAGGATTTCGACTATGCACTGATCGACAGCCCGCCGCTGCTCGGGGTGCTGATGGTCAACGCCCTGGCCGCCAGCCAGCAATTGGTGATCCCGGTGCAGACAGAGTTTCTCGCGGTCAAAGGGCTGGAGCGGATGGTCAATACCCTGGCGATGATCAACCGCTCGCGTAAGCAGGCATTGCCCTACACCATAGTGCCAACGCTGTTCGACCGCCGCACGCAGGCTTCCATGAGCACCTTGCGGGTGCTGCGCAACAGCTATCCGGAGCACCTGTGGCAGGCTTATGTGCCGGTCGATACGCGCCTGCGCGATGCCAGCCGGGCAGGGCAGACGCCTTCGCAGTTCGATCCGGGTAGTCGTGGGGTATTGGCCTATCGCGCATTGCTCAAGCACTTGCTTGCCAATCCCGCAGCCGTGAAGGTGGCCTGAGATGAGCGTCTATGCTGAGCATATGGGCTCAAGTCGGTCGTCGCTGCGGCCGATAAGTTGTCGAGCGTATTTTTCCGGGTTTGATTTATGAGTCGTATCGTTGCCACCGCCACCCGTCACCAGCTTGCCTTGCAGTCCTATCTGGACGGTTTGCTGCAGGAAGCCGCAATCGAACTGGCCGACAGCGTCAGCATGGACGAGTTCGAGGCGGCGGTGCTCGAGGAGCAGGTGCGCGATGCGCGCGCAGTGCCTGCCGCAGCGGTTACCCCAGTGGTGCGCCAAGTCGAGCCGGTGCGGCCAGTCGTCGAGCCCGCTGTTATCGAGAAGGTGGAGCCGCAGGTGCGGCTGGTGCCGGTCGAGCCATTGGCCGAGATCAATCTTCCGCTGTCGCCGGACGCCGATGTCGCGCCATCGCTGAACGAGCGCCCCGCCTGGGCAGAGGAACCCTTCGAATGCCTGTTGTTCGATGTCGCCGGGCTGACCCTGGCCGTGCCGCTGGTGTGCCTGGGCTCGATCTATCCGCTGACGGGCCAGGAACTGACGCCGCTATTTGGCCAGCCCGACTGGTTTCTCGGTATCCTGCCGTGCCCGGCGGGCAATCTTAAGGTCCTGGATACCGCGCGCTGGGTGATGCCAGAGCGCTATCGCGACGATTTCCGCCAGGGCTTGCAGTACGTGATTTCCGTGCAGGGCTATGAGTGGGGGCTGGCGGTACATCAGGTCAGCCGTTCGATACGCCTGGACCCCAGCGAGATCAAATGGCGTACTCGCCGCAGCCAGCGGCCCTGGCTGGCGGGTACGGTAATCGAACATATGTGTGCTTTATTGGATATAGCGGCATTGGCCGAGCTGATTGCCAGCGGCGCCACCAGGCGCGCGGCCAAGGGACAGGTTCACTAGGAGAACTCGCGGTTGCGGCGGGTTCGGTAGATGATGACGGGCGGTTCCAACCGCGCACGCCGCACAAGGCGGCTTATGACGAGGCTAGGGATATGAAGAAAAGTTCTGCACAGGGCGCTGAAGATCCCATTCTGCAATGGGTGACCTTCCGTCTGGATAACGAGACCTATGGCATCAACGTGATGCAGGTCCAGGAAGTGCTGCGTTACACCGAGATCGCTCCGGTGCCGGGCGCGCCGAGCTACGTGCTGGGCATCATCAACCTGCGCGGCAACGTGGTCACGGTCATCGATACGCGCCAGCGTTTTGGTCTGGATTCGGCCCCGGTGAGCGACAACACCCGCATCGTGATCATCGAGGCGGACAAGCAGGTCGTCGGCATCATGGTCGATAGCGTTGCCGAAGTGGTCTACCTGCGCCAGTCGGAAGTGGAAACCGCACCGAACGTCGGCAACGACGAGTCGGCCAAGTTCATCCAGGGCGTATGCAACAAGAACGGCGAACTGCTGATTCTGGTCGAGCTGGACAAGATGATGACCGAGGAAGAGTGGTCCGACCTGGAGAGCATCTAGTGTCGCGGCTCAGCATCCTGGCGTTGCAGGCTGCCGCCCGCCGCCGGCGTCCGCCTGCCCGCCACGCGTCGAGGCGCTAGCATGCTCGGTATCGCGCTTATCGCACTGGCCCTGGTATGCCTGGGCCTGGTCGGCACCTGCGTGTGGCTGGTCACCCAGCAGCGGCACCTGGTGCAACTGCAGGCCGAACGCGATGCCGTGCGCGACCAGCACATCAAGGAGCTGCGCAAGCGGCTGGATACCTATCTCGCCGGCAGTATTCGCATGGGCGAGGAGCTGCATGAGTTGCGCCGCACTGTTGCCCCGCTGCCGGACAAGCTGACGCAGATCGAGCAGCGTGATCCCAGCAGCCTGTCCTTTACCCAGGCAGCGCGCCTGGTCGGCCTGGGCGCCAGTGTCGACGATTTGACCCAGTCCTGCGGCCTGAGTAAGGCGGAAGCCGAACTGGTCGCCAAGCTGAACCAGCCCAAAGTCCGTTAATCCACCCACGTGGCCTGTCGATGCGAAAAGGCAATCCCGGATTGCGCTCAGGCTTATACGGGCTACGGCGTTGCCAATATTGCGCAGCGGTTTTCTCGGCTGGTTTTTCGCGCTAACGCGACGGGCCTTCGAGCAACGGCAGTGGCGGGGTGATGTCGCGGTCGCCGTCGGGTTCGAAGCCCTCCGGGCATTTACCTTTGAGGTACCAGGCGAAGGCGATGATCTCGGCGATGCAGCGATACAGCTGCTCGGGGATCGCATCGCCCAGCTCCAGGCGCGCCAGCAGGCGCACCAGTTCGGCGTTCTCATAGATCGGCACTTCGTATTCGCGAGCGATCGCCAGTATCGCTTCCGCCAGCTCGTCATCGCCCTTGGCGCTGAGATTGGGGGCGTTCTTGCCGTCGTAGGTCAGGGCGATGGCCTGGCGCGGGGCGTTATTTTTCATGCGGTTTCATCGACCCAGCGTTGTTCCAGGTGGGTTCTTGCACCTTGTGGCGGCGTGCCCTGCTGGCACGCCAGTTCGCCAACCTGCAGGCCGGCGGCCGTCAGGCGTTCGCGCAAGGTACCGAGCTCCGCATCGATCAGGCTGACAGTGCTGGGCAGCTCGGCCCACAGCTGGCTGGATAAGCTGCCGCGCAGCAGTTGCGCCTGGACCTGCAGCGGGCCGAGGGGCGCGAGGTCGAACGCCAGGTCGACTTTCCACAGCGCTTCCTTCTGTTCGTTCTTCGCCGATTGCTGTGATTCCTCATGCTGGATTTTTACCTGCAGGGGCACCAGCTCCTGCTGATTGCGCATGGGAATTTCCAGCTGCCAGGTGGTCAGCAGATTGCCCTCCGGGCCCATCTGGCTCTGCGCCAGACTGGATAGCTGATGGGTCTGCAAACGCGACACTGCGGCGGCGGCGAGCTTCAACAGGCTTTCCAGATCGCCTTCGCCCTCCATCGCCTGTAGCAATCGAGATGGCAAGGGAAAGCTCAAGGCCTGTTGACGCGAACCGGGTTGCCCGAGCGAGCCGAGCAGGTTGCGGGCGAACGCCGGCAGCGCCTGGGCCATGGCGGCGCCGGCATTGGCCGCGGTGAGCGGGGTGCTGCCGGGCAGCAGTGGTAGCAACTGGGTAATCAGGCGTAACAGGTTGGCCTTCATGTCGGTCGGCAAGGTCGCGCCCTGGCCGCCGAGCAGCCTGCTTTCGAGAAACAGGCCGCTGTTCTCCAGCGCTTGGCCAACGCCTTTGGCGGTGCTCAGTTGGGCGCTGTCGGGCAGGGCGCCGAGCAGCTTGTCGATGCTGCTGCGCAGTCCCTCCGGCAGCCCTTCCTTGCCGCCAAGCGTCTGCAGGGCGCCGAGCAGCGGCTCGAAGGAACCCTGGCGCGTATGCTGGCTGCCCAGTTGCTGGCTCAACGCCAGTTGATCGAGGCGGCCGCTGAGTGGCAGGAAGTTCAGGGCCTGGCTGCCTTGCACCTGGGCGCTGAGCAGGCTGCCGAGCGGCAAGGGTAGTGGCGTTTCCAGGGACAGTTTGCTGCCGGCCAGCGGCGTGTTGAGCAGATTGACCAGCACCTTGTAGATCACCTGCTGGGTGGTGCCCAGGGGCAGTTGTTCGCGCGCCTCGACTTTGCCTTGCAGCAGGGTGCCGATCGGCAGCTGTTGCAGATCCAGGCTGGTCATGACCTTGCCGCCACCGGACTGCAGCGCAACCGCCAATTGGGTGTCGGACAGCGCCGTGACGGCCAACGCCGTACCCTGGGCCAGCGGCCGTGGGCTGCTGGCTTGCAAAGTCGTCTGGCGGCCGTTATCCAGGGTCAGCTTGAGCAGCAACTGAAAGCTCTGCGCCACTTCCTTGAGCGCGACCACCTCGGCGTTCGCGGTCTCGCCGCTGGCCAGGAGCCCCTGTAGCGGCTGCAGCAGCTTCAGGGCCAGGTCATTGGTGGCGGCGCTCGGACGATTGCTCGGGGCTATCGGTCCGATGTTTCTGGGGCTGCTGATTTCGCTCATTGGCGGGTTACAACCTGTCGAAAATGCCCACTGCGGGTGAAGGGGCATGGCATGTATAATCGCCCCCCCGTCCGGGTCGGCTGCGCATTCAATTGGCGTCAGTATAGCGGCCAGGACGCCGTCGACTTGAACCGCATTTAGGTACCCATGCCTTGACCAGTCCCCTGCTCGAAACCCTGGCGCTCGCCTGTGAGCGAGACTGGCGCATGCTCTTCGAGGGCCTGGAGTTGCGCTTGGTTCCCGGTGAAATGCTGCAGGTCTCCGGCCCCAATGGCAGCGGCAAAACCAGTTTGCTGCGTTTGCTGGTCGGGTTGATGGCGCCGACCGCCGGGGAAATCCGTTTGCACGGCCGGCCGTTGAGTTCGCAGCGCGCCGAGTTGGCACGTAATCTACTCTGGATCGGTCATGCCGCCGGGATCAAGGGCTTGCTCACCGCCGAGGAAAACCTCGCCTGGCTGTGCGCCCTGCAGCAACCCGCCGAACGCGCTGCGATCTGGCAGGCGCTGGAAGCGGTGGGGCTGCGCGGATTCGAAGACGTACCCTGCCATGCGCTTTCCGCCGGCCAGCAACGGCGTGTGGCGCTCGCGCGGCTATACCTGCCCGCGCCGGCGCTGTGGGTGCTGGACGAACCTTTCACCGCCCTCGACAAGCATGCCGTGGCCCAGCTGGAAGCTCACCTGGCGGGGCATTGCGAGCGGGGCGGCTTGGTCGTGCTGACCACCCATCATTCACTGACGCTCAAGCCGGCCGGCTATCGCGAGCTTGATCTGGGGCAAATACGCGCATGAGCAATGTATTTACCCTGCTGCTGAATCGCGAAGCACGGCTGTTGTTTCGCCGTCCGGCGGAATTGGCCAATCCACTGGTGTTCTTCGCTATCGTCATTGCGCTGTTTCCGTTGGCCGTTGGGCCGCAGACGGAAATGTTGAAAAGCCTGTCGCCCGGCCTGGTCTGGGTGGCGGCACTGTTGGCCGTCCTGTTGTCGCTGGATGGCTTGTTTCGCAGCGATTTCGAAGACGGCTCGCTGGAGCAGTGGGTCCTTTCGCCGCACCCCCTGGCTCTTCTGGTATTGGCGAAGGTGCTGGCACACTGGCTGTTTTCCGGCCTGGCGCTGGTGCTCCTGGCGCCCTTGCTGGCGTTGATGCTGGGCCTGCCGGGGCGCTGCCTGCCGGTGCTGCTGCTATCGCTATTGCTCGGCACACCGGTGCTGAGCCTGCTGGGCGCGGTCGGCGCGGCGCTGACCGTTGGGCTCAAGCGCGGCGGTCTGTTGCTGGCGCTGCTGATTTTGCCGCTGTATATCCCGGTGCTGATTCTGGGCAGCGGGGCCTTGCAGGCTAGCCTGCAAGGGTTGCCGACACTCGGCCACTTGTTGTGGCTGGCCAGCCTGACCGCATTGGCGGTGACGCTGACACCGTTCGCCATCGCCGCCGGGCTGAAAATCAGCGTTGGCGAGTAAGCTGTAATCCTCTACCGCGGGGGCGGTCGAGCCGGATAGCTGCTGGTCCGGCGCCATCCCCGCGAACTGCATCCGGGCCATGGGCACTGTTGCCATGGCTCGCTGACTGATGAGTAAGTTGATGAACTGGACGTGGTTTCACAAGCTGGGCTCGCCCAAGTGGTTTTATGAAATCAGTGGCCGTTGGCTGCCCTGGCTGGCCGTCGCCGCCGTAGTGCTGCTGACCGTGGGCATGGTCTGGGGGCTGGCGTTCGCGCCGCCCGACTACCAGCAAGGCAACAGTTTCCGGATCATCTATATCCATGTGCCCGCGGCGTTTCTCGCCCAGTCGGTCTATGTGATGCTGGCCGTGGCCGGTATCGTCGGCCTGGTGTGGAAGATGAAACTGGCCGATGTCGCGCTGCAGCAGGCCGCCCCCGTCGGCGCCTGGATGACGGCCATCGCACTGATCACCGGCGCCGTCTGGGGCAAGCCGACCTGGGGCACCTACTGGGTCTGGGATGCGCGGCTGACCGCGATGCTGATCCTGCTGTTCCTGTATTTCGGCGTGATCGCCCTCGGCCAGGCGATCAGCAATCGCGACAGCGCGGCCAAGGCCTGCGCGGTGCTGGCCATCGTCGGGGTGGTGAATATCCCGATCATCAAATATTCGGTGGAGTGGTGGAACACCCTGCACCAGCCGGCCACTTTCAGCGTGGTGAGCAAGCCGAGCATGCCGTTCGAGATGTGGATGCCGCTGTTGCTGATGGTGCTGGGCTTCTACTGCTTCTTCGGCGCGGTACTGCTGTCGCGCATGCGCCTCGAAGTGCTCAAGCGCGAGGCGCGCAGCAGCTGGGCGAAAACCGAAGTCCAGCGCCTGGTGGAGAGCAGCCAATGAGTTTCGCCACCTTCGGCGAGTTTCTCGCCATGGGCAATCATGGCCCCTATGTCTGGTCCTGCTACGCCATCAGCCTGGCCGTGCTGGGGCTGAATGTGGCGCTGCCAATCCTGGCGCGTCGCCGTTACCTGCAAGACGAGGCGCGTCGTTTGCGCCGGGAGAAGTCGAAGTGAACCCTGTCCGCAAGAAGCGTCTGTATATCGTCCTGGCCATCATCGCCGGCGTCGGCATCGCGGTGGCGCTG
This sequence comes from uncultured Pseudomonas sp., assembly GCF_946885955.1. The sequence goes on from NZ_CAMPHI010000010.1 coordinate 92,970, forward strand.
GCCCTGAGCGCGCTGCAGCAGAACATCAACCTGTTCTATTCGCCGACCCAGATCGCCAATGGCGAAGCGCCGCAAGACACGCGCATCCGTGCCGGCGGTCTGGTCGAGGTGGGCTCGGTGCAGCGTTCCGGCGACTCCCTGGAAACCGCTTTCGTGGTTACCGATGGCGCGAAGAGCGTGACCGTGCGCTACAGCGGCATCCTTCCCGACCTGTTCCGCGAAGGCCAGGGCATCGTCGCCATGGGCAAGCTCGACGGCAGCGGCGTGCTGATCGCCGATGAGGTGCTGGCCAAGCACGATGAAAACTACATGCCGCCGGAGGTCATGCAGGCCCTCGAACAGAGCGGGATGAAGCAGCAACATGACGCCGCCAACCAGTCCACCGCAGCAGGAGGCGCACAATGATCCCCGAACTTGGCCACCTGTCGATGATCCTGGCCCTGTGCATGGCGCTGGTGCAGGCAACCCTGCCGCTGATCGGCGCCTGGCGCGGCGACCGCCAATGGATGAGCCTGGCGCAGCCGGCGGCCTGGGGGCAGTTCGCCTTTATGGCGTTCGCCTTCATCTGCCTGACCCATGCCTTTATGGTCGACGACTTTTCCGTCGCCTACGTGGCGCACAACTCCAACAGCGCCTTGCCCTGGTATTACAAGTTCAGCGCGGTGTGGGGCGCCCATGAAGGTTCACTGCTGCTCTGGGGCTTGATTCTCGCCGGCTGGACCTTTGCCGTATCGATTTTTTCGCGGCAGTTGCCGGAAGAAATGCTGGCCCGGGTACTGGGCGTGATGGGCATCATCAGCATCGGTTTCCTGTTGTTCCTGATCGTTACCTCCAACCCTTTCGAACGTCTGCTGTTCGATACCCCGAGCGACGGCCGCGACCTGAATCCGCTGCTGCAGGATTTCGGCCTGATCATTCATCCGCCGATGCTCTACATGGGCTACGTCGGCTTTTCCGTGGCCTTCGCATTCGCCATCGCCGCGCTGCTCGGCGGCAAGCTGGACGCGGCATGGGCGCGCTGGTCGCGGCCCTGGACCATCATCGCCTGGGCATTTCTCGGCATCGGTATCGCCCTGGGCTCGTGGTGGGCCTACTACGAATTGGGCTGGGGCGGCTGGTGGTTCTGGGACCCGGTGGAGAACGCCTCCTTCATGCCCTGGCTGGTCGGTACCGCGCTGATTCATTCGCTGGCCGTGACCGAGAAGCGCGGCGTATTCAAGAGTTGGACCGTGCTGCTGGCGATCGCCGCGTTTTCCCTGAGCCTGCTCGGCACCTTCCTGGTCCGTTCCGGGGTGCTGACTTCGGTGCACGCGTTCGCCAACGATCCCGAGCGCGGCGTGTTCGTCCTGGCGTTCCTGCTGGTGGTGGTCGGCGGTTCGCTGACGCTGTTCGCGATCCGCGCGCCGGTGGTGAAGAGCCAGGTCGGGTTCGCCCTGTGGTCGCGGGAAACGCTGTTGCTGGCGAATAACCTGATTCTCGTCGTGACGGCCTCGATGATCCTGCTTGGCACTCTCTATCCCCTGGTGCTGGACGCGATGACCGGCGCCAAGCTGTCGGTCGGCCCACCCTATTTCAATGCGCTGTTCGTGCCCCTGATGGGCCTGTTGATGGCGATGTTGGCGATCGGGGTGGTGGTGCGCTGGAAGGATACGCCGCTGCGCTGGTTACTGGGCATGCTCGCCCCGGTGCTGCTCGCCAGCGTGCCGCTGGCGCTGCTGGCGGCCTGGCTGGTCGGCGACTTCAGTTGGGGCGTGCTCGGCGTTTGCCTGTTGGCGGCCTGGGTGGTCCTTGCCGGTCTGCGCGACCTGCGCGACAAGACCCGGCACAAGGGCTTGGTGGCCGGCTTGCGCGGCCTGAAACGCAGCTACTGGGGCATGCAGGTCGCCCATCTGGGCCTGGTGGTCTGCGCCCTGGGGGTGATTCTCACCAGCACCGGAAGTTTCGAACGCGACATGCGCATGGCCCCGGGCGATTCGGTCGAACTTGGCGGCTATCGCTTCGTCTTCGACGGTGCGGTGCACCGCGAGGGCCCCAACTTCACCGCGGACAAGGGGACGGTACGGATCTTCCAGAACGACCGGCAAATCGCCGAGCTGCATCCGGAAAAGCGCCTGTATAGCGTGCAGCAATCGATGATGACCGAAGCGGGCATCGACGCCGGGATCACCCGCGACCTGTTCGTGGCGCTCGGCGAACCCCTGGAGAACGGCGCTTGGGCGGTGCGCATGCACATCAAGCCGTTCGTCCGTTGGATCTGGTTCGGCGCGATTCTGATGGGCTTTGGCGGCGTACTTTCGGCCTCCGATAAACGTTACCGGATGAAAGTCAAAACCCGTGTGCGCGAAGCCCTTGGCATGGCGGGGGTGCAGGCATGAAGCGTCTGATCCTGCTGGTACCTTTGGCGCTGTTCCTCGGCGTCGCGCTGTTTCTCTACCGCGGGCTGTTCCTCGACCCGTCGGAATTGCCCTCGGCGCTGATCGGCAAGCCGTTCCCGCAATTTACCCTGCCGGCGGTGCTGGGCGAGGGCAGCGTCAGCCGTGCCGACCTGGTCGGCAAACCGGCGCTGGTCAATGTCTGGGCCACCTGGTGCGTCTCCTGCCGCGCCGAACATCCGGAGCTCAACAAGCTGGCGCAGATGGGCGTGGTGGTGCATGGCGTGAACTACAAGGACGACAACGCCTCCGCACGTAAATGGCTTACCGAGTTGCACAACCCCTACCAGCTGAATATCGAGGATGCGCGCGGCAGCCTGGGGCTGGATCTGGGCGTCTACGGTGCGCCGGAAACCTTCATGATCGACAAGAACGGGATTATTCGGCACAAGTATGTCGGCGTGATCGATGAGCGGGTGTGGCGCGAGCAGCTGGCGCCGCTGTATCAGGAACTGGTCGACGAGGCCGCGCCATGAGCCGCTTTCTGCGTCCCAACAGCCTGGGCAGGCGCGTGCTGCTGATCCTGGCCTTGACCCTGGTCGGCCTGGGCAGCGCCCAGGCGGCGATCGACACCTATGAGTTCTCCAGCCAGGCCGAGCGCGAGCGTTATCGCCTCCTGGTCGAAGAGCTGCGTTGCCCGAAATGCCAGAACCAGAACCTCGCCGACTCCAATGCGCCCATCGCCATGGACCTGCGTGCGCAGATCTACCGCATGCTCAGTGAGGGCCAGAGCAACGAGCAGATCATCGACTATCTGGTCAGCCGCTACGGCGATTTCGTGCTGTATAAACCGCCGGTCACCGGCCGCACGTTGCTGCTGTGGTACGGCCCGGCCTGCCTGCTGGCCGGCGGTTTCGTGCTGCTCGGGATCATAGTGCTGCGCCGTCGCGGCAAACCGAGCGTCGTGGCCAGCGGCCTTTCTACGGATGAACAGCAGCGCCTGGCGGCACTGCTCAACCAACCGCCTGTGGATAACAAAGACTGATGATCGAATTCTGGTTGTGCGCCGGCTTGCTGTTGCTGGCGGCCTTGGCTTTTCTGCTGATTCCCGTGGTGCGCGGCCGCAAGGCGCAAGCCGAAGAGGACCGCACCGCACTCAACGTAAGCCTGTATCAGGAGCGCCTGCAGGAGCTGGAAAGCCAGCATGCCGCCGGCGTGCTTGACGACCAACAACTGCAGCTCGGGCGCGACGAGGCGTCGCGCGAGCTGCTGGCCGATACCGAAGGTGCCACGGGCCAGCCGCGTCGACGCGTGCTGGGCAGCAAGATTCCGCTGACCGCGGCCCTGCTGATGCCGTTATTGGCCTATGGCCTGTATCTGCACTGGGGCGCGATTGACGATGTCGAGCGTGCGCGCACCTTCGCCGAGCAGCCGAAGACCATTGAAGAAATGACCGCGCGCCTCGAAGCCCAGGTGCAAAGCATGCCGGACTCGGCCGAGAGCTGGTATTTCCTTGGGCGTACCTATATGGCTCAGGAGCGTGCTGGCGACGCCGCCAAGGCGTTCGAGCGCGCGGTCACGCTCGGCGGTCGCGCCCCCGAGCTGCTCGGACAATGGGCCCAGGCGCTGTATTTCGCCGGCAACCGCCAGTGGAATCCGCAATTGCAGGCATTGACCGACGAGGCCTTGCAGGCCGATCCGGCAGAGGTGACCAGCCTTGGCCTGCTCGGGATTGCCGCCTACGAAGACAAGCGCTTCCAGCAGGCCATCGATTACTGGGAGCAGCTGGTTGCCGCCTTGCCCGCGCAGGACCCCTCGCGCCAGGCGATCCAGGGCGGCATCGAGCGGGCGCGACAGAGTCTCGACCCGCAGTCGGCCAGTGCGCCGGCCGCTGCCCAGGTGCCTGCCGAGGCCCACGCGCTGACCGTCAAGGTCGCGCTGGCCGCCGAACTGCAAGGCAAGGTTCAGCCCGACGATACTGTGTTCGTGTTCGCTCGCGCGGTCTCCGGGCCGCCGATGCCGCTGGCGGTGAAGCGCCTGAGCGTGGCCGACCTGCCGGCCGAGGTCAGCCTGTCGGACAGCGACGCGATGATGCCGCAGCTGAAAATCTCCGGCTTCGCACAGGTGCAACTGGTGGCGCGTATTTCGCGTAAGGGCAACGCCACGGCTGGCGAGTGGGTCGGCAGCAGCGCGCCGCTGGCCAGCAGCACCACCGAGCCCCAGCAATTGACCATCGACACCGCGGAGGGCGCGGGACAGTGAACAGGTCGATACCGGTTGCCCTGGCGATGGCCTTGGCGGCTCTGACCGGTTGTACGGTGCACAGCAGCGCACCGATCAGCCAGCCCCCGGTTGTCAGTAAATCCCACCCACGTTATGCGCCACCGCCCGGTGCCGAGAGCCAATGGGATGCGGGCCTGGGTGTGTATATCGTCGGCGGCGCCCGCGATCTGTACTACCGTGAGCGCACCTATTACCGCTGGAATAATGGCGGCTGGAGCTGGGCGAGCAACCCGCAAGGCCCCTGGCGGCCGACCGATAGCAGCGGCGTACCGCCTGGCTTGTACCGGCGTTACGCACAGTAATAGCCAGGCTTAGGTAGGGCGTTTTTGTCGTTCGGATAAAATCCGCGGTGCACTGGCGCCTGCCCCAACTTTCCCCGGATTGCGCTGACGCTTATCCAGGCTAGGGTCTGCGTTGCTCTAGCGCCTATGTTCATGTGCAAGGCCAGCGCCGGACAAGGCCGCGCCATGTCCTCCCGGTTAATGCGCGTTTTGTAGCCCGGATGAAATCCGGGAAAGGCTTCGCCTACAGGATTGTTCCCGGATTGCGCCCAGGCTTATCCGGGCTACGGGGGCGCTCTCAGCTAGCCTGGATGATCCGAGGGCTTTGCACGCCGCCGCTCAATGCGCCGGGCAGGGCGTCGCCGGGCGACTTTCGCCGGGCAAGTCGAAATCTTCGATCAGCCGGCAGATCGCCTCGCCGTCCGGTGCGCACTCGGCTTTGTCGGTCCAGTCGTCGAGGGCCTTGTGCATCACCAGGGCCAGGCGCTGGCATTCGTCGATATGGGCTTGCAGTGCAGTCAGGCGTTCGCGCATCAGCTCGCGTACCTCGGCACAGGGCGCGGCGCCGCTGTCGGCGCGGGCCAGAATCGCCTGCACATCCTTGAGGCTGAAACCCAGGCGGCGGGCGCGGGCGATAAAGCGCAGGCGCTGCAAATCGGTCTGACTGAATTGCTGATAGCCATTGTGCGGGTCGCGCACCGGCCGCAGCAGCCCGAGCTCGCTGTAGTGACGGACGGTTTCGGCGCTGACCCCGGCGGCTTTGGCCAGTTGTGCGACACGCATGGACAGTCTCCGTAATAACGGCGGCGGATTACTCGGCAATCTGCAGCTTGCGCGCCTCGTTATAGAAGTAGCGCAGCTTCTCGTACTCGAACGGCGAGTTGAGTTGGCCATAACGGAAATTCACCGTCGAGCGCTGATCGACCACATCCAGCAAGGTAATTTCCGGATGCGTGCGGCTGGCTTCGGCGACGTTGAGCAGGTTGGCCTGAAACTCCACGTTGAAATCCATCACCAGGCCGCCGGTGTCGCGCAGGTTCGACGGGCCGAGCAGCGGCAGCATCAGGTAGGGCCCAGCCGGGGCGCCATAGAACCCCAGGGTTTGACCGAAGTCTTCGTTCTGCTTGTTCAGCCCCATTCTGGTCGCCGGGTCCCAGAGCCCGGCTATCCCGATGGTGGTGTTCAACAGCAGGCGCCCGGTGGTCTGCAGCGAGCGTTTGCCTTTGAACTGCAGCAGGCTGTTGACCAGGTTGGGCACATCGCCGAGGTTGCTGAAGAAGTTGGTTACCCCCTTCTGCACCAGGGTCGGGGTGATATAGCGGTAGCCGTCGACGATCGGCAGGAACACCCATTCGTCGAAGCGGTAGTTGAAGTGGTAGACCCGCCGGTTCCACGACTCCAATGGGTCGTAGACCTGCAGCGCATCCAGGCTGGAACGCTCGAATTCGCGCTGATCGAGGCCGGGATTGAAGCGCAGATGTTGCAGCGGTTGCTTGAAACCGTCTTCATCGACGTCATGTTGTGCCTGCGCCGCGCCACTGCTCAACAGCAGGCTCATGAACAGCAGGGGAAAAGGCTTAGCCACGAAAGAACTCCAACATGGCGTCGCTATTGACGCGGTAATTGAGATTGCCGCAATGCCCGCCGAGCGGATAAAGGGTCAGGCGGTCGCCCAGGGTGCGGCGCAGAAAGCCCAAATCGCCCGGACCGAGAATCAGGTCATCGGCGTTGTGCATCACGGCGATCTTCGGGGTGTTCTTCAGGTAGTCCTCGACGGCGTAGAGGCTGACCTCATGGATCAGCTGCTTGAGGCTGCCGCCGCCATAGCGTGCTCGCCACATCGGCAGTAGTTGTTCGTTGACATAACACTCGAAGTCGCATTGCAGGGCGCGCTTGAGGAAGGGCGTGAGGCTGGTGCTTTCGTCGATCGGATAGTTGATCGGGGTGATCAGCCCGCGGCGGTTGATCAGGTCCGAAGTGAAGGCGATATCGGCGGCGGAAAAGCGGAACACGCTGCCGATCAGCATCGCCATCTGCTCGTCCGAAAGATGTTCTTTTGACTGTTGGAAGTCATAGAGCATCGCGTCGTTAAGGTCGATATAGCCGTTGCGTTTGAAATAGTTCGTCAGCTTGGCCAGGATCGACTCGTAGAAGGTGGTGCTGTTGCTGATCCCTTTCACCTCGGTTTGCACCAGGCGGTCGAGGTTGCTGATCGAGGTATAGAGATTGACGGGTGGGTTGAGCAGCAGGACGCGCTTGAAGTTGAAGCTGCGTCGGGTTTCGTCGAGTTGGCTGACGAAGGCCGCGTGCAGCGCGCCCAGGCTGTAGCCGGTGAGGTAGTAGTCGCTGATCTCGAGATGCGGATGCTGGGCGCGTACCGCTTGCATCGCGCGGTACAGGTCGTCGGCATCGTCGCTGGTAAAGCCAGGGGTGGCGAACCGCGAGGCGGCGCTCATGAAGTCGTAGCTGCTCGGCGATGACAGCTGCACCACGTGGTAGCCGGCGGCGTAGAACAGCTTTTTCAGGTATTCCGAGTGGCTACTCGAGTAGTGCGCCCCGGTGCCGGCGATGATGAAGATCAGCGGCGCCTTGCCTTTCTGAGTGGCCAGGCGATAGCCCATTTTGGTTACCGGCCAGAAGTTGTCCGGCAGCGCGAACTCACGCTCAGGGCGCAGCTTGATCTTGTAGTCGTTTTGCCTGATATCCCGGTCGTCCGGAAGGAGCGGGCGCAACGCCGGTGGCGTGGTGGCGATGGTCGCTTCGAACGGGTTGGTCAGCGGGTAGCCATAGTCTTTTGTGGCGATATCCGCAGCCGACAAGGGCAGAGCAGGCAACAAGGCGCAAGCCAGGGCAATCAAACGCATCAAGTACCGCATTTGCGTAATACCTTCAAAAAGCTCTAACAACTCGGGGTTATATGACAGCGGGATCTGTCAGGAGTGCCTTCGCCTGTGGGGTGTCTGCGGCGTGCCGCAACGCCGAGCCGCTGAGGCGATAGACCGTCCATTCGTTCATTGGCTCAGCACCGAGTTGTCGGTAGAAGCCGATTGCCGGCGCATTCCAATCCAGCACCGACCATTCCAGACGCCCGCAGCCACGCTCCACGGCCAGCCGCGCCAGCGTGCTCAGCAGCGCCTTGCCAAGCCCCGCACCGCGGGCGCTCGCGCGTACGTAGAGATCCTCCAGATAGATACCGGGCTTGCCGAGAAAGGTCGAATAATTGTGGAAGAACAGGGCGAAGCCAGCCGGCTCGCCGTCCACTTCGCCGATCAGCACCTCGGCATAGGGGCGCGGGCCGAATAGGTGCTTGGCCATTTGCTCAGGGTCGGCGATCGCCTGGTCGGCGAGTTTTTCGTACTCGGCCAGTTCGCGGATAAAAACCAGGATCAGCGGGATATCGTCGCGGTCGGCGGGGCGGATATTCAATAGCGGCATGGTCATTCCTTTAACGGTGAAGCTTGGGTCGATTGCGGCTGGCTGCAACCCAGAGCGGGCGGACGATGGAGACTCGCTACCGCACTATAGGGATTCGCTTACGTGATTGCATGGTCTGTTGGTATCAGTCGCGGTTTTGCTTAGCCGCTGTGTGCGGTTACTCTTGCACGCCGCTGAAACCCGCTTTTTTGCCCGGAGTTGTATATGGCCCGCCTGATTCCCTGGATTCTGCTCGCACTCGCCGCTGCGCTCTGTTTGGCCGGCAGTTATGGGCTGAGGTTCAATCTGATGGAGGCCGATCGTTGGGTCGGGCGTTGTGTCGAGACGCCGGAATATTGGGCGTGTGAACTCCGGGCCACGCTCGGTTGGCTGATCCATACGGGTGCGCTGGCCTGGAGCGCCCTGATCACCGCGGCGCTGGCATTCGTCCTGCCGGGCCGTGGTGGCCGGCTATTGGCGGTACCGGCGCTGCTTCTGAGTTTGCCCGCACTGGTGTTGTACAGCGCTAGCCTGGCGGTGTTCGCCGTGCTGCTGGCATTGCTGCGTTTGGTGCGGGCGCCACGCCGGGTGGTTCAGACGCTCTGAGTCCGTTGCCGCAAGCTGCGCCACAGGGCGGCGAGCAATAGCGCGCTGGTCAATGCCCAGCCGATTGCCTGGCGGTTGCCCAGGCCTTCCTGCACCAATTGCGGAACGATGCCTGCGCCGATCAACAGCGCCAGCAAGATGACTTCCCGGCGCGGCGCGCGGACCGGCCGGGCCAGGTAAACCAGGGCTGGCAGCAACAGGGTGGCGCTGGGGAAACTGCGATAGCGTGCATCCACCACCAGCGCCAGCATCATCGCGGCGCCGGCGAAACCTGCGGCGAACAACCACCAGCCGGCCCGCGCCTCCAGCCAGATGAACAGCCGATTGCGCCAGCCGCGTCTGGCGCTCAGGGCCAGCAGCCCATGCCCGAGCACCAGGCCATTCAGAATCAGCAACGCCGCCGCCCATAGCCATTCGCCGGGGTAACGGCTGGTGGTCCAGGCCAGCTCGCCGGTTAAACCGATACAGGCCGTCCCGAGTGCGGCAATCAGTGGCATGCCCAGGGCATCACGCCTGGTTCGCGGCGCCCCGGCGACGGTCAACGCGGCGAGCCATATCAGCACGCAGCCGAGCAGCCAGAACCGCCACTGCGGCAGATTGGAAACGGCACCAGCGAGTATCGACTTGTCCCCGCGGTCGGCGTCGTACAACCCCCAATAACCACCGGCCGCACCCTCGCTGACGCGCTTCCAGGGTTGGTCGAAGGCCTCGATCAGGTTGTAGCGCCAGCCATGCTGATTGGCCAGCTTGATGAAACCGCGCATGAACTTCGCCTGGTTGACCCGGCTCGGCAGCGCCGTCCGCCGTTGCCGGCCCTCGCTGGGCCAGCCGGTTTCACCGATAAGAATGTCCTTGGGCGCGAACTGGCGACCGAACAACTCGCGCACCTCGCTCACCTTGGCCAGCGCCTGGTCGATGCCGGCGGGGTCGTCTTCCCAGTAAGGCAACAGATGAATCGTCAGAAAATCCACCGCCGGTGCGACTTCCGGGTGCTTCAGCCAGAACTCCCAGACATCGGCATAGGTCACCGGCTGCTCGACGCGGCTTTTCACCTGCTCGATCAACGCGACCAGTTGTTGCGGCGTGACCTCCTTGCGCAGCAAGGACTCGTTGCCGACGATAACCGCCTCGACCACGTCCGGGTAGCGGTTCGCCGCGTCGATCAGCTCGTTGACCTCTACGGCCGTTGCCTGCGCGTCGCGGCTGACCCAGGCACCGAGCATCAGCTTCAAGCCGTGTTTGCGAGCGAGCGCCGGTAAGGCTTCGAGACCGCTGACCGAATAGGTGCGCAGGCAGGTGAAGGTTTTGCCGAGCAGGGTCAGGTCGGCATCCATTCGCGCTTCGCTGATCCGCAGCGGCTGATCGAACGGCGATTGATGTTTGTCGAACGGGGTGTAAGACGCGCATTGCAGCTTCTGCTGCGGGCGCGCCGCATCCGCCAGTTGCACCGGCCTGCCCAGCCCGTACCACAAGGCCGCCAGCCCGAGCAGGCCGACGCAACTGGCGAAGAGGTAAGCGAACAGTGGAAAGCGGGTGGTGGCGGTCATAAGCGGGCGCGAGTCGATAATGGTTAGCCGCGCATCTTAGCGGATTTGCCACGCCCGTCTCGCCGCTATCGGCACAGTCTGACCAGTCGCAGCAGCCCGTAGGGTGATTCAAGCGTGGTGATGTAGCCAGGCCGGTCAAACTATCGAAATGCGCAAGATGGTCGATTTGCCACTCATCCTCCTTGCGCTCGGGAACATGGGTTTCGGCGGATGCCCGCTCCCTGAAATATGAGTAATCCCACTCCTTATCCGATACCGTGCTGCCTGTCTGTTCCGGTGCAGACTGTACTGATCTGTCACTATTTTCGTGTTCTGCTCCTGGTTAGCATGAAGTCTCATCAGTCAGGAAAGACAACAATGGATGCGTCAAGAGATGTTTTATTCGAGGCTTTGCTGAAAGAACTCGGTATCGAGTTTGAAAAAGAATTCCGTCCGGGCGCAAATTATGCAGTCGCTGTTCGACATGGCTCGGAAATTCATATCAGCGGACAGCTCCCCAGGGTGAACGGGGTGCTGGCGGCGACCGGCCATGTCGGTCAAGAGGTCTCTTTGGAACAAGCCAGATTCGCCGCCAAAATTTCTGCCTTGCGTCTACTTGCCATTTTGCGTCAGTCGTTGGGATGCCTGAGTCGCGTCAAACAAGTCCTGAGGCTGAACGTATACGTGCAAAGCGCGCCAGGCTTTACCCAGCAAAGTGAGGTCGCGGACGCGGCATCGGAAGTGCTGTACGCAGTCCTTGGCGAGGCTGGCACACATGCCAGAACTTCACTCGGTGTATTTCAATTGCCCAAGAATGGCGCAATTGAGATCGACCTTGCCGCAGCGATCGATGCGTGAAACAAAAAACGTGGGCGCAGCAGGAAAGCGCATTTCGCCGGGTTGTGCTGGTGGTGGCAACCCTGTCTGAGGCGAGCGCCTGCTTTTTGGTGCAGGGGCTCGGCGCCTTGGTTGGCTATTTGCAAAAAAGCGATGGATTTGAGTGCATTCGAGATCGGTTTACTGGTCTCGGCTGCGCAACTGGCTCCACTCGTCGGCCTGCTGGTGGCGGGCGAACTATTGGACCGGTTTGACGAGCGCCTGGTGGTCGCTGCAATAGCGTGCGCATCGTTTGCGTCCAGCTATCCTTGGTTGCTGGCCTGCCTCACGATGGGGTGTTGGCTGTTGGGGGGCAGGCTAGTCAGCTTATGTTGATAGAGAAAATTTCTAGATCTAATTGTTTTGATAGTTCATTCGACTAGAAAGGGCGAATGCGGTTGCGCGGGCTGCGACCGGCTTGCCAGAATGCGCCGCCCGGACTGATGTGAGCTGTCCGGCGAGTCGCGTCGGCTGAGCCCGCGCACCGATCTTCGAGTCATCCACTGGCGATGGCTCATGCGGAACAGTCGATGGATCCCAAATCCCCCATGGCGAGCTACCGCTACGCCGTCGAGCAGCAAGGCTTCCAGGCCGATGCCGCGCAATGGCAGGCGGCGCAGGCGCTGGAAGATTGCCAACAGGCTCTGCACCGAGGCGTTACGCCTGTTGCCGGGGTTTACCTCTGGGGGCCGGTCGGACGCGGTAAAACCTGGTTGCTGGACCGCTTCTACCAGAGCCTCCAGGTACCGGCGCGGCGTCAGCATTTCCATCATTTCATGCGTTGGGTGCATCGCCGCCTGTTCCAGCTGACGGGCACCGCCGAACCGTTGCGGGCCCTGGCCGCAGAACTCCGGCTGGAAGTGCGGGTGCTGTGCTTCGATGAGCTGTTCGTCAGCGATATCGGCGACGCGATTCTGGTCGGCGGCTTGTTGCGTCTGATCTTCGAGGCCGGCGTGGTGGTCGTCGCCACCTCCAACCAGCCGCCGGAACAACTCTATGTCGACGGCTTCAATCGCGAGCGCTTTCTGCCGGCGATCGAGGCGATAAACCGACACATGACGGTAATCGGTGTGGATGGCGGCCAGGACCACCGACTGCATCCCGGCGAACGGCACCAACGTTACTGGCACACCGGGGCCGGCGAGCCCAGCGCGCTGCCTGAGGTTTTTCGGCAGTTGAGTCTTGGCCAGCCGCTGTCTCATGAGCCGGTGATGATCGGCAGTCGTGCTGTTGCAGTGGTGCAGCGTAGCGCCAGGGTCATCTGGTGCCGCTTCGCCGAACTCTGCGAACAACCGATGTCGGCGCTGGATTTCATCGACCTGTGCGATCGCTACTCGGCCATCCTGCTCAGCGAAGTCCCCGGCTTGGGTGGTCGTCAGCGACCGGCCTATATTGCCCGCGGCACCGAAGATGGCGTCGAACGCGTGGTGGCCGGCGACCGCCAACTGCCCGCCCTGGCCGCCCACGACGACAGCGTCAGACGCTTCATCGCCCTGGTGGACGAATGCTACGACCGTCGCGTGCCGCTCTACCTCGAGGCCGAGGTGCCCCTGGACGCGCTCTATACCGAGGGCTACCTGGCCTTCCCATTTCGCCGCACTCTGAGCCGTTTGCAGGAAATGCAGTTGCAGCGGTTTGCGGTTGATTGGACTGCTGAACACGCGTAAGCAGTGGCCCGAACGGGGGAGCAAAGCGAAAAACCTGGGACGCAGTCACTGGCCTGCGGATACGAAAAGCCCTGGGGTTGACCAGGGCTTTCGAATTTGCCTCCGCGATCTGCAGCTGGACGCGCACTAGTGCAGGCAGGCGCTGAAAGCCGATGTCGAACCTTCTAGTCTTTTTTCGTCGGTTCTTCGAGCTTGTGCGCTTGAACGGTGATGGTCTGTCCTTGGTGTTCTTCGATGAGCGCCTTTTCATCGTTATCCATGGTTTTTCTGAAGCCCTTGATCGCGTCGCCGAGGTCGGCGCCCAGGCCCTTGAGGCGCTTGGTGCCGAACAGCATCACCACGATCATCAGAACGATCAGGAGTTGCCAGATGCCAATGCCACCCAATCCCATGATGTGTACTCCGTAGTAAGTGGTTGGATGGCAGCGTGGGTGGCTGCCCCCTTTGATCCGGTCGTCTGCCGACCTTGCATCGTGACCGGCATCCCTGCCGGCGTTTATCGCTGTGGCCGGTTTATCCCGGGCCGCAGATCGGCTGAATGGCGGTTGCGCACGCAACGCCAGCACAACGCCATTCACATTTATTTGCAGACGTAGAACTTGCGCACATAGACAGTGCTTTTCCAGGCGCATGGGGCATCTTTCGGCACGAATACCGTATCGCCGGTGGCGACCGTCAGATCGCTGCCGTCAGCCGCCTGCAGAGTGACGCTGCCTTCGATCAGGTGCATTAGTTCGTGCATCTTGTGCGGCCGCGCTCGGCGGGTATAGGGCGTCGAGTCCCAGACACCGATGAGCAGCTTGCTCGCTTCTTCGGTAAAGGCAGTGTGCGAGCGGCATTGCGGCGTCGGGCTGAGCAGAATCGCTGCATCCGGTGCGTTGGAAGGCGCGAGCAGATCCAGGGGATCCAGCAGGGTAAGCCCGCTATTGCGCGCTTCGATGGTCTGGGTGTCGGCGCAGAATGCCCAACGGGAATTCGCTTGTGCCTCGAGCTGGAGCGGCGAGCCGCGGCCGATCACGGCGCTGGCGCCCGGGCCCAGTTCGAGCGTGCAACCCTGGCTCTGCAGGGTGAGGTGTCCGGCGTGGACCACGATCATCTCGGCATAGGGATATTCATCGATGCTGAAGCGCCCGCTGGCTTCGACCACGCCGGCAGCGATTTCGCCGGGGCTGGCATAGGCGGTTTTACGCTGCGCGCCGAACGGATCCTTGGGCCCCAAAGGGCCAGCGGTGAAGGTTGTCGAGACGGGGTTGTCATCGGCGCGTACCAACAGCACTGCGGTGGGTTCTGACATCAAGGTTCTCCAGGTAGGAACAGGTATGGGGGGATCTGTCGTTGGCGGCATCAGCCCATGGCCTGGGTCACCAGGGCGAATTGGCTGACGCCGCCGACAGCGTGTGGCGGCGTCCCGCGGGCCATTTGCGCGACGCTGTCGACCTGTTTCAGGCCCGCGTCCTCCAGCCAGGCGGACAGGCCGCTATCAGCGGGAACGTCGATGCGCACGAAAGCTTCCGGCACCCGCGCCAACAACTCTGCGATCAAGTGTTTGGCCTGTTCGGAATTTTCCGCGATGACCGGGCCGATACAGCGGCCACGGCCGAACGGGCGAAGCATCGCGAAGCTGCGTAGCTGACCGTCGCGCTCGATACCGACCGAGTGTTCGACCACCTCGAACAGCTCATTGAGTACGGCTTCGCGGTCCAGACCGCTGCCGGCGTTGGCCAGTTCGAGTTGGCGAACCCGATCGTCTGCGGTCAAGGGCCGGCACTGTTCACCGGCTGGTAGGGCAGGGATATCGGCGGCTTGCGCCTGGCCCTGATACTGGTGGATCTGACCGAATTCGACGAAGCCTTGGCTGGCGTACAGTGGGACACCCGCCAGTGTGGCATTGAGTATGGCGGTGCGCGGCATGCAGGCTTCGAGCGCCAACTCCATCAGCTTGCGGCCAATGCCCTGGCCCTGATACTCGTCGCTGACGATCACCAGGCCGATGGTGGCGTATGCACCTTGTGGGCAAGCGAACGAGGTGCCGATCAGACGGCCGTCGTCTTCCACCACGAAGCCCTCGGCAACGCGTTGCAGCATGGCCCAGTCTTCCAGGCGATGGGGCCACTTCAACTGCACGGATAAGGCATGGGCCGCTGCTACATCCTCGGCAGTCATGGTGCGATAAAGATAAGAGTGGCGTTGAGCGACGGACATGACTGGACTCCGTTATTGGCTGAGCGCGCCGGCGAATTTTTACCGACAGATGGCTCTGTATCCCACCTGCGCCGCGGCCTGACAAGGGCTTGAGAGCAATTCGGCAGATTCCTCAAGCGCCAGTTCTCCAGGCCATATTTATGACCTGAACGCCATGCGCTAGCAGCAGTAAATGCTTTGCCGATTTTTTGCCGTGGGCGGAGCTTCTGGAGCCATAAAGGTCATTCGCTCAGGGGGCGCGGCAGACGATATGCAACTGAAAAAAAGGCGCTCGGGTGGGCGCCTTAAGGTCTGGGGAGCGCGGTAATGACCTTGAAGAAAAAGGCCCGGCCGGCCCACGATGAAAACCGGCCGAGAGTTGCCGTTACAGGATGCTCAGCGGGTACTCGATGATCAGGCGCACATCGTCGACATCGCTTTCGAAAGACGTGGAGCGATGGGTGGCCTGGCGCAGGCGCAAGGACAGGTCCTTGGCCGAGCCCGACTGAATCACGTATTTGGCTTCGAAATCGCGTTCCCAATGCTTCTCGTCGTCGACCCCTGCGCGGAAATAGGCACCCGTCGGATCGGCCTTGGTGAAATCGATCTGGTCGCCTTTGACGTAGCGCGTCATAAGGGTCAGGCCCGGCACACCGAAGCTGGACATATTGAGGTCATAGCGAATCTGCATGGAGCGCTCGTTGGGGCGGTTGAATTCGGCGTACTGCACCGAGTTTGCCAGCCAGATCGAGTCGACACCGATGAAGTCGAAGGTCTCGTCGCCATCGATCTTCTGGTAGGCCAGGCTGAGTTGGTGCGGGCCGAATGCGTAGGCGGCCTTGGCCGACCAACTGATGGTGTCCACCTCGCCGGCACGGGCCTCGCCCTCGTCGCTGGTCTTGTAGGCGACCAGGGTGAAGTTGAGCGATTGCTTGTCGGCCAGCGGGAGGGTGTAGGCGGCGCGGCCAAAGTACTGGTGCCAGAGTTCTTCGGCCTCGCTGGCGTAAGCCATCAGGCTGAGGTTGTCGCTGACCTTGTAGGAGCCACCGATGAAATTGACGCTGTCGGCTTCTACGCCCGCGTAGCTGGTGAATAGGCCGTCATCGGAGTTCGTCGAGTTTCTGCCGTTGTACGCGGTGAAGTGGCCGGCCTCGAGGAAAAGATCATCGAACTCTCTGCTCGACAGTTGGAAGCCGGTGGCGGTTTCTGGCAGCAGGCGGTTGTCGCCCATGGCGAATACCGGAGCCGTGGGGCGCTGTTCACCGTACTTCAGTTCGGTGGAGGAGAGGCGCATCTTCACCGCGCCGCCGATCTCACCGAAGGCGTCCGGCACTTCAGCGTCGGCAGTCTGGTTGTTGCTGATCGGCAGCACGCCGTTGCCAACCCGGCCGCGACCGCTATCCAATTTGACCCCGCCGTAAGCGAAGGCATCGGCGCCGAAGCCGACCGTGCCCTGGGTGAAGCCGGAGGCGAAATTGAGCATGGCACCCTGTGCCCACTCTTCACGATAACCATTGCGCTCGCTGGTCGGCTTGGCGCCGTTGCTGCCCTGGCTGTTGCTGCCGCCGTTACGGAAGTCGCGGTTCATGTAGAAGTTGCGGTTGAGCAGCTTCAGGCTGCTGTCTTCGACGAAGCCGTTGGCTTCCTCTTGCTGACCGGCTAAGGCCAGTTGTGAGGTCGCGGCGGCGATCGCCAACGCGAGACAGCTGTGTTTCACGATATTCATGGCTTACTCCATTGCTTTTTTATTAGTGTTCGTTGCCCATACGGCGGACAGTGCTCTTGCGGCAGCACAGGTGAATCGCTCCGGGTAAAGCACATGAGAACGGGGGCTTTTCGGTCACCTCGTCATGCTTGCAGCCCCCGGAGCGCGGAGGCTGTATCGCAGCTGCGGTTACCCCTGACAAGAGGCGCCAGGCAATTCGGCAGATTGCATAAACGACGGCTCGACAGACCGCAGCTACTGCTCAAATGAGGGGGGAGGTCGGCAGCAAATATCGGCTGATTTTTCTCGAATTTGGGGGCCTGGCAGCGCAGCTCGCGTAACCCACCAGGCGATCTCCCTGCGTTGCGCCGATGGTGGGTTACGGCGCAACGGATATCGCTGGTTCATTGCTATCGGCAGGCTGCGCCTAACCCACCCGGGGATCGCAGCAGATGGGTGAGACCACGATTACCGACACATGATGGCTGACGCGACACGAGTGTCTTGACACGCAGAGCCCGTTGCGTTTCGTGGCAGGGGGCGGGCGGCGCTCCGCTTTAGCCGCAATGTTGTCATCCGGTCGCTCGTGCTAATCGTCGACTTTCTGCGAGTGGTGCTTTGTTCAATAGCTGAATTTTGCACGCGAGGAAAAGGCGGGAGCGAGGCTCCCGCCAAACAGCGAGGGAGACGGTCAGAAATCCGAGACTTTGCCCCAAACCCCTTTGTTCAGGCGAGCCAGCCGGTATTGCGTGTGGTCCACAAACGGCGTCTTGCCCGTCGCCAGTTCGGCGATCAGGCGCCCGGCGCCGGGGCCGATGCCGAAGCCGTGACCGGAGAAGCCGGCGGCCAGGATGAAGCCCGGCAGGTTCTGCGCTTCGTCGATGACCGGCACGCCGTCCGGGGTGCTGTCGATATAACCGGCCCAGCCGGCCTGAACGGGCACGCTGCCCAGCGCGGGCAACAGGCGGCGTGCACGGGCGAGGGTATCGCGCAGGATCGATTCCGACGGGCGCGGGTCGAGGATGCGCACGCGCTCCATCGGCGTGGGCCGGTCGAGCGCCCATTTGCTGCGCGTCTCGTGTCCGTACTGCCAACCCTGCAGATCGCCAGGGGAGAGCATCTGCCAGCGCTTGGCGAACATCGGCAGGAAGTACGAGGAGAAGCGCAGTTGCTGCGGGGTCGGATCCACACAGGCGCGTCCGGAAATGGCCAGGGTATAGCCGCCGTCGCTGCGGCGGGTGACGGTCACCTCGCTGGTATGCAGCGCATCGGGAATCCCCTGGACGCCCGGCATGACCGAGAGAATGGAGGAACGCACCGAGGCCTGGGGAAAGCGAATGCCCAATTGCGCGCAGAAGGACGAAGCCCAGGCACCGCCGGCCATCACCACCTGACGAGTCTTGATCACGCCCTTTTCGGTAATCACCCCGGAAACCCGGCCCGCCTCGGTCTCGACGCCGCGGGCGGCGCAGAACTGGTGGATGGTGCCGCCATGCTTGAGCACGCCCTTGGCGATCAGCGGCGCGGCACGTGATGGATCGGCGATGCCGTCGGACGGTGAGAACACGCCGCCCAGCCAGGGTTTGCCGGTGGCCGCGCCGCGCTCTGTGGCTTCGGCGCTACTCAGCATATGGGTGGTGACGCCCTGGGTAATGGCGAAGTCGCGCCACTTGGCCCAGCCATCGAGTTCGGCCTGGTTGTCCGATAGATAGAACAATCCGCAGCGGCGGAAACCGAGGTCCTCGTCGAGGTCGGCGGTGATCTCCTCCCAGAGCGCGAGGCTCTTGGTCGACAACGGCAGCTCGCGCGCGTCGCGGTTCTGCTGACGGCACCAGCCCCAGTTGCGGCTGGACTGCTCGGCGCCGACCCGGCCCTTCTCTAGCAGGGCTACGCTCATTCCCTGGCGAGCCATGTAGTAGGCGGCGCATACGCCGATGATGCCGCCGCCGATGACGACGACGTCGGCGCTTTGCGGCAGCTCCGGGCTGGACTGCGTGGTGATCAAGGGCGCCGGCATTCTATTCTCCTGGCCTGAACTTATTGTTTAGGGCTTTGCAGCGGGCAAAGCCGGGTGTTGGTCGATTCGCAGCCGCGGAATAGGCTGCGGCAGGTATCCGCTCGCCAATACCGTTGCGTTGATTCCATATTAGGTATCTCGGCCCGAGGGGGGCTGTCGTATTGGCCGTGCGCAATCGCAGAATCAGGCGTTTTCGGGGGCGCGCTCGGAAGTTTCTGCTGCGCTCGGTGGAGCGCTCGGCATGCGAGCGTTGACTATTCCGCCCACAACTTGCGGCTTTCCTTCCTTATGTTCTTTTCATCTGGAGGAAGGTGGCGATGCGCGATGCGTATGCCCGCTGCCACCTGCGCTGGGCGCTTCAGGCCCAGCACCGACTGAGGTGTACTCATATCGAGCTTTGCTGGGCGGCGCCAAAACTTTCGCCAATGGTGATGAAAAGAGTCGGAAATTGCTTATTCCCAGGGTATCCAGAATTTTCTGCCGAGCGCTCGCCAGCATACTGATCACAGCAAACCGGCACTGTCTTGCCGCGCTACTTGCGCCGAAAAGGGCAGACAGTCCCGCCCGACGATGCTGCGTAAATCCCGGTCAATTGCGCTTGCCCCGATTAGAGAACAGCGAGGTCCAGTAGATGAAAACACTGCTGCTTAGCAAAGAAGAAGTCGGCAGATTGATATCCATGAAGGAAGTCATAGGCACGGTGGAGGAGGCCTACAAGGCCTTCAGTGGCGGGCAGGTGGTACAGCCCGACTACATCGGCATACATCTGCCGGAGCCGCGCGGCGGCGAGATCGACTTCAAGGTCGGTTACTGCAAGACCAATGAAATCATCTCGATGAAAGCCTCTTCCGGCGGCTTCCTCGATAACCCGACGGCGCATGGCGTGCCCAACGGCATGGGCAGCGTGCTGCTGTTCGATGCCAGGAGCTGCGCGCTGATCTGCGTGATGGATGGCAGCCTGCTCACCGGTCTCAGGACCGGAGCCTCGGGCGCCGTCTCGGTCAAGGCGCTGGCGCGGAAGAACGCGAAGAAGATCACCTGCATCGGTACCGGTAACCAGGCGCGGATGCAGATTCGCGCCATCAGCCTGGTGATGCAGATCGAAGAGATCCACGCCTGGAGCAGAAACCCGGAGACATGCGCCCGCTTCAAGGCGGATATCGAAGGCGAATTCGATATTCCCGTGATCCTGGCCAACTCGAAGAAGGAGGCGGTCGAGCAGGCCGACATCCTGATCACTACTACCCGTGGCAAGGGCCCGCTGGTGGAAGCCAGCTGGGTGAAACCCGGCACCCATATCGTCGCCATCGGCACGGATATGAAAGGCAAGCAGGAGCTCGAGCCCGAGATATTCCGCAACGCCAAGATCGTCAACGACTCGATTTCGCAGTGCATCGACAAAGGGGAAACCTGGCATCCGCTGAACGCCAAGATCATCGGCCTGGACGATATCCACGGTGAGCTCGGCGAGATTCTGCTGGGCACCAAGCCGGGCCGGGAGAACGATGAGGAAATCACTATCTTCGACTCCACCGGCATGGCCATCCAGGACAACACCACGGCCGAAAAAATCTATCGCAATGCGCTGGAAAACAACGTCGGAACCCTCTTTGCGTTCCTTTGAATCTTGATTTTTCGGCAGTACGGAGAGAGGACATTTAGATGCGCGACCATCCGACCATTCAGGACATCCGGGAAGCCCAGGAACGGCTCAAGCCCCATATCAAACATACTCCGCTGCTGCGTGCGGAGAAGATAGAAAAGGCCGCCGGTTGCCAGCTCTATCTGAAGCCGGAAACCCTGCAGATCACCGGGGCGTTCAAGATTCGCGGCGCGCTGAACAAGACGCTCTCGCTGCCCAGGGAAGAGATCGCCAAAGGCATCATCGCCACCTCTTCCGGCAATCACGCCCAGGGGCTCGCCTACGCCGCGCGCATGCTCGGGGTGAAAGCCATTCTGGTGCTGCCGGTGACCACGCCGAAGATCAAGATCGCCAATACCCAAGCCCTCGGTGCAGAGGTCATCCTCTTCGATGGTGACACCGCTGCCCGTTGGAAAAGGGTGTACGAAATCGCCGAGGAAAACGGCTACGTGCCGGTCCATGCCTTCGAAGACCCGCTGGTGATGGCCGGTCAGGGCACCATCGGTTGTGAGATCCTCGAGGACCTGGAGGATGTCGATACCGTCATCATCCCCATGGGCGGCGGCGGCCTGATTTCCGGCATCGCCACCGCCATCAAGGAAACCAAGCCGTCGGTGCGGGTCGTCGGTGCCGAACCGGCGTTGACCCCCAAGTACTACCACAGCCGGTTGAACAAGCAGCGCACCACGCTGCCGTTGCAGAACACCATTGCCGACGGCTTGCGCATCAGCGTGCCGGGGCAGAACCCCTATCCGATCATCGAACGTTACGTCGACGAGATTGTCCTGGTCGAGGACGAGCATATCGTCCAGGGCATGCGTGCGCTGGCCAAGGATGCGAAACTGATCGCCGAACCCGCCGCCGCGATCGGCATAGGCGCGCTGCTGGCGGGCGTGGTCAAGGTCCGGCCGGATGAAAAGGTCTGCGTGGTACTGACTGGCGGCAACTGGGACCTGTGCGACCTGGCCGAGGTCTACGGCGCTGCCGATTAAGCGCGGAACACTGGCGGAGCGAGCACGATGCGATGACGAGTCTTTCCATCAACATCAACAAGATCGCATTGCTGCGAAATTCCCGCGGGAGGAACTATCCGGACCTGGGGGCTTTCGCGGCGCGCTTGTTTTCGCTGGGCGCGGACGACATCACCCTGCACCCGCGCCCCGACCAGCGACATGCCCGCTATCAGGATGTAAAGAATCTGGCAGCTATCTGCGACGAGTACGGCAAGGAGCTCAACGTGGAAGGCTACCCGACGCCGGAGTTCCTGGCCGTGGTCAAACAGACTGCCGTCCCTACCGCGACCATTGATTCAGGGCGACGTAGCTTTCGCACTACGCCGCTGGCTGCTGCATAACATAACGGCAGGCGCAGTATTCCTTGGCAGTGTAGGCGCCGAGGATGTCCGGGAAAGCTTGCAGGTGGGTGCGGTTCTGCCAGCCAAGGCCAATCAGCAGCGCCAGAATCAGCAACATCTGTGCGGATCAGATCATTTTTCCTCTAAATCCACATGCCAAACATTGCCTGCTTTCTTTAGATCAGTGACAGTCATTTGTGTATTTGGAGGAATCAATGCCTCTTTCTCCATCCCCCCAAAGCCGGAGATTGAATCAATACTCACAGCCGACTTGGCAGCAATGTGTAGTTGCACCGAACCAGTAAACCTTGCGGCCACTGACGGAGATGTCGAGGTACTCATAAATGATGAATCTGTATAGGTTTTACCTACTTTGAATTCTTTTTGAACCTGCTTGTCACTATAGTTTTTCTTGATTCCACGATGCACCTCGTTTTTCACTTTGTCTGGATCCTCAGCCAATTTCGCCAAGCCACTATTAAGTGATTGAACAACTGGGTTGTCCACTTTATGGGGTTTGTCCCTTAGCATTTTATTGACGGGTCTAAACAATCCTCCTGCATATAAAGCAATACTCACGTATTCATTGGAGTTTAGAGCTGATGACTCCGGTTTATACTTTCTGTCTTTTAATGTTCCGTCTATATACTCGTCGGCACCTTTACTGGAGAAACCATCTTTTTTCAGCAGCTTTTTTAAGTCTGATTTGAGGGTGAAATCAGAGGTGTCGAAGTCTGCAAGTCGTCGGCCTAAGATAGAATTACCGAAGAGATCATCATCCGAATGTGTATCTAATTGACTGCCCCCTCCCAGTATCGATAAATCATTATGTGAATCGTTCCGGCTGTAAGTTTGAGGAGGTGATTCATAACCATATTGCAATAGCTGAGAGTCATGGTAAGGGTAGTCATGATTGTGGGTTTGAGAAGACGATGCATAGTCGTATGGATTCGTGTAGTTATCTGGGTTACTAAAAAATGAGCTGTAAGCGCTAGGAGATGAACTACCTGCCTCTTGCGTCGGCGACGCTGGATAATGAGTATCTAAAAAGTTGGAGATTGAATTCATATCCATTAGGTATTCTCCTTTTCTGGTAGCACTTTTGCCAATCTGTCTCTTTTATAGCCAGTTAGAATTTTCCTGACCTGTCCAGCCAATAGGTGATGTTGTTCTAACATCAAGCCAAGATTATCTATTTGTATACCAGACAGGTCATGGGTTGATCGTAAGCATAAGGCATGATTTTCGAGATCAAGCGCAATGCTTGCAGCCAGGGTGTATGCGGGGGAAAGATTTAGATTCAATGCCAGCGCCATCACACGGGCATCTTGTGAGGGGTCAATAGCAATCAGCCGGGTCAACACAAATAAAGCTTTGCAGTCTTCGGTTGGCACTAATAGGGTGAGTTCCGGCTCTGGCCCTTGCAGTATCAGATGACCATCATGCTCAAGAGAGTCTAACGATTTTCTATCATAGCCAAGCTGCATTAAACCGGATTTCAATAAGTTATATTTTTTGGATACATTCATTTCACGTTAGCCTTGGTTGTCATATTGGTATGCTATGACGACGTGAGTGACATAATGACCGCTCCGGTTCCATAAGTAATTGGGGGCAGATGCTGAGGTATTCCCATGATTTTTATTTAAATAACACTAGTAACGTGCGCAGCGGACGACGACGGATCATGGCTGCACCTCGCTAGCCGGGTCGCGGTAGGGACGACAGTTACCTGCCGCCCCTACCGCGACCATCTATACGGCTGGACTTGTGCCTCGTACGAAGATTTCCATCTGGAAACGAAAAAGCCCCAGAAGTCTTCAGGGGCTTTTTTATGAATTTGAAATGCTGCAGCGCGCAGGCCAGAAATTGTACGGTTGCTATGGCACTGCCTGCTGAAGCCGTTCAAGGAAATATCGATCAGGTTATTGATGAAATGGCGCAGGTGGTATGAGGGGGAGCCGTCACCCAACCATTTACCCCGTCCCCAGAGTCCTGGGCATCTTGAAGATGCCCAAGATCAAAGTCGAGCGGCGAACCCCTGGTGCGCACGGCCTAGGCGGCCCCGCGAACCCTACGGTGGAAACAGAACCCGCTCGGCAGCGCAGATCCTGCTGTTTAACTCCGCAGGCCGCTCCTACACCTCGCCTGAAGAGGCCGTCCTGGGAACACGAAGTCGGGCGATAACGGGCTTTTCGAGGTCGGCCGCAGATCCTGCCAACATGCTCCGGATCGAGCAGGAATCTGCCTCAGTCACCCGCCAATAGAGCATTTCCGTAGGGCTGAGATTCATAGACTGGTAGTCACCAACCTGTCATCCACACCCTGGAGATCGCCCAAGTGACTTACAAACCGAAATTCATCAGCTTTGATTGCTACGGCACGCTCATCAACTTCGAGATGGGCCCGACCGCGAAAAAACTTTTCGAAGATCGTGTTCCGACTAATCGGATGCAGGCTTTTCTAGACAGTTTTGGCTTTTACCGCCTCGATGAAGTACTGGGTGAGTGGAAACCATTCTTCAACGTTGTTGAAAACTCCATTCAACGGGCATGCAAGGCACACGGCGTGGAATATCGTCCGTCCGACGCGCTCGCCCTGTACCAGGCCGTGCCGACCTGGCAGCCGCACCCGAACGTCGTCGAGACGCTGCAGGCAATCGCGCCGCATGTCCCGCTGGTGATCCTGTCGAACTCGATGGTCGATCTGATTCCGCACAGCGTCGCCCACCTCAAGGCGTCTTTCCACGCGGTCTACACCGCCGAGGAAGCCCGCGCCTACAAGCCGCGGGCGCAGATGTTCGAATACATGTTCGATCAGCTCGGCTGCGGCCCAGAGCAAATGATGCACGTCTCGTCGAGCTATCGTTACGACCTCATGACCGCGAACGACCTGGGGTTCATGGCCAAGGCCTTTATCGATCGCGGTCACGAGCCCTCGTTCGAAGGTTTCGAGGGTTATGGTGTCAACCGCCTGACCGATATTCGCCAACTTCCTGGTTTGCTTGGGCTCGACTTCCTGCCTCAGGCCGCAACGATGAAACGGGGCGCGTGATGGCCGGGAATCGTCCGATGGCGGCAGCGGCGTTGAGCACGGCGGTACCCAGTCTGGTTCCGTACGAGGTGCGGGCTTTGGTCCGTCGTCTCTACGGCATCGATGGCAGCGTTACATCACTGGCAGGTGAGCGCGACCAGAATTGCTGCATCGAGACCGCGGACGGCAGGCGTTACGTTTTCAAGATCAGCAATCCATCCGAGCCGGTTTCGGTCGTCGATTTTCAGATTGGTGCTCTTGAGCACATAGCCCGCGTATCGCCCGACCTGCCGGTGCCACGCGTGGTGCGAACGCTTGGCGGACGTGCGCGTGACAGCGTGGCGTTGCCCGACGGGGTTGAAACCACCGTGCGGATGCTGACCTATCTCGACGGCGTGCAGATCAAGGAGACCCCGCGTACTGCCGCGCAACGGCGGGCCATGGGAAGGTTCCTCGCCGAACTGAACCTCGCATTGCGCGACTTCAGCCACCCATCGGCGACGCACGATCTGCTGTGGAACGTTTCCGCGGCGCACCACCTGGCAGCCAAGCTCGAGGCCATCGAGGACGGCCCACGGCGTGCGCTCGCCGAGTCGTTCATGACGCGCTTCACCGAGCATGTGCTGCCGCGTCTGCCGGCGCTGAGGTCGCAGGTCATCCACAACGACTACCACCTCTACAACGTGCTGGTCGCACCGGAGGATCATGAGCGCATTGTGGGCATCATCGACTTCGGCGACATGCTGCATGCGCCGCTGGTGGGGGAGGTCGCCACGGCGGCGGCCTTTCAGATGGCCGGCAGCGCCGATCCGTTCGAGGGGCCGGCGCAGTTCGTCGGCGCCTATCACGCCACGCTGCCGCTCAACGAAATGGAGCAGGAGGTCGTTGCCGATCTCATGGCCACGCGTCATCTGATCACCGTGTTGATTTCCGAATGGCGGGCCAGGCGTTACCCGGAGAACCGCGCCTACATCATGCGGCACAACCCCGCCTCGTGGGAGGCGTTGGCCCTGATGGCCGAGCTTTCCCGCGATCAGGCGCGCGACCTTTTACTCACCGAAGTACGCAAAGGACAAACCCATGAATAGCACCACCGACCTCAATATGGTCAACGCCTATATCCCCGGGCGAGCCAACCTGAGTCCCGCAACCGCAGCGATGATCCAGCGACGCGACGCCTTGCTCGGCCCGGCCTATCGGCTGATGTACGAGCACCCGCTGCATATCGTGCGTGGCGAGGGCGTGTGGCTGATCGATCCCGACGGCCGCCGTTACCTCGATGTGTACAACAACGTGGCCTCGCTCGGCCATTGCCACCCGGCGGTGACCGAGGCGATTTGCCGCCAGGTACAGACGCTGGCGACCAACACCCGCTATCTGCACGACACCATCCTCGAATTGGCCGAACGCCTGCTCGCCACCGTGCCCGAGACCGAGCTCGCGCATCTGATGCTGACCTGCACCGGCAGCGAGGCCAACGACGTCGCCTATCGCATCGCCCAGGTGCATACCGGCGGCACCGGGGTGATCGTCACCGAGACCGCCTATCACGGCTTCACCGACGCGGTGTCGAAGTTCTCGCCTTCGCTCGGCGTGACGGTCGATCTCGGAGCCCACGTGCGCCTGGTGCCGGCGCCGCGCCTCTACCATGCCGAGGGTGCCGATCTCGGAGAATGCTTCACCCGCGATGTCGAGGCGGCGATCGCCGATCTGCAGCGTCACGGCATCAAGCCGGCGGCATTGATCGTCGATTCGCTGTTCACCAGCGACGGCATCCTGCCTGAGCCGGCGGGCCTGCTGCAGGGCGCGGTCGAGGCGATCAAGCGGGCCGGCGGTATTTTCATCGCCGACGAGGTCCAGCCCGGTTTCGGGCGGACGGGCGAGCACATGTGGGGCTTCCAGCGTCACGGCGTGATCCCCGACATCGTCACCCTGGGCAAGCCGATGGGTAATGGACAACCCATTGCGGGGTTGCTGGCCACCGCTGAGGTGTTGGCGGAGTTCGGCAAAAACTCCAGGTACTTCAATACCTTCGCCGGCAATACCGTCTCCTGCGCGGCGGCGTTGGCCGTGCTCGATACGATCGAAAAGGAAGGCCTGCTGCAGCACGCCGCCAAGGTCGGGAAGATCCTGCGCGACGGTATCGCGGCGCTCGCCGAGCGGCACGAGGCCATCGGCGATGTACGCGGTGCGGGGATGTTCGTCGGCGTGGAACTGGTCGCGGACCGCGCAACCCGCGCCCCTGATCGCGAGCTCACCACCCGGGTGGTCAATCTGATGCGCGACAAGGGCGTGCTGCTCAGCGCCTGCGCGATGGGGCACAACGTGCTGAAGATTCGACCGCCGCTGGTGCTGACAGAGGAGCAAGCCGGTATGGTGGTCAAGACGCTCGACGCAGCGCTGAGCGAAGCACAATCTGCCAAAGCGCGCTAACAGACACCGGCCTCGAAGGTAATCGACATGCGAACTACGGCTTCCCTCGACCCGTTCGATATCAAGATTCTTGTGCATCTTCAGCGCGAGGGACGCTGTTCGAATGTCGATCTGTCCGCGGCCATTGCCCTCAGTGAGAGCCCGTGTTTGCTGCGCACCAAACGGCTTCAGGATGCCGGCGTCATCCGCGGCTATCGTGCGGAGGTCGCCCTGGAGAAACTCGGCAGCCACGTCATGGTGTTTTCCGAGGTGACCATCAGCAGCCATCGACCTTGCGACTTCCGCAAGTTCGAAGCGGGGGTCGACAAGTATCAGGAGATCGTCGAGTGCTACAACGTCAGCGGTGGTTACGACTACCTGCTGAAAATCGTGGCGCCCAGCATTACCTGGTTCCAGGCGCTGATGGATCGGTTGCTGGAGGACGATATCGGCATCGAGAAATTCGCCAGCCGTATCGTGCTGCGTCAGCCGCTCGATCAACGCGGGTATCCGCTGGGCACCATCGCAAGCGGAAAGCCGGACTGGGATTGAGCGGGTAGGTGTCGTGTGCCGCTCCCGTAGGGTGGGTCGGGCCGCGCAGGTTAGCGGCGCAGGACGCAGGTCTTCCGGGCGCAGAAGAAGGTCGTGCGCCGCGTAACCCACCAGGCGATGGATGGCGTTGCGCCGATGGTGGGTTACGCCGCACCCGGCACAGCGGGTCGATTGACGAACACAACAGGCGGCTAACCCACCCTACGAAACCGGGGGCTTGTTGCCGTTTTGGCAGCGAGTCGCGCGCCGCTTCCGTAGGGTGGGTTAGCGGCGCAGGACGCCGGTCTTCCGGGCACAGCTGCAGGTCGTGCGCCGCGTAACCCACCAGGCGGAGGATGGCGTTGCGCCGATGGTGGGTTACGCCGCACCTGGCACGGCGAGTCGATCGACCAACGCAACAGGCGGCTAACCCACCCTACGAAACTGGAAGAGCCCAATCGAAATAAGCCCCCAAAGGGGCTTTCGGTAGATTGCGCGAGCGCAGACCTGGCAGACCGCAGCTACTGCTCAAATGAGGGCTAAGGTCGGCAGCAAATATTGGCCGATTTTTTCTAGGATGGAGGCCTGGCAACTCAGCTCGCCGCACTGGCGTTCAGCCTCTTCCGGAGTCCTTTATGAACAGCTTCGACCCCAGCATCGTCAAGGTGCGCAGTGCCCATTTCATCGGCGGGCGATACCACAATGCCCCGCCGGCGTTGGAGGTGATGCGGCCCTCCGACGGCCGCTACTACGCACCACTGCCGATCGCTGACGCGGCGCTGGTCGACGAGGCGGTGGAGAACGCCTGGCAGGCTTTTCGCCAGAGCGACTGGGCGACCCGTCCACCGCGTGAGCGCACCCGTGCCATGCGCCGTTGGGCCGACCTGATCGAGGCGGATGCGGCAACTCTCGCACCGCTGGAAGCGATCGGCTCGACCCGTCCGCATAAAGATGTGCTGGCCTGGGACATTCCCTACGTGGCCGAGGTTCTGCGCTTCTTCGCCGAACTCGCCGATAAGCACGGCGGCCAGGTGGCCGCGACTCAGCATGATCGCCTGGGCATGCAGATCGCCGAACCATACGGAGTGGTCGGCGCCATCGCGCCATGGAACTTCCCGCTGAGCATGGCCAACTGGAAGGTCGCACCGGCCCTGGCTGCCGGCAATGCGGTGGTCCTCAAGCCCTCGGAGCTGACCCCGTTCTCCATCCTGCGCTATGCCGAACTGGCGGTGCGCGCGGGGATTCCGGCGGGTATCTTCAACGTGGTGCAGGGCGATGGGCGGATCACTGGCGATGCCCTGTGCCGTCACCCACGGATCAGCAAGGTGACCTTCACCGGTTCGACCGTTACCGGTGCGAGCATCATGTCCACCTGTGCGCAGTTCGGGCCGAAGCCGGTGACCCTCGAGCTTGGCGGCAAGAGTCCGCAACTGGTGTTCGCCGATATCCCGGATCTGCAAAAGACCGCCCGCAGCGTCGCCATGGGCATCACCGGCAACGCCGGTCAGGTCTGCGTGTCGGGTTCGCGGCTGATCATCGAACGCTCGATCCTCGAACCCTTCGTGGAGTGCCTGCAGGGCTACTTCCGCGAGTTGCGTCCCGGCCATACCTGGTCGGCGGAGACCACCCTGTCGCCGATCATCTCCCGCCAGCAGGCCGAGCGGATCGACGGCATTGTCCAGCGTTCGCGTCAGGCCGGCGCCGAAGTGCTGGCCGGCGGCGGGATGATCGAAGGTCTCGGTGGCGCCTACTACCAGCCGACCCTGCTGAGCGAACTGGACAACAACAACCCGGCGGTGCGCGAGGAGATCTTCGGCCCGGTGCTGACTATTCAGACCTTCGAGGATGAACAGCAGGCACTGCGCCTCGCCGAGCACCCCACCTACGGTCTGGCCGCCGGTGTGCACACCGCCGACCTCAATCGTACGTTGCGCCTGGTCCGTGGCTTGGAAACCGGCACGGTGTGGGTCAACCGCTATGGACGCAGCGACGATCACATCCTGCCGACCGGGGGCTACAAGCGCTCGGGCATCGGCAAGGATCTGGGTTACGAAGCGTTTGCAGCGAATCTGCGGCATAAGAGTGTGCTGATCGATATCGCCAGCTGATCGATCGACTTTGCGGTGTCGCGGGGTGCGCGGCGCGGCTCTGAAACTCGCCAATAACGACAACGGGTGCCTCTTTCGGGAGGCGCCCGTTTTGCGTTTTGGCCGGGCGCATTTTCTGCGGACGGAGCGGCCTGCACTGGCTTTTAGAAGAGGATTCGTGACCCGTAAGGGTGCATATGGCCTGGGAATGCTCTGTTCTGCGGCGCCCCGCAAAGTCTGCTGAGCATGGCCGGCAAAACGGTGGTTTATGTCGGGTGGCTCGCGCTTTTAACGCCATATGCTGGTTTCACGGTGCTGTAATGAAGTCGTGGTGATGCGACGTATCGTCGCTTTTATCAACGAACTTTCAGGACTGCCCCAATGAGCTTTCTGCGCCCCAAGTACATAACTTTCGACTGCTACGGCACGCTGACCAACTTCCAGATGGGCCCGCTGACGCGCGAGCTGTTCGCCGATCGCGTCGCCCCTGAGCAGATGGACCAGTTCGTCACGGACTTCACCGCGTATCGCCTGGACCAGGTGATGGGTGACTGGCGTCCTTACGATGAAGTTCTCAAGACCGCCATATCGCGCTTGTGCAAGCGTTGGGGCATCGAATATCGCGGCGAAGGCCAGCTTTACTACGATGCCGTGCCGACCTGGGGCCCGCATGCCGATGTGACGGCCGGCCTGGCGAAGATCGCCGACAAGATCCCGCTGGTGATCCTCTCCAACGCGATGGACGAGCAGATCATGTCCAACGTCGACAAGCTGGGCGTGCCGTTCCACAAGGTCTACACCGCCCAACAGGCCCAGGCCTATAAGCCACGCCTGCAAGCCTTCGAATACCTGCTCGACAACCTGGGTTGCGGTCCGGAAGACCTTCTCCATGTGTCCTCGAGTTTCCGTTACGACCTGATGTCGGCCGACGACATGAAGATCAAGAACAAGGCCTTCGTCGCCCGTGGCCACGAGCAGCCGGGCAACGCCTGCTACAACTATCGGCAGATCGCCGATATCGGCGGGCTGGCCGGTCTGGTCGGTCTCTGAGTCGCCACCCTCACTTATCAACCTATAAGGGGTTAGCCATGCGCAGTGAGTCCTACTGGCTCGATACCGCACCGGTGTTTACCGGGGCTCAGACCGGAGCGCTGCCGGCACAGGTGGATGTAGCCATCGTCGGTGGTGGCTTCACCGGTCTGTCGGCGGCTCGGGCGCTGGCCTTGAAAGGTGCTCGGGTAGCGGTGCTGGAAGCGGGGCGGGTGGTCGGTGAAGCCTCTGGGCGCAACGGTGGTCATTGCAGTACCGGGGTCGCCCAGGACTACAGCGGCCTAGTTGCCAGCCTTGGTGCCGACAAGGCGCGGGCCTATTACCAGGCCTACGAGCGTGCGGTGCAGAGCGTGGTCGCGCTGGTGGAGCAGGAACATATCGCTTGCGACTTCAAGCGCGATGGCAAACTCAAACTGGCGGCCAAACCTCAGCATTACGAGGGTTTGGCGCGGACCTGCGAGTTGATCCGCCGCGAAGTCGATGCCGATGTCGAGTTGCTGTCGGCCGAGCAGACCCGCCGTGAAGTCGACTCAGCCGAGTTTCACGGTGGCTTGCTGCAGCGCAATGGCATACAGATGCATATCGGGCGCTTCGGTGTCGGCTTGGCGGAGGCCGCAGCCCGCAATGGGGCGCTGATTTACCAGGACACGGCGGTGACCGATTGGCAGAGCGATGCCGGCGGCTATCGGCTCAATACGTCCAAAGGCCCGCTACAAGCCAAGCAGATTCTGCTGGCGACTGGCGCCTGTCAGCACGGCGACCTGGGTTGGTATCGGCGGCGGATCGTGCCGGTGGGCAGTTTCATCATTGCCACCGAAGTGCTGCCCGAGGAGCTGATCGAGCGGATGCTGCCGGGCCGGCGCTCCTATGTCACCAGCCGGATCATCGGCAACTACTTCCGCTTGACCCCGGACAACCGCTTGCTGTTCGGCGGTCGCGCACGCTTCGCCATGTCCGGCGGCAATTCCGACGCCAAGAGCGGCACGGTGTTGCAGGCAGCGATGCTGCGCATGTTCCCGCAACTGGCCGGGGTCAAGGTCGAGTACTGCTGGGGTGGCCTGGTCGACATGACCGCGGACCGCCTGCCACGCGCCGGCCAGCATGGCGGCGTTTACCACTCCATGGGCTACAGCGGCCATGGCGTGCAGATGGCGGTACACATGGGCCAGGTCATGGCCGAGGTCATGGATGGCAAGGCCGAGGCAAACCCTTGGGGCGAACTGAGCTGGCCGGCGATTCCCGGGCATTTTGGCAAACCCTGGTTTCTGCCGGCGGTGGGCATCTATTACCGGCTGCAGGACCATTTGCACTAAGGCTGTTCGATGTTTGCACCGAGTTGCATGCACAAAGATGGTTGATTGCATGGAGCTTGTTCTTCGCACTGCTGAAGGTGTTGCTTCACCGTCGTTTGCGTCACCAGGTCGCTTCGCTTAACCGTGAGCACTAGAGCTTTCTCATTATCGACAGGTAGAACCGAGATGACTGACAACAAGAATAAAACCGACTCCCAATTGATCACCGGCGTAGAAAGCCAGCGCATCTTCGAAGGGCTCAATCGCGGTATGTCGCGCCGCGATGCGCTACGCATGCTGGGTATGGCCGGGGTGGCCGTCGCGGGTGCCGGCAGCCTGTTCGGCTCGGCCGGCCAGCTGTTCGCCGCAGAGGCCGGTAAGCCGGGCAAAGGCAAGCGTGGTGGGCGTATCAAGGTCGCCACTGCCACCAGCTCGACCGCCGATACGCTGGATCCGGCGAAGGGTGGTAATTACACCGACTACTGTCGCCACAACATGTTCTATAACGGCCTGACCACGTTGGACGCTTCACTGACGCCGCAGATGACCCTGGCGGAGTCGTTCGATACCAGCGATGCGATTTCCTGGACCATTAAACTGCGTAAGGACGTCGTCTTCCATGACGGCAAGCCATTGACCTCGGCCGATGTCGTCTATTCATTGACCCGCCACAAGTTGCCGGAGACTGGCTCCAAGGTACTGACCATCGCCCAGCAGTTCGTGGAAGTGAAGGCTACCGGGCCGCATGAAGTGCAAATCCGCCTGGCCAGCGCGAACGCCGACCTGCCGGCCATTCTCGCTACGACGCACTTCCTGATCGTGCGTGACGGCACCACCGATTTCGCTATCGCCAACGGCACCGGGCCTTTCAAGTGTGCGGAATTCCAGCCGGGTGTGCGTTCGATTGCCGCGCGCAACGCCAGCTATTGGAAGCCGGGCCTGCCCTATCTGGACGAGATCGAATTCTTCTCGATCCCGGACGAGGCCGCTCGCATCAGTGCCCTGCTCGCCGGTGACGTGGATCTGATCAATCCGGTCAATCCGCGTTCGGTTTCGCGCATCCTGGACAATTCCAAGGTGGCGTTGATGGAGACTCCGACCGG
This sequence comes from uncultured Pseudomonas sp., assembly GCF_946885955.1. The sequence goes on from NZ_CAMPHI010000010.1 coordinate 126,402, forward strand.
TGGCTATACCAACCTGATCATGCGCGATGACCTGGGCCCGGTGCAGAACCCGGATTTCGTCCTGGCGATGAAGCATCTGCTCGATCGCAAACAGATCAATCGGGCTGCCTTCCGTGGCTACGGCAAGATCGCCAACGACCAGCCGATCGCCCCAGGCAGTCGTTACTATTTCGCCGGTCTGCCACAGCGCGAGTACGACCCGGAGAAGGCCAAGTTCCACCTGCAGAAATCCGGACTGGCCGGCCGTCCGCTGCCCATCGTGGCTTCCGAAGCGGCTACCGGCTCGCTGGACATCGCTCAGTTGCTGCAGCTATCGGGACAACAGATAGGGCTCAAGCTGGATATCAAACGGATGCCGGCAGACGGCTACTGGTCCAATCACTGGATGAAGCATCCGCTGGGCTTCGGCAACATCGGCGCGCGTCCGACCGCCGATCTGATGTTCAGCCTGTTCTACAAGTCCGATGCCGGCAACAACGAATCGGGTTGGAAAAACGAGCAGTTCGACCAGTTGCTGCTCGCCGCGCGCGGCGAGACCGACGACGCCAAACGTAAGCAGATGTATGCCGATATGCAGGTGCTGGTGCATGAACACTGCGGTATCGGTATTCCGCAGTTCAACAGCAGCCTCGACGGCCACAATGCCAAGCTGAAAGGTCTTACCCCTCATCCACTCGGTGGTTTGATGGGCTACATGTTCGCCGAGCACGCCTGGCTGGATGCCTGAGCGATTGGTGCAGCGATAGCTCGATAACCAAGGCGTCGCCTGCGGGTCATGCAGGCGCCGTCGTCAAGTAAAGGGATCAATTATGAACAGCACCATTGCACGCCTTGTTGCCAGTCGGCTGGCTGTGGGCGTGCTTACGCTGCTTATCGTGTCGCTGGTGGTGTTTTTTCTCACCAGCCTGTTACCGGGCGACGCGGTCCAGGAACAGCTCGGTCAAGAGGCTACTCCGGAAGCGGTGGCGGCGCTGCGCGCGCTCTTGGGTCTGGATCAACCCGTGCACCTGCGTTACTTGCACTGGTTGGGTGGGCTGATCACCGGCAATCCCGGCGTTTCCCTGGTCAACGGCATGCCGGTCGACGACATGATCGCCAGCCGACTGCCTAATACCCTGAGGCTGGCAGCGGTAACCGCGCTGGTCTCGGTGCCGCTGGCGCTGACCATAGGTATTCTGTCGGCGATGTATCGCGGCTCAATCTTCGACCGTTACAGCAATATGCTGGCGGTGTTCGCCGTCTCCGTGCCGGAGTTTCTGATCGCCACCATCGCGGTGCTGATCTTCGCGGTCAAGCTGGGCTGGCTGTCGGCGCTGTCGCGCAACGTCGAGGTCGAATCGCTCGGCGAACTGGTGCGTGTCTACGCGCTACCGGTGTTGACGCTGTGCTGCGTACTGACGGCGCAGATGGCACGCATGACGCGGGCCGCGGTGATCGATCAGCTCAGCGCCTCCTATGTCGAGATGGCGATACTCAAAGGGGCACGGCCGATGCGGGTGGTGCTTCGTCATGCGCTGCCCAATGCGATCGGGCCGATCGCCAATGCCGTGGCGCTGAGCCTGTCGTACCTGTTGGGCGGCGTGGTCATCGTCGAGTCGATCTTCAATTATCCGGGCGTCGCGACGCTGATGGTGAACGGTGTGGTCACGCGTGACATGCCGCTGATACAGGCGTGCGTGATGTTGTTCAGCCTTGGTTTTCTGGTGCTGGTGCTGCTGGCTGACCTCTGTGCAATTCTATCCAACCCGAGGCTGCGCAAATGAAACCGAACAGCATTTCATCGAAATCGGGCATCGGCAGCGGCAAGGACAATGCGCTGAAGCAGGATGGACCGAACGAGCAGACCCAGACCATCACTGCGCACCGGCGCCGGTTCTCGCTGTCTTTCAGCGGCGTCATCGGTCTGCTGATCGTGACCTTCTGGGCGCTGATGGCCATCGCCGGGCCAATGTTCGCGCCCTACGATGCCAATGCCATGATCAGCGACGGTTACTTCGGCCCGCTCAGCCTGCAGTTTCCCTTGGGTACGGACTACTTGGGGCGGGACATCCTCAGCCGGTTATTGCATGGCGCGCCTTACACCATCGGTGTGGCGTTGGCGGCAACAGCGCTGGCCTGCACATCCGGTGTGGTACTGGCACTGGTGGCGGCCGCGTCCGGTGGCTGGATCGATGCACTCATAAGCCGCACCCAGGATGCGCTGATCGCGATTCCGAACAAGATTTTTGCCCTGCTGATGGTGGCGTCGTTCGGCTCCTCGGTTCCGCTGTTGCTGGCCATGGCAGCATTCGCCTATATGCCGGGTTCCTTCCGCATTGCACGTGCGGTAGCGGTGAACGTCATGACCATGGACTTTGTCCGGGTTGCGCGCACCCGCGGCGAAGCCATGCCCTACATCATCTTCATCGAGGTGTTGCCGAATATGCTGCGCCCGGTGATGACCGACTTTGGCCTGCGCTTTGTCTATGTGGTGCTGCTGCTCAGCGCCATGAGCTTCCTCGGGTTGGGCGTGCAGCCGCCGGATGCCGATTGGGGTTCGCTGGTGCGGGAAAACATCGAGGGTCTGTCCCAGGGGGCCCCGGCAGTGCTGGCACCAGCGGTCGCCATCGCCACCCTGACCATGGGGGTCAACTTGCTCATCGACAGCTTCGGCGGGCGATCCAAGCGCGAGATGGAGAAGTGAGATGAACGAAATCGTCAGGGTAAGCGGCCTGCGCGTCGCCGCACGTAACGAAGAGGGCATCGATGTACCCATCGTGCACGGTGCCGATTTCAGTCTGAACAAGGGCGAAGTACTGGCGTTGATCGGCGAGTCCGGTTCCGGCAAGAGCACCATAGCGCTGTCGCTGATGGGCTACGCCCGCTCGGGTTGTCGTATCGTCGGCGGCTCGGTACGCATCGGCGATGTCGATGTGCTCAAACTGTCGAACGCCGAGCTGGCCAAGCTGCGCGGGCGCACCGTGGCCTATATCGCGCAGAGCGCGGCTGCGGCATTCAATCCATCCAAGAGCATCATGGATCAGGTGATCGAAAGCGCGCTGATCCACGGCACCCTGTCGCGACAGCAAGCGCAGAGCAAGGCCGTCGAGCTGTTCCGCGAGCTGGCGCTGCCGGAGCCCGAGCGCATCGGCGCGCGCTATCCGCACCAGGTCTCGGGTGGGCAGTTGCAGCGGCTGATGGCGGCGATGGCGCTGATCACCGATCCGGCGCTGGTGATTCTGGATGAGCCGACCACGGCGCTGGATGTCACGACCCAGATCGAAGTGCTGCGGGCTTTCAAAAAGGTGGTGCGTGAGCGCGGCACTACGGCGATTTATGTCTCCCACGACCTGGCGGTGGTGGCGCAGATGGCTGACCGCATCGTCGTGCTGCGCGACGGCCAGATTCAGGAAAACAACCCTACCGAACAGATCCTCGCCGCGCCTGAACACCCCTATACCCGCAGCCTGCTGGCCGCGATAAGGCCGGCGGCGCGTCAGGGGGCGGGCGATCAAGAGGCTGCTTCGACGGAAGAGGATGTGCTGCTCGACATTCATGGTTTGGAGATTTGCTACGGTACCAAGAAGGTGCTGCAGGATGTCGATCTGAAGATCCGCCGCGGTGCGGCAGTCGGCGTGATCGGCGAGTCGGGGTCGGGAAAAACCACCCTGGCACAGGCCATCGCCGGCCTGGCGCCGTCCTCGGCCGGACGCATCCTGCTGGACGGCCAGCCGCTCAGCAGGACGCTGACCGGTCGCACCCGCGAGCAGTTCCGCCGCGTTCAATTCGTCTTCCAGAACGCCGATACGGCGCTCAATCCAAAGCACAGCATCGAGCAGATCCTCGGTCGTCCGCTGCGTTTCTACCACAGCATGAAGGGCGCGCAGCGCCAGCGCCGGGTGGTCGAGCTGCTGGAGCTGGTGCAGCTGCCGGCAAGCATCGCGCAACGCCGGCCCGGCGAGTTGTCCGGCGGGCAGAAGCAGCGCGTCAACCTGGCGCGCGCGCTGGCGGCGGAGCCGGATCTGATCCTCTGCGATGAAGTGACCTCGGCGTTGGATACCGTGGTCGGTGCGGCGATCCTGGAGCTGCTGCGCGACCTGCGCCGCGAACTGGGGGTTTCCTACCTGTTCATCAGCCATGACATCTCCACCGTGCGCGCGCTATGCGACGAAATAGTGGTGATGTATAGCGGCCACAAGGTCGAGGCCGGCGCTTGCGAGTCGTTCGCCCAGGTGCCGTTCCACCCCTACACCAACCTGTTGACCAATTCGGTGCCGGAGCTGCGCCAGGGCTGGCTGGAAAAGTGTGGGGCCGCTCACGGAGCGCTGCCGCCGATCGGCGCGGTGGACCAGGTCGCGCACCTTTGCCCGTTCCTCAGCCGCTGCCCGGTGCGTATCGACGGATTGTGCAATCGCAGCGCGCCACCACGACGAAGCATCGCCGGCGGTAGCGAGATTCTGTGCCATCACGAAAGTGCCGAGCTGCTCAGCGCGCAGCAAGCTGTGAGCAATATCAAACTGGTGGGTAGCTACGCATGAGCGCGCGCTTCGTCCGTTTGGCCGAGCATGAGCGCGCAACGGTCAGGCTAATGGTCGACGGCGAGCCCGTCGACGCCTTGCAGGGCGACACGCTGATGGTTGCCCTCTTGACCCATGGCTCGGCACTGCGCCAGTCGGAATTCGATCCGGGGCGACGTGCCGGTTTCTGCTTGATGGGTGCCTGCCAGGATTGCTGGGTCTGGACCCGCGGCGGCGAGCGTCTACGCGCTTGTTCCAGCGAGGTCCGCGAGGGCCTGGATATCGTCACCAAACAACCGGAGGCGATATGGCCACTGCGCGGCTGAAAAACCTGCAGAAGGACGGCGTACGGGTGGTGATAGTCGGTGCCGGGCCGGCAGGGACTCGCTGCGCCGAGACCCTGGTGGCAGCGGGTATCAGGCCGATTCTGCTGGACGAGAACCGCCGCGATGGCGGGCAGATCTACCGCCGTCAACCCGAGGGCTTCAGCCGCGATTACGCCACTCTCTACGGTAGCGAGGCGGACAAGGCCAGGGCGCTGCACCAAAGCTTCGACCGCCTGCGCGAGCAGGTCGATTACCGGCCCGACACCCTGGTATGGAGCCTGACGCCGGGCCAGCTGTGCTGCGTCAGCCAGGGCAAGCACACGACCGTCGATTACGATGCGCTGATTCTCTGCACCGGGGCCACCGACCGGCTGATGCCCGTCGAGGGTTGGCAGTTGGCCGGTACCTACAGCCTGGGCGGCGCGCAGATCGCGCTGAAGGCGCAGGCGGTGTCGATCGGTCGGCGGGTGGTGTTTATGGGCAGTGGGCCGCTGCTGTATCTGGTCGCCAGCCAGTATCTCAAGGCCGGTGCCGAGGTGGCCGCGGTGCTCGATACCTCGCCGCTGCGCAAGCGCATCGCGGCCCTGCCCAAATTGCTCGCACGTCCCAGGGTGCTGTTCACCGGGATGAAACTGCTGGCCAAGCTTTATCTGGCCGGTATCCCGGTTCATCTGGGGATCAGCCCTTTGCAAGTATTGGGCGATGCGGCCAGCGGCGTAAGCGCCGTGCGTGTGCGCACGGCCCGCGGCGATAGCCTGCAGATCGACTGCGATGCAGTCGCCCTCGGTTACCACCTGCGCCCGGAAACCCAGCTGGCCGATCTGGCCGGTTGCCGTATGCGCTTCCATGAAGCGTCGCAACAGTGGGTGCTGGATACCGACGAAGAGGGGCGCACCTCGGTCAGCGGCGTGTATGCCGCTGGCGACGGCGCGCGGATTCGTGGCGCCGATGCGGCGGAGCATGCCGGACGCCTGGTGGCGCTGGCTCTGTTGCAGGATCTGAAACAACCGGTGCATGGCGAAGCGCTGGCATTGCAGCGTCGCGTCCTGACGGTGATGGATGAGTTCAGCCGCGGGCTTTACCAGGCTTTTCCCTGGCCGGCTGCCCAGGCCAAGGCCTTGCCGGACCAGGCCATCGTCTGCCGTTGCGAAATGATCACCGCCGGCGAGTTGCGCGACGCGGTGCGAGAGAAGGGCGCCTGCGAGGTCAATCGGGCCAAGGCGTTCAGCCGAGTCGGCATGGGCCGCTGCCAGGGCCGCTACTGCGCCCAGGCCGGTGCCGAGGTGATAGCCGCCGCCGCGGGCGTGGCCGTGCAGGAGGTCGGCCGGCAACGCGGCCAGGCACCGGTCAAACCCCTTGCGATGTTTACCGAGGAAGCGATGCCCAGCAAGGAGATGTCGTCATGACCCCGCAACAAGCCGATGTACTGATTGTCGGCGGCGGTCTGATGGGCGCGGCGGCGGCGTTTTTTCTGCGTCAGCGCGGCCAGTCGGTGATCCTCCTCGAGCGCGACCAGATCGGCCAATACGCCAGCGGGGTCAACTTCGGCAACGTGCGGCGCCAGGGGCGTTTTCTCGGCCTGTTGGATCTGGCCAATCGCTCCTTCGCGCTGTGGAAGCGCCTGCCGGAACTGATCGACGACGACCTCGAGTTCGTCGCCAGCGGGCACATGCGGGTGTGCTATCGCGAGGACGAGATCGCCGAGCTGGAAGCCTATGCCGCGGCGCCCGAGGCGCGCGAGCTGGACCTGAAAATCTACAGCGGCCGCGAGCTGCACGAGCGCTTCCCGTTCCTCGGCCCGGAGGTCAAGGGCGGCTCCTATGCGCCGCACGACGGCCACGCCAATCCGCGCCTCGCCGCGCCGGCCTTCGCCCGCGCCGCACAGCGCGCCGGGGCGATCGTCGAGGAGCGCTGCGAGGTGACTAGCGTACAGAAGGTCGGCGGGCAGTTCCGGGTGACCACCGGCGACGGCCGCGAGTACCGCGCCGAGCAGTTGCTGATCACCGCTGGCGCCTGGGGCGAGAAGCTCTCCGCGCAGTTCGGCGAGCCGGTGCCGCTGGTCACCAAAGGGCCGCAGATGTCGGTCACCGAGCCGGTGCCCTATGCGCTGAAGACGGTGATCGGCGTGTACACCAAGATCCCCGAGGAAGTGCTGTATTTCCGCCAGATCCCCCGCGGCAACATCATCATCGGCGGCTGTAACCACAGCAAGCCGGATATGCTCAACCGCCGCGCCCACTTCGAGCCGCAGAGCCTGCTCAAGCAGCTGCAGCAGATGCGCCGGTTGGCGCCGCAGATGGCCAACCTGAACATCATCCGCACCTGGAGCGGCATCGAGGGGTACGTCGCGGACGCCCTGCCGATCATGGGCCCCAGCGGCAAGGTCGACGGCCTGCATTACGCCTTCGGCTTCAGTGGTCACGGCTTCCAACTGGGCCCGGGTGTTGGCGACGTAATGGCCGAGCTGATCAGTACCGGCAGCACCAGCACCTATATCGCCCCCTTCAATATCAGCCGCTTCGCCAGTGCGGCCAAGCAACGGAGCAAGGCCTCATGAGACCGCGGGCATTGGAAATCCTCAAACGACTGATCGCTTTCGACACCGTGTCCTCGGAGTCCAACCTGGCGCTGATCGACTATGTGCGCGAGCTGCTGCTGAGCAAGGGCATCGAGTCGTTGATCGTCCAGGACGAGAGTGGGCGCAAGGCCAACCTGTTCGCCAGCGTTGGCCCGCGCGATGTGCCGGGCATCCTGCTGTCCGGGCATACCGATGTGGTGCCAGCGGCGGGGCAGGCCTGGAGCTTGCCGGCATTCCAGGCGACCCTGAAAGACGGGCGGATCTACGGCCGCGGCAGCTGCGACATGAAGGGCTTTATCGCCCTGGCCGTCGATACCATGCTCGCCGCGGCCGATAGTCCGTTGAGCCGGCCCCTGCAGCTGGCCCTCTCGCATGACGAAGAAATCGGCTGCGTCGGTGTGCGCCGTCTGCTCGATGTGCTGCACCTGGCTCCGGTGCGGCCGTTCCTGTGCATCGTCGGCGAACCGACCGAGATGCAGTTCGTCCTCGGTCATAAGGGCAAGGGCTCATACCGCGCCCTGTGCCGCGGCCAGGAAGCCCACTCGTCCCTGGCGCCGCGCTCGGCCAACGCCATCCACCTGGCTTGCGACTTTATCGCCGGGCTGCGCGAGGGCCAACGGCGCCTGCAACAGCAGGGCGCGCACGACACGGATTACGACGTGCCCTACAGCACCGTGCATGTCGGGCAGATCGCCGGCGGCAAGGCGCTGAATATAGTGCCGAACCTGTGCAGCCTGGATTTCGAGGTGCGCAACCTGCCGGCCGACGACCTCGATCAGTTCCTCGAACAGATGCGTGAGCACGCGCAAATGATCGTCGGCGAAGCCAAGCGTCTTTCCAACGTTGCCGCCATCGAGATCGAAACCTTGAACATCTACCCCGGCCTCGATACCCATCCGAGCGTTGAGGCCGTGCGCTTCTTGAAGAACTTCGCCCCCGCGGATACCGGCAGCGCAAAAGTCTCCTTCGGCACCGAGGGCGGTTTGTTCAACCAGCGCCTGGATGTGCCGGTGGTGGTCTGCGGGCCGGGCTCCATCGAACAAGCGCACAAGCCCGACGAATTCGTCGAACTGAGCCAGATGGATGCCGGAGAGCGCTTTCTCGATGGGCTGCTCGGTTCGTTGAAGCTGTAACAACGGCGCTCTAGTCCCCGCCTTCCGCGATAAAGCCCCTGACGATTTCTCGCCCGAGAAAGGGGCGAGTGTGCCTGCGAAGGCCGCTGCCTTAGCTGAAAACAATAACCAAAAAAGCGGGACCGCCGCGTCACCTCGCGGGTTCCTGACAATACTCCGGGAGTCCGTCCATGAAAGTCCTCGAACGTCTGTCTTTCTCCGCCAAGTTCGCCTTGCTCGGTCTGTTGACCCTCGTGCTGATCGCCGTGCCATCCACCCTGTACGTGCTTGGCGCGCTGCACAGCGGCCGCCAGGCCGACCGGGAAGAGCAGGGTGTCGTGCCGGTGCAGGCACTGTTGCGTCTGGTTGCGCTGACCCAGCAGCATCGCGGTTTGGCCGCCACTGTGCTCGGCGGTGACAGCACGCTGCAACAGGCTCGTCTGGCCAAACAGGCCGAGCTGCAGCGCGCCTTCGAGGCGAGTGAGCAGGCGCTGCGCGCGGCCGAGGTCGGGGCGGATCTAATCAGCGTCTGGCGCCAGGTCCGCGAGCAATGGCAAGAACTCTCCAAGCAGGTCGGCCAGGGCAGCATCGACGCCAGGCAGAGCATGCAACGACATTCGCAACTGATCGCCTCCAGCCTGTTGATCGAGGATGCTTTGCTCGATCATTTCGAACTGGCTCTGGACCCGGACCTGGAAACCTACTCGCTGATCGCCGCTGCGCTGATCGAAATGCCGCAAACCGCTGAGCTATTCGGCCAATTGCGCGGCTTCGGTGCCCTGTACCTGATGCAGGGACGAATTCTGCCGGAGCAACAGGGCGCCTTGATGGGGCTCACCGCCCAGGCGTTCGCCAGTTCTGAGCGGATGGGCCGGGCCTTCGCCAAGGCCGCTGCCGCGTCCCCGGCGCTCGCCGCCATGTTGGAGGAACCGCTGGCGGCATTGCGCGAGCAGATCCAGCAGGTTCTGGCATTGACCGATAAGGAGCTGATCGCGGCCATTGAGCTGGATTTTTCCAGCGGCGGTGCCGGCCTTAAGGTGACATACCCGACCGCGGACTACCTGGCCGCTTATGACCAGCCGATCGAGACGATGCGCGCACTCGGCGACTCCTCGTTGGCGATGCTCGACCAGGCACTGACGGCACGCCGTGACCGCCATCGGCAGCGCACCCTGCTGATGTCCGCAGGGTTGCTGGCGCTGCTGTTGGTCGGCGGCGGCTTGGCCACGTTTATCGTGTTGCGCCTGCTCAAACAGCTGGGCATCGCCATGGCCGCCGCCGAACGGATCGCCAAGGGCGACCTGACCCAGGCGCTCGATACCGCGGGTCTGGATGAAGCGGCGCGTCTGCTGCAGGCATTGCAGCGCATGCAAACGGACCTGCGCGGCACCGTCAGCCAGGTGGTGAATTCCGCCGAGCGGCTGGGTTCGACTTCCGAGGCGCTGAACGCGGTGACCGAGGACACCAGCCGTGGTCTGCATCGGCAGAGCGGTGAACTCGACCAGGCGGTGACTGCCGTCACCGAGCTGACCACCGCGATCGAAGAGGTGGCGCGCAATGCCGCCTCGGCCTCGGAGGTATCCCAGGCTGCCGACCGCTGCGCCCGCGAAGGCCAGGGCAGCGTCACCCGCACGGTCGGCTCGATCGAAGCGCTGACCGGCGAGATGGCGCATACCGCCGAGGCCCTGCAAGCCCTGGCGAGCCAGATAGGCGGTATCGGCTCGGTGCTGGATGTGATTCGCGGGATCGCCGAGCAAACCAATCTATTGGCCTTGAATGCCGCGATCGAGGCGGCCCGGGCGGGCGAAAGCGGTCGCGGCTTCGCCGTGGTGGCGGACGAGGTGCGGGCCTTGGCGCAAAGAACCCAGGAGTCGACCAAGCAGATCGAGACCATCATCGGCTCGGTGCAGCAAGGCAGCCAGGGCGCGCTGCGTTCCATGCACAGCAGCAATGAGAAAACCCAGGACACCCTGGCACTCGCGCGCGCGGCGGGCATTGCATTGACTGCCATCGTCGAGGCGATCGGCCAGATCAACGAACGCAACCAGAGCATTGCCAGCGCCACCGAGGAGCAATCCTACGTGGCCCGCGAGGTGGACAGTAACCTGTTGAATATCCGCGATGTGTCCGTGCAGACCACGGCCGGGGCCAAGCAGACCCGCACCTCCAGCCTGGAACTCGCCGGCCTGGCTGGCGAGCTGAGCGGAATGATCAAGCACTTCAATATCTGAGCGGCACTGGCAGGCCGTTAAAGCAGCCCGCCGCAGTCTGGTGGGAGGGGCTTTAGCCGCGATTCTTTCAGCTCGTAGATACCGTCTTGTTTTTCAGTGTGCAAGAGCCTTTTCGACATCAAATGGCTC